>NZ_CP069396.1:1810714-2423571 GCF_016887565.1 Archangium violaceum
CGCGGCTGGCTTCCACTGCATGTTCTCCTTCGACTTCGACATCCACCAGCTCAATGTCCAGCTGGAGGAGGGCCACGAGAAGGGCCGCGCCATCGTCGACGGGGTGATGAACCTGAAGCAGTTCAGCTGGCTGTACACCTATCCACTCAGGACCATCCTCGTCTTCGACTTCACCCTCGTGCGCACTCCGGGAGGGGACGTCAGGCCCCTCGTCCACGCCCATGAGGAGATGTGGAGCTTCGGCGACATGATCGCCGCCGTTCCCGGGGTGGGCTGGGTCTACACGAAGCTCTTCCGCAAGGGCTTCAGCTACGGCTTCCTGGCGGCGTCCGCGATCTGCCGCTGGATCCGCCAGTGAACACCGCGAGGCGCCGCTTCACGTGCGCGGCCTCGTCCCTATTTTAGCGGGACGGAGGTCGCACATGTCGAAGGTCACCAATCAGCCGTCGGGTGTCGTCGCGGGAACCCTGGATATCTCCAACTCGACCGAGCCGGACGTCGCCTCGCCCACGGACGCGGGAGCGGTGCTCTCTCGCCGTAAAGTGGCGGCGACCCGGGCGAAGAAGGCCGCCCCGCGGGCGAAGAAGCCCGTGGCCCGCCGCGTGACGAAGACGAGCAACGCCCGGCAAAAGCGCTGACGATTCTTTTTCGTGCAACCCCTTTGCAACAAGCAGTGCGTCCCTACCTTCCCGCGCGTGACACGGCTCCGGCGGCCGTAGGCCGGGGCCACACGAGAGGAGAGAACACTGATGCGGAAGGTACTGTGGGCCGTGGCGCTGGGGACCTTGTTGGCTGGAACGGGCTGCCACCGCAATACGCGTGAGCGCGCCGAGGACACCGCGGAGAAGGCGGGCGACAAGGTTGAGGACACCGCGGAGAAGGCGGGCGACAAGGCCGAGGACGCCGCGGAGACGGCGGGCGACAAGGCCGAGAAGGCGGGCGACAAGATCGAGGACGCGACGGACGACTAGGCCAGGAGGGGTCAGTCCTTTCAGGAGGGAGGTCCCGGTCGCGCTCGGGAGCAACTGGTCTGACTGTCAGACCAGTTCGTCCGAAGCGCGCCCGGAAGGTGCCCCATCCTTTCCTGCAAGAGCACCCCTGAAAGAACTGACTCCAGCGGCTCAGCCTTCGCGCTTGCGATCCCAGGGACGCGCCGTGGGACTGATGTGGGGCAGCACGGCGCCCAGCGGGGCCGTGGCGTCACCTTCACTCCCGGAATCGAACTGGCGCCGGATGCGCTCGGCGACGGGCCGGAGGCTCGTCTTCTCGAGGCAGGCCGCCGCCCAGGCTCCCGCCGCGCCCAGGTCGGGCACGATGGTGTAGGGGGCCGACGGCGGCTTGAAGTGGAAGATGACGCTCATCGTCAGCCGCACCACGGGCGAGGTGACGACGTACACGATGCCCAGCAGCGTCTGGCGGATCAGCACCTCGTGGGCCTTGAGCCACTCCACCTGCCGCTGTCGCTGCTCGGTCGAGAGGAGCCGGAGCGCGCTCACGTCGAAGATGCAGACGTGTCTTTCCTGGCGCTGCAGATAGTGGCTGGCCCTGGCCAGATAGCTCTCGAAGTCCTGGGAGGAGAGCTCTCCGGTGAGCCGCACCACCATCAGCGGCCACTGGGAATCATCGAAGGTGAAGGATGCACCGGGATGCATGGGTTCAAGAGGTGACGGTGGACCTCGACCGGCGCAAGGTGTGAAAGTGTTTTTGTGCGGGGGCCCGCGTGCAGTGATGGCAAAGATATACACCGCAAGCGGTTCAAGCCGTGGCGTGAATGAAATTCTTCAACTCCACTACCGCTGGGTGAAGTTCGTCAGCCACTGCAGGTTGGAGTCGATCGACCACGAATAGGTTCCGGCGAGCCATTTCTGGTCCAGGGTGTTCTGGCTGGCGAGGCATCCGCCCTGACGCATGTAGCAGTGGTCGGCGTTGCCATCCGAAGCCTCCGCGTGCTTCACGATGTACCAGCCGCTGTCGTTGCTCCGGGTGCAGGAGGTCGACGTGGACGTGCAGGCCAGGCCCGTCAGTTCCTGGAGCTGGGCGCGCACCGAGCTCTCGGTCGAGCCCATGAAGCCATCCGCCTCGCCATTCACGGCCCGAAGCCTGTCACTCGTCAGGGTCCGCTTGCCATGGGCGACGCAGGCGCGCAGGTCGTAGGTGGAGTACTGCACGCCCGCTCCCAGTCCATAGACGGCCTGCACGCGCGAGTCGTAGTTCTTGGAGAGGATGGCCAGGATGGAGCCCTGGCTGAAGCCGCTCACGACGATTCCCTTGGCGCAGTCCGCGGTGGGACGGGAGCAGAGCGCCTTGACGGCACTGCTCGCGCTGCCCGCATCGAAGATGCACTTGGAGCGGGTCGACAGCGTGGAGCAGGTTCCAAAGCTGGAGCTGGGATACTGGATGGTCGCCGCGACGTAGCCGCGGCCCGCCATCTTGTCCACGGCACTCAGCGCCGAGGCGTTGTCATACGTCTCCGAGGTGCCCACCAGGTAGATGAAGACCGGGTAGGTGCCCAGCGACGCCGGCTCCTTGCCCTTGATGTTGTACGTCGTGTTGCACGAGGTGCTGCCGCCCGAGTACGTCGCCGTGAAGCTGTTCAGGGTTTGCGCCCAGGCGGATGTGCCGCACACCGTGGACAGGAGCAGTGCGGCGAAAAGGTTCGCGTTCTTCCGCTCGTGCATACGACCTCCAGTACCCGGGGAAGGGGGGAGTCCCAGGTAATTCCGGTTTGACGGAGAGGTCGCGCAATATGGCTGCTCCTCGAGAGATTCTCAAGTCCTGGGAATTTCCCTCCCCCGAGGTCCGCGACCTACGCGGTCAGATCGATCGCGTACCAGCGGTCGCAGCTGAAGTGGCCCGTGGCGCCCATGGGGCGTGGCAGCGGCTGGAAGCCCAGGCGGAGGTACAGCTTCTGCGCCTGCGTCATCCCCGCCAGCGTCTCCAGGTAGCACGTCCGGTAACCCGCCTCCCGCGCGAAGGCCAGACACTGGCGCAGCAGACGCTCGCCCACGCCGCGCCCGCGCAGCTCGGGCAGGAAGTACATCTTCCGCAGCTCGCAGATGCCGGGCTCGCCGCCATCCAGCGGCGCGATGCCTCCTCCGCCCAGCACCCGGCCCGCCTCGTCCTCCACCACCCAGTAGGCGCGTCCCGGGCGCGAGTAGGCCTCGCTCATCCCGTTCACCTCCGGGTCGTGGAGGGCGAAGCCCGGTCCGCTCGCTCCGAACTCCGGCATCACCTGGCGGATGACGGCCGCCACCGCCGCATCGTCCCTCGACTCAATCGGGCGCAGCTTCAGTTCCGTGCTCATGGTGCGCGCACCGTTCCACGCCTCCGTTCCGAGGCCAAGCACCGTCATGCCGTCCCGGGGCCCGGAGGGCTCACACCCGGAGTGACACCGCTGCCTTCGCCTGTAGGGGAGGAGACACGTTCTCCTGGCCCGCCGCGTCAGAGGCGCGGTGTGGTGGATTTCCCGGGCGCGGCACCTCTATACACGCCCCGGGAAGTACCTCACGGAGACAGTGCACATGGCCAACAAGGTCAAGGCAGTCCTCATCGGCGGTACCGGCTATGGCGGGGCCGAGATCCTCCGCCGCCTCCTCTTCCACCCCCACGTGGAGGTCATCCGCGTCACGGCGGTGGACAACATCGGCAAGAAGGTGGGCGACGTCCACTTCAACCTCGCCGGGCTCACGGACCTCACCTTCCAGGAGCTGCCTCCCGCCCAGGCCGTGGCCGGCGCGGACGTGGCCTTCCTGGCCATGCCCCACAAGACCACCGCCAAGGTGGTGCTCGACATCATCAACTCGGGCGTGCGCATCGTGGACCTGTCCGGCGACTTCCGCCTGCGCGACGCGGCCTCCTACGCGAAGTACTACGGCGTGGACCACCCGGCCCCGCAGATGCTCACCGACGGCGCCTTCACCTACGGCATGCCCGAGCTCAACCGCGAGGCCATCCGCAAGGCGCGCTACATCGCCAGCCCCGGCTGCTTCGCCACCACCATCGCGCTCGGCCTGATGCCGCTCGCGAAGGCCGGGCTGCTCACCGGCCCCATCCACACCGTGGCCGCCACAGGCTCCTCGGGCAGCGGCGCCAACCCGCAAATCACCACGCACCACCCGCTGCGCGCGGCCAACCTGCGCACCTACAAGCCGCTCGAGCACCAGCACATCCCCGAGATTCTCCAGACGCTGCGCATCGCCGGTGGCAAGGAGGACATGTCGCTGGAGTTCGTGCCCGTGTCCGCGCCGCTGCCGCGCGGCATCTTCTCCACCTCGTTCGCCGAGGTGCCCGCCTCCGTCACGCAGGAGCAGCTCACCGCCGCGTGGAAGTCGGCCTTCGGCAACGAGCCCTTCATCCGCATCGTCGGCGGCGGCCGTCAGCCCGAGGTGGTGGGCGTGTCCGGCAGCAACTACGTGGAGGTGGGCTTCACGCTCGGCCCCGTCACCGGCAACACCCGCCGCGTGGTGTGCTTCTCCGCGCTCGACAACCTGGTGAAGGGCGGCGCCGGTCAGTCCATCCAGAGCTTCAACCTGATGATGGGCTGGGACGAGCGCCTCACCCTCGCCGAGCCGGGGCTGTGGCCGTGAGCGCGCTCACCGACTTCAAGGGGCGCTGGTTCGTCGTGAAGATCGGCGGCGAGCTGGCCATGGACAAGCCGAAGCTCGCCGCGAGCGTGGGCGCCGCCGTGCGCGCCTTCCTCGACGCGGGCATCCGCGTGGCCGTCATCCACGGCGGCGGGCCCCAGGCCACCGAGCTGCAGAAGAAGCTCGGGCTTCAGCCGAAGATGGTCGCCGGCCGCCGCTACACCGACGAGGCCACCCTCGAGGTGATGAAGATGACGCTCGCGGGCCAGGTGTCCGTGGACGTGGCCGCCGCCTTCCGCATCGCCAACGTCCCCGCCCTGTGCACCACCGGCATGTCCGCCGGGCTCGTCGACGCGAAGCGCCGGCCCCCCAAGGTCATGAGCGGCGCCGGGCCGGACCCCGTGGACCTCGGCCTGGTGGGCGACGTCACCGGCGTGGAGACCTCGCTCTTCCAGCGCATCGCCGACGCGGGCTTCGTCCCCGTGCTCGGCTCGCTCTCCGGCGACGCCCAGGGCAACGTCTTCAACATCAACGCGGACACCGTGGCCACCCGCGTCGCCGCGAAGCTCGGCGCCGCCAAGCTGTTCCTCGTGTCCAACGTGCCCGGCGTGCTCGCCAACAAGGACGACCCCTCCACCCGCCTGCCCACCCTCACCCCCGCCGAGGCCCGCGCCAAGATTGCCTCCGGTGTCATCCAGGGCGGCATGATCCCCAAGGTGGAGGAGAGTCTGGAGATGCTCGAGGAGGGCATCGAGGCCATCCACATCGTGGGCATCTCGCCCAACGACGCCGTGCTGCGCGAGGCCGAGAAGCCCGGCAGTCATGGCACCGCGTTCCTGCGCGGGTAGTGGCTCGCGCATCGCTGCCCCCCGGGCCCTTCGGGTGGGGGGGTAGCAACATCTTCTCGGCTCCGGCGATAATTCCGTTGTCGTCTCAAGTTTTTCCCCGGAGCTGACCGTGAGCACCGTTTCCTCCTCGACCCGCCCCCAGGTCGCCCTCACCACCGCCGCCGCTTCGTCCGCCCCCACCCTCCCGTCGGGGACCCTCTCCAAGGGCGACTCGGGGACGCCGGTGAAGCAGCTCCAGTCGGCCCTGGTGAAGCTGGGCTACATGACCCAGGCCCAGATGAACTCCGGCCCCGGCACCTTCGGCCCCCAGACGGAGGCCTCGCTCAAGAAGTTCCAGTCCGCGCACAAGCTGACCGCCGACGGCGTCTACGGCCCGAAGACGCGCGCCGCGATGCTCAAGGACCTCACCCCCGCCACGCCCTCCAAGCCGCCCTCCTCACCCTCCGTCACCGCCCCCGCGGCGGGCCTCGAGCGCGGCGACAACGGCGCCGGGGTGAAGCAGCTCCAGTCGGCCCTGGTGAAGCTGGGCTACATGTCCCAGGCCGATATGAACTCCGGCCCGGGCGTCTACGGCCCCAAGACCGAGGCGTCCGTGAAGAAGTTCCAGTCCGCGTGGAAGCTCGGCGTGGACGGTGAGTACGGCCCGAAGACCAAGGCCGCCCTCGAGAAGGCGCTCGCCGGTCAGAAGCCTCCCTCCACCAACCCCACCCCCACCCCCGGCGGCCCCGGCAAGGTCACCAAGCCGGACATGAAGTGGGTCCCCTCCGCCAACTACGGCTCGCGCGGCGGCGCCGACATCGACGCCATCGTCCTGCACCACACCGCCTCCAACAACGTCGACGGCGACCTCAGGGCCCTCACCAAGCCCAATGGCGACAAGTCGGTGAGCGCGCACTACCTCATCGGCAAGGACGGCACCATCTACCACCTCGTCGATGACAAGATGGCCGCCTGGCACGCGGGCGTGTCCTCGCTCCACGGCGACAAGAGCCCCAGCGTCAACGCGCGCTCCATCGGCATCGAGATCACCAACGACGGCAGCGGTAAGACTCCCTTCACCGAGGCCCAGTACCGCGCCCTCGAGAAGCTCGTCCCCTACCTGGCCAAGACGTACGACGTCCCCATGAAGAACATCCTCGGCCACAGGGACGTGGCTCCCGGCCGCAAGGTCGACCCCGCCGACAACTTCGACTGGGGCCGCATCCGCCGCGCCACCGACGCCGTCATCTGACGCCCGAGGTTCTCACCGTGGCTCGCGTGCGCCCGCGTCCCTTTGTGCAGTACGCTGCACATGGGCGCGGGCGTACTGCATCAGGTGGGTAGCACCCCCAAGGCCCCAAGTTCCTCATTTCCCTGGGCCTCGCGTCCGGCACGGTCGTTGTAGGGGGCTTCTCTCAACATGTATTGCTCGTCCTGCCGGCAGGAACGGCTCGGGGGTCTGGCGTGTGCCGCCTGCGGCAACCCCATGTCCCCGCGCCCTCGCGAGGTTCTGGAGCAAGAGCTCGCCCACGTTCAGTTCCTCCTCGCTGAGCTCTCGCACTGGGACCCCTCGTATGTCCCCAAGGGGACTCGCGGTTATCTCTCCCAGCGGTACGAGCGCCAGGTCCGCATCCTGCTCTCCGTTCTCGCCGAGAGTCCCTCCGCCCCCCCCAGGGACGCGGAGGTTCCTTCCGTGGCTCCAGTGGAGGGCGGGCCCGCTCCTGCTCCGGTGAGCCTCGAGGTCCAGGGAGAGAGCCCGGCGTTTTCCGACACGGTCGCGGAGGTCTCCGACCGCATGGCCGGGCAGGGCTCGGCTCCGGAGGTTGAGCCAGAGGTTGATCCAGAGGTCGCTCCGGTAGACCCTCACCCCAGCCCTCTCCCAGAGGGAGAGGGGGCGGACACGGGTTCGACTCGGGATCCGCGATACCCTCACCCCAGCCCTCTCCCGGAGGGAGAGGGGGTGGGGGCGATGGTCCTTCCTCCCGTTGTCACAGAGCCCCTCTTCGATCCTCCTCCCGTTCGCTCTGTTTCCGCTCGCATCGTCGAGCAGGTCTCGACCTGGGACACCGTCTGGCGCCCCTTCCTCTACGAGAGCATTGGTTGGTTCATCGGCGCCTTCCTCATCGTCGCTGGTTCGCTCTACCTCGCCTTCGATAGTTGGGCCGGGCTTACCTCCTTCTCCCGCTCCCTCGTCGTCTTCGGCATGACCGCGGGTTACTCCGCCGCCTTCTCCATCTGCGGCTCCCTCCTCGCCCGCCGCGAGGCCCTCGCCAGCGCCGGCCGCATCCTCGGTCTCATCGGCGCCGCCGTCGCTCCTCTCGCCGGCGTCGCGCTCGGTCCCGTCGACAGTCTCAGTCTCGACGGTGTTCCGCTCGCCCTCCTGCTGCCCCTGCTCCTCGCCTGGTCCGTCGCCGCCGCCTGGCTCGTCCGCAAGCCCGCTGAATCCTTCGACGCTCCCTCCCGGCCCTCCGTCCAGCTCGCGCTCCTCGGCACCACCTTGATGATGGGGCTGGCGTCCCTCTTCGCACGCCTCGGCCCTCTCTCCCTCTGGCTCGATGCGCTCCCCTGCGCCCTCTTCTTCGTCCTCTCGCGCGGGCGCGTCCCCGAGCCCCGGAGCACCAAGGCCCTCTCCTTCGTCCTGGGCGCTCCCCTCTACCTGGCTCTGCTGTACTTCGTCCGGTTGCACCTCGCGCTCTCCGCCGGCGGGATGGCTCCCTCCTTCGGCGGTTACGCCCCGTTCCTCGCCTTCCTGCTCGCCGCCTGTCTCGGCTTCCGCCGGCTCGAGCCCGACGAGGCCGCTGACTCCCTCTCCGTGGGCGTCGCTTCGCTCCAGGTGGCCTGCCTCGTGCTCGCGGCCACGGGCTCGCCCCCGGCCTTCTTCTTCACCGCCGCCGTCTTCACCTGGACCGTGTTCGGGCTCTCCCGGGGCGCGCTTCCCCGGGTGCGCTGGCTGTACCTCGCCTATGCCGGCGCGTACCTCTCCTATGCCTCCTCCGGGCAGCTCGTCCCCGGGGCCGTGCGGGCCCTGATCAACTCGCTCAAGGCCTCGCTGGGTTATCCCGTGGCCGGGAAGCTCCCGTTCCACTTCGGGGCGCTCTCGGCCGTGCCCTTCGTCCTCGCGGGCGTCGTCCTCGCCGGGTGGTTGCGCTCCCGCGCGGAGCGCTCCTCCTCGGCTCGGGACATGGCGGTCTCCGAGGTCCTCCTCCGCTCCACCGCCATCGCCAGTCTCGTCTTCGTCCTCCTCGGGCACATGGGCCTCGACCAGCGTCCGGCCTTCTGGTCCGCGCTCGCGCTCATCCCCCTGTGCGTGGGCAGCGGGCTGCTCTTCGAGCGCCTCTACCTGTCCATCGTCGGTGCGCTGCTCTCCTTCTTCCTCTCGATCTCCTCCGCCGTCCTCCTGGGACCCTCCGGCTCCTCGCTGGTGTGCGGTGGCGTGGCGCTGGCTTTCGCCGCGCTGTCGCTCGTCTGTACCCGCCCCACGCGCATTACCTTCAGTGCCGCGGTGGGGTGGCTCTCCTTCGTCGGTTTCGTCTACGGGCTCGGGGCGGGCTCTCATGTGTCTAGCCTGGTGGGCATGGCGCTCTGCGGTACCGCCGCGCTCGTCGTGGCGTGGAACCTCGCCAATCCCTTCCTGCTCGCCCTCGCGGCCCTCGTGGCCGCCGCCGTCGTGCCCAAGTTCGCCAGCCTCGTGGATCCGTCGCTGGTTCCCCTGGCGCTCGTCCTCGCGGCGCTGGGGCTCGCCGCCCTGGGCGAGCTCGGCGGCCGTACCCGGCTGTTCGGCTGGCCCGGCATCCTGTACGCCCTCCTGGCCTTCGTCTGGGGCCTCTCCATCCAGGTGCCCTGGTTCGGCGTCATCGTGCTCCTGGCCGCGGCGGCGGTGGCCATCACCTCGCGCACCTTCCCGGGCGTGCGCCCGCTCGCCGTCATCCTCGCCGGCATCGCGCTCCTGCCTCGCATGGGCGTCTTCTCCGCCTGGCCGTGGATGACGCCCGCGCTGTCCGTCACCTGCTTCATCTTCTGGTCCCTCGGAACCTCGGGAGCCGCCGCGCGCTGGGGACGGAGCGCGAGCACCTTCACCGCCGGTCTCGTGGCCCTCCTCTTCCCCCTGCTGGCCGTCGCCCAGTCCCACGGGGCGCAGCCGTACCCGCTGATGCTCGGTGTGGCGCTCGCGGCCCTCTTCACCGCTCGCGCGCTGCACCCCTCCGTCAGCGTCGTCACCGCCGCTGTCTACGCCAGTGTGGACATCCTCCCGCGCGGCGCCCTGGCCCAGCTGGCGGTGGCCACGCTGCTGAGTGTCCTCGCCCTGTTCGAGTCCTTCCGGACGACGTTCCGGTGGCTCGCCGGGGAGCGCCGCTTCGCGCTCGCCGCCAGCCTCTGCGCCCTGCTGTTCCTGGGCGTCGCCTGCGCTCACCCCCATGAGGCGGAGGTCTACCCGGTCCTCGCTGGCGCGATGCTGCTGCCGCTGCTGTGGACGCGGGCCAACCACCAGCCCCTCTTCGCGGCCTTCGCGCCACTGCTCGCGTTCTGCGTCGTCCTCGTCTCCCGGGTGCCCATGCCCTGGGCGCCCGCGCTGCCGCTCCTCTCGCTCGGCGTGGTGCGCGCCGCGGAGCACCTGTCCGCCGCTCGCCTCCTCCTGCTCGGAAAGCCCGACGACGCGCTGGCCCGCCAGCTGTCCGCGTGGATGCAGGGCGCGCTGACGTTGGTGGGCGTGGTGCTGGTCCCCGAGACCCAGGCCGATCCCTGGACGCTCGGTCTCCTGGTGGCGTCCCTCGTGCTCCTGCCCGGGCCGAGGCCCTCGGTGCGCGTGGGGCTCGGGGTGGGCCTGCTGCTCCTCTGCTTCCCCCTTCATCCGGTGGCCATCGTGCTGCTGCTGGCGCTCGGCTTCCTCACGCACCACGTCCCCGGTGCGCTGTGGGCCTTCCTCCGCACGCCGCCGGACCTCCTGCTGCGGCCCCTCACGGTGGGGGGCTCGCTCGCGCTCTGTGTCGTGTCCATCGCCCTGCACGCGCCCACGCCCGGCGCCATCTCCCTGCTGGCCGGCGTGCTGCTGGTGGGTGCCTTCCTCCTGTCCCAGGGCTGGATGCTCACCGCCTCGGTGCTCGCGCTCGCCAGTGCCTCGCTGGGCAGGACGGAGCAGCACGGCTTCCTCGACTGGAGTCCGGAGTCGGCGCTCACCTTCGCCGCGGTGGGCTTCGGCGCGGCGCTCCTGGCGGCCCTGTGCCAGCACGGGGGCATCCAGCGTGCCCTGATGCGGCTGGCCGCGCGCCTGTCACCGGGACTCTCCGAGACGTGGAGCGAGCCGCTGTGGGTGGCGGGGGCCATCGCCACCGCCGTGCCCCTGGGAATGCACCTGGTGGAGTGGGGCCCGGGCGCGCTGCCCCTCCCGGTGGCGCTCCTCACGGGCCTCGCCTCGGGCGTGCTGATGGTGGCGCGCGAGCGGTGGATGGCCAACGTGGCCACCGCGCTGCTGGGGACGATGCTCGTCGCGCTGGTGCCTCCGCTCTGGACGCCCGCCGTGCTGAGCGGCACGGGGCTCCTGCTGTGCATGCTGGGCACCTGGCTGGACGAGCGCGACTTCACCGTGGGCGCGGCGCTGCACCACGCGGGCTGGGCGCTGTCGTTGCTGTCGCTCGCCACGTTGCGTGACTTGAAGCACCCGGGCACGGGGGCCTGCTTCCTGTTCGGCCTCGGGTCGGCCTGGGCGGTGGTGTACCGGCGCCGCGAGCGCGAGGTGGTGGGGTGGGTGGCCACGCTGGTGGCGCTGCACGCGCTGCTCGCGCACGTGGGGGCCATCTACTCCACCGGCAGGGGCGCGGAGTTCATCCTCCCGCTCTTCGGAGCCCTGTCGGCGCTGCTGGCCACGCTGGCCCTGTCCGTCGCGGGCGAGCGCGTGCGCCGGGGCGTGGGCCATGCCTTCGCGGTGGTGGCCCTGCTGGAGGTGCTCGGCGGGCTGGTGCTGGTGCCCGGGGAGGCCGGGGTGATGCGCGAGGCGCTCATCGACTGCGTGTGTCTGGCGGTGCTCTTCTTCGCGCTGGTGCGCCGGGGCGTGCGCGAGCAGGACGAGACCTCCGCCTTCCTCGCGCAGGGGACGCTGGTGCTCGGCTACCTGGCGGTGCGCCTGCACGCGCTGGTCTCCGGGCTGGGCGCGGCGGACAGCCTCGCGGCGCTGGTGGGCGGTGCGCTCTTCTCCGGCCTCTACGTCTTCGTGCAGCGCGAGGGCGCGGGGTTGCCCGCCTTCCGCCGGCCCGCGCTGTGGGGCGCCTTCCTCTTCCCCATGGCGGGCCTGCTCACCGCGCCGTGGCACCAACCGCTGTACGTGGCGGCCCTGCTGGTGGGCTACGCCGCCCACTTCGCCGCGCTGGCCGCGCACCCCTCGCAGCGGGGCGTGTCCTCGCTGGTGTCGGTGTGCTCCTTCAACGCGGCGCTCCTCCTCGTCTGGGTGGGCACGGGGGCGGGGGAGCCGCAGTACTACGTCATCCCCGCGGGCCTCTCGCTGCTGGTGCTGCTGCGCGTCTTCCAGGACGCGCTCTCCCCGGACACGCGGGCGAAGCTGCGCGCCCTGGCCATCACCGTCGTCTACGTGGCCGGAGCGTGGAAGCCACTCATGTTCCAGGACGGCGGAGCCATGCTGCTGTGCGTCTTCCTGTGCGTGGTGGGCGTGGCGGCCGGCATGGCGCTGCGCATCCGCTCCTACGTGTACCTGGGCAGCGCCTTCCTGGTGACGTGCGTCATCGCCAACCTGGCGCGCTTCGGCATCCGGGACCACCGCATGGGCGCCGCCTTCCTCTCCCTGCTCGGCGTGGGCGTGGTGGGCTTCATGGTGCTCTTCACCGCCAAGCGCGCGGAGCTGCTCGAGCGCTACGAGCGGGTGCGCGCGATGATGTCCACCTGGGAGGGGTGAGGCGGGCGGCCCGGCGTCACGCGGGTGGGGGCGAGTCGCAACCGTCCAGTAGTCGTAATCAGCGCGATGCCTGGGCGTCTGGCGGCCAACATCCCGGGGTGCTCCCTCCTGACGTCTTTCGATAGGTCTGTATTCTTTCGAAACGCAGAGCCGCGCGGAGAGGGAGGCGAGCCATGCGGTCGCGTGAAGCCGTCGTGCAGATGCCGGTATTCCAGAACGCGGATGCCGAGCTGTTCCGGCGCATCCTCGACGCGCTGCCCTACCCCATCTTCTGGAAGGGGGTGGATCTGCGCTACCTCGGATGCAACACCGCGTTCGCCAGGCTCAGCGGCCTGGAGCACCCCGACAGGGTGGTGGGCCTCACCGACCACGATCTGCCCTGGCGCACGGGGGACGCGGACTTCTACCGGTCGTGCGACCAGGAGGTGCTGCGCACCGGAGCGCCGCTGCCCGAGTTCGAGGAGGCCGTGCGCGACAGCACCGGCTGGCACCGGTGGACGCAGACGAGCAAGGTGCCGCTCCGGGACGAGCGGGGGGGCATCTGCGGAGTGCTCGGCATCCTCGTCGACGTCAGCAGCCGGCACGAGGCGCAGGAGCAGCTCCAGATGGCGCTCGAGGCGGGCGCGGCGTCCAATCGCCTGCTGAAGGCCCAGGTGCTCGAGCGCGAGTCCATGCAGCGCGCCCTGGCCACCAGCGAGATGCGGCTGCGCACGGCGGTGCGCGGCGCGCGGATGATCATCTGGGCGCTGGACGCGCGGGGAACCTTCACCTTCTCGGACGGAGGGGGGCTGGCCGCGCTGGGGCTGCTGCCGGGGGTCCTGGTGGGGCTCAACATCTTCGACCACTACCGGAACAACCCGGACATCGTGCGGCAGGCCCGGCGGGCGCTGGCCGGTGAGTCCTTCGCCGAATACACGCTGTTCGGCCGCCTGCACTACGAGACACACTACACGCCGGTGTACGATGAGACCGGCACGCTCACCGGCGCCATCGGCATCGCCACGGACGTGGAAGAGCGCGTGCGCTACCACGAGATGCTGGAGGCGGAGCTGGAGCGGACGCGCGGGCAGCTGCTGCAGGTGGAGCGGCTGGCGACGTTGGGCACGCTGGCGGCCGGCGTGGGGCACGAGCTGCGCAACATCTCCACCGTCCTCAACAGCCTGAGGAGCTACTTCACCGAGTGCGCCGAGCAGGGCATCCCGCCGGATCCGGAGGAGCTGAAGGAGCTGGGCTGGGCCTGTGAGCACGTGGCCACGCACGGGCGGCACCTGATGGACCTGGGCCGGCCCGGCAAGACGCGCGTGGAGCGGGTGGATCTGCGCGAGCTGGTGGCGGGGACGCTGGCCATGTTGCGCACGGCGGGCCGCATCAAGCACGTGAAGGTGTCGCTCTCGGCGCCCGAGTCCCCCCTCTGGCTCGAGGTGAGCCGGACGCGGGTGGAGCAGGTGCTGCTCAACCTGGTGAGCAACGCCGCCGATGCGGTGGAGCCGGTGCGCGACCGGACCGCGGAGGTGTGCGTGCGCCTGCACGAGGACATGACGGCGGGCCTCGTCTGCTGCCGCGTGGAGGACACCGGCGTGGGCATCCCCGAGGACAAGCTCTCCAACATCTTCGAGCCGTGGTTCACCACCAAGTCTCCGGGCCGCGGCACGGGCCTGGGTCTGCCCGTGGTGCGCACCATCATCCAGGAGTGCGGAGGAGACCTGTTGGTGGAGAGTCAGGAGGGGAAGGGCAGTGCCTTCACCTTCCGGTTGCGCGCGGCGGGCTCGCCCGCCTGAATGCCCTGGAGGCAGGCCCGAGGCCTTCGCCCGGTCGTAGAACGTGCAGGCGGCGGTGGAGGTGGATAATGTCCGCCCCCCTTTCGCCTCACGGGAACTCCGCATGCGTTGTCTCGCCCTCGTTCCGGTGTGTCTCCTCGTCGCCTGTGCCGGCACCGCGCCCGCGCGCCGTCCCGCGCTCACGGCCGAGCCGCTCCCCGTGGCCGCCGAGGCTCCCCGGGTGGCCGCGGGTGGCGTCGAGTCCGCCGTCCTCGAGGGGGTGGCGCATGCGCTCATCACCACCGTGGACGCCGCGCGGCTCGTGTCCTCGGCCGCCAGTCTCCGGGCCTGGCACCCGGGCGCTCCGGGAACACCCTCGGGCGCCGCGGCCCTCATCGTCGAGCGCGCGGTGCAGCTCGTGGGCGTGAAGCGCCTGGGGAGCGTGGCCCGTGGCGTCCCGGATGACTGCTCCGGCTTCGTGCGGCTCGCCTACCAGCGGGCCGGCATCGACCTGGTCAGCCATGGTTTCCTCGGCGGGGAGAACGCCGTCTCCGCCATCTTCCGCCGCGCCCAGGGCCAGGGGGCCCTCCGCCAGCGCGCGCGGCCGGGAGACCTCGTCTTCTTCCGCGAGACGTACGACCGCAACCGCGACGGCCTGCGCAACGACGGGATGACCCACATCGGCGTCGTCGAGACCCTCGAGCCCGACGGCACCGTCACCTTCATCCACCGGGGCAGCAAGGGCATCGCCCGCTCGCGGATGAACCTCTTCTTCCCGCGCACCCACCGCGTCGGCCAGGACGGGCCCGTTCTCAACGACTACCTGCGGGCCGCCTCTCGCGGCCAGCGCGCCTGGCTGGCCGGGGAACTCTTCGCCGGTTTCGCCTCTCCCGGACCGTTGTAGGAGTCCCAGCGCGCATGTGGGTTTGAAGTTGGGCGCCGCTCCTTCGTCAGGAGGCGCATGCGAATCGTCCTGCTACTTGGATTGCTCAGTCTCGCACCCGGTTGTGTCCTGCATACCGGCCGGGGTCACTACCCACGGCCCGCGCCGAGTCCCGCGCCGCCGCCTCCGCCGCGCGCCATGTCCTATGACGAGGCCGTGTCGCTCGGCCTGGGGCAGTGCCGCTCGCGCGGCTACCGGTGCGAGCTGAAGGAGGCCCACCTGAAGGGCCACGACGTGTGGAAGGTGAAGTTCCAGGCCTTCGCGCCCGGCGCCAGGGGCCACCTGCACCTCGACTACGACGCCTACTCCCGCGCGCTCCTCAAGGTGGACGAGAAGGTGAAGTCCAAGGGCGACGACTGGGATGACGACGATGATGGGCGGGGGCATGGGCATGGCCGCGGCAAGAAGAAGGGCCATGCGAAGTGGGATGACTGAATGAGCCCGGCGGGGGCGGGGACGCTCACTTCTTCGTCAGCGTCTTGATGGCGTCTTCCGCCTCGTCCTGGCCGCAGTTCCTCGGGCCCGACTTCTCCCGGGGCAGCTTGCTCAGCTGCTCCAGCGCTGGCAGGGCCTCCGGATTGCCCAGGCCCGCCAGCCGCCGCGCCGCGCGCGCCCGCACGGCGCAGTTCTTCGACTCGAGCGCCCCCGAGTACAGCTTCACCAGGTCGAGCCCGGCCGTGGTCTGCACCGCCTCCAGGTAGCGCAGCGCGCCCCACTGCCTCGGCGAGTGCTCCTCCTCCGCCAGCTCCTCGAAGTGCTCCCTCACCCGCTCCTTGGGGAACGTGGACAGCAGCTTGCGCAGCCCCTTGTCCCCCTCGTCCTCGCCGAAGTCCTCGGCCAGCCCGTCCAGCACCGGGTCCTCGATGGACTCGCGCGCCTCCGCGTCCAGCCCCACCAGCGCCGCGTGCTCGTCCTCGTGCCGTTTCAGCGCGTGCATCGCCCACGCGCGCACCTGTGGCACCGCCCCGTCCTTCTTCGTCTCCGCCGGCACTTCCGACAGCCGCTTCAGCGCCTCCGCGGCCTTGCCCTCTTCCACCAGCACGCGCGCCTGGTACACCGGGTCCCCGCGGCGCACCACCTCGTACGAGCCGACGCCCAGCACCGCCACCACGCCCAGGCTCACGCCCAGCGTCTGGCCCGGGTAGGCGCGCGCGAGCGCCATCACCCGTTCCACCACCCGCTCCACCACCGGTCGAGCCGCCTGCTCCAGCCGGTTCCAGATCGCCCGCACCGGCCGCATCACCGGGGCCAGCTGTTCCGTGAGCGGCGGGCGCATGGACACCTCGTCCTGGCCTCCGAAGGGCAGGCCCTCCGGGGAGCGGCGGCAGCGGTGGAGGCGCAGCGGCTCTCCGTTGCCCGGCATCGGCACGCTGCCGCACGGCTCGGAGTCTCCCTCCACCCGGCCGCGCGCGAGGTTCACCGACTCGGTGAAGATGACCTCGCCCGCCTCGGCCACCTGCTCCACCGCCTTCACCACCTCCACCGGCTCGCCCAGCACCGCGTCGCGCGTGACGAGCACCTCTCCCGTGTGGAGGCAGATGCGCACCGGCAGCCGCTCCTCCGGGCCACACTGCTGGTTGTGCCGCCACAGCCGGTCCTGCATCGCCATGCCACACAGCACCGCGTGGGTGGGCGAGGGGAAGACGGCCAGCAGCGAGTCACCCCGCTTCTGCACCAGCTTCCCGCCGTACTCGCGCAGCTGGGGCAGCAGCAGCCCGTCATGCGTCTCCAGCATGCGCGCGTTCTGCTCGTGCGTCTGCCGGGAGGTGCGCTCGGTGTAGCCCTGCAGGTCGGTGAGCATCACCGTCAGGTTGCGCGGCGTGCCCGAGAGCGTCCCACTGCCGATGGTGGGCAGCGAGCCCGTGGCCCTCGGGCCGGGGATGTTCGTCCCACCGCGCACCTGGTTCATGACGGGCAGGGCCTCGAGGGCTTCGGGAGAGGAGCGGGTGCGTGCGCGGGAGGGAGAGATTCCCTCGATGGCCGCCAGGGCCGCGGGGGCCTTGGAGGGGCGCGTCCGCGCGCTGGAGGACGAGGCGCGGGAGGAAGACGAGGGGCGGGCGGGCACCGTCACGTCGGGTACACCGAAGGCGGCCGTGCCCGAGGCGGGGGAGGGGGCCGGCCCCGAGGCGGGCGCGGCGAAGGCGACCGTTCCGCTCCCACCCTCGGTGGGCAGCTCGGGGATGAGGAAGTCGGAGATGCTCGGGGAGGTGGAGGAGGCGCTGGCCGCCGCCACCGCCAGGCCCGTTCCGCCCTGGGTCCCAACGGCCGCCACCGCGCCGAGCATGTCCACCAGCGCGTTCGCGTTGGGCAGCCGCTGGACGGGGTCCTTGTTGAGCAGCTGCATCACCAGCGCGACGAGCGCGGGTTGGCCGATGAGCGTGGGCGCGGCCTCGATGAGGGGCAGGGGCGCCGAGGCGGCGTGCTGGGCGACGTACTGCGTGGGCCCCGGCCCGGGGAAGGGCAGCTGGCCGGAGAGCATGCGGTAGGCGAGCACTCCAAAGGAGTACAGGTCGCTGCGCGGGTCCACCGGCGCGCCCGTGGCCTGCTCGGGCGAGAGGTACTCCGGCGTGCCCACCACCAGCCCCACCTGGCTGAGGTTGCTCGCGGTGTCCGGCTCCACCAGCCGGGCGATGCCGAAGTCCAGCAGCCGCGCCTGCTCGCCGCGCAGCCCCCGGGTGAGGAGCACGTTCTCCGGCTTCAGATCGCGGTGGATGATGCCCTTGTCGTGGATGGCCGCGAGGCCCTCGGCCAGCTGGTAGAGCAGCGGCAGCGCACGCGAGGGCGCCATGGCCCCCGCCTGGAGCACGTCATAGAGGTTCTCTCCCTCCACGTACTCCATGACGAGACACGCGCCGACACCCGTCTCGCCATAGTCGATGACGCGCACCACCGCCGGGTGCTCCACCGCGGACAGCAGACGGGCCTCGCGCTTGAAGCGCTCGATCATGCTCGCGTGCAGCATCAGGTCCGCGTGCAGGACCTTGATGGCCACCTTGCGCCCCAGCGACACCTGCTCGCCGAGATACACCTCGCCCATACCGCCCGCTCCGAGCAGTTGGAGCACACGGAAGCGGCCATCGAGGACGAGGGTACCGGTATCGATCACGGGCGCTGCATCTTCGCCGGAAACGGGGAGCGCGGGCAGGGGGCGTTGCGTGAAGCGAGGTCGCTACTCTGCCCGCCCTCCAGCCTGCGGAACAGCAAAACCCGAAGGCCTGTCTCCCAGGATGTGTCCCGAGATGACTGCTGGTGAACCCCTCGCGTGGAGAGTCCCCGTTGAGTGTGGGTACATGTGAGATCCACGTGGGGGGACGTGGAGGGCACGACTCACTCGGGGCGCGCTTTGGGTTCCACCCGGGCTCCAGCACGCACGAGGCGCAGGGCGGCGGAGCGCAGTCCGAGGATGGGGCGCTCGACCCAGCGGAACAGGCCCTCTGTCACCAGGACGGTGACGAGGAGCGCGGCGCCCAGCTGCCACACCGGGGGCCGCACACCGGGAGGCGGCAACATCCAGCGCAGGATGATGAGGTGGTACAAATACAGGCCATAGGAACGCTGTCCCACCACCACGAGCGGGCGCCAGGAGAGGAGCCGGCCGAGGAGCGAGTGGGTGGTGTCGGCGCGGACCGAGAACAGCACCAGCGAGGCCGCCGCGAGGTTGGCGAGTGAGATGGCGAGCACCCACCCCGGGCCCGTGTCGCGGTGCACCGTGAGCGCCCCCACCGCGAGCAGCCCCGCGGACAGCACGGCGCTGAGGGGATGGGAGAGCCCGCGGACGAGCGCGCCGTCCGGCCGCCTGTCGAGGAGCACCGCGCAGGCGCAGCCGAGGCTCAGTCCATCCAGCCGCGCGGCGGTGTGCATATAGATGATGGACGTGCTCCACTGCGCCGCCTGGGCCCAGAGCCGGAAGGCGGTGCTCGCGCCCACGACGGCGAGCAGTCCTCCAAGGAGGGCTCCGGAGGAGACGCGCGAGCGCAGCAGCCTCCAGAAGAGGAGGGGCCACACCAGGTAGAACTGTTCCTCGATGGAGAGCGACCAGGTGTGGCCGAGGATGCCCATGGCATTGGGGTCGAACGCCGTCACCCAGTTGCTGGCGTACAGCATGACCGCCGCGACGCAGCGGGAGTAGGGCATGGCCCCGGCGTCGGAGCCGATGGAGGCCACCGCGAGCCCACCGAGCAGGAGCGCGCAGAGGGAGGCCGGCATCAACCGCAGCACGCGGCGCACGTAGAAGGCGCGGAGATCCACATCGCCGTCCCGGGCGTGCTCCTTGAGCAGCAGCGTGGTGATGAGGAACCCGCTGAGCACGAAGAACACGTCCACGCCCAGGAAGCCGCCGGGCACCCTGGCCGTCACGTGGTGGAGGACCACGGCGAGCACGGCGAGCCCCCGGACGCCATCGAGCGCCGCGTAATGCTGGAATCCTGAGGAGTGCGGGTGTCCCATCCAGCGGGCCACTGTACTGGCGGAAGGTGTCGCTCGCGAGGCATCCGGGAGGCGGCGTCCGAGAGCTCGGCTGCTCCGCGCTCGGGCTAGGAGACCTGCCGGCGTTCCTCGCCGAGGCACCTGTCCGGGGGCGGGCCGTACCCCGAGCCCACCAGGCGCTTCGTGGTCCACCCCACCGCCTCGGACATGGAGGAGGTGGTGAAGTACGGGAAGGGCATGGGGATGAGGTGGAGGACGATGCTCGTCGCCAGCTGCATCACGGGCGAGGTGATGACGGCGGCGCAGCCCAGCACCTGGGCGCGTATCAGCGCGTCGTGCTCCCGGACGAACCCGGCCAGGTTGTGGCGATGCTCGGCCGTCATCATCCGCACCTCGCGGGTGTCGAGGATGCCGACGAGCTTCTCCTTGCGCCGCAGGTAGGTGCTCAGCTGGCGGAAGTACTCCCCCTGCTGCTGGAGCGAGGGCACTCCCACGAACCTGGCCACCAGCAGGGGCCAACGCGAGTCGTCGAGGGTAATGGAGGCGGAGGAGTCCATTCCGGGGCGCGCCATCCTGACCTGTCAGGGGCGCGTCTGCTTGAACAACGTGTCGGGGTCGTCGTCAACTGTCCGGGCGAAATCAACCGCGGGGACTTCTCCCCAGATTCTCGTTTCGTGGAACCTGGGAACGGACACCGCTGTCAGGGGGCCTCGACGCCACCCATGAACGACGCCCCCCCGAAGCGCTGGTCCGACTTCCCGCGAGCCCTCTGGCTCTCCCTGCTCGCCGCCCTGGTGCTGGCCCTGCCCACGCTCGGGATGGGGTTCGCCCTGGACGACCACATCCACCTGCTCATCCTCGAGGGCCGGTGGCCCCTGGGCTCGCGCCTGGATCTCTTCCGCTTCGCGGGAGGAGACCCCGAGGGCATGCGGCGCATCGTGCAGGAGGGCCCCTATCCCTGGTGGACGCTGCCCGAGCTGAAGATCGCCTTCTGGCGCCCCCTGGCGAGCGCGCTCGGGGCGCTGGACCACCGCCTCTTCGGCCGCGAGGCGCTGGGCTACCACCTGCACTCGGTGGTCTGGTACCTCGGGCTGGTGGCCGTCTTCGGCCTCCTGCTGCGGCGCTACCTGCCCGGGGCGCTCGGGGCGCTCGCGCTGTTCCTCTTCGCCGTGGACGACGCGCACCTGATGCCCGTGGGGTGGATCGCCAACCGCAACGCCGTGGTGGCCACCACCCTGGCCCTGCTCGGCTTGTGGCTGCACCTGGAGTGGCGCGAGGCCCGCCGGCCCCGGGCCCTGCCCCTGTCCCTGCTCGCGCTCGCCGCGAGCCTGACGGCGGGAGAGACGGCCCTGGGCGTCTTCGCCTACCTGCTGGCGTATGAGCTGCTCGGCGCCCGGGGGACGGTGGCGGAGCGGCTCCGGGCCGTCGCCCCCACGGCGGTGCTCGCGGTCGCGTACCTCGGGGTCTACAAGGCGCTCGGGTATGGCGCCCAGGGCTCCTCCATGTACCTGGACCCGGTGGGCGAGCCAGGACGCTACCTGTCGGCCGCGCTCGGCCGGGTGCCCGCGCTCATCGCCGGGCTGCTGGGCGCTCCCGTGGACCTCTGGGGGTTGAGTCCGGGCAGCCGGCCCGTGCTGGTGGGCGTGGGGCTGGCGGGGCTCGCGCTGGTCGGACGGCTGCTGCGCTCGGCCTGGCCCGGCCTCTCCGAGGAGGAGCGCCGGCACTGCCGCTGGCTCGCCGCCGGTGCGGGGCTGTCCCTGCTGCCCGTGGCCTCCACCATGCCCATGGGCCGGGTGCTGCTCGTGCCGGGTCTGGGGGCCTCGGCGCTGCTGTCCGTGGTGCTGCTGCATGCGTGGCGCTCGCGCAAGCAGCGGGGCTGGAGCGGGCGGGGCGTGGCCGTCACCGGCGGGGTGCTCGCGCTCTTCCACCTGGTGCTCGCGCCCCTGAGCTGGCCCGCGATGGCGATGATGATCCGCCAGCTCGGCACGAGCACCGAGGAGATGGCGCGGAAGGTGGGGCGCGAGGTGGACTTCGCGCGGCTGCCCTCTCAGCGGGTGGTGGTGCTCGATGCCCGGGACATCGGCGTGGCCCTGTACACCCCCGTCATGTGGGCCTTGCAGGGCCAGCCGTTCCCGCGCGCCTGGTGGCCGCTGTCGCTGACGCCGCGGTCCCCCGTCTTCACCCGCACCGGGCCGGCTTCGATCGAACTGGAGCTCCCCGAGGGACGCTTCCTCGCCAGCGACGCCGAGCAGAGCGTCCGGGGTCCGCAGCACATGCTCGGCGTGGGATCGAAGGTGACGCTGCAGGGGATGACGGTGACGGTGCTGGCCGCGGACGCCGAGGGGCCGACCCGCCTGGGCTTCGAGTTCGATGTCCCGCTGGAGGACCCCTCGCTCGTGTTCCTGCGCTCGAGCGAGGGTGGACTGAGCCGGTTCACCCCACCACCGGTGGGGACGCGGCTCGCGCTCTCGGTGGCGGCGACTGGAGGCCCGTGACGGCCGTCCGTGGCGCTACCGCGCCTTCTGCGCCGGCACGAACTCCTCGCGCACCGCCCTGGCCAGCAGGTCCGGCGGCAGCAGTCCCTGGTCGAGGAGGAAGTTGTTGAAGGCGAGCCGGTCGAACTTCGGGCCGAGGGCGATCTCCGTCTCGGCGCGCATCTCCAGGAGCCGGGTGTAGCCGTAGAAGTAGCTGCCGGCCTGCCCCGGTGAGCGGAAGGTGTAGCGGTCGAGCTCCTGCCGGGCCATGGGCGCGGAGAGGACGACCTCCTCGGTGAGGACGCGTCCGGCCTGCTCGCGCGTGAGCTGACCCAGGTTGAGCATGGGGTCGAGCATGGCGCGGGCCGCGCGCAGCAGGCGGAACTGCAGGGCGATCAGCTGACCCTCGAGCGGCTCGTAGGGGACCATCTCCGCCTCGGCGTAGAGCGCCCAGCCCTCGACGTTGACGGAGTTGAAGGCGAACATGCTGCGCGCCAGGGACACGCCGCGCTCCACCATGGCGGTGAACTGCAGCTCGTGGCCGGGACGGCCCTCGTGCGCGGTGAGCGTCCAGGCCGCGGCGCCGAAGGTGAAGTCGTCGTAGGCCTCGCCCTTGCCGCCGCTCGTCGGGTTGCCCAGGGGCAGCACGAACTGGCCCTGCTCGCCGGTGTTGTTGATCAGCGCCGGCGGGTCCATGTGCGGCGCGGGCTGAGCGGCGCTCTCGGCCTCCGAGGCGATGCGCATCACCATCGGACGCTTCGGCAGGTCCACCACGCGCTGCTGGGAGATCCGCTTCTCCATCTCGGCGATGACCTCGCGGTAGTGTCCTTCGATGCGATCGCGGCCGAGCTGCTCCTTCTTCAGCAGGCGGATGACGTCCCGGTAGTCGGTGGCGTCGAGGCCCCGGGCCTTCGCCACGAGCGGGGCGAGCACCTGCATCTGCGCGCGGACCGAGAGGTACTCGACCTGCGCGCGGCGCAGCAGTTGCTCGGGCGGGATGTCGATGCCGAACTGCTGGAGCCCGAAGGCGTAGAGCTCCGGTGGGAGGCGGAAGTCCTCGCGCGTCCGGGGCAGCACCACCTCGCGCTCCCAGGCGACGTAGTCCGCGACCTGCTTCTCGAGCGCGGCCAGGGCGGGCTCGGCATCGGCGATCTTGTACTCGGTGAACAGCTCCCGGATGCCCTTCACGTAGGTCGGCGCGTTGGCCAGCGATTGCTCCACCTCGAGCTTCACGGGGCCCAGCAGCTTCGGGTTGGAGCGCTTCTCCTCGAAGCGCGCCTTGGCCAGCTCCGTCAGAGGCTTGCTGCCCGGCGCGAGGCCGGTGTAGCGCTGGAGGCGGGTCAGGGCCTTGGCCCGGCGGGCGGGGGCGACCTCCTCCTGTAGCAACTGTTGCAGGCCCCTGAACACCACCTCGGGGACATCGACCCAGGTGAGCAGGTAGCGCTCGTTGAGCGTGGAGCCCTGGATGTTGTCCTTGGCCGCCTTCACCAGGATGAGCAGGTCCTGACGGACGTTCGGGTCCTTCTCCGTGGCGAGGCGCTTCTCCAGCTCGGCCCGGGTCTTGGCCAGGGCGGCGCGGCTGCGCTCGCCCACGCGGGGGCCGAGGTCGAGCACCTGGTCGTCATGGGTGGCGAGGCCGAAGGCCGAGGCGAGCTCCGGGTTGAAGCGCGCGCTGGTGTCCAACAGCACCTGTGAGTGGGCATTGCTGCGCGCGACCCAGTCAGGAGTCGCGGCCTTCTGCTGGGCCGGTGCCGCGAAGGCGGTGAGGAGGAGGGCCAATCCGACGAGGAGTCGCACGCGCATGAGGAGTCTTTCCCGGTGGAAGGGGTGACCGTAGTCCCACGAATGGGGGAGGGGGGAATTGCAGTCGGCTGTTTCTCCGCCTGCCCCCCGGGCGGGGGAATAGCAAAAATTCCGGGGGCTTAGAGCACGTGGTAGTTTCGGGTGCTCCTCAGAAGCCCCCCGCAGATGGCCACCGACAGCGACTCGCCCAAGCCCGCGTCCGAAGCGCAAGCCGCCGCCCCCGAGCTGCGCCTGTTGGATCGGCGCGCCTTCGTGGGGTTTCCGTCCCTCGAGCTGGCGCCCGGGCTGTCCATCGCCGACTTCGCGCTGCAGATTCCGGACGTCACCTTCCCCTTCAACGTCAGCGCGGGTGCCTCGCGCTACCAGCGCAAGAAGCTCCTCTTCGGCTTCCTGGAGCTGCACGTCGACGCGGACCTGGTGACGCGCAAGGTGGCCGAGCTGGCCGGGCGCGTGGCCGGACTCGAGAACCTGAAGCTGCACTTCCGCCCCGGCTACCTGGAGGGCCAGGCCTTCCTCCAGGCCCCGGAGCGCACCCCGCTCACCTTCAAGGTGGCCTTCGACGCGGATGGCGAGCGGCTCGCCCTCTACCTCTACGACGTGCGTCTGTACGGCTTCGCCTCCACGCCGTCGGTGCAGGTGCCCGGCCTCATCGCCGCCACCGTGGCCGAGCTGGGCCTGCTGCCCGAGGTGGAGGTGCGTGGCGCCACCGGCTTCTCCACCCGCGTGCTGCCCGCGCTGTGCCAGAAGTCCGCCGTCAGCCGGGGCTTCAAGATGCCCGTGCTGGACACCGCGCGCCTCTCCTCCGTCGAGGTGAGCAGCGCGGGCCTGCGCCTGCGCTTCTCCGCGGGAGGACTGCCGCCTCCCTCGCCGCCCGACGAGGAGCTGCTGCTGGCCCTCGAGGGCGCCCGCGCCTTCTCCGACGCCGAGGCCCTCATCGCCCAGGGGAAGCTCGCCGAGGCCCGCGACGCCTACCTCCAGGCCGGTGACGCCCAGGACGCCCACCCCTTCGCCGCCGAGCGGCTGCTGTCGCTCCTCGTGGCGGATCCGCAGGCGCACGACATGGCCCTCGACGTGGCGGCCACGCTGCTGCGCCGCCGCGAGCGGAGCCCCGCCGCCCTCTGGGGCGAGGCCGTGGTGCGCGAGCGTCGCGGTGAGCACGCCCGCGCCGCCGAGCGCTACCTCGCCCTATGCGCCCTCGCGCGCCGCGCCTCCGAGGAGTCCTCCGCCTTCTTCGCCGCCGAGTCCGCCGCCCGTGCCGCGCGCGACCACGCGCCCCAGGTGGCCGTGAAGGCCCTCCACGAGGTGCTCGGCCTCAAGCCGGACCACCTGCCTTCGTTGAAGGCCCTCGCGCGCGCCTCGGACCAGAGCCGCGACCGCGCCGGCGCCGTGCGTGCCTACCGCCGCATCGCCGCGCTCGCCAGGGACCCCGCCGAGGCCGCCGACGCGCACGTGCACCTCGCGCGCCTGTGCGCCCAGACGGAGGACGATGTCGCCGGCGCCCGCCTGCACTGCGAGGCCGCGCTGCGTCTCTCGCCGGACCAGCCGGACGCGCTGCTGCTGCTGGGCGAGCTGTGCCACCTCGGGGGCGAGCACCTGCGCGCCCTCAAGGCCCTGGACCGCCTGCGTGAAGTGGCCATGGCCCGCCACGAGCTGGACCGCGTGGGCCGCGCCAACCTGCTCGCCGGTCGCATCTGGGAAGAGGGCCTCCAGCAGCCGGACAACGCGCTGCTGCGCTACCGCGAGGCCACGTCGCTGTTGCCCGGCGAGCCCGAGCCCCTCTTCGCCACCGCGCGCGTGGCCGAGAAGCTGGGGAAGATGCAGGAGGCGCTCGCCGGCTACCAGCAGGCGCTGGAGCTGGCCGGTCCCGCTCCCCGCTCCGAAGCCATCCGCCAGGCCGCGCACCGCAGCCACCATGCCCTGGCGCGCCTGTACCGCACGAAGCTCGGCGACCCGGCCCGCGCCCGCGAGCACCTGGAGGCCGCGCTCGCGCTGGACCCGCGCGATGGGGCCGCGCTCGACGAGCTGATTCCGTACTTCCGCGCCACCGGCCGCACCCAGGAGCTCGCCGAGGCCCTGGAGAAGGCCGCCGCCGTCCACGAGGAGCCCGGCCGCCGCGCCGCCCTCTGGGCCGAGGCCGGCGAGCTGTACCGCGGCCGCCTGCAGCAGCCCGAGAAGGCCGAGCGCCTCCTCACCTCCGCGCTGGAGGCGGACCCGGACCACAGGCCCGCGCTGGAGTCCATGCTGGCGCTCGCCGAGGCGCGCCGCGATGGTGGGCTGCTCACCCGCTGCCTCTCCTCGCTCGCGCGCCTCACTCCCGAGCCCAAGGAGCGCGCGCAGAAGTACCGCCGCCTCTCCGTGGCCGCGCGCGACCTCGCCTTCGACCTGGACCTCGCCGCCACCGCCCTCCAGGAGGTGCTGAAGGCGGAGCCGGACGACCTGCCCACCCTGGGCGAGCTGTGCGCCCTGCAGCGCAAGCGCTCGGACATGGCGGGCCTGGCCACCGCTCTCGACGATCGGGCGCGCGTGGCCGAGGCACAGGGCGACAAGCGGCTCGCGGCGGCGGCGCTGCGCGAGCTGGCCAATGTGTTGGAGGCGCGGCTCGGTCGGCTCGGCGAGGCGCTGGTGGCCCTGGAGAAGGCCGCGCGCCTGTCTCCGGACCAGGCCGTGCTGCTGGAGCTGGCGGACCTCTCGCTGCGCTGCGAGCGCCCCGAGCACGCCCGGCGCGCGCTGGAGACGCTGCTGTCCACGCTGCCGCGCACCACCGCTCCCGAGCGCCTCGCGGACATCCGCTCCCGCCTGGGCCGCGCGTGCGAGCTGATGGGGGACCGCGAGGCCGCCATCGCCGCCTACGCCCAGGCCTTCCCGCTGCGCCGCCTGGATGATGCGCTCGCCTCCCGGCTGGAGGCCCTCTATTCGGAGGCGGGTGAGACGCGTGAGCTGGCCGAGCTGTGGGCCTCGCGTGCCCAGGCCCTCGTCGCCGCCGAGCGCTCCGCCGAGGCCGCGCCCCTCTTCCTCCAGAGCGCCCGCGTCCTCCTGGAGCGCGGGGAGAAGGGCCCCGCCCTCCTGCGCCTCTCCTCGGCCCTCGATGCGAGCCCCTCCGGCCCGCTGGCCGCCGAGGCCCTCGACGCGCTCGCGGAGCTGGAGCTGGAGCGTGGCGAGAAGCTGGAGGCCGCCCGCCTCTTCGCGCGCAAGGCCGCGCTGGTGACGGACGCCCGCGCGGGCGCGAAGCTCCTCTTCCGTGCCTCCGTGCTCGCCATGGGCACCAGCCGCGAGGAGGCCTTCCTCGCCGAGGCCCTTGAGCGGGACGCCTCCTTCGCTCCCGCGCGCATGCGCCGGGGCGAGCTGCGGTTGCAGGCGGACGCCCGCTCGGCGCTGGAGGACTTCGAGGCCGTGCTGGCCCTGCCTCCGGCGGATCCGGACGCGCTGCGCGAGGAGGAGCTGCTGGAGCTCACCCGCCGCGCCTCCTCCGCCGCCGTGCGCGCGGGCCGAGCGGATGCCGCCCGGCGCCTGCTCGCGCAGTACTGCACCCTGGCCCCCGAGGACCTCGAGGCCCAGGTGGAGCTCGCGGGCCTGCACCGCAAGGCGGGCGCGCGCGAGCCGCTGGCCGACCTCCTCGTCATGCTGTGGCCGCGCCTCTCCGGTGAAGCGCGCCGCTCCGCGCGCCGCGAGCTGGCCGAACTGTCCCTCGCCCTCGGCCGCACCGCCGAGACCATCGACGCCCTGCGCAGCCTCCTGGCCGAGGAGCCTCACGACACCTGGGCCACGCAGGCCCTGCTGGAGCTGCTGCCCCCGCCGGGCACTGGCACTCCCCAGGAGGAGACCGAGCGCCTCTCGCTGCTGGGCACCCTCGTCTCCGCCTCCGAGGGAGATGCCCGCGCCGAGCTGCTCGCCCGCCGCGCCGCCCTCCACCGCAACGCGGGCCGCTCCCAGTCCGCGCGCGATGACTTCCTCGCGGCCACGAAGCTCTCCCGCCGGCCGGCGCCCCTGTGGCTCGCCATCGCCGCGCTCGCCCGCGAGGCGGGTGACGACGTGGACGAGCTGGCGGCGTGGCGCAACGTCGTCGCCTCCGAGCCGGAGCTCGCCGAGCGCGCCCGCGTGCGCCTCCTCGCGCTGGCCCACACGCTGGTGGAGAAGGACGCGCGTGCCCCGGCCCGCGAGGCCCTGCTCGCCGCCGCGGCGCTGCCGCTCTCCCCGGCCGAGCGCTGCGATACCTTCCTCGCCCTCGCCACGCTCGCGCGCCGCGATGGGCAGGCGGACGCCGAGGCGGAGGCGCTCGCCGAGGCCGCGCGCCAGGGCCCCGTGCCCCGCCGCGTGGAGGCCCTGTTGGACCGCGCGCGCCTGCTGGAAAGGGCGGGCAACCTGCCCGAGGCCGCCGCCAGCCTGGAGTCCGCGCTCACCCTCGCTCCGCGTCATGCCGGGGCCACCACCGCGCTGCAGCGCGTGCTGCGCGAGCTGGAGGACTGGGCGCGCCTCGCGGATCTGCTCGCCGCGGAAGCCCCGCACGCTCCGCCCGCCGAGGCCGCCGCTCTCTACGCGGAGCTGGGCACCCTCCACCTGGAGCGCCTGGAGCAGCCCGACGCCGCCGAGGCCGCGCTGCGGCAGGCCGTGCGCCTGGCTCCCGACAACCTCGACGTGCGCCGCCGGCTGGTGGCCATCGTCGCGGGCCGTGGGGACTCCGCAGAGGCCGCGAAGCTCCTCGACGTCGGCGCGAGCGACATTCCTCCCGCCGAGGCCGCCGCCCTCCTGCGTGAGGGCATCACCCATGCCCGCGCCGCCGGGGACATGGCCCGGGCCCTCGAGCTGGCCCGCCGCGCCCATGCCCTCGTCCCGGCGCGGGACGCGCAGCTGGCCGAGCTGGCCGAGCTCCTCTTCCTCCATGGAGACGTGAAGGAGGCGCTGCCCCTGCAGGAGCAGCTCGCCGCCGCCGCGGACTTCGCCGCCGAGCCCGAGCGTGCCGAGAAGGCCTGGCTTCGCCTGGGGGCGCTCGCGGAGAAGCTCGGGGACTCGCGGCGCGCGGTGTCCGCGTACAAGCGTCTCCTCGCCGAGCGCCCGCTGAACGAGGTCGCGGTGCTCCGGCTCGCCGCGCTGCTGGAGAAGGACGAGCCTCGCGCTTCCTTCGAGGTGCTCGTCACCCACGCGCGCGCCCTGCCTCCGTCCGAGGACACGGCCAGTCGCCTCGTCACGCTGTCGGAGCGCGCCCGCGACTCCCTGGCCGACTCCTCCCTCGCCGCCTCCCTGCTGACGCGCGCGGCGGAGATGGCGGAGGAGCCGCTGCCGTTGCACCTGTCGCTCGCCAACCTCTACCGCGACGCGGGCCGCGTCCCCGAGCTGGTGGCCCAGCTCCAGGTGGTGGCCCAGCTCAGTCAGGAGGCGGGGGACCTCGACGGCGCCATCACCGCCTGCGCGGAGCACGCGCGCCTGGCCGAGGAGTCGGGCCGGGTGGACGAGTCGCTGCGCTCGCTGGAGGCGCTGCGCTTCCTCCTGGAGAAGGAGGACCGGAAGGACGAGGCCGCCACCTACGAGCGTCACCGCGCGGAGATGCTGCGCGACGCGAAGCTGGACCTGCCCGCGGCGGAGGCCGCGCTGGAGCGGGCCTTCGCGCTGTCCGAGCAGCTCGACACGGCGCGCATGGGCATCGAGCTGGCCGTGCGCCGGGAGGACACCGCCGCCGAGGCCCGCTGGCTGGAGCGCGCCCTGCCGCTGTTGCCGGGGACGAAGGAGAAGGCCACGTCGCTGCTGCGGCTCTCGAAGCTGCACCTGGACGTGCTGGGTGACTCCGACAAGGCCGAGGGCTTCCTGCGCGAGGCGCTCCGTCAGGACCGCTCCCTTCAGGAGGCGGAGACGCTCCTGTGCGAGCTGCTCGAGCGCGAGGGCCGGGTGGCCGAGCTGGCCGCCTGGTTCGAGGACTCCGCCTCCCTCGAGGAGCAGCCCGCCCGCCGCGCGCAACTGCTGCTGCGCGCCGCCACCCTCTACCGCGAGCACGCCGGGCGTCCGGACGCGGCGGTCATCGCGCTGCTCGCGGCACGCTCCGCGCGGCCGGATGACCTGGACCTCACCCGCCAGGCGGCGGACCTGCTCCACGAGATGGGGCGCGAGGAGGACGCCGCCGAGTTCGACGCCCTCCTGCTGGAGGCGAACCCCTTCCTGGAGCCCGTCTACGGCCGCCACCGTGCGTGGCTCTCCGAGACGGGAGACCTCCAGGCGCTCGCCGCGTTGATGTTGCGCCGGGCGCAGCGGCAGATGCCCGCCGAGGCCGCGGAGAGCTACCTCGCCGCCGCGAAGGCGTTCCGGGAGGCCGGTGCGCTGGAGCGCGCGCTGTTGTGCGAGGACCGGGCCTTCGAGCTCGCGCCCGCCAGCACCGAGGCCTTCCATCTGCTGCGGGCCCGTGCCACCGGGGACGTGCGCCGCCAGGCGGAGCTGCTGTCCCTGCGTGCCGCCGCCCTGGAGCCCGAGGCGGCCCTGCCGCTGCTGCGCGAGCGCGCGGACATGTTGCTGGAGGCGGGGGAGGCGCTGCTCGCCGCCGAGGCCTTCGACGACTACCTCTCCAAGGCCGGAAACGACGTGGACGCGCTCGCCGCGCGCGCGGAGCTGGCCGCCGAGGGCGGTGGCCCCACCGCGGCCCAGCCGTATGATCGGCGCCTGCTCGCCGCCGGAGGCGAGTCGCTCCCCGTCCCGGTGCGTGTGCGCACGCACCTGCGGCTCGGCCATGCCTCGCTGTCCTCGGGTGCGCTCCGCGATGCGGCGGAGTCCTTCGAGGCCGTGGTGTCGCTCGACCCCGAGGGCACGCGTGGCCAGGAGGCGCTGTCCCTCCTCACCGAGGTGTATGGCCGCACGGGGGATTCCAAGGGCCTGTACCGGGCCTCGCTGAAGCTCGCGCGCAAGGCGGACGCCGCCACCGCCGAGGTGCTGTACCGCCGCGCCGCGGATCTCTTCGAGGACCCGAAGGAGTCCATCGACGCGCTGCTGCACCTGGCGCGCCTGCGTCCCGCGGACGCGCACATCATCGACAGGGCGGTGGTGGGCCTGCGTGCCCTGGGCCGTCCGTCGGACCTGCTCGCCGTCTACGAGGCGGGGGCACAGGCCGCCGGGGGCTCGCGTGCGGCGGAGCTGCTGCTGGCCGCCGCCGAGGTCGCCGCGAACCAGCTCGATGACCCGCGACGCGCCACGGCCCTCCGGGAGCGCGCGGCCGAGGCGGACCCGTCCAACGTGGCCGCGCTCCGGGCCCGGGTGGTGGGCCTGCGCCAGCGGGGAGACACGGCCGCGCTGCTGGAGGCGCTCGAGCGTCTGGTGCCAGCGACGGAGGACGCGGACGAGGCCTCGCTCCTGCGGTTGGAGCTGGCGTCGCTGGCCAGTGCCGCGGACCGTCAGTCCCTCGCCCGCGAGGCGCTGGAGACGGTGGTGGCGCGGGGTGCCTCCGGTGCCGGCTACGCCGAGGCGCTGGAGGCCCTGGAGTCGTTGCTCACGGACGAGCCGGGCCGCCTCGCCGAGGTGAGGCTGGCGCGGGCGGAGCTGTTGCCCAACGCGGAGCGCCGGGAGCTGCTGTTGTCGGCGGCGCGCGACTTCGAGTCCGCGAAGCGTCTTCCGGATGCGCTGCGCGCGGCCCGGGCCGCCGTCTCCATCGAGGCCGACCTGGAGTCGCTGCGGCTGGTGTCCACGCTGCACCAGATGTCCGGAGAGCCGGGACGCGCGGCGCAGGTGTTGTTGCAGGCGGCGCGCCTCGCATACTCCGCCCAGCGGCCGGCGCTGCTGCTGGAGGCGGCCGACCTGTGGGAGGCCGCGGACGAGCGCGCCGAGGCCCTCGAGGTGCTGGAGCGTCTGGCCACCGAGCCCCAGGACGTGCTGAGTCCGGCGGAGCTGGCCGAGCGCTTCCACCAGCTGGGTGCGCCCGCCCGCGCCGTGGAGGTGGGCTTCGGCCCCGCGCTCGAGTCCGGTGACCTCCTGGGAGCGCTGGCGCTCGCCGAGCGCGCCGGGGATGCGTCCCGTGTCCGTCAGGCGCTCTGGGCGCTGGTGGAGAAGCCGGACGCGGATGCCGAGCACATCACGGACCTGGTCTCCGGCCTGCGCGAGGAGGGCGACTGGGAAGGGCTGCTGCGGCTGGCGGACCTGCTCTCGGAGTCGGACGTGGCGCTGTCCACGGAGCTGCGCGGTGAGGTGCTGCTCGCGGCCGGTGCCGAGGCCGGGCCGCGCCTGCGTGCGCTGGAGTCGCTCGCGGCCCTGCCGGGTCTCTCCGAGCGCCTGCGGAAGCTGTTGCCGGAACTGGGGAGCTGCCCCGCGGAGCTGTCCGAGGCGGTGCTGAACCTGGTCCGGGAGCTGCCCCTGGACGAGCGTGTGGAGGCGCTGTCCGAGGCGGCGGATGGCTGGCCGGAGCGGCGCGGCAAGCTGCTGCGCGAGCGCTTCCGGCTGCAGCGTGACGCGGGCCGCATGTCGGACGCGGCGGACACGCTGGGCCTGCTCATCCTGCTGGAGACGGACCCCAAGCTGCGCGCGGGTCTCCACGTGGAGCATGGCGACATGCTGATGTGGGCGGGTGACAAGGCGCGCGCGCAGGAGGCCTTCGAGAAGGCGCTCGAGGACGCGCCGGGCACCATCCGCGCGTTGGAGTTCCTGCTGCCCATCTACGACGAGACGCGCAACCATGCGCGCTTCGTGGCGGTGGCGGAGCAGATCGCCGCCATCCTGGCGGGCCCTGCGGCGATGGGGCTGTGGCGTGAGCGTCTGGCCGAGGCCTACGAGGCCCTGGGCCGTCTGCCGGAGGCGGCCGAGCAGCTCAAGCTGTTGCCGGAGACGCCGGAGCGGCTGGAGCGTCGCGCGAGGATCGCCGAGGCGCAGGGGCTCACGGGCGAGGCGCTGCAGTTGCGCGAGCGCCTCACGGAGGATCCGGCGGCGCTGGAGGACATCCTCCGCAAGTACCTGGACTCGCAGCTGGTGGTGTTCGCGGTGCGGCTGGCCGAGCGGCTCTACCAGTCCGGCCAGCTGTCGCCGGAGGCGAAGCGCATGGTGGCGGAGCGGCTGTCGCCGACGTACGAGGGCTCGGCGCTGGCCATCCACCTCTGGCCGGAACTGCTGCGGCAGGAGCCGGTGGACGCGGATGGGTGGACGCTGTACGCCGAGGCGCTGGCGGCCTGGGACGACGTGCCCCGGGAGGTGGCGCGCGTGGATGGCTTTGGCGCGGCGCTCGTGTCCAGCACGGCGAGCGCGTCGACGGCGACCCTGTACCCGGTGGCGCGGCCCGAGGGCTTCGCCCACCCGTTGCCTCCGGGCGCGGTGCCGGTGACGGACGAGCAGATGCCCCGCCTGCACGCGGTGCTGCGGCCCACGCTGAAGGGGTTGGGGGCGGAGGACGTGCGCGTCTACTTGAACCCGACGGGTGGCGTGGAGGCGTATCTGGCCACGCCGGACCAGCTGGTGCTGGGAGCGGGCGCGCTGGCCTGCTTCGGGGTGGTGGAGCTGAGCTACCTCTGCGCGCTGGCCCTGTGCCTGGGGGCTTCTGGCGAGGCGCTCTCCCGGCCCGGTCCGGTGCCCGGCTTCGACGAGGCGGCGGTGGCGGCCTTCCGTGCGATGCCCGCGTCGCTCGCCGCGTCGCGCGTGGTGGCGCACCTGTCGCCCGAGGTTCGCGGGGGAGATCCGAGGACGGTGGACGTGGGCGCGGTGCTGCGGACCAGCACGGCGTTCCGCGAGGTGGCCCTCGCCGCGCTGGAGACCGTGTAACCTGCCCGGACCCTATGCTCGCATCCCGACGTCGTCTGCTCCTCGTATCGCTCCCCGTGCTCGCGGTCGCCGTCGCGTGCGTGTCCGAGACGGTGTACCCGGGGGACCTGACCATTGGGACGTTCGACTTCCAGGCCCAGGCGAACTGGGGGCTGACGGACTGCAAGCGGGACGGGGGTGACTTCAACCGGCTGGTGGACGGGGGCTTCGCGTTCTCGGGCACCTTCTCGCGCGACAGCCTGGACGGTGGGGTGTGGTTCACCATCGATGGTTTCTCGCGCAAGGCCGTCTTCGACGCTCCGACGCAGCGGTACGTGACGACGCACCGGGCCGGGGCGCAGATTCCGAGCTGTGGCGAGGGCTGCAAGGGAGCGGAGATAGAGGAGTCGATGTCGGTGGTGGTGCTGAGCGACAGCCAGGACCGGGCCATCGGCAGCAGGTGCGCCAACCTGACGGATGGAGGATTGCCGGATGGCTCGGTGCCGGGCCCGACGTTGAATGGCTACGACGCCGAGCGGGCCTGCGGGGAGCTGAAGGTGGTGTTCCTTCCGGGGAAGAGCGTTGAGTGCAAATGCGTGACGTCGTGCACGGCGGTGTACGGCGTGGAAGGGAAGCGGCACTTCAATGGCGGCAAGTAAGAAGGCGGTGGTGTTGCTGTCGGGTGGATTGGACTCCACCACCTGCCTGGCGATGGCGAAGGCGGAGGGCTTCGAGCCGGTGTGCCTCGCGGTGTCCTACGGGCAGCGGCACGCGGTGGAACTGGAGCGGGCGCGCCGGGTGACACAGGCCATGGGCGTGAAGGACTTCCGGATCGTGACGGTGGACCTGAGGCAGGTGGGCGGCTCGGCGCTGACAGCGGACATCGAGGTGCCGAAGGACCGGCCCGAGGGGGAGATGTCGCACGGCATTCCCATCACGTACGTGCCGGCGCGCAACGCGCTCTTCCTCTCGCTGGCGTTGGGGTTGGCGGAGGTGGTGGGGGCGAGTGACATCTATATCGGTGTGAACGCGGTGGACTACAGCGGTTATCCGGACTGCCGGCCGGAGTTCATCCGGGCGTTCGAGCAGATGGCGACGCTGGCGACGAAGGCGGGGGTGGAGGGGACGCGCTTCAAGGTGCACGCGCCGCTGTCGGGGATGACGAAGGCGGACATCATCCGAGCGGGGGTGAAACTGGGCGTGGACTACGGGATGACGCACTCCTGCTACGACCCGGATGCGGAGGGACGGGCGTGCGGGCGGTGTGACAGCTGCGTGTTGCGGCGACGTGGATTCGAGCAGGCGGGGGTAGCGGACCCCACGCCGTACGTGAAGGGAGCCTGAGAGATGGCGGGACCTGCGAGCGTGGCGTTGGGGCTGTGGCTGGCGGCGGGGAGTGGGCCGCTGGTGGACGGCACCGAGGCGGTGAAGGACCTGGTGGTGGACATGAAGTACGCCACGCCGGACAACTTCCTGAAGAAGAAGGTGTACCCGGACGGGGCGAGGTGCCTGCTATTGCCGGACGCGGCCGAGCGGCTGGCGAAGGCGGCGGAGACACTGCGCAAGCAGGGGTACCGGCTGAAGGTGTACGACTGTTACCGGCCGATCGCGGTGCAGTGGGAGATGTGGAAGATCTACCCGCACCCGGGCTACGTGGCGAACCCGAAGAAGGGGGGCAACCACAACCGTGGGGCGGCGGTGGACCTGACGCTGGTGACGTTGGATGGCGGTGAGGTGGAGATGCCGACGCCGTTCGACTCATTCGAGAAGGCGGCGCACCACGGGTATGCGGGAGGCACGGAGGCATCGCGCAAGCACCGGGAGATCCTCCGAGCGGCGATGGAGGGGGCGGGCTTCAAGAAGAACCAGATGGAGTGGTGGCACTACGATCTGCCGGGAGCGACGAAGCTGCCGGTGCAGGATGTACCCTTCACGAAGCCGGAAAACACCCAGGCCAAATAACCCTCTCCCTCTGGGAGAGGGACGGGGTGAGGGTATGTCCCCCCGTCCTCCCCACTGTTCGAACCTCACAGCGTGGCATCAAGCTCGAGCACGGGAAGCTTGGGCGACATGACATCCGGGTACTTGATACCGGCGCCGGTATTGAGGAGCAGCACGCGCTGGCCGGGGTCCAACCACCCATCGCGCAGGAGCATACGAGCGGCCCCGACGAGCGCGGCGCCCTCGGGGCAGATGAAGGAGCCCTCCAGGCGGCTGATGCGCTCCAGGCCCCACATCGTATCGGCGTCAGTCACGGCCACGCAGGTTCCACTCGTCTCGCGCACGGCCTGGAGAACGAGGAAGTCACCGAGCGCCTTGGGCACGCGAATCCCCTGGGCGACCGTGGAAGCATTCTCCCACTTCTCGGAGACGTCCTTGCCCTCGCGGAAGGCCTTCACGATGGGCTGGCAGCCCTCGGCCTGGACGGCGACGAGCCTGGGGAAGCGGACATCCTCGGGCAGCCAACCCATCTCGCGCATCTCCAGCAATGCCTTGTAGATGCCGATGATGCCCACGCCGCCGCCGGTGGGGTAGAGGATGACGTCCGGCAGGCTCCAGGCGAGCTGCTCGGCGATCTCATACCCCATCGTCTTCTTGCCCTCGATGCGGTAGGGCTCCTTGAGCGTGGCGGCCTCGAACCAGCCATGAGCCTTGGCCGAGCGGCCGACGATGGCTCCGGCGTCGGTGATCTGCCCCTTGACCATGTACGCATTGGCGCCGACGGCGGTGGCCTCCAGCACGCTCATGGCGGGAGCATCGGTGGGCATCACCAGGGTGACGGACATTCCAGCGCGAGCCCCGTAACTGGCCCATGCACCGCCAGCATTACCGTTGGTGGGCATGGCGAGCGCGGTAATACCCAGCTCCTTGGCCCTGCTGACACCGGTGGCGGCGCCGCGCGCCTTGAAGGAGGCGGTGGGATTGAGACCCTCGTCCTTGAGCCAGAGGTCGCGCAGGCCCAGCTCGGCGCCCAGGCGGGGGAGGGGGAAGAGCGGCGTCATGCCCTCGCCGAGGGTGATGATGTTCTTGGGATCCCGGACGGGCAGCAACTCGCGGTAGCGCCACAGGGAGGCGACGCGGCCGCACAGGTCGGCGGGGCGCAGGGAGCGGGCGGCGGCCTTCAAGTCATAACGAACGAGCAGGGGGCCGCCGCAGTCGCACAGGTTCTGGACCCGGTCCGCGTCATGGGTCTTGCGGCAGCGGGAGCATTCGAGATGGGAGAGGAAGGACATGGCCCGCCTTTTACCGGACGAAGCGCGCCAGGGGCTCGACGCTGATCTCGAACTCGGAGGAGAAGGTGGCGCCGGGGGCCACGGTCAGCAGACCCTGGTGTGTCTGGAGGGCGCCACCGGGGGCGGTCCAGGGCTCCACGCAGACGAAGTCACGGCCCTGGAGCGTCCACACCACGAGCGTGGTGAAGGAGGGGCTCCAGGCGAGCTCCACGGGGCGCAGGCCGGGCCCGCGCTCGAGCGTGGTGCCCTGGGGCGAATGGTCGATCAGGTGCATGTCCAGCTCGGGCGCGGTGAGGTCCAACCCGGAGAAGGAGACGTTGGCGCCCTGGCGGTTGTCCCAGGCGCGAGAGGCATCGGTCTCGACGCGGGCGGAGGCCTTGTGGGCCTGGGGGACATGGAAATAGGGGTGGTAGCCGAGGTGCAGGGGCATGGGCCGGGAGTCGCGGTTCTCGGCGGAGAAGGTGAGGTGGAGCGCGGAGCCCCGGAGCGTGACGGTGAGGAGCGCCTCGAAGCGCCAGGGGAACTCGCGAAGCGTCTGCTCCGAGTGCCCGAGCGCGAGCACCACGCGTGAGGTGTCCTGGGAGCGCACCTCCCAGGGCAGGTCGCGGGCGAAGCCATGGCGGCGGATGGGGTACTCGCGGCCGTCCACCAGGTACTTGCCACCGGGGGTGACACCGGGGGCGGGGAAGAGCACGGGGATGCCGCCGCGCACGTTCTTGGTGGCATCCGCGAGGGTGCTCTCGTCGAGGTAGAGGATGGGCTCGCCCTCGACGACGAAGCGGCTGACGAGTGCACCCCGCTCGGGGACGACCTCGGCGCGAGAGCCACCATCCGTGAGGACCACCATGTGTTCGCCTCCTGGGCCCGCGCGCCGGACGTGGCGCGGGTGCTGGCTTCTAACAGGGGAGGGCGCCTGGACACCGCGTGAAGCGGCGCACCCTGTCATCTTCCATGCAGGCGGCGCACCTGGATGAGCTCGCCGACGATGGAGACGGCGATCTCCTCGGGCGTCAGCGCGCCGATGTCCACGCCCATGGGAGAGCGCATCCGCTCCACGGAGGCCTCGGGGAAGCCCGCGGCGCGCAGCCGCATGCGGAAGCGCTCGGCCTTGCGCCGGCTGCCAATCACCCCCAGGTACGCCGAGGGCTTCTCCAGCAACGCCTCCACCACCGCCTGGTCCAGCGGGTGGTCATGGGTGGTGACGCAGAAATACTGGTCCTCGCCACCGGCGAGCGCCCGCGCGTGGTCCGCCGGGTCCTTCACCAGCAGCTCGCAGTCGGGAAAGCGCTCGGGATTGGCCCACTCGGGGCGGGCATCCACCACGGTGACGCGGAAGCCTACCCGGTGGGCGAGCGCGGCCAGCTCCTTCGCCACGTGCCCCGCGCCGAACACGGTGAGCCTCGGCGGTGCCCCGTGCTTCTCCAGGAACACCTTCATCCGCCCGCCACAGCACATGCCCAGCTCGTGCGTGAGGTGCGTCTCGATGATGCGCGTCCGCTCCGGGGCCTGGAGCAGGGCCAGCGCGGCCTGGATGATCTGATGCTCGATGGCTCCGCCGCCCACGGTGCCCCGCAGGCTTCCATCGCCGAGCACCACCATCTTCGAGCCCGGCTTCTGCGGCGTGCTGCCGGCGCTCTCGATGACGGTGGCCAGCACGAACGGACGGCCCTCGGACAGGAGGGCTGCCATCTCCGCGTACAGGTCCATCTACCCGAAGAAGACCTGGGCGACCTCGAAGAATTCCTGGGGCACCTTCTTGAGCTCGCGGGTGGCCTCGGACAGGTCCACGCTGATGATCTCATTGCCCCGGAGCGCGGCCATCTTGCCGAACTCGCCTCGGGCCACCATGTCGCACGCATGGACGCCGAAGCGCGTGGCCAGCACGCGGTCGTGCGCGGTGGGCGCGCCGCCGCGCTGGATGTGGCCCAGCACGGACACGCGCGTCTCGTAGCCCGTGCGCCGCTCGATTTCATTGGCCACGATGCTGCCCACGCCGCCCAGCCGGGGCCGGCCGGCCTCGTCCAGGGCGCCCGAGGTGACCAGGTGCTCCTGCTCGTCCGCGCCCGTCTTGATGCGCGTGCCCTCGGCCACCACCACGATGGAGAACGAGCGCCCGGTGGAGTGCCGGTGCTTGATGTGCTCGGCCACCCGCACCAGGTCGGCGGGGACCTCGGGGACGAGGATGACGTCCGCGCCGCCGGCCATGCCCGCGTAGGTGGCGATCCACCCCACGTGACGGCCCATCACCTCGCACACGATGACGCGCTTGTGCGACTCGGCGGTGGAGTGCAGCCGGTCGATGGCCTCGGTGGCGATGGCCACCGCGGTGTCGAAGCCGAAGGTGAAGTCCGTGCCGTTGAGATCATTGTCGATCGTCTTCGGCACGCCGACGATGCGCAGGCCCTCCTGGGACATGCGGGTGGCGGCGGACAGGGTGCCCTCACCGCCAATGGCGATGACGGCATGGATGTCGTTGCGCTCCATGGCCCGCTTCACCTTCTCCAACCCATTCTCCACCTTGAACGGGTTGACGCGGGAGGTGCCCAGGATGGTGCCTCCCCGGTGGAGGATGCCGGAGGTGGTCTCGCGCGTGAGGCGGAAGTGGTTGTCCTCGAGGAGACCCTTCCAGCCGTCGCGCAGACCCATCATTTCGAAGCCATGGGCACTGGCCCGGCGGACGACGGCGCGGATGACCGCATTGAGGCCGGGGCAATCGCCCCCGCCCGTGAGAACGGCGACTTTCATGAGGTGCCCTTCTAACGCACCTCGGGGACGAATCATCCGCGAAGTTGGCGTAAACCGCCCGGCAGCCACGGTGGCGGTCGGCCAGAGCTGGATGACCCGAGGTCGTTAAGGGGGCGGACGGACGGGGCCTTCCCCGGCCGCGGACCCTACCCGGCCCACGTCCGGGGCAGGGCACGATGCGATGGGTGACGTGCCGCTTTGTCGGAAGGCGCGCTTTGGCTATGCTGGCTGCTCCCTTTCGCTCCGGCCACGCCTTGAACGTCCGCGTCTTCGCCAACGAGCTGGAAGCTGCCACCGCCTGTGCCGGGCTGGTGGCCGCCGCCATCCGGGAGAAGCCCTCTCTGGTCATCGGGCTGCCGACCGGACGCACCCCGCTCAACGTGTACCGGGAGATGGTGGCCCTGCACCGGCGCGGGGAGCTGGACTTCTCCCGGGTGACCACCTTCAACCTGGACGAGTTCCTCGGCCTGCCGCCGGATGACCCGGGCAGCTTCCGGGCCTACATGGAGCGACATCTCTTCCAGCACGTCAACCTGGCACCCGAGCGCATCCACTTCCTGGATGGGAGCGCGGAGCGGGCCGAGCGCGAGTGCGCCCGCTATGACGCGCAGCTGGCGATGGCGGGAGGGTTGGATCTGCTGCTGCTGGGCATCGGGTCCAACGGGCACATGGCCTTCAACGAGCCGGGGGAGAATCTGCAGTCGGCGAGCCACCGGGCGCGCCTGTCCCGGGATTCACGCCAGTCGCTGGCGTCCCTCTTCGGGGAAGACGTGTCGAGGGTGCCGCTGGCGGGGCTCACGCTGGGCATGGGCGCGCTGCTGCAGGCGCGCCGGGTGGTGCTGCTGGCCTTCGGGGTGAACAAGGCGGCGGCGGTGACGGGCATGGTGCGTGGCCCCCTCACCACCCTGTGCCCGGCCTCGTTCCTCCAGCTCCACGGGAACGTGGAGGTCTGGGTGGACACGGCGGCCGGGCGGGGCCTGGAGGGCTCCCGCTAGCTACTCGCGGGCCAGGGCGGGGGTGCGGTGCTCGCGCGCCAGCCGCAGCAGGCCGAGGAACTCGGCGCGGTCGCTCATGCCGTCCACGGCGTCCTCGGCGAGCGACTCGGCGGTGGCCAGGCTCCAGTCCCCGGCCTGGGGAGCGCCCCGGAGGATGTCCGCGGTGCCGGCCACGGCGGTGGCGAAGCGCAGGTCCGAGGAGGCCTCGCGCAGCGAGCCGCGCAGCTGCCCGCGCTCCAGGGAGAAGCGCTGCTCGGCGGCCTCGGCCCCACCGGGCTTCTTGGCGCGCACGCGCACGGTGGCCACGCTCTGGCCCTCGCCGGTGAGCTCCACCTCGTAGAGGGCGGTGACGGTGTGGCCGGCGCCAATCTCTCCCGCGTCCACCTTGTCGTTGCGGAAGTCCTTGTCGGCGATGGCGCGGTTCTCGTAGCCCAGCAGCCGGTAGCCGCGCACGGCGGCGGGGTCGAACTCCACCTGCACCTTCACGTCCTGGGCGATGACCTCCAGGGTGCCGGCGAGCCGCTCCTGGAAGACGCGGCGGGCCTCGCGCTCGGTGTCGATGTAGAAGCAGTTGCCGTTGCCCTTGTTGGCCAGCTTCTCCATCAGGTCATCGCGGTAGTTGCCCATGCCCAGGCCGATGGTGCTCAGGGTGACGCCCTCCTTCACGTAGCCCTGGATGCTCTCGAGCATGCTCTCGGCGGTGAGGTTCTTGCCGAGGTTGGTGTCGCCGTCGGTGAGCACGACGACGCGGGAGACGGTCCTGGAGCTGGCCTTCTTCACGGCGTGCTTGTAGGCGAGCTCCAGCCCGCTGCCCATGGCGGTGCCGCCGCCAGCGGTGAGCGCGTCGATGGCGTCGAAGAGGGTGGAGCGGTCGGAGGCGGGGGTGGGGGGCAGCACGTCGCGCACGCTGCCGGCATAGGTGACGAGCGCCACGGTGTCCGACTCGTTGAGCCCGTCCACCATCAGCTTCATGGCCTTCTGCGCGAGCGGCAGCTTGTCGGGCTCGGACATGGAGCCGCTGGTGTCCACCAGGAAGACGAGGTGGGTGGGCTTGCGCTGGCTCTTGGCGAGGGTGCGGCCCTGGACGCCCACGCGCACCAGGTGGCGGCCGCGGGTGAAGGGCGAGGGAGCGCCCTCGAGGTCCACCCGGAAGTCCCCCTCCTCGGGCTTGGGGTAGCGGTAGGTGAAGTAGTTCACCCACTCCTCCACGCGCACGGACTCGGGCGGGGGGAGGGAGCCGCCGGTGATGTAGCGGCGGAAGAGGGCGTAGGAGGCGGTGTCCACGTCCACCGCGAAGGTGGAGAAGCGGTCCTCGGAGGTGAGGGTGAAGGGATTGGGGCGCTCGGCGACGTGGGTGTTGCCGGTGGTGACGGGCTCGGCCAGCCGCGTGGCCTGCGTCTGCTTCGCGGCGGGCCTCGGGGCCGAGGCCGGTGGCGGGGCCGCGTACGAATCGCCCTCGTCGTCCTTGTTCGCGCCGAAGCTCTTCAGCGACTTGCGCTGGAGTTGACCGGTGGCCACCCCCCCGTACGCAGACGGCTCCGATCTGCCGGCGAGTGACTCCGCGCTGGCTCCGAAGAGCTTGCGGAGGTTGTTGCCGAAAAGGGTGAGGGCGCCGATGAGCACGGCGAGGACCCCCAGGGTGATGAAGGCGAGCTTCGAGAGGCCCGGGATTCGTTTCATGCGAGGGGGAATCGCACGTTCCCGGAGCGTCGCGCGTCCGTCATCGGGAGGAGGTCGGTCATCCGGAGGAGGGTCGGTCAACGGGGGGATGGCGAGGTTCGCCACGGCACCCCCGAGGCCCCTGGCGCGCTCACTCCTGCTGGCGCCAGGGCATCTCGAACACCTTGTCCGTCCACACCGTTCCATCCGAGAACTGGATGTTGAAGGTGAGCCTCGCGGTGTTCGAGAGGCGCTCGACCTTGACGGAGCCGCCAATCGCACAGACCTTCAGCGAAGGGCTCGTGGCGTTCCACCCGAAGAAGTTCGCGTAGGTCGAGCCGTACTCGGAGGGCTTGCTCGTGGGATTCAGCGAGGTCTGACACTCGCCTCTCGAAAGCGCGCTCGAGATCTGCGCCACGAAGGGCGTGCCCGCGGAGATCGACGCCGGTCCCCAGAACTTCATGTGTACCGAGGCGCCCTCGCCCACCAGCGCCGCCCCGGACTGCGCCCAGCCTTCCGCACCGCTCTGCGACAGGTCCGTCACGGCCGCGCGGTATTCATAGATGGTCGAACCGGTCGTGATGATCATGCTCCGGTAGAACCCGCCCTTCAGCGCCGTGTCGCTCGAGAACGCCTCGAGCGTGGGGCTCGGGACCGGCTTGACGCACTTCCCATTCTCCCAGACCGTCCCCGCCCCGCAGACCACTCCCGGGCTGACCTCGCACTTGCCATTCGAGAACGTCGTCCCGGGGCCACAGGCGCTGGTCCATGGACGGCACTCGTTCCCGTCCCGAATCGTTCCCTCTCCGCAGGTCATGACGGAGACGCAGGTGGTGCCGGCACTGGTCGTGTCCGTTCCGCAGACCTTCGACAGGTCCGCCCGGCACGAGTTTCCGACCTGCGTTGTTCCCGTGCCACAGCTCAGCGTGCTCGAGGGAACGCACTCCGAGCCCTGCTGCACCGTCCCCGGTCCACAGCTCAGCGTGCTCGAGGGAACGCACTCCGAGCCCTGCTGCACCGTCCCCGGTCCACAGCTCAGCGTGCTCGAGGGAACGCACTCCGAGCCCTGCTGCACCGTCCCTGGTCCACAGCTCAGCGTGCTCGAGGGAACGCACTCCGAGCCCTGGAGAACGGTCCCTTGACCGCACGTCACCTGTGCTTGCGCCTGCGCCACACAGCGCCCATTGCGCGCCGTGGTCCCATCGCCGCAGAGGGAGGCCAGTTCTGGCACGCATTGACCGCTGTTGCTTCGGGTGCCTGTACCACAGGTCTGGCCCGGGGCGGGTTCCTGCGTGCATCCCCAGCAAAGGAGGACCGCCGCTGACAGCAGGATTCGAATGTAGGTCATCACTCCCTCGATATCGTTGGAGCTTCACCTATAGCAATCGAATGGGACGGTCAGTCCACCTTCTTCATCTGCACGAGAAGTTCCCTGGGTAACCGGTCACAGGTAAGGGCCTTCGGACGTCCATGGGTTGGTAGGGGCGCGGCAACCGAGCAGGCTCGAGCTGGTGGACCCGCAATTCGTCGGCCGTCCTGGGTGCCAAACCGTCTTCGATCGCGAGGGCACTGTCGCGCGCTTTCCAGCAAACCAGCCGGGTGGCTCGTATGTTCTCGCGCTGGAGCCTGGCGAAAATCGGCTGAAGTTGCCACAGCTCACGAGGACCGGGACGGGGACTGAGGCCGTCTATCGCAATGCGATTCAGTCACACCCAAACGACGGGCCGGGCAACCGGATTGCGGCGGTGTTGGGGGCTTCGTTGTTGCGGTCGTCGCTCATGAACGATTCGCGCTTTCCAGTTCCGCAGGCCGACCGGGGCCTGTATTACCGGAATGATCCGGTCTTTCTCCATGCCAAGGCGATCCATGAGCACGCCATTGCCAGGCATGCATTCTGTTTCGGCTACGACGAAGTGGAGCTCGACGCGGGTAACGGCGAGCGAGGTCCGAGGCCTTCCATGCTCGACGGGCTCCACGACACCTGGGCTCAGCTCGCCGTCGCGCCGTATGTGGAGCCGATCTCCGCCGCGATGCGCTCCTGAGCGCCAGGGCCCCTCCCTCCGGCCCATGTCACCAAAGCTTCATCCACAAGCCACCCATTGCTGACATGCTCGTGGCCAGAGAACTCACCTGCAATCAATGTTCGAGTCGTTGACCAGCGCGTGAGCGGGTCGGGGCGGTGCCGCCCCGACCCGTCATGCTCTCCAGGTGACCGGTGGGTCAGTCCGTCTCGACGTTCTCGCAGGAGATCCGCACATCGTTCTCGGTGGCTGGAACGTGGCAGGTGTCCGTGTCCGGGCCGCCGTCGGCGGTGTCGATGGCGCCGTCGGGCTGTGGGACCCCGAACAGGCTGTTGGTGGCCAACGTGTCGTTGCCGGCTCCGCCCTTGAGCACGTCGGCGCCCCCGCCGCCGAAGAGGACGTCGTCGCCTCCGTTGCCTTCCAATCGGTTGAGGCCGTTGTTGCCGACGAGCACGTCAGGTCCGTTGCCACCGAACAGGTCCTCGACGGAGTCGAGGATGTTGTCGTTCTCGACGGGACCGAACCCGGCGATGCCGTCGTTGGCCGTGTTGTCGATCGATGCCACCAGCCGCACGTAGTTGTCATGGGCGTTGTCGAGGTAGACGACCGCATCGTGGGCGCCGGCGCCGCCGTCGAACGAGTCCGCACCGGCTCCACCCCGGAAGGTGTCGTCGCCGCCTCCACCGATGAGCCGGTCGTTGCCGGGACCGGCGCGCAGGTCGTCGTTGCCGTCGCCGCCGTCGAGCACGTCGGCCAGGCCGTCGTCCGATCCGAAGTCGGTGGACAAGGAGTCGTCGCCACCGTTGCCCCGGAGGGTGTCCCGGCCGTTGCCGTCGCTCAGGTTGTCGCCGAGGAAGCCACCGTTGAGGGTGTCATTGCCAGGCCCTCCCGTGGCCCGCATGGGGGCCGCGCTGGAGTTGTTGACGACGTCGTCGCCTCCGCCAGCATCGACCCGGAACGGCTTGAACGACTGGCCGTCGGGGTTCCGTGGAGCCAGACACGTCACCACGAACAGCGCCCCGACGGAGGGGGCCGGCGTGCACCCGGCTCCGGCGGTGATGGGTGACGTGTCGCTTACCCGGAAGCGGTCGCCGGGGACGGTGACCACCGTGATCCGGTTGGCTCCGGCGCCGCCCGTGTAGCGCAGCCCCTGGGCCGTGTTCGAGGTGGCCGTCCCGTTTGGCGCGGCCGGTCCGGTCTGCGCGGCGGCGAGGGTACCGCCGAGGAGGGCCTGGGAGACGACGAGCGTTGTCACGATCCGCCGGGTGGTGATGAGTCTCATGGTTGGAGGGTCCTCCGGGTTCGTTCGCGAGAGAGGTGCCGATCGGTGTGGTGGGGCGTGCAGGGGTGGACGCTCGACGTATGCCTCAACAACGACGGTGGGGGCCCCCGCCGCTCTCATGGTCATTGGTGTCTTCGTTCCTCAAACCGCCCGAGACCCAGGCCAGCTCCTCGAGGGTCAACTGCCTCTCCTCCAGGGTTTGAAGCTTCCGCTTCGTCGAGTGCGTCGCTTCCCGCCCCTGGGAGTGCTGCTTCGTCTTCAGTTTCATGGCCGTGCTCCTTCCTGGCGATGGGTGCAGGTGAGTGATTGCGGAATGACCGCGACCACTCACCTGCAATTGAGGGCAGGCTGGCCATTTGTGACGGCGCACAGGCGAAGTAGACGGGGCGGACGTGGAATTCCGGGTAGGCCTTCGCCTTGGGGAGCGCACGCTCACGGCCAGCGCCTGACGTCGTGTATCCGCGCTCGCTCGAGAATGAGCCGGGCCTTGTCTCGTGTCTCGGAGAGAGCGTGCTCAGCGCAGGGGGCGCTTGAAGCAGTAGGCGACCTCGCCGTCCGTGACGAGCTCCCAGCCCTGCAGGCCCGCGGCCTTGAGCTGCGCGTTGATGGCTTCGAGCCTCGATTCACCCGGGCCCCATTGAGGCTGCATGCAGTAGTAGTCCCAGCGCTGAATGCCCGTGTCCGTCTGCGCGAGCGCGGGGGGAACCCACTGCACCCGTGACGCGGCGCAGCCGGCCAGGAATGCGAGTGCGAGCAGGAGGTTGCGGCGAGCCTGGGTCTTCATGGGCCTGTCTCCTTGGGCGGGCCGGGGTTTGAGGGGCCCTCCGAAGCTGAGCCTGCCCCACGTAACCGGGGCAAGCCCAGCCGCACGTGCCCTACCGGCAGTGGACGCTGTCCTTTCCGCACCGGGTGCGGTGGCTCGAGACGGGTAACCGGTCACAGATAAGGGCCTTCGGACGTCCATGGGTTGGTAGGGGCGCGGCAATCGAGCAGGCTCGAGCTGATCAAGCCGCCTTGGAGTGCAAGTACCCGAACGCGGGGGATTTCCCCCGTGAACGGTTGTTCCCTGGCAGATCAACTTCACGAGGCGTTGCATGTCACTCGACAAGTCCTCTCGTCCAACCATTCCGTTCACGATCTTCAATAACAGTGGATCGAGCAAGCCGGCGTACCTCTACCTGTTCAGCAACAAGACGCTGGAGTACCTCGTCGATCGCGAGGGCACTGTCGCGCGTTTTCCAGCAAACCAGCCGGGTGGCTCGTATGGTCTCGCGCTCGAGCCTGGCGAAAATCGGCTGAAGTTGCCACAGCTCGAGGCCGTGCGGGCGTATGTCTCGTTTGGCCGAAAGCTGCAAGTCGGCACGGATGGCAAAGGTCGCCCGATAACGGTGGATGCCGGAACTCCGAACAATAATCCAAACTATGACATCGTATGGGACTTCATTGAGCTCAACTGGCTCGCGACGGCCAATGGCGGGGTCGAGAAATCCCGGTTGCACGCCAACGTGACCCAGGTGGACGCGTTCGGGCTCGCACTGCGGCTCCAGTTTAGCGGCTATGATCCTGGCGCTCCGACCCGGGAGAAGCACTTCGACATGGGGTTCGCCAGCGATACCGCCCGGGGAGAGATCTTCGACAGGCTGGAGGCGGCGGAGCCATGGCGGCGGCTGGTCGTCAAGAACCAGCGGGGGGAGCGGGTCAGGGCGCTGATGCCGGGCTTTGCGATCGCCTACGGTGACCTCTATCCCGTCGATCTCCGGTTTCCCGAAACTCAGCTCGAGCCATACATTGACGCGTGCTTGAGCTATTACAAAGACCAAGAACACTCATTGGTCCTCGAGTATGATGGCGCGGAATATCGGTGCGTCATCGATGCGGACCAGTTCACGTTCATCCGCGGCACCGACGGGCAGAGGTACACGATGGGTGTCAAGAACCTCAAGCCACCGATCACGAGGACCGGGACGGGGACTGAGGCCGTCTATCGCAATGCGATTCAGTCATACCCAAACGATGGGCCGGGCAACCGGATTGCGGCGGTGTTGGGGGCTTCGTTGTTGCGGTCGACGCTCATGAACGACTCGCGCTTTCCGGTTCCGCAGGCCGACCGGGGCCTTTATTACCGGAATGAGCCGGTCTTTCTCTATGCCAAGGCGATCCATGAGCGCGCCATTGCCAGGCATGCATTCTGTTTCGGCTACGACGAAGTGGAGCTCGACGCGGGTAACGGCGAGGTGATCAATCCTACGTCGCTGACCCTCACGATCAACGCGGGCGCCTGATGCTTGAACCTGGGCCCGACAGCGATGGTGAGCCGCAAGGGGTGGAGCGCCCGCCGATCTCCGGGAAGCGCTCGTAGGCCCGTTTAAGCACGCCCAGGTGGGCAGGGAGGACTTCGGTCAATGTCCTGGCGCGCCCCGCCTGCGCGAGTCCCTCCGTCTCCCTCACCACCTCGGCGGCTTGCCCGCTCGCTTTCGCGGCGCGGGAGAAGCGCTCGAAGGCCCGTTCCGCTGCGGTAAGCTTTCCATCCAACGCTTCCCATTGACGCGGCTCCAAGTCATTGCGCGCCCGAAACAACAGCGCCCGGGCCTGCTCCAGGTCCGCCTTTCCGATCCGCGACTGTGGCCGCAGGTCCATCTGCCCGGACACGAGCTGGATGCGCGGGTGCGAGGGCGGCGTCGGGGCGAAGGCATGGGGCCGTGGCATCGCCGGAGCGGCGGGCGCGCTCGCGCAGGCTGCGAGAAAGAGCAGGAGGGTGCTACAAACGAGCAACCGCATGGCCACGTCGTTTCAATCAAGTGTGGAGGATTGGGTCAAGCCGGGCGTGTGCTAGAGTCTACTGGTCTACCCTGACGGCACGACAACCTGGGACTGACCAGGAGCAGCAGTCCCAGCACCGAGTACCGGAGGAGGGCCTCGAAGGGGCTACCCGCGCCGATGACCTTGTCGGAGCGTGAACTCTAGCTCACTCGCTCCGTCGGGGGTGCCCCCGGCCCGCAGACGCGCATCGGTATCACGACGGCGGTGAAGCTGCGGTGGTCCGGCGCGTGGAGCCTGCCCGGGCTGTGCTCATCGCCCTCTCGCCCTCTCGGGGGCAGGAGGCGGGGTAGGCGGCCGGAACTCCTAGCGGGCTCACAGGACGGCCGGCTGCCCGGGCGTGAGCAGCCGCAGCCTCGGGTCACCCGCGAAGGCGGCGCGGACCTCGGCTTCCTCCGCCAGCGGCTCGAAGGTCCCGAAGTGCATACCTACCGCACTTTCAGCGCGAGTTCTGCGCCGCGAGAATCTTCGGCGTGCGCGGACGCATCAGCCGCGCGGACAGACGCGCCACGAACTCGCGCGTGAACCAGCGACTCGACAGCGCGGTGAGGTAGTTGCCCGTGCCGTGCACCACGTGTGACCGATTCGCGTCGAAGGCCTTGAGCCCCACGTACACCACATCCTCCGCCGACGCCTTCTTGCCGAACGCCGCCTCTTCACCCGCGCGCGCGAAGAACGGAGTGTCGGTCGCACCCGGGCACAGCGCCAGCACGCGCACGCCGCGATCGCGGTATTCAGCCCAGAGCGCTTCGCTGAACGACAGCACGAAGGCCTTGCTCGCCGCGTAGACCGCCATGAACGGTACCGCCTGAAAGGCCGCCGTCGACGCCACCTGGATGACGCCTCCCTGGCGGCGCTCGAGGTCGGGCAGGAAGACATGCGTCAACTCGACCAGCGCCCCGATGTTGAGGTCGATCTCTTCCCGCTGAGTCTCCAGGGAGAGCGCCTCGAAAGGTCCGTAGCTCGCGAAGCCCGCGTTGTTGATCAACACATCGACCGTGAGTCCCATGCCGTGCACCGCGTCGCGCACCCGCTTCGCCGCGCCCGGCTTCGCCAGGTCTTCGGCCAGCACATCGACCTTCACGCCGTGCGCCTTCGTCAGCGACGCCGCCAGACTCCGGAGCCGCTCCTCACCTCGTGCCACCAGCACCAGCCGCGCCCGGCGGCGTGCCAGCTCCGAGGCGAACGCCGCTCCGATGCCCGTGGAACCGCCCGTCACCACCACTGTCTTGTCCGCGAAATCGAACATGGATACCTCCTTGTGCACCCATGATGCGAGTCCGGCCATTTCTCAGGAACGGACATGGCTGGTAACCTGTTTTCCATTCATGCAAACCCTCGTTCCCACCTGGGATGATCTCCGCGTCCTGCTGGCCCTGCATCGGCACCACAGCTTCCTGGCGGCCGGGCGTGCGCTGGGCGTGTCCACCTCCACTGTGGCTCGACGCATCGAGGCGCTGGAAGCGGCGCTGGGGCGCGCGCTCGTGCACCGCGGCAGCGCGGGCACCTCGGTGGAACCCGGCGCGCTCGAGCTGGTGTTTCTCGCCGAGCAGCTCGAGCACGGGCTGGACGCCGCGCGACGGGATGAAGGGGACGCGGCCTCGAGTCTCGCGGGCACGGTGCGCATCTCGGTGGGCGAAGGCTTCGTCCGCCCGCTGACGCAGCTGCTTTCGGAACTGCGCCGCAAACACCCGGAGATGCATTTCGAGCTCGTCTCCGAGTCGCGCCTGAGCGACCTCTCGCGCCGCGAGGCCGACATCGGAATCCGCAAAGCGCGTTCTTCGTCACCGGTGCTGGTGGAGAAGTCCGTGGGGCGGTTGCGCTTCGCGCTCTTCGCATCACAGAGCTACGTCGAGCGGAGGCTGCGCGGTGGTCAGCTCCGGGCGGGCGACTTCGAGCGGCACGACTTCGTCGGCTACGACGGTCCGCTGCGCAAGCTGCCGCAGGAGCAATGGTTGGTGGCACAGGGGGCGACGCGGTTTCCATTCCGTTCCAATTCCGACTTCGCACTGCAGACGGCAGTCGAGCTCGGCCAGGGCATCTGTCTGATGGCCGAAGCGTTGGGGCGCGAGCTCGCGAGCCTCGTGAGGCTCGACGTCGATGTGCCACTGCCCTCGGTGCCGGTGTTCCTCGTGTTTCATCGCGAGCTGCGGCAGGTGCCCCGCATCCGCGTGGTGGCGAGCGCGCTCGAAGCGGCGCTGCGTCGCGGGCTGAGCTGAGCTCGGGATATGCCATCCCGCGAGCGAGCGAAATTTGCTGAACATGCCGCTCTGCCACGTGTCTACCGCAACTGCTGGGGCCTGCGAGGCGACTGTTCCAAGGGTTCAACTGGACAAAGTCGTCGAGCCCGAGGCCCGGGCGTTCGAGGTCCGGTTCGCCTGAACGCCTGGAGGGCACGCGGCATGTGCCCGGGATTGTTCAACTTTTCCTGGAGGCCATTGCAGTCCGCACGCAGCGGGACTAGTCATGCCGCGAAACGCCGAGTCCCGCCGTCAGCGGGAGCGGGGGACCCAGGTTCGTAGGGGCGAGTCGCTCAGTACCGAGCGTAGGGCAGGTTCCCAGCCCGAGTCCGTCAGCTAACCCCGCAGGCGTCGAGGAGAACACCGATGTCTTCCGACCCCAGCAGTCACGGGCCGGGCTCGCCAACGTCCGCGGGCTCGGCCGCTCCCGTTTCCACCCCGTCGTCCTCCCATGGCCACCGTGCTTCCGGCACGGGGCCCGAGCCGTTCGCCCGGCTGGCGCCCCTGGCCCTCGGCGCGCTCGGCATCGTCTACGGCGACATCGGCACCAGCCCGCTGTACGCGCTGCGCGACTGCTTCAGCGGTGAGCACGGCATCGCTCCGACGCCGGAGAACGTGCTCGGCGTGCTCAGCCTGGTCTTCTGGAGCCTCATCATCGTCATCTCCGTGAAGTACCTCGGCTTCGTGATGCGGGCCGACAACCGCGGGGAGGGCGGCATCCTCGCCCTGTTGGCCCTGGTGGTACAGCGCGGAGGACGTGAGGGCAGCGGCGCGCGGCGCATTGTGCTCCTGACGCTCGGCCTCTTCGGCGCCGCGCTGCTCTACGGCGACGGCGTCATCACCCCGGCCGTCTCGGTGCTCTCCGCCGTGGAGGGGCTCGGCGTGGCCACGCCGCTCTTCACCCCGTACGTGCTGCCCATCGCCCTGGTCATCCTGCTCGCGCTCTTCCTCGTGCAGAGCAAGGGCACCGGCGGCATCGGCCGGGTGTTCGGCCCGCTGATGGTGGTGTGGTTCACCGTCATCGCGGTGCTGGGCGCCCATGAGATGCTGCGCAACCTCTCCGTGCTCCAGGCCCTGGTGCCCACGCACGCGGTGCGCTTCTTCGCGCAGAACGGGTGGCACGGCTTCCTGGTGCTGGGCGCGGTGTTCCTCGTCGTCACCGGCGGCGAGGCGCTCTACGCGGACATGGGCCACTTCGGCTACCGGCCCATCCGCCTGGCGTGGTTCGCGGTGGTGCTGCCGGCGCTGCTGCTCAACTACTTCGGGCAGGGCGCGCTGCTCCTGAGAGACCCGTCCGTCGCCGTCAATCCGTTCTTCCACCTCGCGCCGGACTGGGCCCTCTACCCGCTGGTGGCGCTGGCCACGGCCGCCACCGTCATCGCTTCGCAGGCGCTCATCTCCGGGGTCTTCAGCATCACCCGGCAGGCCATCCAGCTCGGTTACTGGCCCCGCCTCGAGGTGGTGCACACCTCCGCCGAGGAGCAGGGGCAGATCTATCTGCCGGGCGTCAACATCGCGCTGCTCGTGGGCGTGATGCTGGTGGTGCTGGGCTTCCGCTCCTCCGCCGCCCTCACGGCCGCGTATGGCATCGCGGTGACGGCCACGATGGGCATCACCACCTGCCTCGCCTACGTCGTGGCGCGCGAGCGCTGGGGCGTGCGGCGCGCCATCGCCGTACCGCTGGGCGCGGCCTTCCTCGCGGTGGACCTGGCCTTCTTCGGCGCCAACGTCGTCAAGGTGGCCCACGGCGGCTGGCTTCCGCTGACGATGGGCGTCGTCCTCTTCACCCTGATGACCACGTGGAAGCGTGGGCGCGAATTGCTGGGGCAGAAGCTGCGAGTCGCCTCCCTCGGCCTGAAGGACTTGCTGGAGAGCTTCGGCGAAAACGCGCCCCACCGCGTGCCGGGCACGGCCATCTTCATGACGGGCAACCCCGAGATTGCCCCCAGCGCGATGCTCCACAACCTGAAGCACAACAAGGTGCTGCACGAGCAGACGCTGCTGCTCACCATCACCACCGAGGACGTCCCGCACGTGCCGTCCGCCGAGCGGGTGACGGTGGAGAGCCTCCCGCTGGGCATGCGCCGCATCACCGCGCGCTATGGCTTCATGGATGACCCGTCCATTCCGGATATCCTCAAGCGCTGCCGCGAGGCGGGCCTGCCCTTCAGCGTGATGAACACCAGCTTCTTCCTCGGCCGGGAGACGATCATCATCAGCAAGCACCCGGGCATGGCGCGCTGGCGCGAGCTGCTCTTCCTCTGGATGAGCCGCAACGCCCGCTCGGCCACCGCGTTCTTCCGCATCCCGCCCAACCGCGTGGTGGAATTGGGCGCGCAGGTGGAGCTGTAGCCGCGCGCTGGCGCGAGGTGGCGGCAGGCACGGCCCGCCACCTCGCACGGGCCTCACGGCATCAGGTCGCCGGGCGGACCTTCACGCGCATGTAGCGGCCGTCGTCCTTCTCCTTGACAGGGAAGGTGTCAAAAGACTCGTTCCAGTGGTTGTAAGGCGCTGTACGAATCCTTTGAGTGATGCCTGGAGGCTACCCATGGATCCATAGGGTGAAAGTCCCGAAGCGGTAGAAGGTCGAGGCCGCATAGCTTGGATGGCACCGACAGAGGAGACCCCTGCGGTGAAGCCCATCGACAAAGCCCCGGAAAGCGGGGTGAGCGAGTGAGCGGGCCGCAACGACGAGTGAACACCCGGTAGAGGCCTCGTGATTCGTTAACTCCGGATGCCGAGCCGACTCAAAGTTCTCAAGCGGGAGACACTCGAAGCCGCCTACCTGGAGGCCCGCCGCAAAGGCGGTGCCCCTGGGGAAGACGGAGAGACGTTCGAGCGCATCGAGGAGACGGGCCGGGAGGAGTTCCTCGCGCGGATAGTCGAGGAATTACAAACTTCCAAAGGAGGGGGGCAAAGTGCGCGTCATCTCGATTCCCTCGATACGGGATAGGACCGTGCAGGGAGCACTCCGCCTGATATTGGAACCCATCTGCGAGCCTGGCGGAGTCTTGTGGGAGCCTGGCGGTAGCGTGTGCCCTGGCGAGGTGTGGCTGGGGAGGGGCTGGTGGGGACGCACGGGTCGTTCCACCGGTCTGGTGGACAGCGAGCGCGGGATGCTTCTGAGCGCCAGAGGAGAGCCAGCTCAGGGCTCGCAGAAGCCGCCGCGCACCCACTCGTTGGCGACGTCTCTGTTGAACTTGAAGGTCACGGGCACGCGATGCTTCGCGACGGTCGCGCCAGCGTCGTCGACGGCTGAGAGCAGCGCGTGGGGCTCATACTCATCGGCCACGATCTCGAGCCGAACCTCGTACCAGCGGCCCTCCCAGGCGATGGAGAGCTTCTTGGTCATGGCCTGGTCGCGCTGTCGCGCGGAGCGGTCCAGGACCTCCGAGGCCGTTTTCACGAAGGTCGCGAACGCCGTCGCATCGAAGGGCTTGGGGTTCTTCTTATCGCGGCCCATCACCCACGGACTGATGAGGACGGGCTCGGCGAGCCCCTGCTTGCGGATTTCCACGGCCCAGCCGTCGTCCTCCTCGTTCTTGATGACCCTGGCCGTCCAGCCGTTCTTCCGCCAGAACGTGGGCTCCATGACCTCGGGCTCGGCAGGTGTGCGCTCGTCGCTCATGGGTGTTCCTCATACCCTCCGATTGCCATTTGCCAGAGAAGTATCTGCCCCCTGCGCTACTGTGCCCCATGGGGGTGCTCGCCCCCCTTACAACCGGCGCAGCGCACGGCCTTGCTGGCCCCAGCCCTCTCCGCCTCCCTGCACCCGCGCGCCGCCGAGCAAGAGGGCCCCCATTCCGCCTATACGCAAGAGGCGCTGGTAGTTACCGGCGCGGGAGGCAGGGCCAATCAGGGCGGAGAGTTCGACCCGGGGCGGACTGGCTCACAACCTTCACCTTTTGCCGCACCCAGCCTCCGAGCAAGGACCAAGGTTTCGCCACGCCCGGTGCAAGAGCCGGGGGGGGCACCTTGAGCGCGATGGCCACATCCCGTCATGAGCGCCCCTGTTCGCGCAGGTGCTGGACGGCTTCGAGGTCCACCTCGCGCTGGGGAGGCCCCAACCCGGGTTCATCCCCGCCAGCGCTTCCACTTGAATAGGGCGGGGTATGTCAGAACGAATCTGCCGGCATCTGGATTGATGTAGATAAGTGACCTACATGGGCTGACGAGCTTCACCCCACGCCCTTGCAGCTGGTCTACGTAGACAAGTTGCTCGACGAGACACCTGGAACTGCCCACGCGGCCTGCAAAGAGGGCCCCGGCGCAGAGGCCACCCCAGCAGGTGTGGTGTTGGCTTGGCGCAGCCACCACCACCAACTCCCTGCCGCTCTCCTCAAGCAAGAGCGGCCAGGGCGGCAGTGTGCCCCATGGGGGTACTCGGCCCCCTACACCGGCGCCGCGCACCGCCTTCTCGGTGAGTGTCAACGTAGTTGTCGCGAGAAGCTGACTCAAGCAGTAGGCTGGAGAGAAGGCACTGCCGGGGTGGTGGGCGAGGAGGGGTTGAGGCGGACAGGCCCAGTAGGAGTCCAGTCGCGAGTGTTGCCGCGCCAGCGCGCGGGGTGACGATGGCGAGCGCGCTGGTACACCTGGTCACGCTGAGCGAGCAGTTGAGCCTCGCGGCCAAAGTGTCTGTCGTCCGGAGTGACGAAGCGGATGGCGCTGTGGCGATGCTGGCAGTTGTACCAGCTGACGAAGGAGGCCACCCAGGAGCGAGCTTCCTCGAGAGAGGAGAAGGGCTTGTCGGGGAAGCTGGGAAGGTGGCCAGCATGGTGGCCCCTTTCATGGGCCCACCGTTGTCCGAGTGCAGGGTGAGGCCCTGGGGACGCCCGGCATCTTCCCAGCAGCTGCGGATGAGGGCCGCGGCCTTCTCGGTGGACTCCTCCGCGTGCACCTGCCAGCCCATGACGCGACGGCTGTACACGTCCACCACCAGGTAGAGGTAGAGGAAGGCTCCGCGCACCGGCCCCTTGAGGTAGGTAATATCCCAGCTCCACACCTCCTCCGCTTCCCTGCACCAGCCCGCCGCCCAGCAACAGTGCCCCCATTCCGCCTATACGCACTGCTATTCAGGCAAGATGGTTGTTGAAGAACGACGTGAGCTTGTCCCACGGGATGAGCTTCACCCGGTCGTAGAGGTCCACGTGGCCAGCGCCAGGCACGATGTAGAGTTCCTTCGGTTCGGAGGCCTTCTTGAAGGCGTGCTCGCTGAAGATGCGTGAGTGCGCCTGGTCGCCCGTGATGAACAACACCGGGCGCGGGGAAATCCAATCAAGATGCTCGAAGGACCAGAAGAGCGACATGGCAGCGCCACTGGTGAGCGACATCGCCGTGGTCGAGCGCGGATGGTGGCCGCGCGGCGTGCGGTAATAGTCGAAGAACTCTCTATCAATCGCCGACGAATGCTCGGTGATGACTTCAGGCGTTCCAATCACCATCGCTCGCTGTCCACCATCCACTTCCGCCCAGCGTTGCGCTGCGATTTTCTCCAGGTTCTTCCTGAGTCCGGCTTTGTCCAGGCTCTCCGCCAGCCCCTGCCGGCTAGCCTGGCCGATGTCGTACATGCTGACCGTGGCAACGGCCTTGATGCGAGGGTCGATTTCCGCAGCCGCCAAGCCAAAGCCGCCACTGCCACAAACGCCGATGACGCCGATGCGGTTCCGGTCGACCAACGGATTCGTGCCGAGGTAGTCGACGGCGGCGCTGAAATCCTCGACGAACGCCTCCGGGGAGGCGATGAAGTGTGGCTGGCCTCCGCTCTCGCCGTTGTAGGAAGCATCGAACGCGAGGGTGATGAAGCCGCGTTCGGCCATGGTCTGCGCATACAGGCCGGAGGTTTGCTCTTTCACGCCACCGTAGGGGTGACCAACGACGATCGCGGGTGCCCGCTTCTTCCGGTCCAGGTTCTTGGGTACGTACAAGTCAGCGACCAGCTTGATGCCGAGTCGGTTATTGAAGGACACCTTCTCGTGGTTCACCAGAGGGCTTCGCGGGAAGGTCTTATCCCAGACCCCGGTGTCTTGCGCGAACGCAGCGCCTCGCGCAGGATGCTCCGCAGCCTGGCAAGCGCTCGCCCCCAGCGCGGCAACGACTCCCACCAACTTGAGAAGGTGACGTCGGCCTGCGCCCGGGCCCGCGGATTTCCTTGGCACCGCCTTTCCCGCGGCATCAGATCTCGTTTCCATCGTCGATCTCCTGGTCATGACTTTCATCTCCGCTGTTGTGGCTGCTTCTTCCTGACCACTGCGAAGAGAACATGCACTCCGGCACGCCGATGAACCAGGAGTCTGCCGGTGAATGGGCTGCTAAGCGCAGCTTGACAGTGCGCGCGGCGCGAGCGCCGCGCGGACGGAGCGTACCGCGTGCTCATCGTGACCAGCCGTGGCCATCGCGAACACGTCATACCGCCTTGGTGGAGAGTTCCCTGGCGGCCTCCACGAAGAGGCGCAGCGGCCCCGAGCGCTGTGCGCGACTGGGATAGTACAGGAAGAAGCCCGGCACGGTGGGGGCGTACGCCTCGAGCACCCGGACGAGCCGGCCGCTGCGCAGCTCCTCTTGCACCGCCGGCTCCAGGGCATACGCCAGGCCCTGCCCTTCGGCTGCGAGCGCCACGCTGGTCGTGTGGTCGTTCGTGGCGATGCCGCCGCGCACGGGCACGCGCCAGCTCTTGCGCCCTCGCTCGAGTTCCCAGACGTAGGCGGTCCCGGTCGTCTGGGAGCGCAGCGTGATGCACTCGTGGCGCAGCAGGTCCTCGGGCCGCTCGGGGGTGCCGTGACGCGCGAGGTAGCTCGGCGCCCCCACGACGACGAAGCGGAAGGTGTCCGTCAGGCGCACCTGCACCATGTCGCGCTCGATGGACTCGCTCAGGCGCACGCCCGCGTCGTAGCCCTCGGCCACGATGTCGACGAATCGCTCCTCGACGACGACCTCCACCTCCACGCGCGGGTGGCGCGCGCGGAAGGCGGGCACGACGGGCGTGATGAGGAAGGGCACCGCGGCTCGCGGGACGGACAGCCTCAGCCTTCCGACGACCTCGCCGGGTTGCGCCGAGACGCCCTGGAGCGCGGCGAGCGCCTGGGCCAGTCCTGGACCGGCCTCCTCCACCAGCCGCCGCCCCGCGTCCGTCACGGCCACGCTGCGCGTGGTGCGGTTGAGCAGCACCACGCCCAGTTGTGCCTCGAGCTGGCGCACCGACTGACTCACCGCGGCCGAGGAGACGCCGAGCTCGCGCGCCGCCCCGCGGAAGCTCTGGAGGCGCGCCACCACCAGGAAGACGTGGAGCTGCGGGAAGAGGACCGTCTTCATGGACGTGGTTCCTTGGGAGCGCCGCTGTGGCCCACCTTGGCGACCCGGCGGGAGCAGCGGCGGAAGGCGAAGCGGAGCCACCATACTATCAACCCCTCAACGGCCCGCTCGCTCCTCGCCGTCTGGTGTGGGCGGGGCCCGGCACGTACTCCCGCCGCCACGCCTTGCTGCTTCAGCGAGCACGACCCCGAGGGCCCACTGTCAACCAGGGCTGAACGGCCCGTTCGCATTCAGCGCGTAGCCCCCGGCGGAGCCGGGGGGTTACCTCTGAGCACGACTTCGAGCTGGAGCAGACGATGGCAACGGGAAACGAGATGGGACGGTTCACCGGGAAGGTGACGGCGAACAGACGGTCCAACGCAGATGTCGATGCCTTGGTGCGCACGCAACAGCCCGAGAAAACCATGACCATCCAACTCGCCGGCGCGTCCGTGGCGCCGACCCCTCGCTCCGCGTCGTGGGGAGCCGTGTTCGCGCTCACCCTGTGTGTCTCGACCCTCATCGCCTCCGAGTTCATGCCGGTGAGCCTTCTGACGCCGATCGCGTCGGACCTTCATCTGAGCGAAGGCGGCGCCGGTCAGGCGATCGCGGTGTCCGGCCTGTTCGCCGTGGTGACGAGCCTCTTCATTGCGTCCGCGGCCAAGGCCATCGACCGCCGGAAGCTGCTCCTGGGTCTCACCGGCTTGATGCTGGCCTCGGGCCTCGTCGTCGCCCTGGCGCCGAACTTCACCGTGCTCATGATCGGACGTGCCCTGCTCGGCGTCGTCATCGGAGGCTTCTGGTCGTTGTCGGCGGCCACCGTCATGCGCCTGGTGCCCGAAGAGGACGTGCCGCGTGCGCTCGCCTTGCTGAACGGCGGCAACGCGCTGGCCACCACCGTCGCGGCGCCGCTCGGCAGCTTCCTGGGGCAGTACATCGGGTGGCGTGGTGCGTTCTTCGTGGTCGTTCCGCTCGCGGCGATCACCCTCGTGTGGCAGTTCTTCACCTTGCCTGGGATGCCCACTGAGCGAGCCGCTCCGCCCCCGAGCACGTTCGCCGTCCTTCGACGCCCCAAGGCTCTGGCGGGCATCCTGGCGGTCACCTTGCTCTTCATGGGCCAGTTCGCCCTGTTCACGTACCTGCGTCCCTTTCTGGAGACGGTGACTCGGGTCGGGGTGTCCACGCTTTCGCTGCTCCTGTTGGGCATGGGCGCCGCGGGGCTCCTGGGCACGTATCTCATCGGATTCTTCGTGGCCAGGCGGCTGACTGCGGTGCTCATCGCCGCGCCACTCGCGATGGCGGTTATCGCGGTTGTCCTGGTCGTCCTCGGCCGGTCCCTTCCGGCCACGGCCCTCCTCCTTGCGGGTTGGGGGCTGATCGGCACGGCGGTGCCGGTCGCGTGGTGGACGTGGCTCAGCCGCACACTGCCGCACGACGCGGAAGCTGGCGGCGGACTCATGGTTGCGGCGGTCCAGCTCGCAATCACGGCTGGCGCCTCGATCGGAGGACAGCTGTTCGACCGCGGCGGCTACCAGAGCACGTTCGTGGCGAGCGCCGCGCTGCTCGGGGGAGCGGCGCTGCTGGCGTTCAGGGCGTCGCGGGCGGTCGGGGCTTCCGGCGGGAGGGGGGCGAGCGATTCTGGAGCACCTGGGCCTGGCCACGGCAGGTGCGGAGCTGGCCCAGGCGCGAGGGCCACATAAGGCCGCGTGGTGTTGAGGCTCAAGCCGCCAGGGCCAAGAGAGCCAGGCCCCTGCCGCACACCTCCTGGGAGGGCGGCCAGGGCCAGCGTGTACCCCAAGGGGCTGCGCGGCTTCTCCACCAGCCTGGCGCACTGCTCGGGCGGCCCCGTCAGCGGCCCTCCGCTTCATATCGAAGGAGGCGCGGCTTGACGGTCTATGACATGCATGCGGCTGGGGTTCCGTCCCGGAAGACGATGCAACTCGCCAACTCCATTCATTTGTCGAAAGCCCCCGCGCTCGTGGATGCTCAACGCCATGTCCTTGACGCTCACCGCCTCGCTGTGAGGGAGCCCCTCGTTGTCGAGGAGTCAGCTTGGGGCCGCTCACCGAACGAGACGCTTGTCGCGCTCGCGCGCTGAAGGAGCCCCTGGGCGACACGTCCGCTGGTGCGCATATGCTGCGCCTTCGCTTGTCATCCTGACGGAGCCTGCCATCATCGAGCGCCTATGTGGTACCCCGTCGCGCTCGCGCTCCTCCTGCTCCATGGCCTTGCGGCTCCGGTGCTCGCGGCCGGGCAGCAGCCCCCGGCGGGCGCCCTGCGCGTGTTCCTCGACTGCGAGGCGTGCGACGAGGATTTCCTGCGCTCAGAGCTCACCTTCGTGGACTACGTGCGGGACCGGGAGGTCGCCGATGTCCACGTCCTCGTGAGTACCGAGAGCACCGGCGGGGGCGGGAGCGTGTACGAACTGCGCTTCCTCGGCCGCGGCCACTTCGAGGGCATCGAGCAGGTGCTCCACTCCAGGTCCGAGCAGATGGACACGCTCGACACCCGCCGCCGGGGCCTCGCCCGGGTGCTCGCGCTCGGGCTCGTGCGCTACGTGGCGGAGACGCCGCTCGCGGACTACCTGAAGGTCGACTTCGAGGTGCCGCGCGCAGCGGCCGAGGCGGCCACCCGCGACCCGTGGAACTTCTGGGTCTTCAACATCGGCTTCTCCGGGAGCCTGAGCGGCGAGCGCTCCGACGCTCAGACCTCCCTGAGCGGCACCCTCAGTGGCAACCGTACGACGGAGTCGTGGAAGATCAACCTGCGCTTCGATGGCGACTACAGCAAGCAGCGCTTCGAGTTCGAGGAGGGGGGAGCCTTCACCACGGCCTCGCACTCCCTGGGCGCGTCGGCGCTCCTGGCCCGGTCCGTGTCGCGCCACTGGTCGCTGGGCCTCACAACCCACGCTACCTCCTCCTCCTTCCACAACTACCGGCTGCGCCTCCGGGTCGCGCCGGGCATCGAGTACAACGTCTTTCCCTACTCGCAGGCCACCCAGCGCATCCTGACGCTGTTCTACACGGTGGGCCTGCAGAACCTCGCGTACCGGGAGGAGACGCTCTTCGGTCGCATCTCCGAGCGCCTGCTGGACCATCGCCTGACCACGACGCTGGCCCTGCAGCAGCCCTGGGGCACGGCCTCCGCTTCGCTGGAGTTCGCGCAGTTCCTCACCCGGCCTGACAAGTATCGCCTCACCGGCGAGGTGAACCTCGAGATGCGCCTCTTCAAGGGGCTCTCGATGGATGTGAGCGGGAACGTGGCGCGCCGCCGGGATCAGATCAACCTGCCGCGCGGAGCCGCGACCGAGGAGGAGATCCTCGTGCGCCAGCGGGAGCTAGCCACCGACTACGAGTACGGGCTCAACCTCGGCTTCAAGTACACCTTCGGCTCCATCTTCAACAACGTCGTCAACCCGAGGCTCCGCGGCGCGGATGGGTTTTGACACGGCTCGAGGGGTCTCTGGAGTGACTGTCCTGGTACGTCGAGTAGCCCCACCCGGTGACCCAGAGGCGGGCGCCCGCGAGGCCATGGGCCGTGAGCACCGAGCGGACGGTGTCGAACTGCACCCTAGAAGCATGGCCGGCAGAACTTCCCCGGCGTCCCGACCTCTCCAATGCGATTGAGGTCGGCACAGACGCCGCTCAGGCAGTCCATGTCGCGTGAGCAGGCCGTCCCCTGGAACCGCTTCACGTAGCAGGTGCGGACCCCTCCAGACTCAGCTCCGCACACCTCGTCGGCCGTGCACTTGCCGCCCGTGGTGCAGTCCTCGCCCAGCCCGGGAAGCCGCAGGCAGACCGCGCGGCTCGCGCCCGGCGGGGTGGCGCAAAGCTGGCTTGCGCACTGGCCGGAATGTTCGCACGCCTGTCCTTCTGCGCGCCCGGCCTCGCAGGTCCCGCTCAACCGGTTCATCGGGTTGAGCACGCACGTGTGCCCGGGGTTGCAGGCCGTGTCGGCCGTCTCGGGGAAGCACAGTCTTCCGACGTCCTGGAGGGGCTTGCACCGCGGCCTCAGCCGCAGGGGGGCCCGCGAGCTCACCGACACCATTGACGAGCTGTGCCGCACCCGGGACGAGGCCCGCGCCGCCTGAGGGGGCCCGGTCTGACCGCCTTCCCTGTCGGCGCACGTCCTGGGAACGGGCTCGGCAGGGAATGGGAACAGGGTGCCTCATTGCCATTCCCGCGCCGCGGCTTTCCCTCGGCATCTCCCCATCAGCGCCGCAGAGCAGTCGAGGCCCTCCCACTGCCTTTGGTGCCTCCTTCTCTTGCGGTGAACAAGCTGAAACTGGCGGCGTCAGGAAAGAGGATCCCGGGTTCAAGCAGGACGGTGCCATCCGACGAACGAGCACGCACTCAACGCGAGAAAGGAAGAAGGAACACCATGTCGAGTGGATGGAAGAATCGGTTTGGTTTCAGGGGGGCAATGCTCACGGTGGGGATGGTGGTCGGCTCGGCGGTCCCTGCGCTCGCCCTTGCGCATGGTGGGGCGGAGGACCAGCAGACGCAGTACGACAAGGACACCGGCGGCTCGGGAGGCCATGACGACGAGAAGAAGAAAGTCTGCCACAACGGAAAGACCATCGAGGTGGGCGCCCCCGCGGTGGACGCCCACCTGCGTCATGGTGACAAGAAGGGCCCCTGCCCTCACGGCGGCCACGACCACGACCACGACAAGGACTACTAGGACACGGGCCTCTCCGGCTCCAAGCAGAGCCGGTGGTAGCGGTCGGCTCCTGGGACGGTCCTTCCCACGGCAGGCGCAGCGGCGCCCCGGAGGCCCCGCTCGTCGGCCACCGGGCTCCTTCAGGCTCAGGCCGGCGCGGTGGCGGGGGCCTCGCTGCGCTCCGCGGTGCCCTCACGCAGCTCCATTCCCAGCGCGTGCGGGTTGAAGTACGCGTAGAAGCGGCGGATGCGGTCGCCGTCCCATTCGATGATGGAGACGCCCTCGTAGGAGATGGCCGCGCCGTTGTGAGCCGTGCTCCCCCAAGCAGGTGCGGAGGAGGCGTAACTGCTCGCCGGCCCCCGTCATGACGAGAGGGGCCGCGACGTGAGACCTCCGGGCCACGAACCTGGAGGTGCACGTGGAGAAGGAGTTGGATGTGTTCGCCTGCGTGAGGTGTGGAGGCAGGAGGCGGGTCTTGGCGTACGTGACAGCACCTGGCTGGGTGCGCGCCATTCTGGCGCACTGGGACTGCCTACGCGGCCTGTCAAGCGGGCCCCGGCGCAGGGGCCCCCCAGCAGGCGTGGTGTTGAGCCCGGCGCAGCCACGACCCACAACTCCCTGCCGCTCTCCTCAAGCCAGGGCGGCCAGGGCAGCCGTGTGCCCCATGGGGGTGCTCGCCCCCCCTACACTGGCGCCGCGCACGGCCTTGCTGGTCCCAGCCCTCTCCTCCTCCGCCTCCCCGCACCAGCCCGCCGCCCAGCAACAGTGCCCCCATTCCGCCTATACGCGGAAGGAGAGAGGCGGACATGACGGCTTCGAGTTCCTATGACAGCACCTCTCTGTTCAACCTGCAGGGGGAGATCAACCGCCTGGGGAACAACGTCGAGCGGATGTGGCCGAAGGAGAAGCGGAACCTGTTGGGGTTCGGGCTGGGGGCGGGAATGTTGGTGCTGGAACTCGGCAGCGGCCCGGGGTTCTTCACCGAGCGGTTGGCGACGCTGGTGCCCAACGGCTCCATCACCTGCATCGAGCCGGAGCCGGCGTTCGTCGAGTACGCGCGCGGCCATCTGAAGGACCGGGTGGGGGTCCCGCATCGCATCATCCAGGGCACCGTCGAGGACGTGGAGCTGCCGGAGGGGAGGGCTCGTTCGACTTCGCGATTGCCCGGGCCCTGTACGGGTTCGTTACGGATCCACTCGAGGTGACCCGCAAGCTGATGCGCTGTCTCAAGCCGGGGGGCCGTCTGGTGCTGACCGACCATCTGGTGTGAGGGAAGCGTTCGATGAACACGCGCATGCGAAGTGAACGCGGGCGGACCACGACTCATCTGAGCGGCGAGGTAGGGGGGCTGGGCGTTTTGACAATCACTGCTCCGGGCTCACTCTCGGGTCATCCTGTGGATTCTGCTACCTGGGCGGAGCCATGGAAGGTGTCCCTGGGACGGTGTCAAAAGATTCGACCGAGAGCGGGACTCGCGCGGTTGCATGTCGGGACGGGTGGATCGCCGGGGCCCTTCACAGTTTGGCGCAGACGTTGTCGATCCAGAATTCCTGACCTCCGACTCTGAGCCTTTGTACCGCACCGGTCAGGATCACGATGCCCTTCTTGCCGCCGGCCACAGGCGTTGTGGAGACGGAGATGCTCACGCCGCCGATGGGGCTTGTCACTGACGAAATATCTCCGGCGAATAGGGAGCTGCCGTTGACGGAGATATTTTCGGTTCCTCCCATGTCGAGAAACTCGAAACTGACTTCTTTGGGGGTGAACCCAATGGCGCTGAAGTCGAACTCCAGGTTGATGTTGTTGCTGCGCATGCTTTGGCCGCTGCCGAACGGAGCCGAGTCGATTTTCGCGACATTGAACGTCCCGCCTCCGCCCGCGAAATTGAAGTCGTGGACCGAGACCGCGATGCCGTTCGCGGTGAAGATGACATCGCCGCTGTTATGCCCGGCGGGCGCTCCATACTCAGTACCCAGGATCAGCGGTGGCTCGAAGTCCACACAGGCATGGCCGGCGCCCGCCTTCAGACTCCGGGGACCGACTCGCTCGGTGTGCAGTGTTTCGACTTGCCCTTCCCTGCCAGCTGCAGTGTAGACGGCGACCACGTCGAGCTCCGTCTCGCTCTGGATGACGACGAATCCCTTCAGGAAATCGCCCCTCGTTGTAGCAATTTTGAAGATGTCCCGAGTGTCGATCTCCAGTGCTTCATCCGGACCGAGCCTGGCATCGTGAAACTTGGACACCGGACCCGGCTTCAACCCCGGCAACCCGACGGCGACCTTTACGCTGAAGCGGATCGTCGTGGAGGTGGGGTTGTGAACGTTGACCGCAGTGAAATAGGTTCCGGGTGCCACGACCTCGCCGTCCGATTTCCCGCAAACGAATTTCGCCGCGTACTGAAACGTCACGCGTTCCATCGGTCCGTCCGTCAAGACTTCCGTTGCAACGGTGCTGTTTGCCATGGGTCTCTCCATTGGTCGTCGGGTATGGATATAAGGATTGAGTCGAGGACTCCCCAGTGTGACGTGGGCCTACGATTGGATTCACGAGCTGGAAGGTATCGGTCTTCTCCAACTCCTCCTCGAGGACGCTCCAGCTTCCAGGCGAGGTCCCCGAGTTGCGCGACGACGTGAGCCTCGGGGAAGGTGGTCGGCACGAAGGTGGAGAAGTAGCTCGGATTGGCCGCTGAGCGCGCGGCAGGGGAGCTGGGCCTGTGGGCACCTGGGGTTGTCCACGGCACCCGGGGATCACATCCGGCACTTCACTCCTCTGTCTTGATGAACCCCATTCCGCAGCAGCGGTCAGCTCCGGGGTTACTCCCAATTCTTCCTCCCCCAGGCAACTCAAGGGCTCTAAAGGACCCCTGATCCCTGGTTCTCTTGGGTTTCGCTCACTCGGAGGGCTGAGCTGCTTTCGGTGAGTCCCGGAGACGGACACTTGGGGTCGTGCAGGATCGCGGGCAACCAGTGGCAGGAGATCGGTCACGCCAACAACGTCGTCGCGATGGCGGCGACGCCGAACAAGCTCTTCTGCGCGACGAAGGATGACAAGCTCTGGGTACAAGCCGCGTAGCCGATGCGTGGGCAGCCCTATGCTCCCAGAGCGGAGCGGCTGGCCAGCAGGTAGAGCGCCGCTTCCGAGGGGCTACGGCACAAGAAGTCCGGGTCATCCGTGTGCGCGTACGACCAGGCCATGGTAGCTTCCGTGGACGAGCGCCCAGATCTCATCCACCGGGCGGTAGGGCCGCTTACTACTCTGCTCGGCGTATTCTCTCGCCCGTGCCAGTCGTGCTTCGCGCTCCAAGTGCCCTCACCCTGAAGGCTTTTTCTGGGCTGAGGAGGGATTGCCTGCCTCCATGGTGGGGCTCCTTTGTCGTCCGGGACATGAGATAGATGATGTGGCCATACGGACGGGACGGAGCCATCGCGCGTCCGCTGGGATTTTGAGCTTGCGGCCTTACCACAGAGGTTGGCAGCATAACCCTCCTGTACACGTAGCCGGGGCAAGCCCGGTTTTTGGAGTCACTCCTTCAGGTGCAGGGCCTCGCCCAGGGCCGCCTGCTGCACCTGCTCGGACGAGAAGGGCAGCGCTACCCACTCCTTGCGCGAGTAGAGACGGGTCTGGTCCACGTAGTGGGGACTGGCCGGGTCGGCGGATTGAGAGAAGCCGAGCAGGGCGGTGGCGACCGGACCCGCGTCATCGAAGGTGACAATCTGCATATAGGTGGGGCCCTGGATGACGGGCGTGTACTCACCCTTGGCATTCGGCCCTGGCGTGGTGGCGACGTTGAAGACCCCCTCGCCGTGCAGCCCTCCATGCATGGGGATGCGCTCACCCTGGGGCGTGCCGTCGGCGGTCACGTACTGCAGGCTGCCCAGCGTGGCGTCCATCGCCACCGCGGCCTGCTGAAAAAGGCGCACCGCGTCCCCCAGCGCCGCCCTCGTCGCGGCGTTGATGACCAGCGTGTTCGGGGTCTCGACGGGCTTGCTGGCATCGAATGGCACCGCCCATACCGGATTCGTCACGCGCCGCCAGAACTCGCGGAAGACGTGCGCCCCGCGGCTATCGATGTTGTTCGTCCGGTCCCAGGCGGCGAGCGCGGCACATGCGGCCGTCACGTCCACGGTCTGCCCGCCGGAGGCCGGCCAGGCCCGACGGGTTGCCTCGTCCGCGCCATGGCAGTCGGTGAGCACCTGGTCGAGCACCAGCTCCGCCGCATAGCTGCGATTCCCGAAGAACACCGCCTGCAGCTTCTCGGGGGAGAACAGGTTGCCACCGAGCCCGTCGGCGTTGCTGAAGCGATCCTGGACCTGCACCAGCCCCATGCGCGTGCGCAGAGAGCGTTCGCTCGCCTCGGGCTGCAGTATCTGGCTCCGCATCAGCGGCGAGAAGCCGGTCAGGGGGGCCTGTGGGTTGCTGAGCCAGTAACTGTCGTTGGAGTTGGTGACGTAGTCGCGCCGGGTCAGTACGGGCATGTTGCCCGGACCGAAGGTGCCCTGCTGAGGCGAGTCCGCGTCGCTCCCCCACTCGCAGGCGGCCGTGCTGCCGTCTAGCGCCGGCAGCCCCATGCTGGCGAGCGCCTGCCGGATGGGGTTCGAGCCCATGCAGGCCGTGAACTTCTCCTGGGTGACGTGAGGCACGGTGGAGAGGTCCGCGTACAGCGCGTTGCCCTCCCGGTCGGCGGCGATGGTGTTGATGAATGACAGCCCCATGAGGGTCCTCACCTTCTGCTCGAGGTCCGCCACGCTGGTTGCCTGGTTCATCCGCCACCACTGCTCGATGCCACGCAGATTTTCCCCGGCCGCATCGCGGATGGAGAAGGCAATGTTGTTCGTCCCCCAGGCAGGTAGCTGGTTGGAGAGCGAGCTCAGCTCCACCATGGGCCCATGGTGGGAGGTGTAGATGACGCCGGTGTGGCTCCCGCCATTCGGCAGCGCCACGGTGACCTCGTGGCGCTCAATGGAGCGCTGCTTGGTCTCGCCGCTGGCGTTGCGATAGATGTACTTGAGCGGCTGCCCCTCGACGAGCTGGAGCTGGTAGAAGGTGAATCGCCGTGCGAAGGAGACGGTGTGGCTCCAGGCCACATCCTTGTTGAAGCCGATGTTGACGAAGGGCTGTCCCTGCTGGCCCGCTCCCATCACGTCCAGCTCGCCCGGCAGGGTGAGGTGGAACTGGTAGAAGCGCTGCACGCCCTGCCAGGGCTCATGCGGGTTGCCCAGCAGCAGGCCGCGACCATTCTCGCTCGCCTCCGCGCCAAAGGCATAGGCGTTGCTGCCACCCGTGAAGTCCCCTTCCTGGTTGACGCGTGCCAGAGCGATCAGCGGAGTCGCACTCGAAGCGAGCGTCGAGATGCGGGGGGTTGGCCCAACGCCGCCCCCCCCTGTACCCGTCGGAGGGTGCGCGCTGACGATGGCGTTGATGAAGTTGAACAGGCCGCCCCGCGTAGCGGCCTTGTTATAGACGGCCGCCAGGTCCAGCTCGGAGATCTCTCGCACCCACGGGGCGCCGGCACAGCGCGCGTCGACGTTCGCGGGCCCCGTGTCACGCACGTAGCGGCTATAGCCTGCGGCGTAGCCACGGATGGCGGCCCGCACCTGCGCGGGCTGCGCATTCAGGAAGGCGGTGAGGCCCTCCTGCCGGTTGCGCCAGGTGTAGAAGACGTCACTGAGGATGTTGGCCTGGCTGGGCTCGAGGTAGAGCGCCCGCTTCCCGGTGGCGGTGACGATCTCCTCAGCGAGTGAGCAGAGGTTGTCCTGTGCGAACGAGTAGCCCACGCCGTAGCCGAGGCTGCCGTAATCCTCCGCCAGCACGTGGGGAATCCCGAAGGCCGTGCGCTGTACCTTGACCGAGTAGGTGGCGCCCGGGCGGCCGCCATCGCCCGGATCGGAGCAGCCCGCGAGAGCGACTACGAGGCCGACCTTCAGCCACCGGCTCAGGGCATGTCTTCTTTGGATGTGCATGGAGGTTCCGTGAGGAGGATAGGAGGGCGCAAGGTACCGGGGGCGCCAGACCTCGGACGATGCGACCCGGGGCGGGGTGGACTGCCATGTGCGCGACGCATCCACGGGTGAGGACGAGCCAACCCGGGTGCCAGGGGCGAGGCGCTCCGCGCTACTCACTGCCCGACTCAGGCCTATAGTGGCGCCCTTCGCTGAGGGAGGTGAAGGGATGCGTGCCTACGTGCTGGGTTTCCAGGAGGTCGACCGAACCCGAATCATGGTTGTCGGGGGGAAAGGCGCGAGCCTGGGGGAGCTTTCCAGGCTGGAAGGGATCCGCGTGCCGGATGGCTTTTGCGTTTCGACCGAAGCCTTCAAGCGGCTCCTGGGAGAAGCGCCGACGATGGGCGAATGGCTCGAGCGGTTGTCGCGTCTGAAGGCGGAAGACCGGGATGGAATCCGGGAGCTCAGCGCGGAGATCCGCACGATCATCGAAGGGATGGCCATCCCTGAAGACGTTCAGGAAGCGATCACCGGCTTCCTTTCCAGGCTTGGCGAGCAAGCTGCCTATGCCGTCCGGTCCAGCGCGACGGCGGAGGATTTGCCGACGGCTTCCTTCGCGGGCCAGCAGGACACGTACCTGAACGTCATCGGGAAGCCGGCGATCCTGGCGCACGTCAGCCGGTGCTGGGCGTCGCTCTTCACCGAGCGGGCGGTCACCTACCGCATTCAACATGGCTTCGACCACCGCAAGGTCCACATGGCGGTGGTGGTGCAGAAGATGGTCGTCCCGCGGGCGGCCGGAACCTTGTTCACGGCCGAGCCCGTGACATCGAACCGGAAGGTGTCATCCATCGAGGCTGGCTTCGGCCTCGGTGAGGCCTTGGTCTCCGGCCTGGTGAACGCCGATGGCTACAAGGTGCGGAACGGCCAGGTCACCGAGAAGACGGTCGCCACCAAGAAGCTGGCGACCTGGGCCTTGGCGGATGGCGGTACGCAGGAACGGGCGATCGAGCCCGAGCGGCAGAACAGCCCCGTGCTGACGGATGAGCAGATCGTGCGGCTCGAGCGCCTGGGCAGGCGGATCGAAGGGCACTTCGGTCATCCCCAGGACATCGAATGGTGCCTGGTCGACGACGCGTTCTACATCGTCCAGAGCCGGCCCATCACGACCCTGTACCCCATCCCGGAGGTGGGTGATCGAGGCAACCACGTCTTCGTATCCGTCGGCCATCAACAAATGATGACCGACCCCATGAAGCCCTTGGGGCTGTCCTTGTGGCAGTTGACCGCCGCTCGCCCCATGTATGCGGCGGGTGGAAGGTTGTTCGTCGATGTCTCGAAGGAGCTGGCTTCACCGGCGAGCCGGGGCGTCGTGTTGAATGGCCTGGGCAGATCCGATCCGCTCATCAAGGATGCCCTCATGACCCTCATCGAGCGGGGCGATTTCATCGAACCGTCGCCCGCGGATCCGCCAGCACCGGGTCCCGCTCAAGGCAAGCCAGGGATGTCGCCTGCGGGTTCCCCCCCGCCTCTCGACGACGATCCGGCGATCGTCGCCGATTTGATCGCGCGCAGCCAGACGTCGATCGAAGAGCTGAAGCGGAACATCCAAACGAGATCCGGAACGGAATTACTGGATTTCATCCTGGAAGACGTTCAGCACTTGAAGAAGAGCTTGCTCGAACCGCGGAGCTTCAGCGTGCTCATGGCCGGCATGAACGCTTCGTCTTGGATCAACGAGAAGATGATGGCGTGGTTGGGCGAGAAGAACGCCGCGGACACCCTCTCTCAATCCGTGCCGAACAACATCACCTCGGAAATGGGGCTGGCGCTGCTGGACGTCGCGGACGCGATCCGGCCTCACCCGGAGGTGGTCGAATACCTGCGAAATGCCAAGGATGAGGGCTTCTTGGAGGGCCTGGCCCGGTTGGAGGGTGGACAGGCAGCCCACGACGCCATCTCCGCTTATCTCGACAAATTCGGCATGCGATGCGTCGGGGAAATCGATGTGACGAGGACGCGTTGGCGCGAAAGACCCACGACCCTCGTCCCCTTGATCCTCAGCAACATCAAGACCTTCGAGCCCGGAGCCGGCAGCCGGAAGTTCGAGCAGGGGCGGCAGGAGGCCTTGAAGAAGGAACAGGAGCTCCTGGCGCGATTGAAGCAATTGCCGGATGGGGAGCAAAAAGCCGGAGAAGCGCAACGGATGATCAGCCGGCTCCGGAACTTCATCGGCTACCGTGAGTACCCGAAATACGGCATCGTCAATCGCTACTTCCTCTATAGACAGGCCTTGCTGAAGGAAGCCGATCGGCTCGTGCGGGCCCACGTGATCCATGAAAAGGAAGACATCTACTATCTCACCTTCCAGGAACTTCGCGAAGTGGTGCGCACGAACCAGCTGGATGGCCAGATCGTCAGCCGGCGAAAGGACGAGCACGAACGATACCGGAAGCTGACGCCACCGCGGGTCATCACGTCCGATGGTGAAATCGTCGCAGGTGCGTACAAACGAGCCGATCTCCCCGCAGGAGCCCTCGTCGGTCTACCGGTCTCCTCGGGCGTGGTGGAGGGACGAGCCCGCGTCCTCTTGGACATGGCCGACGCTGATCTGGCAGTGGGGGATATCCTGGTCACCTCCTTCACGGACCCCAGCTGGACGCCCTTGTTCGTGTCCATCAAGGGCCTGGTGACCGAGGTGGGGGGACTGATGACCCATGGCGCGGTGATCGCCCGGGAATACGGCTTGCCGGCCGTCGTCGGAGTGGAGCAGGCGACCAGGCGGATCCAGGATGGGCAACGCATCCGCGTGCATGGAACGGAAGGGTACGTCGAGATCCTGCCCTGGCCGGGCCAGCCCGACAGGTAGGCGGGCGGCACGTGGTCGGTCAGCCAGACGCTCCGCCAGTGGGCGCAGCTCGCCGTCGCGATGCGCTCCTGAGCGCCAGAGCCCCTCCCTCCGGCTCATGTCACCAAAGCTTCATCCACAAGCCACCCATTGCTGACATGCTCGTGGCCAGAGGACTCACACCGAGCGGCCATGCAAACGAGCAACTACCACTTCACCACCCTCTGGCGGGTCGAGAGCACGGTCCAGGAGCTCTACGAGCTCCTGGAGAACGGGCGCGAGCTGCCGCGCTGGTGGCCAGCCGTGTACCTGGAATACGTCGAGCTGGCGCCTGGGGGCGAGTACGGCCTGGGCAAGCGCTTCAAGTTCCATACGAAGGGGTGGATGCCCTACACGCTCCAGCTCACCTTCCACCGGACCGAGACGCGGTATCCGCACGGCTTCACCTTGCAAGTGACAGGTGACCTGGAGGGGACCGGCGTCTGGAAGTTCGAGCAGCACGGCCCCTATGTGCATGTCCACCATGACTGGACGGTCCACACGAACAAGCCGCTCTTGAAAGGCCTGGAGTTCCTGCTCAGGCCCTTGTTCGAGTCCAATCATCGCTGGTGCATGAATCGCGGCGAAACAAGCCTCATCCTGGAGCTGGCGCGGCGTCACGCCTGCAGCCCGGGGGAAGCGGCCCGTGTGCCGAATCCCCCTGGCCCTTCGTTCCCGTACAACCTGTGGCACACGCCTCCGCGCGGCGCTTATGCGTTTCATGGTGGAGACCGGGTGGCGGCGGCCGGTGGTGACGTTTCAATACATGAGAGGTGAGCAGGCAGTTCGAGGTGGAAGCTCATCTCCGTCGCACCCTCCACATCCTTCAGGAGCACGGTGGCAGGTCGACGGCGCTGCACCGGAGCCGCTGCGCTCATGATGTGTCCTCCTGGGAGATCGAGGTGTTTTGCTTGATTTCCTGGATTGACTCGAAGCAGCATATGCGGGCTCCGTGGCTCATGGAGCCCAACCTTCGACCGGAGGCGTTCATGCGTCGCTTCATCCTTGTTGCCGCCCTGCTGGGCCTGACCGCATGTGGTGGGGAAGAAATGCCCCTCGAGGAGGCTCCGGCTTTGGTGAGCGAGGCGCGGGCCGGGCAGGTGGCCGAACCTGCCTCGGCCGAGGCGAACGCCATCATCTGTACCGGCAGCTCCTGGGAGTGCTACTGCAACTCGCTCAAGACGGAGGAGCGGTGCCGTACGGTCCCGAGCTGCGTCTGGGCCTTCAACAAGTGCAGCCCGACGTACGAGTAGCTGGAGCGCATTCCCGAAGTAGGGAAGCGAGAGCCCCGTCGCGCCTGATGGCGCCCGGGGCCTTGCTACGAGTCCCAGCGCTGAATGCCCGTGTCCGTCTGCGCGAGCGCGGGGGGAACCCACTGCACCCGTGACGCGGCGCAGCCGGCCAGGAAGACGAGTGCGAGCAGGAGGTTGCGGCGAGCCTGGGTCTTCATGGGTCTGTCTCCTTGGGAGGGCCGGGGTTTGAGGGGCCCTCCGAGGCTGAGCCTGCCCCACGTAACCGGGGCAAGCCCACCTTGCAGCGGCGGGGATGTCACGCGCTCCCCGCCCCCCGTCTCGGGGAACGCGAACAGTCGGACGCACGTCGCCTCAGGGTCCGTTTCCTCGTTCGCGGCACAATGGAGCCCTGTGAACCCGGCCAACCCAAGGTTCACCACGAGGTGCTCGTCTTCGGCATCCCCGGGTGGCTGCCCTTCCTCTATCTCACGGCGGCCGTGGGGCTTGGGAGCCTGGCCCGGTGGCTCAGCCAGGCCCCAAGCTGACGGGAGGCGCGGCTAGGCAGCGGCGGTGGTTACACGGACCAGGAGCGCGCTGAGTTCGACGGGCGGCTTCTGCTCGATGCGCCGGTACTTGCGGCCGTCCTGTGTCCGGTCGACGAGGCCAGCCTCGAACAGCGCTCGGCGCAGCACGGCGTGATCGCCGAACACATGCCAGCGGTTCAACAGGTCGTTGATCTCGCGTTCGGAGAGCACACTGCCGCTCGGGATGCGAGACCAGAGCACCCACAGGCAGAGTTCCAGGTGGGGCGTCTTGGCCGGCCAGCGCAGCAAGCGCCCCTCTGCGTCGAAATGCCGAGCGACCTTCTCGACGAGCTGATGGTTAGGGGTGGGCTTTACTTCCTGGGCTGCGACCAGGCGTTGCCTGGCCTCGGAGTCGGCGCGGAAGTGCTGGTAGTTCCGGAAGCCGGCCGCACGGCACAGCATGTTGAGCAGCTCCACATGGCTCGGCTTGTGCTCGAGCTGGTCACGAAGCGAGCGAGCGAACGCCGAGAGATCGGCGACCTCGAAGGGGAGGGCGAGTCGGGACATGGCTTATCCTCGTATGCGCCGTTCCAAGAAGGATGTCGCTGGTCGCCCTTACGACTCGGCACGGGGACAAGTCCGTGTGACATGAAGGTGCAGGTTTAGCTCCCCTCGCGGGGCGGCGACGCCTCGGTGAGCTGCAGACCGTGCGCCACTTTTAACACACGCGGCGCGGCGATCAACGGCTCCACTCCCTTCCTGAACCTACGCCCTCGCTGCGAGCACCATCTGCCGCATGTGGTAGTCGACGGACACGGCCGGGTCGGGGCGCTCCGCGAGCTCGCGGAGCTCCGCCTCCAAGGCATCGAGCTGCACGGCGGAGTAGTGGCTCGACACGAAGGCGTCGCTGCGCCAGGTCTGGATGTTGAGGTAATGGAGCATGGCCATGCGATGGCCCGGCAAGGTCATGCGAGCCACCTGGTCGCGCACGACCTCCACGCCGGCCTCCCGCGCGAGCGCGGGGAGCGCCCGGCCCACGTGCAGGTCCTGCCCGTGCGCGCGCTGCATCGCCTCGACGATGGAGTAGTAGCGCCGCAGCGCCGGGACCGAGCCGATCATCGTGTCGAGTTCCTCGAGGGCGAGCAGACCGCCCGGAGCGAGCTGCGCCGTCCAGTCGCGAAGCACCCGCGGCCGCTCGGTGAGGTGGGTCAACAGGAAGCGCACGTAGATGAGCCCGGCGGGAGGACACGGGAAGGGCGTGCGCGTGACGTCGTGGACCGAGAACCGCACGCCCACGCCGCCGGCCGCATGCCCGAGGAACCGCTCCGACGCGTCGAGCCCGAGCGTCTCCGCCGCCCCGCTCACCTCGTGGACGAGCCGGGTGGTGTAACCGGGGCCACACCCGAGATCGCACGCCAGGGAGGGGGCCCGCCCCAGTAGAGCGCGGACACTCTCGAGGAACGCACGTGAGCTCGGCGCGTAGAGTTCCGCGAGCTGCCAGAGGCGGTTCTCGGCACGTTCGCTGTCACCGAAGGTGTAGGGGTTGCTCATGGCCACCCACGTTAGCGCAGGCCCCCCATGCTGGCGCGTTCCCCTTGTGGACTCGGGCTCGCACGTGCCGTCTCACAGGAGGCCCTGAGACGCCCGCGGGAGGCCGGGGCGCGCTCGGCGGTCATCTACGCGCTGCCAGAGAACCCGGCTTCGGTCTCGCTGTACACATCGCTGGGCTTTCAGCAGACCTTGCTAAGGTCCGGGCATGAGCTCGACCCGAATCAGCTGCCGTGTGAACGCGCCCCGTGCGCGCGTCTATCGCGCGCTCATTGATGCGCGCACGATCGCGACGTGGAAGGTGCCCACCGGCATGACCAGCCACGTGCATGAGTTCGATCCCCGCGAAGGTGGCTCGTTCCGGATCTCGCTCACGTACGATGCTCCAACGGAGACCGGCAAGACGACCGCACACACCGACACGTACCACGGTCGCTTCGTGAAGCTCGTGCCAGACGAGCAGGTGGTCGAAGTGGTCGAGTTCGAGACGACGGATCCCTCGATGCAGGGTGAGATGACGATCACGACCACGCTCACCGATGTGGACGGGGGCACCGAGATCCTCGCCGTGCACGATGGGCTACCGCGCGGCGTGTCGCCCGCCGACAACGAGACGGGCTGGCGGATGTCACTCGCGAAACTCGCGGCGCTCGTCGAGGCGGGTTGCTCTTCCTGAGTGTTCATGGAACCGCCACGCGCACCGCGCCCGCGAGCCCTGGCGCTCCCCGAGACGGTGTCCCGAGACGGTGTCAAAGGACTCGAAACGAGCTCTCGTTGCCGGCGGGCGCCGGCCGGTGGGCGTGGCTCAACGTGCGTTGGAGCCAGGTGAAGTCCGTCTTCCTCGAGAAGCGTACCCAGGAGGACAGCGAGGGGGACACGGTGACGTTCTGGTGCCCCCCCTCGTGCTCTCCGCGCCCACGGGGGCCCACCCGAGTCACCTGCTACACGGAGCGCGGCCCCGCGACTTGGGTCCCGTACCCGGGGTGCGGCATGATGCGGGAGCTTCACGCTGCGGAGGTCGCCCGATGAAGACGCTGCTCGCCGTGCTCCAACTCACCGTGCTCTCGCAGGTGCCCGCGCGGGACGCGGAGAAGCCGGCCCCGGAGCCCCCGGCCGAGAAGAAGCAGGTGTTCATCGACTTCGAGGATGACTCCATCGAATTCGACCTGCTCCCACCCGAGCCGCGCTGCACCCTGCATCGGAGGTGGGGCCCGCTGGTGCGGATCCGCGAGGACTTCGCCGACAAGGTGATGCAGTCCGTGGCCGAGATGTAGCGAGGGGGCACCGTGACGGAGAGGCTCGATCAGGACGGCCGCGTGCGGCTCGCGGTGTATGGCCATTTCATCGACACGGGGGCTCGGCCCGGAGTGGGGGACCTGTCCCAACGGCTGGGCCTGTCGCCGGAGGCGGTGAAGGACTCCTTGCGCCGCCTCGGGAGCCAGCGCGTGCTGGTTCTCGAGGAGGGCTCCACGGACATCCGGATGGCGATGCCCTTCTCGGGCGTGCCCACGGGCTACCGCGTGGAGACGCCGCTGGGAGGCTGGTGGGCCAACTGCGCCTGGGACGCGCTGGGCATCGCCGCGATGCTCCAGGTGACCGCGCGGGTGGAGACGCGGTGCGAGGACTGTGGTGACGCGCTCACGGTGAGGGTGGAGCAGGAGCGCCTCACGAGGAGCGAGGGCGTCATCCACTTCGCCGTTCCCGCGGCGCGCTGGTGGGAAGACATCTGTTTCACGTGAGCGACGATCCTCCTCTTCCGGTCGGAAGAGCACGTACGCCGCTGGTGTGACTCCCGAGGCCGGGAGCCCGGGGCCATCATCTCGCTGGAGCAGGGGTGGGCGCTCGCCCGTGCCTGGTATTCGGACCGGCTCCAGCCCGGCTGGCGCCGCAAGCCCGCGGCCGAGGTCGAGGCCGTCTTCCAGTCCTGCGGTCTGAGCGGACCCTTCTGGCGGCTCACCGTTCCGTGAGGCGCTAATCCAGCAACTGGCGCAGGCCGCGAGCCAGTTTGGTTTCTTGGCGTGCCAGCGTTGAAACTCGCAATCGTCCCCCGAGACGGTGTCAAAGGACTCGAAACGAGGGACGCGAGCGAGAACGAGACCTGGCGTGGACGGGTGAACCCACTGGCCTCCGAGTCTTTCCGAGGAGTTGCGGCTGGCCCGAGGGGTGCATCGACCTCGCGGATTGTACGGAGGGGAGGGGGATGGGCAAGCTCACACTTCCACCTGCTGGTGTGGGCACGGGGTGCCGCGCTCGCTGGCTTCATGCAGTACCTGAGAGCCAACCTCTCCAAGAAGGTGGGGAGGTTGGTGGACTGGAGTGGAGGCTTCTGGGAGCGGCGCTACTCAGCGGAGCCGGTGCTGGACGACGAGGCACTGGTGGGCCGGTTGCGCTACGTGCTGGCCCATGGGGTGAAGGAAGGCCTGGTGGAGAGGAGTGCCGAGTGGCCGGGACTCACGTGTCTGCCGCAGCTGCTGGGGCCGGCGAGGCGACTGTTCCAGTGGTTCAACTGGACGAGGCGCTGGAGCAAGAGGGGGAGCGAGGGGTGGGCAGCGGGGGAGGGGAGATTCGCCGAGGAAATTGCCGAGCCAGTGGAGTTGGAGGTGGCGCCACTGCCGTGCTGGGAAGGACTGGGGGAGGAGCAGAGGCGGCGCGCGGTGCGGGGACTCGTGGAGGGGGTGGAAGCCGAGGCTCGCGCACAGGACAAGCCCGTGCTGGGAGTGGGGGCCGTGAGGGCACAGCACCCGCATACCCGGCCCGAGCACCTCAAACGGAGTGCTCGGCCGTTGGGGCATGCCTCGACGCGCCAGGCATTGAAGGAGTTGCGTGAGCAGTACCGGGCCTTCGTCGCGGCGTTCCGAGAGGCGGCGGCACGGTGGATGCGAGGGGATTTCTCGGCCAGGTTTCCGCTCTTCTCTTTTCCGCCGTGCGTCGTGCCGTGTCGCGTCACTCGAATTCTCTGACACCCTCTCCGCTTTCCGTTCAGGGGTGACCTCGGTCGTGCCCTCGGGGAGAGCCGGCTCCACCGTCACGGTGGGCGGGCCGTCACTTCAAGGAGCAGCCGCCCCTCGCGCCGCTCCAGGGTGATTCCTGGCATTATCACCTTATGGGTAATGCTCGATGGTGCCCCTTAATTGCATTCCACCAGACGGTTTGTGCAGTGTTGATAGCCAATCAAAGTGGTGCAGCTGGTGCTTGAGTAATAGTACCACGAGCAGGGCTGGACTTTCACGTTGGTGCCGCAAGACGCGGACGTAACGTAAACACCCGGAGTGCGATAGAACCCGCTATAGTTGCCCCGCGTGCACGTCGAACCGTTACTACTGTATGACGCGGCGAGTCCTCCGGTATTGTAAGCGTAATGCTTGCTTGGGTTTGTTACTGTGATGTTCCCATTGCAATTGTAGTCCCACGAACCGCAAGCATTGGGGCTGCTATATCCAACTGCTGTGCCCGGATAGGCTCTGCTGTCACCATCACAGCAGTCAGCATTGTTTTGAGCAACGTTTCCGGTGTAGCAGCCGTAAGCACCCGCGCCATAGCCATCGCCATCGCCATCGATGTACCCAGTGGCGCTGCCGCCGCCGCAGAGCACAGTGCGTGAATTGCCACAATTGTCGGTATTGGTATACCAGCCGCAGGTCACGCCGTAGCGGCCGCAGAATGCCGCATCGGTTTCAGGCGTACAGCACACACTGGGAGGGGTGCTGCCGCAGATCTGAGGGGAGGTGCAAGTGCCGCAGTTCGCAGTGCGCGAGGTGCCGCAATTGTCGGTATTGGTATACCAGCCGCAGTTCTTGCCGTAGCGACCGCAGAACGCCGCATCGGTCTCCTCTGGGCAGGCGCACACGTTGGACGTATGACCGCCGCCGCAGGTCTGCGGGGAAGTGCAGGTGCCGCAGTTCGCAGTGCGCGAGATGCCGCAATTGTCGGTATTGGTATACGAGCCACAATCCTTGCCGTAGCGACCGCAGAATATCGGGTCGGTCTCAGGCGTGCAAATGGAAGTAGGATATGCGAACGCGTAATAGCCGTTGGCGGATGGGTTGGCCTGGGCAGGCTCTCCCGTCAAGGCAACCTCGATTTGAGAGAAGACGCTGAGTTGCTCGCCGGGCGTGACGGCGCGCGTCAGCGGCGCCAAGAGCTTGTTCGTCCAATCGACGCGGTTGTTGAACATCTTGTGGTGCTTGTTCTGGTTGAGCTCATAGTAGCCACTGGAGGGATTCCAAGCGGTGCAGTAGCTCGTGTCACCAACACAGAGTCGTGTCCTCACGTCGGCCGTGCCGCTCTCCGTGGTGCAATTGGCGGAGTTGCAGTCGATCGCTAACTGGGAGTAGAAGGCCGCTTCCGTTACGCTTGGAGGAACCGTGTACGTGCCATGTGTGAAGGTGTTGAGGCTGCCTGGAGCGTAGATCTCAGACCCGGTGGCCAACCACTGCGTGGGCACTGCATTGAGGGTGTTGACACGCAGGAAGCTCGTGGCAGAGCCCGTCGCCACAGCCAAGTAGGCGTTTTCGTTGGTGAGGGTGCAACTCGAGCCGTGCTTGCATGGCACGGTCTTCGCTTGCCCGTTGGGACAGGCGCCGGTCCACTCGGGAGCGTTCGATTGGTACGCGACGGCCGCGAGGGTGATCGTATAGGTCCCCGCCGATGGTGCCATATAGACCTTCGCTCCGTGCAGCTCCAGCGTGCTGTTCGGCTCATCGGACAGGTCGTTGCAGACCTCCATGGTTCCCTTCAGCTTGCCCATGTGGTTCTCGCCGAAGAAAGTAGCGAAATCCTCGCCGTGCGGGCCATTGACGACGAGCCGCGCGGTCACGCCAATTGCCGCGTGCGCGGCAGACACGAGATTGAGGTGCCCTTCGATGAGGATGCTCTGGTTCGCTTCCAGGGTAACGGTTCGCTCGAAGATGCGAGCCCTGTTGCCATTCCACTCCGCACTGTTGTGGGCCCACAGACGGCCCGCGACGATACAACTGCTGACGTTTGCCAGGTCTCCAGTAGAGAGGCTGCTCTCCGTCCACAGTTCAGTCGCTCCATTGAGAGCTTGGGTGCGGGCTCCCACGTCGTCGGGGCGCGGAGCGAATTCCGGTTCGACTCGGCCGCACGAAACAAGCATCAGGAGCGGCAACAACCTCGTTAAAGTATTCATCGTCATTTTCGTTGATATCGTCGGCTTTTCTCTGGCCGTTCGAGTGGTTGATCTTCTAACACTACTGCGTCAAGGTTAAGTAAGCAGGGAGGGAGGCCATTGTCTGCTCTGCGTTGGGGGAACGGGCTGTGCGAGCATAGCACCCGCATACCTGGCCTCTTACTCGTCAGCCGCTGAATCCTCTACACTGCTCGCCATGTCACGATGGCTGATCGTGCTGTTGGCTCTTTCGGGGTGTGTGAGTTCCGTCACGTCGTTCGATGCGGGGACTTCCAGCGACGCGGGCCCTGTCGTCAGCGATGCGGGCGAAGCGCTCGACGCAGGTGAAGAGGGTGGCGTCGATGCGGGCCCACGCGACGCCGGTCAGCCCTTCGATGCAGGCGTGCGCGATGCCGGCGACTCCCCTGGCTGGGGTCACGGCACCCAGGCCGGCACGTTCGTCAACGATGTGTGGACGCCCGGGCGCGACAGCGACGGCCGAGTGAACGAATCGAGCTGGGCGCTGGTGCCGCACGGCCGGTGGGTGCGCGTCGCGGGCACGAAACTCGAAGACCTTGGTGCGCAGGTACAGGCCGCCATTCCTGGGTGGAGGGACTACGGCAGCATGGGCTGGGGCGGCGTCACCGAAGCGTGGAACGCGCCGGCCTTCGACCTCGCCGGCCGCCGGCTGTGGCGTCACGGCGGTGGTCACGGCGACTCGAGCAACAACGGCATCTACCGCTTCGAGCTCGACTCGATGCGCTGGTCGATCGAGCACATGCCGAGCGACACCCGTCTCTGGAGCCAGGCGTACCGCGAGTCAGGCACCTTCGCGGGCTGCCCCGAGTCGCGCGCGGCCTACGACGCCGAAGTCGACGCAGGGACCTGGGCGCAGCGCGACCACTGGTACTACGACGAGATCTTCTGGGACCGCACCACGAGCAACCCCATGGGCAACCCCACGGCGCGGCACGTGTACGACGGCTTCATCTACGTGCCCGAGAGCAACGAGCTGATTGTCGCCTGCCGCCGGCTGTGGCGGTACTCACTCGCGAGCCACAAGTGGACGCTCAAGACGCATCCGCGCGCCGACGGTGACGTCTACGCCTTCACGGAGGAGGTGATCGCGGTGCTCGACCACGAGTCGAAGCTGGTGATCGGCTCCTGCGGCTCCGGCGGCCCCTTTGCAGCCGATTACGATCTGCGCACCGACACCTGGCTCGCCCCGCGCGCGACCTGGGGCAACTGGGACTGGAGCGGTGCCGCCTACACGCAGGAAGGCGACATCGTGACGATCTTCGTGCCACCGAACAGCGCCGGGACCTACGCCTCACCCGGCCGCTGGCAGCGCTACGATGTGGCCACCCACACCGTGCTTTCGTCGGGCTCGACGTGGAACTACGAAGGTGGCCTGTCGCTCGCCTCGTTCCCCGACACCGCTCACGCCACCGACGGCCACGGCATGGTCTACGTGCCGACCGAGGGCGTCTATTGGGTGTACACGATGCTCAACAGCGGCATGGCCTGGCTGGAGCTCGACCTCAAGACCACGCCCGCGACGCTGCGGCCGAAGACCTTCGCCAACGCCGCGCCCGCACTGCGGAGCGGCATCGCACGGCGCCGGGCGATCTACTTTCCCAGCCTCGACGCCATCGTGTGGATGAGCCCCGCGGAGCAGGACGTTCTCGTCTTCCGGCTGTGAGGCTTCTGTGCAGGGTGCCTCGCCCCGGCACATCCAAGGCACTGACGGATGCAGCGGGCTCGAACGGGCCGCTCCTGAAGGCGAGAAGTCGGCTCGTAGGACACCGTCCTGACTTTGGAATGCAGTCAACCTGCCGGCCAGGGCTGCAACGGCCGCATCAGCCCGGCCCGGTCCAGCAACTCGTGGACGCGAGCGGCCAGCGTGACGTGCTCCGGGTTGGAAGCGGTGAACCGTTCGGGAGTGAGGATGACGAGGGTGCCCTTGTCCTCCACAGGCTCGATGCGCACAGGGGCAGGCAGTGGGGGCACCTTGCCTCGCAGCCGCGAGAAGTACATCACCCAGCCTACGAAGGTGCCCGGCTTCGCTTTCTCTGTCACGCTGTCCCTGTGCGTCTCGGACGTAGCCACTCCCCACTCCGGGTCCCAGGTCAGGGCCATGGCGTGCAATACCTTGGTCATGACGGGCGCGGTCAGCACCCGGTCCGCGATGAGACCTTCAGCGTAGGGTTGGACCACGCAGGTAGATGGAAGCTGGAGAGAGGATGAACCGCAGCTGCCGTTGACGCTGGACGTTTCCTCCTGGCCATCGCCCGTCCACAAGTAGAAGGAGAAGCGGTCACCAAAATGATTCTCCTCCTGTGCGAACAGCTTCTGGAAGCTCGCGGCGTTTGGGGTGAACTGGAGTTTGCGCGCCTCCTCGAAGGAATCCGCTGTCTCGTACCAGCAGGTCCACGCCGGGTCGTAGTGCCCTAGCAGGTGGAAGAAACGCTCCGCGCGTCGTGCGCAAGCCTCGGCGGATTCAGGCCGGGCGAGCCAGTAGGAACCAGAATAATACGTTTCCATCATCGGACGGCTATCCCTTACGGGGTCGAGGGGGTGGGGGGTATATGAACGACCTCGATGTCTTCGAGGCCGTTGGCCTTGAACAGCTTCCTGAGTGCACCCGCGAGCTTTTCCTCAGCGACGGTCCACCGGATGGGCGTTCCATTGGCGACTTCGAACTGGCGCTTCGCCTGCTCAAGCAGCTTGGGGCCGCCCTTGAATATCTTGAGAAAGTTCAGCTGCTTGTCGATCCACTGCGCGTAGCCGGGGCCCTTGGCCTCGAGGAGAACCCCCTGGTCGAAGCCATCGAAGTCCACCTCCTCGTTACCCCATTTCATGCGGTAGGCATAGCCCTTGGGAGCCCCCGTCACCTGGGCTTGATAATTCCGGGAGTTCTCGGACATGGACTCGTCCGTCTGGACCCATTGACCCGGGCCACCGGAGAGGGGCGGCTGAACCTGCGCGCCAGCATTGCTGCCTCCGCTCTCCCGCGCGGCCATGGCTACGGCAGTGGGGGCCAGCACGATGGTGACGCCCTCGGCGCTGAGGGCGATCGACTCCACCTGAGCCAGAGTTGGGGCCGTGAAGCGGATGTTCAGCTGCGTCTCGGCCATCACCGCTGCCTGCCCGGCTCCAGGCAGCGTCGGCAGCTTCGCCGCCATGCCAGCCGCCGTGTTCCCCATCGCCACCGTCGCCAGCATGACGAACGCTCGGGCCACCTTCTCCCCCATCACATTCCCGAACTGCTCTCCTGCCGCATGGAGCTCGTCGAAGGTGGTGGCTTCATCCACCTCCTTCATCAGCACCAGCCATCCATCAATGAGGCGCCACACGGTGTCCCAGCCCAGATACGCCATGGCCCCAAGTGTCAGCAGCGCGGCCACGCCCTTGCTCACCGGCTCGGGCAGTGCGAGCAAGAGTGCATACATGGTCAGGCCGCCCACCACGGTCGCCACCACCGCCTGGGGATTTACCATCCGGGCGAGTTCCTCCTTCATGGCCCCCAGCACCTTGCTGTGAGCAATCGCCATGGCCAGTGCGTACCTGGCATCCCCATCCAGGAAGGGCTTGTCCACCAGCAGGCGCAGGCAGTCTCCGCCTCCCCACCCCTGCTCACACCACAGCAGGTAGCGGCGCTTGAGCTCCTCGTCCTCGGGCAACAAGCGCAGGTTCCTGGTGCTCCCCGGCTCCGAGGCCATGAGGCGCTGGCTCCTGCCTTCGTACCGGAACCAGCCGCTTCGCTCGGGCACTCCGAACAGCTGCCGGGCGTGCTCCAGGGGCCGTTCCATTGGAGGCACAGAGGGAGCCTGTCGTGCGACAGCCTTCTTGAACTCCTTTTCGCCAACCGCCACCGGCTCCACGTCTCGGCGCGGAGTGTGGATGATGGGCTCGCCCTGGCCCATGTCCAAGCGGACGACGACCTTCGTTGAGGCGCTGCACCCTGAGAGGAACACGAACAGCAGCAGGACCGCCGAGCGCGGCATGTGGAACCTCCTGGCCATGGCTCCCGCGTGCCAGGAGCACAACCAAAGATTACAGGGGAGACATGACCCTGGGGTTCGCTGATCGGGTGGTCGTGCTGGGCTGTACGGCGGTTCTGCCCGACCTCTACGTGGGTGGCCGGCCGTCTCGGCTACGCGGTAAACCTCGGGAGCACCGGGAAGGTGGTCATGAACACGTCCACCCCCGTCGATGTCACCACCGGGGACTTCTCGCTCGGTTGCGCCGGGCCAGTGGTATCATGCCGCCGCGGTGTTCAAGCGCAACGACAAGATGCAGAACCTCATCCGCCGGCCGGATGGCTCCGTGCTGCTGGAGGTACGGGCCGCCTTCGACGAGGCGACGAAGCTCCGGGACGCTGACAGGTATTCCGAGTCCCTTGCACGGGCCGAGCATGCACTATCACTCCCCCGTCGCGGGAGACAGCGGGCAAGTAGCTACTGAGTGCCTCCTCCGGCGGCGGCGCGATACATGGCGCTGCCGCCGCGTTCTGCCCCCGAGGACTCAGGGTTCGGGAGCCTGCATCGAGCCGGGAGCCCAGAGCCTCCCGAGCTCGAGCGGCTCGGCGTCGAACGGCTCGGCGCGGACCACGTCCCCGCCTCCGTACCGGGCGAGCCGCCAGCCGCGTGCTCCCCGACGGTAGACCTCCAACGTGTGCGCCCGCGGGTCCACCAACCACGCGTGGCTCACGCCTTCCCGATGGTAGAGCGGCAACTTGCGCCCGCGGTCCAACGCAGCCGTCGAGGGCGACAACACCTCGCAGACCCAATCGGGCGCCAGATCGAAATAGGGCACCTCTCGTTCGAGCAACCCAGGTACTCGCTCCCGACGCCAGCCCGCCAGATCCGGCACCAACACCTGCCGGCCCAGGTGCAACTCCGGCTCGTCCAGAATCCACCAGCCTCCAGGCCCTGCCCTCCCGAAGCTGAAGGCACTCCCCAGCATTCCCCCGAGCACCGAAGCCACCCACCCGTGCCACGACGCCGGCCGTGGGAATGCCCACAGCTCGTCGTCGATGATCTCCCCCACCCACCCAGGTGGTAACGCCTCGATGTCCTCGTAAGTGGCTGGACGCTTTCCCCTCGCCATCTCCGCTCCTCCCGCGGGCCTTCCTGCCTGACCGCTCGCATTCTACAGGAAGGTCTGACGGGAAAGGTAGTGTGGGCCGCCAGTAGACTTTTCGCGGGGCTGCTGCGCAGGACATGGGCGGTGGACGTGTTGGCCTGCGTCAGGAGTGGAGGCAGGCTCAGGGAGTCCCCATCGCCCCTCCGCTGTCACGGCCAGAACCCTTCCTACGTCCTATGGGCACAGCGCTCACAGGCAACCGCATCATCCGCGCGGCTGCCAGCATGGGTTGTCACTGAAGGGGAGCGCTGGAGGAAAGAGGGCATCATCATGATGAAGGGATCCACACCCGGGATGGGGGGCTTCTCGCCCCGCCGCATCAACGGTGGCTACAACGGCAAGGCGGACCGGGATTCCCACTGCCAGCGCGCCCCGCGGGTGTTTGGGGATGGATCGGCGCTCCGGAGTGTGAAGTGATTACGCTCCTCGTGTACCTGGTGACGAACAGGTGGACGTGGGTCGGGCTGACGGTGCTCGGCCTGTCCGGCGGCGTGGGTGTACAGACGCAGCGGCTGCGCGCCACCCAGGGGCAGGTGAGCACCCTCGAACAGCAGCTCGCCCAGGCGCTGGAGGTGAACCGGACGCAGTCCCAGCTCATCGCCGAGCAGAACGAGGCCGTCCAGAAGCTCAAGCAGGACTACGACGCCTCCCAGGCCCGCCTCGCCGATGCGGAGACCACCGCCAGCGCGCTGCTGGACGCTGCCCGGAAGAAGGTAATGGAGATGACGCGGCAGCAGGTGCCGCGCGAGTGCGACAAGGCCTTCAAGTGGGCGGTGCAGCAGGAAATCCAGGCACGCCGGGGGAAGCCCCAATGAAAAGGCTTTGGCTGCTGGCTCTGCTCCCGCTCGCCGGGTGTCTGCCCGTGCGCACGGTGACGCTCGTCACCGCGGAGAAGGTGGAGGTGCCCGTCTGCCCGGCGCCCCCACCCGCGAGGGAGATTCCTCCCAAGCCGGACCTCCCGGTGGACCACTTGAGCGAGGACATGGAGGCGGCGGACGTGGTGCTCGCCTACCGCCAGACAGTCGTTCTGCTTGAGGGTTGGGGCGAGGCGCTCCAGATCCTCCTCCAGGCCTACCAGCCCACCGGGCCCGCTCCCCGGGAGCCCGGACCGCCTTCGGCCGAAGTGCCGCCGCCGCCCGCGCCTCCCTTCCCCTGATGCAATCCCTCTCAACCGCCGTACCCCACCTGGACAGGTTCAAATGTCACCGAGCACCGCTGCCATGCACTGCAGTGCCCTGACTGCGGAGTGGTGACACGCGGGGAGGTGCCTGCGCACGCGCGCAGCGTCTTCGGTGACCGGCTCGCGGCGCTCGCGTCTCGGACATGCTGGGTGTCGAGTTGTCGGTGGGCAGCGTCAGCAACCTGGAGGGCGAGATGTCGGACGCGCTCGCGCCAGCGACGGCCGAAGCCCTCGCCTACGAGACGGGATTCGCGCAGGGACGAGAGGGCGGCCGGGCCGCTCGCGCCTGGCTGTGAGGGTATCGAGGATCGCGAGTTGAACCCGTGTATGCCCCCTCTCCCTCTGGGAGAGGGCTGGGGTGAGGGTCTACCGTCATCCACTCTTTGAATACACGGTGGATGAAGGTGCTGAAGCTGCTGCGGGTGGTGCCGGCACCATGCCCAGGCCCACCACGCCATGCAGGACTTCGGGCCACCTGCTCGGTCCGTCGTATGCACCGTTCGCCACGAATGACCTCGTCTGTATGACGAAGCGGTTCGAGCTTCTTCAACGGGTTTTCAAGGTAAAGAGAAAGCCAAAAAGAGTCACGGAGTCATGGAATCATTCACATCATCAATGGCTCGAAGGGACCGGGGCTACAGTGCTATGCTTGGCGTACCGGTCCTCGAACAGACGTAGCCGGCTCTCGGCACTTCCCATCTGGAGCTCCTCATGACCATCCATCTGCCGCTGTCCGCGAGTGCGGAGCCATCCGCGGAGGTGCGGACCTCTCTCATCAACCGTCCGCGGCGCGAGCCGGGGCCGGATGTGGCGGACATTGGATTTCAGCCTGGCGTCGAGGGGGCGGATGGAACCCCGGCCTTCGTGTTCGGGAGGTGGCCATGAAGGCCGCATCGACCTCCGTGTTCATCGTGGCGGTGCTGTGCGGCTGCGTAGCGGGCTGCATCGACCTCGACCCGGAGCCGACGGACTTCTGCTGTGCGCAGGGAGACGGAGGGACGGGTGCGCAGCCGACCCGCGTCGAGCTCGGCCAGGCGCAGTGGCGATCGGCCGGGAGCATGGCCGTGGCCCGGGAGGGGCACACGGCGGTAGTGCTGCCCTCGGGCAAGGTGCTGGTGGCGGGCGGATACGATCGCACCAGTTTCCTGGCCACGGCGGAGCTGTACGACCCGGCCACGGGGACGTGGTCGTCCACGGGCGCCATGACCGTTGCCCGTGCCGGACACACCGCCGTCTTGCTGTCTTCGGGCAAGGTGTTGGTGGCGGGTGGGACCTCCGGCGCCATCGTTCACAACACGGCGGAGCTGTACGACCCGGCGACGGGCACCTGGTCGTCCACGGGAGGCATGGGCGCGCTCCGGTATCTCCATATGGCCAGCCTGCTGCCTTCGGGCAAGGTGCTGGTCACGGGGGGAATCGGCGGCATGGGCATGACCTCCTCGGCGGAGCTGTACGATCCGACCGCCGGCACCTGGTCCGCCGCGGCGAGCATGCCCTTGGCCCGGTACGGACATACGTCCAGTGTGCTGCCTTCGGGCAAGGTGCTGGTGACGGGCGGTTTCAACTTCGATGGGAGTGGGGGGATGGCCCGGGCGTTGGTGTCGGTGTACGACCCGGAGACGAACACCTGGTCGTCCACGGGCAGCATGGCCTCGGCGCGTCACTTCCATGCCGCCGTCCTGCTGCCCACGGGCAAGGTGCTGGTGACGGGCGGGAACAACGCGACGGCGGAGCTGTACGACCCGGCGACGGGCACCTGGTCGTCCACGGGCAGCATGGCCTCGGCGCGTCAATTCCATGCCGCCGTCCTGCTGCCCACGGGCAAGGTGCTGGTGACGGGCGGCTCCCTTGGCTCGGGCTCTCCTCTCGCCACGGCGGAGCTGTACGACCCGGCGACGGGCGCCTGGGAGAGCACGGAGATGATGGGCTCGGCTCGCATGTGGCACACCGCCGTCCTGCTGCCCACGAGTGAGGTGCTGGTGGCGGGCGGCTCCTCGGCGAGTACCACGCTCTCCTCGGCCGAGCTGTATGACCCGGCCACCAACACATGACATAGCCGTGCCCGATGGGGTGTCTGGCTTCACCAAGCGCGGGATGCTTGTGAGCAAGCCCGGGTCAGCTCTCCCCGCGAGTGGCCGAAACGACAACTTCCGACGGATTCTGGCCACGGGTTGAACGAGGGGCATGACCCCGCGCTCCGTCGGGCGGTGACGCCCGCGCCCGTCAGAACAACCGGACTCCCGCGAAGACGCCGCCACGCGCAGCGCCTGGGTCCGAAGACGGAGCCCAACAGCGTGGATCCGCGCTACGTGTCCCAGGGCGGCGGCACCAACGTGCGCTACCGCACCGGGTTGAAGGGCCGGCTCGTCTCGGAGTTCAAGCAACTTCGTGAGAACCTCGCGCATATGGCCGCGATATCGGCGCGACATCCGGAGATGACCATCGTCGTCGCGCATGATCCGCGGAGCTTCGCATCGATTCCGACGTTGGTGGCAAGGCCATAGGATGGCTCGAGGAGGGCGCCCTCGGGCTCCTCCGCAATCACCCCTCCGCGCTCGACGCAGCTCCCTCCCCCAGAGGGGAGCGGAAGCACGAGCACGGCGGTGGTGCCGCGGCCCGGCCCCTCGCGCTCCAGCTCCAGACGCCCGCCCATCTGGTCCACGGCCAGGGCGCTGGCATACAGGGAGCGCCTCCGCGTAGACCCCGCGCATGAACCGCGACTGGAGTTGGACGATCACGCTGCACGAGATCATGAGCTACCTGTTGCCGGTTGCTACGGCGTGTGGCGTCCCTGGTGCCTCCGCCTCGGACAAACCTCACGAGGTTCCACGGCCTCTTCGCTCCAGGCGCGCAACTGCGGCCATTTCTGGTCCCTCAAGCAGGTGAGGAGGAGGCGAGCGTGGCGCTTGAGGCAGCGGCCAGGAAGGAACCGAGTTCATCGTTTCTCTGCTCGTCGCTTTCTGAGCGAAGGGCTCCGTGCAGGTCTCAACGTATGCTTGGCCGCAGGAGTGGGCACGGCTGGCGAGCCACGTCTCTGCTCAAGCGTCGCCTGCACGGCCTGGGCAAGCTTCAGCAGCGCAGGGACCGAGAGTCGGACCTCTCGGCCACCAACGCTCGGAGGAACGAGGGGGGGAACGGTCCGTCCACTCAAGCGGCAGTCTCATGTACTGGCCGGGAGGATGCTCCACGTCTACGTAGCGCCGACCATCCTGGCTACGGATGAACCGAGCGACTGGCAGTTCCATGTCTTTGAGGGGGTGGATCTGTAGCGTGACGGTCACGCGCTCAATCAAGGGTGGAGGACCCCTAGCAGTGTGTCGATGCCGTCCTGGCGGGGCCCGGTGGGGTGCGCGCCATTGTGGAGCACTTGGCATCGCCCTGGCGGCCTGCTGGGTTGACCCCAGCGCAGGGGCCAGCCCAGAGCGCGTGGTGTTGCGCCCCAAGCACCCACAGTGACCTGCAAGCCCACGCCCCCGCGGCCTGCCGCCTGGCTGGGCCGCTTGGGTCGAAGGGGCGGCACGGACTCTGCTCCGGCCCGGCGTACAGCCCGCGCGTCACCCTCCAGCGGCCCTTTTCAACCCCGTTGCACCAGCCCGATCCCTCAAACAGGGCCCCCATTCCGCCTAGAGTCCCTGAACGATGTCGCGTGCCCCCATGGCGCGCGCGCCGCCTGTGCCACTGCCTCCAACACATCCGCTGCCGCCGCGATGCCATCTGCTGTCAGCGGCAGCGCAGCATCAAGGGGCTTGGACAGAGATGCTCAAGCCGCTTGATGGGGGAAGCACGTTTACTTTGAGTGAAGGGCTATGTTACCCAGGTGAACCATTCCCTCCCCGACGCAGGAGCTGTGCGTGAAGAATCGTCTGGTTGTATTGCTCGCTGGGCTGTCTCTCGGAGTGCTCGCAGGCTGCGGTGCGGTGTCGCAGGAAGAAATGGAGCTGGAGGCGAACACCGCGGGCCTGGCCTCGTTGTGCGGCGACGGCTACTGCAACACCGCCAGCGAGAACAGCGTGAACTGCCCGGTAGACTGTGGCAGCGGTGCGACCACGGTGCTCGGCCGCTTCTCGCGCTGGTGCGGCAAGGTGAACAGCCACACGGCCCCGAGTGGGGCCTGGACGCCGGACTCGGACTGTACGTCCGGCTGCAACATCGGTGGCCTCGCGTACTGTCAGAAGTTCTGGCCTGGCTCGGTGGCCATCCGGCAGGTGCCTGTCTCCTCGAAGCCCGCCAGCGCGTGGGCCCAAGCCGGCTGCTACCCGGCCAACGACGAGTATGACGGCAGTGACGAGTTCGAGTGCCTGGGCGCGCCCCGGGTGGTCGGCCGCTTCTCGCGCTGGTGCGGCAAGGTGAACAGCCACCAGTCGACGGGTGGGGCCTGGACGCCGGACTCGGACTGTACGTCCGGCTGCAACATCGGCGGCCTCTCGTACTGCCAGAAGTTCTGGCCCAACACGACCAGCATCCGCCAGGTGCCCGTCTCCTCGAAGCCCGCCAGCGCGTGGGCCCAAGCCGGCTGCTACCCGGCCAACGACGAGTATGACGGCAGTGACGAGTTCGAGTGCGTGGTCGACTGACCTCGAAGCTTCGCTGAAGTGAAAGAAGGGAGAGGGGCACCCGCCGGGTCCCTTCTCCCTTCTGTGTTTCCAGGGGAGGACATCCTCAGTCCTCGTGCGTGCTCGTCGTCGTCGGGCCCCAGGTCTCCTGGTCCTCACGCTTGAAGAAGATCGATTGGACGAAGCGTAGGAGCAGGAGGGGAAACGAGAACATAGCAGCGGGGGAGGGGCGCTTCGCCGAGGAATGTGCCGAGCCAGTGGAGTTGGAGGTGGCTCCCCTGGCGTGTCGTGCCGAGTCGTGCGGCTCAAGTTCTTTGACACTCTCTCGGCTTTTATTTACACAAGGAGGAAGCATGCAGAAGGTGTGCTGGGGAAAACTGCACATATTGGTCGTGCTGTTGTCTTTTGGTTTTGCGTGTGGTCCTGCCCCGGTAGAGGCGGGTAGCACCTCGATAGGCACCGCGTCGCCTGTACGCACCGACAGTCAATGGAGTGGCATCCTCGGAAATCCAGTGGCAGGCACTGGGCGCATCTTTCATGGAGGCTACCAGTATACGGTGGCGTTGAAGGTAGATGGCACCGCTTGGGCTTGGGGTAACAACAATAGCGGCCAGCTTGGTGATGGTACTGACATCCATCGCAGCGCCCCAGTTCAGGTGCAGAACCTCTCTGGGGTTGCCGCTATCGCCGCAGGTGGCTCGCATACGATGGCATTGAAAACAGATGGCACCGTCTGGGCTTGGGGCCAAAACGCAGACGGTCGGCTCGGCGACGGAACCAATATCAGCCGCCATACGCCAATTCAGGCGCAGGGCCTCTCTGAGGTTGTAGCCATCGCCGCAAGTGATGCGCACTCGCTAGCGCTCAAGACAGATGGCACCGTCTGGGCTTGGGGGTACAATGGCTCCGGTCGGCTCGGCGACGGAACCAGCATCAGTCGCTACACACCAATCCAGGTGCAGAACTTCTCTGGGGTTGCAGCCATTGCCGTGGGTGGCCTGCATACGATGGCGTTGAAAATGGATGGCACCGTCTGGGCTTGGGGCGGCAATGTCTACGGCCAGCTTGGCGACGGGACCACAACCGATCGCCGCGTGCCAACTCAGATACAGGGCCTCTCTGGGGTTGCGGCCGTGGTAGCAGGTGGCGCTCATGCGGTGGCGCTCAAGACGGATGGCACCCTCTGGGCTTGGGGCCACAACACATCTGGCCAGCTCGGCGACGGGACCAAAACAAACCGCTCCACGCCAGTTCAGATCCAGGGTCTCTCTGGGGTTGCGGCCATCGCTGCGGGTGGTCACCACTCGCTAGTGCTCAAGGCAGATGGCACCGTCTGGACTTGGGGCGACAACAGATTCGGTCAACTCGGCGACGTTACCAGAACCAACCGCACTACTCCGGTTCAGGTACAGGGCCTCTCGGGGGTCGTAGCCATCTCCGCAGGTGGTTATCACTCGCTAGCGCTCAAGGCAGATGGCACCATCTGGGCTTGGGGTCTCAACAACACCGGTCAACTCGGCAACGGCATCATGGACGGCCTGAGCCTCACCCCGGTTCAAGTACAGGGGTTCCAATTGTAGGAGAGGGAAGGGTAGACCGGGCCCATGCGCTGAAAAGGCGGCGGGCCCGGTTTTTCGCAGGTTCTTGTGTCGTCGGAGCATGTAGCCGCGGATGTAGCCTGTCGCGTACGAGGGGGCTTCAGAACCACCCCTTTCAAGGTCGATGGCAGGTGTTTCTTCTAGAAGGTCAACCAGGGAAGGAATGGCGAGCCAAGGCGACTTCGTACTCTATCAGGACATAGCCATTCAATGGAGCGCCCATCACTGGACGCTCTTGGGGTTGTCTGGTCTCTTGGGTGTCTCGGTTTCTTCCCAGCTCAGGAGAGCTTCTCTCCTTTGAGCACACGCGCTGTCGCCACGTGTTTGCGCACTGCCTCCCCCGGAGCGTAGCCCTTCTTCACCTTCTTCTTGGCTGCCCGGGGATGTTTGCGCAACGTCGCCGGCTTCACCTTCTTCGCCATTTCCAACAGGTCCGCACTCAGTTGCTCGGCGGATTGCACTTCCTGCTCGGCCCACTCCTCTGGCTCCACCATCACCATCATCCCTCCGTAGGTGAACTTCACCTCGGCGGCGATGTAGTAGGTGGACACTTGCATGTTGCTTGCCTCCAAGTCATGGCTGGCTTCCACTGCTGACTTCACCACTGACAACGCATTGTAGGCCAGCACCGCCACCCCAAAGGCCAGCAGTGCCGCTCGCGGCTTGCCCAGCCTCCTCACCTCGCTTTCCAGTACGGCCTCCAACTCTCCAAACATCCCCTCTATCGTCCAGCGCTTCCTGTACAACTCCGCCACCTCCAGGGCGCTCTTCTTCTCCGCCGGCACATTCGTGAGCAGTCGGATGACTGTCTCCCCATCCTCCGTTGGCTCATCCAAATGCACTTCAATTCGTCTCAGCTCCAGCGGTCTCTCTCCCTCCACCCTCACCGCCTGCTCGTACACCCTCCCCGTCTGCCCTCGTCCCACTTCTTGCTTCTCTCCCAGCGCGCTCGGATTGGGCGACACTCCATGCTCTCGAATGATGAAGGCCGCTTTCTTCTCCTCCATCGCTCGCAAAATCCCGCTCGTGCTGAAGTTCCTGTCCGCCAGCCACAGTTCCCCCTCCCTCACTCGCTCCAGCACCGGCCCCATCAACGCCCTCTCCTGTGCATGCGCATCCTCCGCGGGCAGCACATCCACCACCAACCCCAGCTCCGGCGCATACACCGCCAAGGACTGTCCGGGCAGTGCTGCTCCTCGGAAGTTTCTCAGCGGCTCGAGCCTCTTCTCGCTGGCCGGCAGGTGATTGCCATCCAAGACTCGCACCTGGTAGCCCGCCGCCCACGGCCCTTGTTTCTTCATGGGCCGTACCACGGGCAACAATCTCTCCGCGCTCCCTTGCACCAGCGCTCGCACCACCTGGGGCTCGGCGCGCTGTGCTTCAAACACCTCATCAATCCATTGCGAACTCAGGGCGTGCTCAAGCGTGCGGCGCACCATCACCGTGACGGGACTGCGCTGCGTGAACCGCTCCACAATTGCATTCAAGGCCACGTTCATTCCTCCGCGGATGGGCGCGAGGAATTCGTCTTGGCCGTCCGATTCTCCGGACCCACCTCCGCCCAGGTGGGCGTTCACCTTCCCACCTGACCGCTATGGTAGCACCCTCCACATGACCTTGAAAGTGGTGCGTTTGAAGGCCCTATTGAACGAGGCCTCTCTCTGGTAGCCGATGGCCGCCGAGAGCTCGCTCGGCACGGGCACCTCGCTGACCTGGTGCCCGTGCGCTGCCTGCTTCAGTAGCAGAGGTAGTTGTCGCTCCAGCCGTGTGCGGAATCCAAGGGCTCATTCCACGCGACGCAGGTCTTGTTGGCGATGGGGCCTGAGTTGGACCACTGGAATTGAAGCGTGCTGTTGGTGGACACACAGATGTAGTTATTACCCCAGCCGTGGGCGGAGTCGTTGGGCTCGTCCACGAGCGTGCACCGCTTGCCGGCGATGGTCCCCGTGGCGCTGAAAGCCAGGCCTTCGGCCTGATCGGTGCACAGGAAGTTGTCCTTCCAGCCATCCGGGTCGTTCGGCTCGTTGAGCTCGGCGCAGTGGGTACCCATGATCTTCCCCGCGGGGGAGAAGGCGAGCCTTTGCGTGTAGCACAGGTAGTTGTTTTCCCAGTTGTTGGGATCGGCCGGTTCATTCCACGACGCGCAGCGCATCCCGGCGACCGGGCCCAGCGAGGAATAGGTGAACTGCAGAGGGCTGTAGGTGGGCACGCAGATGTAGTTGTCGAGCCAGCCATTGAGATCGAGGACCTCGGTGATCTGGGTGCAGCGCTTCGTGAGCAGGGGCGGGAGTCCCGAATTATGCCAGCTCACCCCCTCGGAACCCGCGGTGCAGAGGTAGTTGTCCGCCCAGCCATGGTTGTAATCGGCCGGCTCGTTGACCAGGGTGCACGCGGAGGGGAACGGAGAATACTGGGACCGGAACTCGACGGGAGCCACACCATAGATCTTGCGCAAACCCTGAACGTCCAAGGTGCTCAAGGTCTTCCGGTTCCACTGGGCGCAGTAACTCATGGACGAGTCGGGGTCGTACTGGGTGATGACCTGGCCATCGGGCTGCTGATTGATGGTGTTATTACAGTAGCCGGGCGTGTTGGGTGTGTTTTCGGGAGAGTCCTGCTCGTGGTAGAAGCCCAGGGCGTGGCCAAACTCATGCAGGGCGATGACGCGGATGCAATATTCGCGATCATCTCCTGGCGCCCATGCGTCATCAACAGCGTCATTACAGGACTGGCTCCAGTTGGCGAAGGTGAAGTTGAGATACATGCTGGGGTTTTCACTGGTGACGCCGACGTAGGACCTCGCGTTGGAGTCCTCCTCCTTGATGCGGATGGCATTCACGGGAGTATTGGCGTTACAGGCGTCCCAGCCCGTGAAGCGGACACTGCTGTTATTGTCCCACTGTTCCTCGACAGTCTGCCTCACCCACGTCTTATACGAGTTCGAGTTGGCCGTGGTCCAGCAAACGGGAATGACAGTGATGCCCGAGGCGTCCGCGGGCCAGTAGCTGCCGGTCTTTCCATAGAGCGCCTCGCCCTGTGAACCCACGGCCACGACTTCCCTGTCCAGGACGCGCCGGGTCTCGGGTTCGCAAGCCACAAGAAGCGAGGAGAGCAATAAAAGAATCCGGGTTACCCCGTTGTCACGCAAGGAAATCTTCATTGACGGACTTTCTGTGGAGTTTGTTTTACTGCAAGTGAATTTGTAACACAGTGTGAAAGAGGGGCCAAGTGAAGACTTGATGCCCCGCAGGGCGATAGGAATTGCTGGGCTGGAATAATCCACCAAGCCAACCTGAGGACACGCCGAGGCTCAAGGTTTCAAACGCCTGGTGTCCGTCAGGAATACAGCCGCGGAGATGTCAGCGGCATGCCCTACGAGGGGCTGGATGGCCCCCAACCCCGTGCCCCCCCCGGCCTCAGCTGTGGACCGGGCGGGGGCGTGGCGCACCGAGTCGAGGCCCTGACCCACGAGGCCTACAGCCCGTTGACCGGGCCCGGGACGTTGCGCGGGGTGGTGCCGCCGTCACCGAGCTGGCCCGAGGCGTTGGAGCCCCAGGATCGCACGGTGCCGTCCGAGAGCAGCGCCAGCGAGTGGTTGCCGCCCGCCGCGACGGCCACCACGCCCGTGAGGCCGGTGACTGACACGGCCATGGTGCGGCTGCTGTTCGTGCCGTTGCCGGCCTGTCCCGCGAAGTTCTCACCCCAGGCGCGCACCGTGCCGTTGGAGAGCAGGGCGAGTGAGTGCGTGAAGCCCGCGGACACGGCCACGGCGCCCGCGACACCGGGCACGGGCGCCGGCAGCTTGCGGAAGCTGGTCATGGTGCCGTCACCCAGCTCGCCATACCCATTGGAGCCCCAGGCGAACACCGTCCCGTCCGAGCGCACCGCCAGCGAGTAGAAGTTGCCACCCGCGAGCGCCACCACGTTCGTCAGGCCGCTGACGGCCACGGGGGCCGTGCGGCCCTGTTGTGTGCCGTCACCCAGCTGGCCCACGGTGTTGTGGCCCCAGGCGCGCACCGTGCCGTTGGAGAGCAGTGCCAGCGAGTGCTGCGCACCGGCCGCGATGGCCACCACGTTGCTCAGCCCCGGGACGATGCCAGGGACATGGCGGTCGGTGGTGCTCCCGTCCCCGAGCTGGCCGCTGGCGTTGTCACCCCACGCGCGCACGGTGCCGTCGGCGAGCAGCGCGAGCGAGTGGACGCCTCCGGAGGCGATGGCCACCACTCCAGACAGACTCGGCACGACTACGGGCGCGAGGCGCGTCGTGGTGGTGCCGTCGCCGAGCTGGCCGTTGTCGTTGTAGCCCCAGGCGCGCACGGTTCCATCGGCGAGCAACGCCAGACCATGGCCGCTGTCACAGGCGATGGCCGTCACCGAGGCAAGCCCCAGCGTGCTCACGGGCAGCTTTCGTCCCACGGTCGTCCCGTCGCCGAGCTGCGCCCTGTCGTTGGAACCCCAGGCACGGACGTCTCCGCCCGTGCTGAGGAACAGCGAATGATGGTGCCCCGCCGCCAGGCGCAGCCGGTCCGGGTTCGTGGCCAGCAGGGATTGCACTCGCGAGCCCGGGCTCGCTTCACCTTCCTCCGGAGACACACCACACGCGCTCAGCAGCAGGCCGCCCACCAGCGGGAGGAATGACAGCCAACGGCGTGGAGGCCGCCGCCGTGACACAGGGGTTTCGACAGACATGACACGCTCTCTCTTCCGTTGTGCCGAGGGTTGTTTCCATCGGCTTGCGGGAAACGGCGGGGCGCTGGATTCTTCCCGGGAAGGCAGGGGGCTTGCCCTGACGGCGCCGCCGCTCCAGGCTGAGGTGCATGGGTTCCACTCCGCGCGCCTCGCTGCTCTGGTGGTTCTCTCGTAGGGGAGTGCTGTCCCTGCTGCTCGCGCTGGCCGGCTGCGCGCCGAAGCTCGAGCTGTCGCACGGCTTCATGAGGGCGGACCCGGAGCGGAACTTCCTGCTCTACCTGCAGGACAACACCCTGGTGCGAAGGCAGGGCGAAAAGGAGCAACGCATCCCTCTGGCGCGCTTCTGCTGCCTTCCGGAAGGGGCGCTGTCCGACTCGACGAACTTCGAGATCTTCCCCGGCGGGAAGCAGGCAGTCGTGTTCTCGAAGCAGAGCCGGGGCGGAGGAGGCGAGAGGTTGGCCCCGGCACGAGGGCCACCCCAGGCCGTGTGGTGTTGAGGATCAAGACAGCCAACAGGCCCAGGCTCCTGCCACGCACCTGATGGGAGCGCGGCCTGGGCAGGCCTGTGCCCCAAGGGGGCTCAAGCGGCCTGTCCACCGGCCGGGAGCATCGCTCGGGCGGCCCCGTCAGCGGCCCTCCTCGGCCCCTCTGCACCCTCCCTCCCCCTCAACAGGGCCCCCATCTTTCCTTGGCGTCTGTTTACTCGAGCGATGCGGCCCTCCACCGGGCGCGGTCGTCACCTCGTCCGGGTGGCGCGACGAAGCGGCAGCCGTCCGCGAGCCTCCGGATGGCTCCGTCGCCGTCAAAAGCTCACCTGCGCTGAGCGAAGCAGTGAGAGGCACGGTGATGCCGCCCTCATCTTCCGGCACCTCCAGCTCCCACAGCTTGTCGCCCGCCTCTACGAGCGCTCGCTGAACTTCCCTCACCGCGTCTTCGCGCGAATAGGGCCCCAACTGCGTCAGCCGCGCACGCATGACGGTTTCCAGTTCGGCGGCCGTAGCGAAGCGCTCGGCGGGGTTGCGCCGTAATAGCGTGTGGAGGATGTCGCGCAGCGGCACGGGCAACCCTTCCGCCGCGCGCTCGACGTCCTCGGAGCGGTAGGCCATGGCGCACCAGATGGCGTCCTCGGCGAACGGCGGCAGCTCCGTCACCATAGACGCCACCGAGGCCGCGAGTGCCTGCTCCCGTTCCTCTTTCGATAGTCGCGCCTCCACATCCTCAATGCGCAGGTGGCCCGGGTCGTAGAGATGCCGCCCGGTGGCAAACTCCAGCAACGTGAGGCCCAGGGAGAAGAGGTCAGCCCGTGCGTCCACCACCTCCCCCAGCAACATCTCCGGCGCCGCGTAGAGAACTTCGCACTGAGGACGCGGGAGCGAGGTCGCCAGTCGGCCCGCCAAGCGCGAGAGGGCCACCCCGAAGTCCGTCAGCCGCACCTCGCCGTGCGGGCCCATGCGGATGCGGGCCGGGTTGATGTCGCGGTTGACGATGCCGAGCGGCTGACCTGCGTTATCCGTACGCGTATGCGCATAGTCCAGGGCCGCCGCGACTTCCGCGCCCACGTAGAGGATGAACGCCTCGGAGAAGTAGCGTCCGCACGCCTGGGCCACGCTCAGCAGCGTGTTGATTGTCAGTCCCTCGATGTTCTCCATCGCCACGCACAGCCCACAGGGAATTTCGAAGAGGCCGTGGACGCGAGCAATGCGTGGGTGCTGGAGGTACTGCGCCAGCCGGACTTCCTCCTCCAGGCGCGCTCGGGTGTGCCGGAACTTCTCGGTCATGCCCGCCACTTGCGGCAGAGGGACGCACTTGAGCACCACGCAAGTTCCGAGTCCCTGGGGCGTGCGGGTCTGGGCGAGAAGGACTCGCTCGCCGACACGGCCCTGCCCCAAGTCCCGGAAGAACTCGTAAGAGGTGTCGCCGTTCGTGAAGAGGACAACGCCCCCGGCATGCCGAGAGTCAGTCGGATTGGACATGGGCGGGAAGCTCCTGGTGCCCGCGCGAGAGTGATTCGCGCAAAGGCAGGCACAAGGTAACGCCAGCCCACTCCGGGCGGAACGACGTGACAGGTCAAAAATCTCCAGGGATTTGACCATTCGAGTCAAGGTGAGCAACAGGTCCTGTTGGGTTCTCCCTGGACGGTCGTACTCGACGCACCCCGTCAAAATGGACGCTCAAACCTGTTTCCCGGGCGACATAACCACTAGCCAACATTTTCTTTTATACTGGTTATTCCGTTCTACCTGATTCTCCGGTATAGGGATGCTTATCCTTACCCCCCCGAGGTGAACTCAATGAACGGTATGAAAGCGCTTTCACGGCTCCTGACCGCCCTGTGTGTGGCATCGCTCTCCGGCTGTGCGGAGGAGGAGGGCGTGCAGGCCGAGTCCACGGATCTGGGACAGAACAGCCAGGCGGAGCTCGGCTATGACCCTGGCTCGGGCTGGCACCTGGCGTGGTCGGACGAGTTCAACACCAGCAGCCTGAACACGGCGAACTGGACCCCGCTGACGAGCAACTGGGACCCCGTCACGGGCAACTGTGACTTCGGCACGGGCGAGCTGGAGTTCCCGCGGGCCCAGAACGTCACGGTGACCGGCGGCAAGCTGGTCATCTCCGCGCAGCGTACCTACGACAACCCGCGCGACTCGCGGTGTTCCGCGCGCTCGTTCTACTCGGGCCGTATCCACACCAAGGGCAAGGTGGAGAAGCGGTACGGGAAGATCGTCGCGAGCATCAAGGTGCCCTCGGGCTACGGCATGTGGCCGGCGTTCTGGACACTGGGCGCCGACATCTCCCAGGTGGGCTGGCCCAAGAGCGGTGAGCTCGACATCCTCGAGTGGCACTCCAACGAGCCCACGTGGATGAAGTCCGCCGTGCACTGGGACTCCAATGGCAACCAGGCCCACTGGGGCACGGGTGCCAGCGGTGGCTACAACCTCGCCGACTCCTTCCACATCTACGAGATGGAGTGGAACTCCGGCAGCATCATCTTCCGCCTGGACGGCCGGGTCGCCAACGCCACCTTCTACAACCCGGACACCGAGTTCCAGCAGAACCACTACATCATCCTGAACCTGGCGCTGGGCGGTAACTGGTACGGCTTCCCGAGCCCCGATGCCATCGCGCTGCCCGCGGGTCAGACGAAGACGATGGAGGTGGAGTGGGTGCGTTGGTACCAGCAGGGCAGCACCCCGCCGCCCACCGGCACCGCCATCACCAACCCGAGCTTCGAGTCCGGCATGACGGGCTGGGCGACGTGGTCGCCCAACGGCACCGAGTCCTCGGCCTTCAGCGAGACCTACAACGGCGCGCACACGGGCTCCTACCACCTGACGCACTGGCGCAGCTCGCCGTTCGAGGCGTGGACGTACCAGACGAAGAGCGGCCTCGCGAGCGGCAACTACAAGGTGCGCGCCTGGGTGCGCAAGTCGGGCAACTTCAACTTCTCCCGTCTGCAGATCAAGACCTGCGCCTCCTGCGCGCCGGCCTTCACGACGCTGGGCGACTACGGCGCCTGGACGCTGGTGGAGACGCCCGCCATCTCGGTGACCGGTGGCTACGTGGAGTTCGGCTTCCACTCCCAGTCCTCGGCGTCCGACAGCTCGCCCGCGCTCCACGCGGACGACGTCGAGCTGATCAAGCTCTAGCTGTCCCTCGCGGTGGTGCCGAACTGTCTCGCGCAGAGCGCCGCGAGCCAGTCCATGAAGACCCGCACGCGCGGCGGCACCTTGCGCTGGTAGGGATGCAACAAGGAGAGCGGTAGGAGGGGCGGGCGCGCGTTCGGGAGCACCTCGCGCAGCCGCCCCTCCGCCAGGTGCTCCGCGACGCGGTAGGCCGGCACCTGGATGAGCCCGAAGTGGGCCAGGCACCCGGCGGCATAGGCCTCCGAGTCCGTCACCGTCAGGACGCCGGACATGGAGACACTCTTCAGCTCGCCGCGCACGACGAACTCCAGCGGATAGGGCTTCCCGGTGGAGTGCTCCAGGTAGTTGACGGCCTGGTGCCGCTCCAGCGCCTCGAGGGAGCGGGGCTCGCCGCGCCGGGCGAGGTAGCTCGCGCTCGCGCAGGTGATTTGCGGCATGGGCGCCAGCCGCCGCACGACCAGGTGGGGCGTCTCCACGGTTCCGGCGCGCAACGCGCAGTCCACGCCCTCCCGCGCGAGGTCGACGGCGCGGTCCCCGGTGCCGATCTCCACGTCCACCCGCGGGTAGCGCTCGTGGAACTCCGGCAGGGCCGGGATGACGACGTGCGCCGCCATTCCTCCCACCATGTGGACCCGGACCTTGCCCCGGGGCTTGCCTCCGCTCTGCGTCAGCTCCGCCTCCGCGTCCTCCACCTCCGTGAGGACGCGCGTGCAGCGCTGGTAGAAGTGCTGCCCCTCGGGCGTCGCGCTCACCTCGCGTGTCGTGCGGTGCAGCAGCCGGACGCCGAGCCGCGCCTCCAGTTGCTGCACCGCGAGCGTGACGGTCGCACGCGGCATCCGGAGATCCGCCGCCGCCTTCGTGAAGCTCCCCAGCTCGACGATGCGTGTGAAGACGCGCATCGCGTCGAAGCGGTCCATTCGCCTGCCCTCCGTGTCGGACGACGGCCCATTGTTCACGGAATCTGAACGGAGAACATGGCTTGCCGAAGTCGCAGGGGACGTCTCATGGGTCCATGGTGGACCCCCTGGCCGGCTCCGCGAAGCTGATCGACAAAGTCGGACCAGTTGCTCCCGAGGGCGCCCGGGACCTCCCTCCTGAAAGGACTTATCCCACCTGGCTCAAGGGGCCCAGGGGGCCGCGACGTTCCAGCTCGCGTCCGCGTTGTAGCTGGCGGGCGAGTCCCAGGTGGACCCGAACCCCGAGGCGATCCACAGCTCGGAGGCGGCGTGGCGGATGTAGCGCTCGGGGAAGTTGTAGGACTGGAACGAGACACCGGTGCCGGACAGACCCGGTTGGGCACAGAAGGTGGCGTCCTGGTCGAAGATGGTCGTCCCGTCGCGAGCGTCCTTGCGGATGCGGCTGTTGGAGTGCCGCAGGTACTGGCCGGGGTAGTTGCGCGACTCGAAGGAGTAGCAGCTGGACTCGGCCAGGCCGGCCACCAGCTTGAAGGTCGCGTCCTGCTTGAGCGTGGTGGTGCTGGCGCCGTCCACCACCTCGGTGAAGCCCAGGCTGTCGATGTGGCGCACGTAGCGGTTGGTGTAGTTGGGCGTCGTCACCTGGAGGGACTGGTACGCGCCCATGGGGACGCTCGCCTCGCTCCACCACGTGGGGGGAGAGATGCCCCAGGTCGCGTCCTGGCGGAAGCCCGTGGTGTTCTCGAGGGCATCCACCCAGACCTCGCCGTTGCGGTGACGCACATAGGCGCCGGGCTTGTTCTTGGCCTCCAGCGACACGCCCGACGAGGAGCCGTTGAGCGCCGCGCGGGCGCAGAAGGTGGCGTCCTGGTCGAAGAGCGCCGAGCCATCCCGCGCATCCCGGCGGATGCGGCTGTTGAAGTGCCGCAGGTAGCTGCCGGGGAAGTTGCGCGACTCGAAGGAGTAGCAGGCGGCGTCCGCCAGACCGGCCACGACCTTGAAGGTGGCGTCCTGCTTGAGCGTGCCGGTGCTGTTCTTGTCCACCACCTCGGTGGAGCCCAGGCTCTCGAAGTGGCGCAGGTAGCGGTTGGTGTAGCCCGGCGTCGTCACCTGCAGGGAGCGGTACTGTCCCAGCTGCACGAGCCCCAGGTTGTTGAGCTGGCGCGAGGCGTTGATCAGGTTGGTGTGAGCGGTGCGCACCTGGTTGGCATCCACCTTGAGGATGGCGCGATCGTAGGTGAAGAGACCATTCACCTCGCCCTCCACGTCTGTGATCTCCGTGTAGACGGCCGCGCTCAGGCCCGGCCTGTTCATCACGCGCTGGATGGAGTTGATGAGGCCCACGTAGCGGGAGGTGAGCGTCGCGCTGTCGGGGACCAGCTCGTAATAGAAGAACTTGCCATTGGGGCTCCAGTCGTGGCCGTTGACCATCAGGCCCAGGCCGCCGAACTCACCCACCACCGCGGCGCGCAGGCCGGAGGGACGAGAAGAACCCGGGCCCACGTAGACGTGCCAGTCGGCCAGGTCGCCGTTGCCACCATCCACGGCGCCGCAGCAGTTGATGCCGCTCATGTTGTCCACCAGGCGGGAGGGGTCCCAGCTCTTCACCAGGTCCGCCAGCCGGGCCTGGTCGTACTGGCCCCAGCCCTCGTTCTGCACCACCCAGGTGATGATGGAGGTGGAGCTGCGGTGCTCGTCGATCATCTCGCGCAGCTCGAGCTCGAACTGGGTGCGCGCCGCGGCGTCGGGCGTCTTGCCGGAATCCATCAAGGGCATGTCCTGCCACACGAGGATGCCCAGCTTGTCGGCCCAGTAGAACCAGCGCTGGGGCTCGACCTTGATGTGCTTGCGGATGAGGTTGTAGCCCAGGTCCTTGTGCTTCTGGATGTCGAACTTGAGCGCCTCGTCGGTGGGCGCGGTGTAGATGCCATCGGGCCAGTAGCCCTGGTCCAGGGTTCCGATCTGGAAGACGAACTGGCCATTGAGCACCGGGCGCACCACACCGCCCACGAGCTTGAGGGCGATGGAGCGCATGCCGAAGTAGCTCGTCACCTGGTCGACGACGGTGGAGCCGCTCTTGAGGGAGACGCGCAGGTCATAGAGGAAGGGGCTCTCGGGAGACCACGTCTTGGGATTGGGCACGGGGATGCGGAGTTCGGCGTCCACGCTGCCCGTCGCGCTGCCCACCTGGGTGGTGCCATCGAAGGCCACGGCCTCGACCGTCTGGCCGGAGAGGCCCGCGCCGCGCACCGTGAGGCGAAGGGCGGAGCCGGCCAGGTCCGGGGTCATGTCCAGCCGGGTGATGCGAGCCGCGGGCGTGGGCTCCAGCCACACCGTCTGCCAGATGCCCGAGGCGGCCGTGTACTCGATGCCCTGCGGATTGTTGGTCTGCTTGCCCACGGGCTGGGTGCCCGCGTCGGTGGGGTCATAGACGCCGACGATGATCTCGTTGGCGCCGCCGGTGACGTAGCTGGTGATGTCGAAGCTGAAGGAGTCGTAGCCGCCCCGGTGCGAGCCCACCAGCTGGCGGTTGACGTAGACGGTGGCCTCCCAGTCCACGGCGCCGAAGTTGAGCTGGACGCGGCGGCCGCTCCAGGCCGCGGGGACGGTGAAGGTGCGGCGGTACCACATCCGGTCCTGGTGACGTTGGATGCCGGAGAGCGCTGACTCGATGGGGAAGGGAACGAGGACACTCTCGGCGAGGTTCTGCCCGAAGGGAGGCGTCTGCCCCGCGGTGGCGTTGCCGAACTGCCACTCACCATTGAGGTTGAGCCAGTCGGAGCGGACCATCTGGGGCCGGGGGTACTCCGGCAGGGCGTTGGTGGTGGAGACCTGGGAGGTCCACTGGGTGGCCAGGGGCGGAGTCTTGGGGGCCCAGGCGGCCTGAGCGCCTTGGAGTGAGAGCAGGTAGCAGAGCAGGGGCATCAGCCGGAGGGCGACGCCGCCAGCACGGGTGAGTCGGGGGGATCGTGACATGATTTTCTCCGCGGGCTGGACTGAGGAGGCGGGTGCCGCCCGGATCGGGTCAAGGTCTTGAAAGCGAAAAGCCCGGTCCTCGCGTGGGAGGACCGGGCTTTTCAGACGAGCGTGTGAGTCAGACTAGGGAGCCCAGGGGGCCACGATGTTCCAGCTCGAGTCCGCGTTCAGGCCGTTGGCCGAGTCCCAGTCCTTCCCGAATCCCGACGCCGTCCACACCTCGGCGGCGTAGTGACGGATGTAGCGTCCGGGGTAGTTGAAGGACTCGAACGAGACACCGGTGCCGGACAGACCCGGCTGGGCACAGAAGGTGGCGTCCTGGTCGAAGAGCGCCGTGCCGTCGCGAGCGTCCTTGCGGATGCGGCTGCCGGCGTGCCGCAGGTACTGGCCGGGGTAGTTGCGCGACTCGAAGGAGTAGCAGCTGGACTCGGCCAGGCCGGCCACCAGCTTGAAGGTCGCGTCCTGCTTGAGCGTGGCGGTGCTGGCGCCGTCCACCACCTCGGTGAAGCCCAGGCTGTCGCTGTGGCGCAGGTAGCGGTTGGTGTAGTTGGGCGTCGTCACCTGGAAGGACTGGAACGAGCCCACGGGGACGTTCGCGTTGCTCTTCCACCAGGGGTCCGCCACGGCCCACGTCGCGTCCTGGCGGAAGCTCGTGGTGTTCTCGAGGGCATCCACCCAGACCTCGCCGTTGCGGTGGCGCAGATAGAAGCCGGGCTTGTTCTTGGACTCCAGCGACACGTAGAGCGAGGAGCCGTCGAGCGCCGCGCGGGCGCAGAAGGTGGCGTCCTGGTCGAAGAGCGCCGAGCCATCCCGGGCGTCCCGGCGGATGCGGCTGGCGGAGTGGCGCAGGTAGCTGCCGGGGAAGTTGCGCGACTCGAAGGAGTAGCAGGCGGCGTCCGCCAGACCGGCCACGACCTTGAAGGTGGCGTCCTGCTTGAGCGTGCCGGTGCTGGCGCTGCTCACCACCTCGGTGTAGCCCAGGCTCTCGAAGTGACGGACATACCGGTTGGTGTAGCCCGGCGTCGTCACCTGCAGGGCGCGGTACTGGCCCACGGGCAGCGGCCCCTGGTTGTTGAGGAGGCGCGAGGCGTTGATCAGGTTGGTGTGAGCGGTGCGCACCTGGTTGGCGTCCACCTTGAGGACGGCGCGGTCGTAGGTGAACATTCCATTCACCTCGTTCTCCACGTCTGTGATCTCCGTGTAGACGGCCGCGCTCAGGCCCGGCTTGTTCATCAGGGCCTGGACTCCTTGGATGAGGCCGACGTAGCGGGAGGTGAGCGCCGCGCCATCGGCGACCATCTCGTAGCCGAAGCCATTGCCGGGGCTCCACTCGTGACCGGGGACGCGCAGGCCCAGACCGCCGAACTCACCCAGCACCGCGGCGCGCTTCGCCGAAGGGGAGGGGGATGCCGGGCCCACGTAGACGTGCCAGTCGGCCAGGTCGCCGTTGCCACCGTCCACGGCGCCGCAGCAGTTGATGCCGCTCATGTTGTTCACCAGGCGGGAGGGGTCCCAGCTCTTCACCAGGTCCGCCAGCCGGGCCTGGTCGTACTGGCCCCAGCCCTCGTTCTGCACCACCCAGGTGATGATGGAGGGGGAGCTGCGGTGCTCGTCGATCATCTCGCGCAGCTCGAGCTCGAACTGGGTGCGCGCGGCGGCGTCGGGCGTCCGGAGGTCCATCAAGGGCATGTCCTGCCAGACGATCAGACCCAGCTTGTCGGCCCAGTAGTACCAGCGCTGGGGCTCGACCTTGATGTGCTTGCGGATGAAGTTGTAGCCCAGGTCCTTGTGCTTCTGGATGTCGAACTTGAGCGCTTCGTCGGTGGGCGCGGTGAAGATGCCATCCGGCCAGTAGCCCTGGTCCAGGGTGCCCATCTGGAAGACGAACTGGCCATTGAGCACCGGGCGCAGGTAGCCGCCCACGAGCTTGAGGGCGATGGAGCGCATGCCGAAGTAGCTCGTCACCTGGTCGACGACGGTGGAGCCGCTCTTGAGGGAGACGCGCAGGTCGTAGAGGAAGGGGCTCTCGGGAGACCACTTCTTGGGGTTGGGCACGGGGATGCGGATCTCAGCGCCCACGCTGCCGGTGGCGATGCCCACCTGGGTGGCGCCATCGAAGGCCACGGCCTCGACAGTCTGGCCCGCCACGCCAGCGCCCTGGACGATCAGGCGAAGCGCGGAGCCAGTCAGGTCCGGGGTCATGTCCAGCCGGGTGATGCGAGCGGAGGGCGTGGGCTCCAGCCACACCGTCTGCCAGATGCCCGAGGCGGCCGTATAGAAGATGCCGCTCGGGTTGTTGCGCTGCTTGCCCACGGGCTGTCCGCCCGTCTCGGTGGGGTCATACACACCGACGATGATCTCGTTGGTGCCGCCGTTGAGGTTGCCGGTGATGTCGAAGCTGAAGGAGTCGAAGCCGCCACGGTGCGAGCCCACCAGCTGGCGGTTGACGTAGACGGTGGCCTCCCAGTCCACGGCGCCGAAGTTGAGCTGGACGCGGCGCCCGCTCCAGGCCGCCGGAACGGTGAAGGTGCGGCGGTACCACATCCGGTCCTGGTGCCGCTTGATGCCGGAGATGCCGGACTCGATGGGGAAGGGGACGAGGATGCTCTCGGCGAGGTTCTGCCCGAAGGGAGGCGTCTGGCCGGCGGTGGCGTTGCCGAACTGCCACTCACCATTGAGGTTGAGCCAGTCGGAACGGACCATCTGCGGACGGGGATATTCCGGCAGGGCGTTGGTGGTGGAGACCTGGGAGGTCCACGGAGTGGAGAGGGGAGGGGGCTTGGGCGCCCAGGCGGCCTGAGCGCCTTGGAGCGAGAGCAGGCCACAGAACAGGGACAGCAGTCGCACAGCGACGCCGCCAGGACGTGTGAGTCGGGGGGGGGGTGTCATGATTTCCTCTGCGGATTGACAGGAGGAGGCGAGTGCCGCCTGGATCGGGTCAAGATCCTTTCCGCGCTCAGTGGATGGTGACCTTGTCGACGGTGATCGTCGCGGTCTTGTTGAAGTAGACCCGGTACTCCAGGGGATGGTTGAGCGCCGTCTGATTGAAGGACAGGCTGAAGTCCTGGTATTGATTGGCGGCGGTGAATTGTTGTGAGGCCACGTCCATGCTCGCGAGACCGAGTCCCGTGGTGCCGTCCCTCACATCGATTCCCACGATGGGTTGAGCGCCAAGGGAATTGTTGTCGGTCTTCAGCCGGAAGGTGACCTTGCGGGTGCCGACGGGCACGTTGGCGTCATAGGGGCCGTAGACCATATGACCGGCCGCGTCGAGGGAGGGCGAAGCCTGCCAGCCGTCCCCGCTCGAGCGTCCGGTGCCATGCGCCAGCACGGCTCCTTCCGCTTCGTATTGACCGAGGCGGGTCGTCGTCGTGACCTTGTCGATGTTGATCGACGCCTTGTCCTTGTAGTTGGCCCTGAACTCGAGCTGGTGCCCGGCGACGTTGTTGTAGGTCAGGCTGAAGTCCTGGTACACGCCATTGGCCTTGAACTGATTGCGGTAGACGTCGAACGTGGTCAACACGGCCCCGCTGGTGGCGTCCCTGACATCGAGCGTCACGACGTTGTCGTTGTTGCCGGTGATGACGTCGATCTTCATCTTGAACGTCGTGGTCAGCTGACCGGCGGGGAACGTGGTGACATACGGGCCATAGAGCATCATTCCCGGGCCGTCGTCCGTGACGTTCGCCGTCCAGCCGTTGTCGAAGGAACGGCCGACCGCGTGCGAGAACGGCGAGGAGGCATAGCTCTGGTTCTCCGCCTCGTACGTCTTCACGATGGTCGAGGTGTCGGTGGGCAGGTTGTAGTACTCCCGCATCAGCTGGAAGTAGTTGTCCGGCCTCACGAAGACGATGTTGGTGTTGCTCTTGTAGCTGTTCACCACGTTGACGAAGCTCTGGTAGGTGTTGCCCTCCCAGGGGTTGGCCTGGATGCTGACGAACCGGGGAGACGTGCCGTTCCAGCCGGAGATGGCCTTGTTGATCTCCGAGATCATGGAGCTCTCCGTCGGGCAGTACGTGGCATTGAGCCCCTGGCTCGGCAGGACATTGTTGTACACCGTGATGCCGCCGCCCGCGTTCTGGGCCGTCAATCCCAGCAGGGACGGCGCCTTGTACGCGAAGCTGTTTCCCACGTTGGTATTCGTGCCGCCGTTGATCGTGTTCCACACGGTGAGGACCTTCAACCCCGAGCGGTTCATGTAGTCATCGGTCAGCGCCACGTAATCGTCCAGATAGGTCTGGTTCCCCCAGTAATTGGGATAGGTGTAGCCGATTCCCGTCGGGCCAGAGATGAGGTTGTCGTTGGGCGTGGACGTGGCGTACAGGTAGTTCAACAGGCCGGGCATGGCGTCCAGCATGGCCGGAGAGATGGTCCATCCCAGCGGAACCTGCCCTCGGCTGGGGCTGTCCCAGAGCTTCTTGAAGTGATGCTCCAGGTACTGCATGTTGTCCCCATCGCTCAGGATGAGAGCGATGTAGATTTTATTGCTCAGCGTGGGCTTGTTGGGGACGGGTTTGACGTTCACGGCCCTGGACATCCCGCTGAACACCGTCAGGTTCGAGGAGAAGTCGCTGGCGATGGTGGACACGCCGTATTCGGAGACCCGCTGGATGCCCGCGGCCTCGTCCGGCCACCAGCCCATGTAGATGCCGCTCCCGTAGGGCATGCCCGCCAGGAACTTCCTCAGCAGCGTGTCCTCCGCGGCGATCTTCGGATCGAGCCACACGACGGCCGCCTGGGTCGCCGCGGCGTATTCCCGCAGGTTGCCTTTGATGTCCGGAGTGAGCCCGACGATCATCTTGTGGGTCACTTGAGACCAGTAATAGTCATACAAGTACTGGTAGACCTGGGTCTTCGACGTGAAGGAGCCACGCAGGTCCTGCAGGATGGGGAGGTAGTACGGTGCGGCGGTCAGCCTGGCCACGAGGTTGGGGGGCGCGACGAGGCCATTCCTCAGGCTCGCGATCGTCGTGGCCAGATTCAGCGTATCGGGCACCGCGGTGTCATAGATGACGATGCCCGTGATCTCGTTCTTGTATTTGGTCAGGAGGCTCCACTTGTCGGAGACCTCCGTGTACTGGAGCCCCAGGGAATTCAGCCAGTTGAGCTTGCCCTCGTTCCCGCGCACCGTGTCGTCGTAGCTGTAGATGCGGGGTTGGGTCCTATTGACGAGCCCTTTCAAGGTCGCGAAGAGCACCGTCTCGTCGTGCTTGAGCTGATTCGGAGCGCCTACGGCGTCGACCTTGATATAGGCGGCCCCGTACCAGAACACCCGGAACTCGATTCCATGCCCGGTCGTCGGGTTGTTGAACGGGAGCTGGAATCTCTGGACGGAGCCCACCTTCGTGAAGTCCATCCGGTAGATGTCGCGTTTGGCCAGGACGGCTCCCGTCGTGTTGTCCCGGACGTCGACGGTCACCACGATGGCGTTGTTGGCCGTGTTGTTGTCGATGGTCAGATCGAAGAAGGCCGTGTTGTTCCCGGCGGGAATGTCGGTGGCATAGGGGCCGTAGATCATGAACTGGTTGGGCGCGTCGATCGACACCTGCGCCAGCCAGCCGTTGCCGTCCAGATGCCCGGTGCTGTGTCTCAGCTGCGGCCCTTCACCTTCGTACCGGAACTCGCTGGTCGTCACATCCACCAGGTCCAGCGTCGCCGCGGGTGCGGAGAAGGAGGGGAGCACCTGCCGCGCGGGCCAGGTGAGCCCGGTCGCCGAAGCCTCCCCAGGAGAGAACATCCCCGCCGCCGTGAGAGTCGCGGCACATGCGAAACCCAGATGCTTCCACCGAATGCATTTCATGAAGAACTGCCCCCTGAAATGCCTGCGGTGTATCCCATGAGCAGGGATTCAACAAGTAATATGAGAAAAACAGGTATACGCTGACTTCCAGATCGGCCGGTGATTGTTCTCCTACACACGGTGGATGGGTGTGGGCCCCCCCTCCCACGTATCCGTTGACCCGAATTCAGGCCTCGCGAACTCTCTGTTCGCTCGGCCCTCTCAGTCGCAGTGCTGGAGGTCCTCGGTGACGAAGCCGTTCCGGGTGGAGATGGCGCGGTCGTAGCAGGTGCGTTTGTCCCCGGTCAGCCGGTAGCGGTGGGTGGAGGTTCCCACCGCGTTCCGCTGTGCGCGCGGTACGCCAAGGTTATAGGCGGCCTCGCCCGTGTAGAGGTCGCTGAGCTCCCGGTGCGCCAGCGTGCGGAGGCCCTGGGTGGTGCGCTCGTCCGCCTCGTCGTGGAGGCTGATGGTCGTGGTGAGCCGGTTCTGCGGCGTCACGCTGATGATCCCATCGAGCGTGAAGCGCTTCTCGGAGCGGCTCACGGTCGGGAAGTGGCCGAGGCCAGCGACCGTGACGGTGCTGGTGTCGTTCCAGGTGGCGGTGATTCCATCCGGGTTCTCCGCCTCCCCTACCCAGCGGTGCATGCTCGAGTTGGACACCGACTGCTCGACGGTCGTCACCACCCAGCCGCGCGAGGTCCACTGGTAGCCGGAGACCCGCAGGTGATGGCTGCCCTGCGTGTCCAACTGGTTCCAGCCGTCCACCAGTGCGACCGTCGAGTCATTGGCCAGGGTCCCGACCTTGTGCTCGATCAGACCGCCGATGACTCGCGAGGCGCGCGGGTCTCGCCAGGCGAGCACGTTGGTCGGCAGATCCCAACCGGGGCGGCCCTCGGGCACACCCAGCACCCGCACCGAGATCTGGTGCGGCTTGCCGTCGGTCAGTAGTCCGGCGAAGGGCGTGAGGTCATAGCGGATGGGACGGACATCGAAGGCGCGAGGGGCCGGCAGCACGTACCACAGGAAGGGATTGGCCCAGCCGCCCGTGTAGACATGCGGGAAGGGCATGGCGATACCGGCCACCTTGCCGTCCACCTCGATCTGCACTTCGCGGTACGGGCCCGCGTCGGCGGGGCAGGAGTACGGCACCGTGGTCGGGACGGTGAAGTACCAGAACTCCTCGCAGCCACCGCCCGAGCCGGTCGCGTACACCTCGGCCACGAGCCGCTCGGTGTTCCGGGGTACCGTCACCTCTCCCAACAGCGCGCTGCCCTCGCGGCGCGGGTTGGTCAGGGGGAGCACGTCGCTCGCGGTCTCGGCCGGCTTGTACCGGCCCTCCGCCTTGTAGAAGGTCAGGTAGACCTGCACGTCCAGCACGCCGGTGTAGGTCTCGTTGACCACGTTGCCAATCAGCATCCAGACGGACTGCGGCTGGCTCAGCAGCGGCGCGTAGGCGGTGACGTCCTTCTCCACCGACCAGGCGATGCCTTCACGGGACGGCTCGGGCGTGGACGTCTTGAAGATCGTCACACCGCCCACCTCCAGGTGTCCGAGCCGGTCGTACTGGACGCCCTGGACCTTGCCCTCCATGCGCAGCACCACCTTGTTCCAGGGTCCGGGGCAGTCCGCTGGCGGGGTGAAGGTGCTGGTGTAGGGCGTGAAGTCGTCGAACTTCTCGTCGACGATCTTCACGGTGCACGAGGTCGTCGCCGGCTTCTCCACCGCGGGGGCTGCGGTGCGGGGGTCGTCCCAATCGGTGCCGAACTCGGGGGGCGGCTCGGCGGCCAACGCGGGGGTCATCGCGCCGAGCGAGAGGCTCGCGGCGGCGAAGACTGCGGAAAGACGTTTCACTGTTTTCTCCTGGTAAACGGGGGGAGCCAGGAGCCTAGGACCCGCGGTACGTCCGGGCAATGACCTCCGATGTCTGCTCAGGAGGCGGAGGATCCGTCCAGCGCGCGCCGCAGGGCCGCCACGGTCGTCCGGTCGGTGCGCCGGGCGAGGGGAGACGCGAAGCCGAGTGCCGCCACGCGCGGATCAGCCGGCACGTGTGGCACCGAGCATGATGCGTGCACCTCGTGCGCGCCGGTCCTGGCCAGCAGCTCCGACACCGTATCGAGCCGCACGCCGCTGCCCGGCATGATGGAGATGCGGCCCGCGGCGGCTCGTGTCACCTCCGCGATCGTCTCCACCCCGGCGAGCGCTGTCGTCTTTCCTCCCGAGGTGAGAATCCGCGCGAACCCCAGCGACACGGCCATCTCCAGCGCCTCCAACGGGTCTGGCACCAGATCGAACGCCCTGTGCAGCGCCAACTCGAGCCCCGCCGAATGTGCGACGAGCGCCGCGAGCGCGTCCGCGTCGAGCCGCCCGTCCGGCCGGCTCGCGCCCAGCACCACGCCGGTGAGTCCCGCCTCGCGCGCCGCGTCGATGTCCGCGCGCATCACGTCCAGCGCCGCCGCGTCGTAGACGAAGTCGCCCGCCCGCGGCCGGATCATCGCCAGCACGGGGAGGTCGAGCGCCGCGGCCCGTACCATCAGCCCACGCGACGGAGTGAGGCCACCCACCTCCAGCGCGGCGCACAGCTCGATCCGGTCGGCGCCCCCTTCGGCCGCCGCCACCAGGCCAGCCACGTCATCCACACAGACTTCCAGGGTGATACGCGACATGAGACGGCCCTCTTGGGTGCGGGGATGCCACCGAGGCGCGGGAACGGAGCGGAGGGATCCGGCACCTCCGCTCCGTGGACGACCCCAGGTGCTACGGCTGCTGGGTGAGGGTGAACGACTGGGATGCGCTGCCGTTGCAGTAGGACTGCACCAGCTGAGCGCTGTCGGCGGAACCCGCGGTGGTGAGGCACTTGGAGCTGTAACGGCTGACGAAGTGGTACGAACCACCAGCCTCCGCCACCGGCAGCCACTGCTGGTTGTTGCCGCCGCCATAGGCCCACAGCTGGATCGGCGCGCCGTCGGCCGTGGACACGTCCTTCACGTCGAGCACCTGGGCGCTGTTGAGGCGGCTGGTGATCCGCACGTAACCGCCGCTGGTCGACTGGAACTGGTAGTGCTGCGCGTAGGTGCCGTTGCAGGTGTATTGCTGGACCACGGTGCCATTCGCCGAGGCCGCGGACCTGGCGTCCACGCACTTGCCGGCGCCCTTGCCGGTCACGGTGTACCAGGCGGTGGGTGAGATGGGTCCCGGCGGAGGCGTCGTACCGGCCCCGCCCAGCCACTTCAGTCCGTCGATGATGAACCGGTTCTGGATCTCGCTGGCGAACGTCGAGGACAGCGGGGTGTTGTTGGAGTAGTTCATCGCGTTGTGGCCGAAGTTCGCGTACAGCATCTTGAACTTCTTGTTGGTCCACAGGATGGGATAGTCACCGCTGTACCAGGACTGGTTGGGATCGGTGCCCAGCGGGAAGCTCACGGGGTCGACCGAGGCGAGCACCTGGATGTCTGGGTTGTTGCGCAGGTTGTTGCTCCAGCTGTACCACTCGCTCACCGCGGAGGTGAACGTCGCTGGCAGGCGCGAGGTCGACGGGTGCGTCTGGTTCTCGACCTTCAGCACGGCGGTGGTGGGACCCCAGGTGTTCGACCAGAACGCACCGGAGCCGAGGAACTGGTTGTGGTACCAGCTCCAGCTGTCCGGGGACGTGGTGAACGCGGAGACGTGGAATCCCATGAAGCCGCCGCCGCCCTGCATGTATTGCTGGAACGCGGAGCGCTGGGCCGCCGTCTGCGGCATGTCGTCCAGGAACATCACGACCTGATACTGGGCGAGGTTGCTGGCGTTGAGCTGGTCCCAGTTGTTGGTGGCCGTGTAGGAGAAGCCGTTCTGCGCGGCGATCTGGGGAAACCAGATGTTCGCGTCCCTGACGAAGTCGATGTGGGCCGCGTCCCAGGTGCCGTTGTAGAAGGCCAGCACCTTGAAGCTCGGCGTCTGCGCCACCGCCGGGCTCGATGCGAGGAAGAAGCACACGGCGAGTGTTGTGAGCGATTGCACCACTCGGTTGTTCTTGATGCCTGCGATCATGCGGAACCTTCCGGTTCTCTGCGGAATCGACGTGGCGGCGGACGGCGCGGCGCTGCGTCCTTTCCACAGGGAGTGGCCGGCCCCTGGATGGGACCGGGCACGTCCCTGGCTATCTCAGGTTCACGACCCGACTCAAGATATTCCTGTTAGTCGAGCAATACCCGCATCAGCGCGGATGAAAGCGCGACGGATTGGAATGGGCTGACGGGAACGTCATCCGTCCCCATGTCGGCGTCGATCTCCGATGGGGTAGCATCCGGACACTTCTTCACAACCCCTGGGGGGGAGCTGTCCACATGTCCGTTCGGTTGAATCTCTTCGCGCCCGAGTTCCGTGCCAACCCCTATCCGTTCTTCGCCGAGCTGCGGCGCCAGCCCGGGCTCGCCCAGGTGGATCCGCTCGGCTTCTGGGCCGTCTCCCGCTACGCCGACGTCCTGCACGTCTTGAAGAATCCCCAGCTCTTCTCCTCCACCGGCCACCGCGCGCCCGCGGAGCCCGAATGGCTGGGGCGCAGCAGCCCGTTCGCGGACTCCATGGTCATGGTGGATCCGCCCCAGCACACCCGCCTCCGGTCGCTCGTCAACCGCGCCTTCGGCCCCACCGCCCTGGGCCGGATGGAGCCGCGCATCCGCGCCTACGCCCAGCAGGCCGCCAGGGAGCTGCCCCTCGGCCGCCCCGTGGACTTCGTCGAGTCCTTCGCGCTGCGCGTGCCCGCCGCCGTCATCGGCGAGCTGCTCGGCCTGGACCCCTCGCTGCACTCGCGCTTCAAGCGCTGGGCGGACGACATCAACAACACCAGCTCCACCCCCCCGGACGCGCATGAGTGGCGCGCCCAGATCCGGAGCACCTACGCGGAGATGGAGCAGTACCTCAAGGAAGTCATCGCGGAGCGCCGCCGCTCCCCCCGCGAGGACATGGTGAGTGACCTGCTCGCCTCCCGCGTCGAGGGGGAAGCCCTCACGGACGCGGAGTTGATGGGCTTTCTCTTCCTGCTGCTCATCGCCGGCCTGGAGACCACCGTCCACCTGCTGGGCCACTCCGCCCTGGTGCTCGCCGAGCGCCCGGAGGTGTTCGCGCGCCTGCGCGCGGACCGCTCGCTGATTCCCCGGTTCGTCGAGGAGGTGCTGCGGTACGAGCCGGTCGCCCAGACGATTCTGCGGCTCACCACCGCCGAGACGGAGCTGAGCGGCGTCCGTCTGCCGGCCGGCTCTCACGTCATGTTGCTGCTGGGCTCCGCCTGCCACGACGAGGCGCAGTTCCCCAACAGTGACCGCTTCGACCTCGACCGCCAGGGCCAGCAGACCATGCCTTTCGGCTACGGCATCCACTTCTGCCTCGGCGCCCCCCTGGCCCGTCTGGAGGCGCGGCTGGCCCTGGAGGCGCTGCTCGACCGGTGCGGCGGCCTGGTTCGCGACGCCGCCCCCGTGCAGTGGCACGCTTCCATTGTCGTTCGCGGTCCCACGGTGCTGCCGCTCACCGTGCTGCCGGGTTGAGACCCGGTTCACTGAGCGAGGAGGTCTCTCAACCAGGGGACCTCCGCCGGGAACCCGTTCTGGCGCTCCCGCCAGATCCGCCCTCTCCACTCCTCGTCCGTGAGGCGCTCGAAGTCCCGGGTGATCAGGCGCCTTCGCATGCCGTGTGCCCGCGTCGCAACACACCGGGTGTACACCCGCGGTGGTCCTGCCTGTACGCCGAGACGATGAGCCCGTTCGTGCCGCGACACTGCCCTGGAGGGCAGCCTGTGGCGCACCTCCCCACTCCCTAGCGTGCGCTCCCGAGGGAGGTCGCATGGCGCGGGGCGCGTGGGGCTTGTGTTGTCTGGTCGCGGGTGGGGTGCTGCTGTCCTGCGCCTCCACGGACGCATGGACCGGACCCCTGCCCGCGGAGTGCCGGGAGTCCGCGGAGGCGGAGTCCGCTCCGGTGACCCAGGTCGAGGAGGATGGGTTGCCGGTGTTGAACCTGTTCATCTCGAAATCCCTTCCGGATGCGGAGGGCTATTTCGCGGCGCGGCTCGTCTACCGCGGGCAATGCCAGCGGCTGTGGGTGAGGCTTCGCGGGAACACCTCCCGCTTCTTCCCCAAGCGCAGCTTCACCCTCGAGTTCCCGAAGGATGCGCCCTTCGACGAGCCCCTCCTCGCGGGCGGCTTCACCGGCCGGCGCAAGGTGGTGCTCATCAGCCCCTTCAACGACAACTCATACATGCGGCACCGGCTCGCCTTCACCTTGTGGAACCGGATGTCCCCGGACCACATCCAGGTGAAGGCCTACAGCGCCGTTCTCTACCTGAATGGGAGCTACCACGGCCTGTACACGGTGGCCGACCACCTCGACAAACACCTGATGGCGTTACAGGGGCTGGACGTGGAGGGGGACCTGTTCAAGGGCTGGGGCGATGACGCCAACTTCTCCCCCCTGGACGTCCAGGGCCGGCCCAAGCTCGACCTGCGACAGGGTTTCGAGAAGAAGGCGGGCCTCCCCGAGTCCGGTTCCGAGGCCTACGACAGCATCCGGGCGTTCACGGCCTTCGTGATCGATTCGAGCACGGAGCGCTTCCGGGAGGAGCGCCACGCGTGGATGAATGCTCGTGAGTACGAGGACTGGTGGATCTTCTCCACGCTCGTCGTCGCCAACGACTCGGTGTCGAAGAACGCCTTCCACTACCGGGAGCGGGGTCCCCAGGGCCGGTGGCGCTACATCCCGTGGGATCTCGACGCCAGCTTCGGCCAGGACTGGAACACGCGGCGCAACGCTCCGGAGGCGCCTCCAAGCTTCACGGCCAAGAACCACCTCTTCACCCGGATGCTGGAAGATCCCTCCATCGCGACGCCCATGCGCGAGCGCTACCGGCTGCTGCTCCAGGGAGAGCTGCGCGCGGAGGTGGTGCTCGGGCTCATCGACCAGCTCGAGCGAGAGGTGGCTGCCGCGGCCCGTCGTGACGAGGCCCGGTGGCGGGAGGAGTACCTGGGCTTCCGCAGGTGGAGCACCCGCACGGACTTCACCACCTTCGACGAGGAGGTGGAGTACCTCCGGTGGTGGGTGCGGACGCGTTGGGGGGCGCTGGAGCGTCAGCTTCCCTGAGCGCGAGACACCGCCGGGCGGGCCTGGCGCTTCGCGGCGGGGGCGGGCCGCGTGGGCCGGGGGGGCGGGCGGGGCCGGTAGCGCTCGTAGGCGGAGAGCACCTTCACCACGTAGAACTCCGTCTCCCCATTGCGAGGCACGCGGCCTTCCACGTTGCCGGGCCCGGCGTTGTAGGCGGCCACCGCGAGCTTCACGTCGCCCCTGTAGCGCGCGAGCTGCTCGGCGAGGTAGCGCGCGCTGCCGTCCAGGGCGGGCGCCGGGTCGAAGGGGTCCTCCACCCGGAGCTGGCTCGCGGTGGAGGGCATGAGCTGACCGGGGCCCATGGCGCCCGCGGGGGAGATGCGGTGGGGCTGGGTGGCGGACTCCACCTCCACCAGCGCCCGCAGCAGGCCGGGAGGCAGGCGGTTGCGGCGCTCGGCGTCGCGGATGAGGGGCTCGAGCTCCGGGTGACCCTCGAGGAGGCAGGAGGGCCGGTGGCGCGCGTAGGCGGCCAGGGCGTGCGCCTTCTGCTCCAGGAAGGACACGGAGAGGGGGGACACGCGAGTGTCACCGAAGAAGGCCACCGCCAGGTTGAGCAGCACGAGCGGCAGGAGGGCCCACAGCCCCACCTTCACCCAAGGAAACCCGCTGGCCCGTGTCCGCCGCACCGCCTCCTTCCTTAAGGGCGGCCGGGCTTCCCGTCCAACTTCCGGCGGCCGGACGGCGGGCCCGGGCGGGGCAGGCGCAGGCCATCCAACACGAGGGTGGTGAGCGCGTCGGGCAGCTCCAGCGGGTTGCCGACGTCCTCCTCCTCGCTGAGGACGGCGAGCAGCAGGCGCTCCACCGCGCCCACCACCGCCAGCCCGCTGACGGCCGGGCGGATGGGGCGCAGCAGCCCGTGGGTGTGGGCCTTGCGGGTGATGTCGACCGCGTAACGGGAGATGAGGCGCGCCACCTCGACGAGCTTCACCCGGGCGCCCACCGCCGGTCCGCGGCACTCCTGGAGGTAGAGCCGCACCACGCCCGGGTGCTGGACGATGGCGCCCGCGATGATGGCGGCCACCGCGCGGTAGGCCTCGAACATGGCCTCCACGTCACGCGCGGCCTCCAGGGCCTCGCCGCACGCCACCAGCCCCTGGAGCAGCTCGCGGCGCACCGGCTCCAGGAGCTGGTCGACCAGCGCCGCCTTGTCCTCGAAGTACCGGTAGAAGGTCCCCTTGGCCACGCCGGCCGCCTGGGTGATGTCGTCGATGGTGACGCCGTCCAACCCGCGCTCCAGGAAGAGCTCGAGGGCCGCGTCGCTGAGCGCCTTCACCCGCTCGCGGCGGTTGGTCTCCCGGACGCCACCCTGGGGGCCGGGCCGCTGCGACGCGGGGGCAGGGGGGCTCTCCTCCTCCGGTCGCTCCGAGGGCTTTCGGGTGGCCATGGGCTCGCGCTCCTCACAAAAGGTGACTGGATGGTCATTCTTCTGGTGACCAGGTGGTCATCATTTCATACGGGAGCGCCAGGAAGCCGGGTGTTCCACGAGGAGGTGCGAGATGATTGGCATTCCATTGGGCCTGGCGTACTCCAACTTCGGGGAGTGGATGCTGCACCGGTACGTGCTGCATGGGCTGGGCAAGAAGCGCGGGAGCTTCTGGAGCTTCCACTGGTACGAGCACCACCAGCGCTCGCGCCGCCACGAGATGGTGGACGAGCAGTACAGGGGGCCGCTGTGGAAGTGGGCCCCGCAGAGCAAGGAGCTGCTGGGGCTGGCGGCCATCGTGCTGGGGCACCTGCCGCTGCTGAAGTGGGCGCCGGGATTCGTGGCCTCGGTGTGGGCCTCGACGGTGCTGTACTACTTCGTGCACCGGCGGGCGCACCTGGACCCGGACTGGGCGCGCGAGCACCTGCCGTGGCACTACGACCACCACATGGGGAAGGAGCAGAACGCGAACTGGTGCGTGACGTACCCGCTCTTCGACTACGTGATGGGCACGCGCAGGAAGTATCTGGGAGCACCCGCGATGGCCGAGGCCCGGGTTCCCGCCGCCTGAGCTAGGCTGTGGGCCTGTCCGTGCCCATGACCTTTCCCGTCTTCCTTCCCCTTGGCCCCTGGCGGTTGCACCCCCACCTCGTCTTCGAGGCGCTGGCGTACTTCCTCGCGGCCCGGCTCTTCTTCTGGCTGAAGCGGCGGTGGGCGGACCCGCTGCAGCCCGCGACGCGGCTGGGCGTGGTGGCGGGGGCGGCGCTGGGGGCGGGCCTGGGCTCCCGTCTGGTGCACCTGCTGGACGAGCTGCCCCTGTGGTTCGCGGGCCAGGTGACGGGGATGCAGCTGCTCACGGGCAAGTCGTTGGTGGGCGGGCTGCTGGGAGGATTGCTGGGGGTCGAGCTCGCCAAGCGGATGTTGGGCGAGACGCGGAGCACGGGGGACCTCTTCGTGCTGCCGCTGTGCCTGGGCATCTTCCTGGGGCGCCTGGGCTGCTTCTTCACCGGGTTGGAGGACCACACCTATGGGGTGCCCACCTCGCTGCCCTGGGGGGTGGACTTCGGAGACGGCCTGAGCCGCCACCCCACCCAGCTCTACGAGGCCGCCTTCATGGTGGTGGTGGCGGCGATGAGCCTCTTCCTGCGCCAGCGTGAGGCGCGGGAGGGAGACCTCTTCCGCCGCTTCATGGTGCTGGACCTGGCCTTCCGGCTCGGGGTGGACTTCCTCAAGCCGGATCCTCGCCTCTGGCTGGGCATGAGCGCCATCCAGTGGGCCTGCGTGGCGGGCCTGCTCTACTACGCGCGGGACTTCCCCCGGCTGTGGCTGCGGCGGGTCCACCCGAGCGCGGTGCTGGTGCTACTCGTTTGTGCCACGGGCGTGCTCCTGTAGGCTGATGGGGCCGCCCATGAGCCATCGCGTCCGCCCCTACCTCTTCTACGATACGGCCATCTCCATCTGCTCCACCTGCTACCAGCGCGTGGAGGGGAAGATCCTCTTCGCCGAGGGGAAGGTGCTGCTGCAGAAGCGCTGCCCGCGCCACGGCTTCGAGCGGGTGCTGCTGGCGGACGACGTGGACTACTACAAGCGCGCCCGGGAGATCTTCATCAAGCCTCCCGAGCAGCCCCAGCGCTACAACACGCCCATCCGCTGGGGGTGCCCGTACGACTGTGGCATCTGCCCGGACCACGAGCAGCACAGCTGCCTGACGCTGGTGGAGCTGACCGACCAGTGCAACCTGCGTTGCCCCATCTGCTACGCCGCCAGCGGCCCGGAGCGGCTCACCCACCGGAGCTTCGAGCAGGTGGTGCGCATGCTGGACGCGGTGGTGGCCAACGAGGGCGAGCCGGACGTGGTGCAGCTCAGCGGCGGTGAGCCCACGCTGCACCCGGACTTCTTCCGCATCCTCGAGGAGGCCCGCCAGCGGCCCATCCGCCACCTGATGGTGAACACCAACGGCATCCGCATCGCCAAGGACGAGGCCTTCGCCGAGCGCCTGGCGTCCTACCGCAAGGGGCTGGAGGTGTACCTGCAGTTCGACTCCTTCGAGCGCGAGCCGCTGATGTCCCTGCGGGGGGCGGACCTGCGCTCCGTGCGGCAGCAGGCGCTCGAGCGCCTCAACGCGCTGGACGTGAGCACCACGCTGGTGGTGACGCTGAAGAAGGGGCTCAACGACGGGGAGGTGGGCCGCATCGTGGACTTCGCGGCCCAGCAGCCGTGCGTGCGCGGCGTCACCTTCCAACCCGTCCAGGAGGCGGGGCGGCTGGAAGGCTATGACCCGGCGAGGGACAGGCTGACGTTGACGGAGGTGCGGCGGCGCATCCTCGAGCAGACGTCCCTGTTCGCTCCGGAGGACCTCATCCCGGTGCCCTGCCACCCGGACAGCCTGTGCATGGGCTACGCCCTCAAACAGGAAGGCCAGGTGGTGCCGCTCACCCGGTACGTGCCACCGGAGCTGCTGGTGGAGGGGGCGCGCAACACCATCGTCTACGAGAAGGACACCCAGCTACAGCAGCGCCTCTTCCAGCTCTTCTCCACCAACCACTCCCCCCAGTCCTCCTCACGAAGCCTGTCGGACCTGCTGTGCTGCCTGCCCCAGGTGCAGGTCCCCGGGGGGCTGACCTACCGCAATGTCTTCAGGGTGCTCATCATGCAATTCATCGATGCCCAGGCCTTCGACCTGCGCAGTGTGAAGAAGAGCTGTGTGCATATCGCCCACCCGGATGGGCGCATCATCCCCTTCGACACCTACAACCTCTTCTACCGGGATGACCTGGAGCGCACGCGGCTGGCGCCCCTGCGCGAGGCCCTCGGCGCGGCGGGGTGGGTATGAGCCCGGCTCGGGACAACCCCAACGAGGTGCTGCTGTGGGCGTTTCTCGGCACGTTCTTCTGCTTCATGATGGGGCTGGTGAGCGCGGGCGTGGTGGTCGCGGTGGCTTCCGCCACCAGAATCGACGTCCTGTTCTTGTTGGCGCCGATCACCTACTTCGGCGTGCCCATCATCGCGTACCTGCGGTCCAGGCAGGGGTTTTCACCCGACAGGTCGAAAGGCTTCGGCATCGGTCTGGCGTTGTTCGTGGGACTGACGCTGCTGCTTCCCGTGGTGATCTGCGGCGGCATGCTCGCCTTCGGCAAGTGAAGTGAGCGGGAGAGCGGGCAAGAGTCCCAGCCCGCTCCCTGCTATGATTGGACCCGCCGCCATGACCGCTCGCACTGAAAACCTGAATGTCGTCGGCTTCGATCACATGCCCTCTCCCACGGAGATCAAGGAGAGGGTGCCACTGACCGCACGTGCGGCCGACACCGTGCTCTCCGGCCGGCGCGCGCTGATGGACATTTTGGACCGCAAGGACCCCCGCCTGTTCGTCATCGTGGGTCCGTGCTCCATTCATGACCCCGCCGCTGGCCTCGACTACGCGCGCCGGCTGCGCAAGCTCGCCGACACCGTCCGGGACACGTTCCACGTCGTGATGCGGGTGTATTTCGAGAAGCCCCGTACCTCCACCGGCTGGAAGGGCTTCATCAACGACCCCCGGATGGATGACTCCTTCCACATCGAGGAGGGCATGGAGCGGGGCCGTCGCTTCCTGCTGGACGTGGCCGAGGTCGGTCTCCCGGCGGCCACCGAGGCGCTCGACCCCATCGCTCCCCAGTACTACGGCGACCTGGTCTCCTGGACGGCCATCGGCGCGCGCACCGCCGAGTCCCAGACCCACCGCGAGATGGCCTCGGGGCTCTCCACCCCGGTGGGTTTCAAGAACAGCACCGATGGCTCGTTGGAGGCGGCCGTCAACGGCATCCTCTCCGCCTCCCGGCCGCACAGCTTCCTGGGGCTGAACGAGAGCGGCGCGTCGGCGATCATCCGCACCCGCGGCAACACCTACGGTCATCTGGTGCTGCGCGGTGGAGGCGGGCGGCCCAACTACGACACGGTCTCCATCTCCCTCGCCGAGCAGGCGCTCGCCAAGGCGAAGCTGCCGGGCAATGTCGTCGTCGACTGCTCGCACTCCAACTCCTGGAAGAAGCCGGAGCTCCAGCCCCTGGTGATGCGCGACGTCGTGCATCAGATCCGCGAGGGCAACCGCTCGGTCGTGGGCGTGATGATCGAGAGCTTCATCGAGGCCGGCAACCAGCCCATCCCCGCGGACCTCTCGCAGTTGCGCTACGGCTGCTCGGTGACCGACGCCTGCGTCAGCTGGGAGACCACCGAGGAGATGCTGCTGGGCGCCCACGCCGTGCTGCGCGACGTGGTGGCGAAGCGCGGCGGGAAGTGAGTCGGTTCAGCGCAGGGAGTCCAACTGCTTCGCCTTGTCGCGTTGGACTTCCTCGAGCTTCTTCGCCTCCTCGCGGGCCTTCTTGATGAGCTGGGTGGGGGACGGGTTCTGAAGGTCCTCCAGGGCCGTCTCGGCCTTGCCCGCACCGGGTGAGGCGGGACGCTCGGCCTCGGAAGGCCGCGGCTCCTCGCTCGCGACGGGGGTGCTCGCGGGAACGATGCCGACCTCGGCCCTCACCGCCACCGCCCGGGCCTGGTACCGGGTGGGAACCTCGCTGAGCGAGCTCACGAAGTGGCGTGTCCCCTTGGCGTCCTCGTACTGGTACATGGCCGGTGCGCTGGCGGTGTTCGCTCCCGCGGCCGGCACCGGGAAGCCCTGGCCCTCGAAGCCCAGGCCAACCGAGCGTCCATCCACCGTCTCGAGCTCGACCCGCTTCCCATCGGAGGAGTAGCGCGGTGGCGTGCCGGGCAGGCCCGCCTCGCCCTTCACCCAGGCGAAGCGCGCGGTGGGCTCCCGCGCCTCGTCCAGCGCGCCGATGAGCTCCCCGGCCGTCGCACCCGTCACGCGCAAGCCATGCTCGTAGAGCGTGGCGACCTCCACGTTCCTCCAGTCGCCCTGGATGGGGGTGGGGAACGGATCGACCACGAGCACCCGCTTCCCATCCGGGGAGACGAACTTGAGCTGCTCCCGCCGGGCGATGCAGGTGTCCCACCGCGACACCACGCTCCGCTCACCTGACAGCGGCGAGACCGTCGAGACGAGGGAGCACCGGCGCTCCTTCCCGTTGCGCAGCGCGGTCTGCCGGACCTCCGCGTTCCCGTTCGCCGAGCGCGCCGACCACGTCTGATCGGGAACCTCCTCCCCCGGAGCCTTCTGGGGCTCTCCGGGAGTGCCAGGGAGGGCGCTCTCCGCGCCAGGGGTCTTCTCCTCGCCAGGGCCGGCGGGTTGCTCGAGCACGATCTCCGGCGTGGGAGCGTCCGTCGCCGGCTCGGGAGAGGCCGACTGCCGGCAGCCGCTCAAGAACAGCACCACCACCAGACCTGTCGATCGCATGCGTCCCTCGGGCCTCCGTTCAGGGCGACGGGAGCGTACACGAGTCGCACTGGCGCCACGCGCCCGGGTGGGACTCCAACTTCCCAAGAATTTTCGAGCCCGCGCGGGAGGAAATCGCCGCGGCTGCGTTACGGATAGGGGCCCGCCCGGTTGCCCGCTCCTGACCGGGCAATCCTTGCCTGCTCTGGCAGGGCTTGCCCGCGCCACCCCGGCTCCACCAGGCAATCCTTGCCCGCCGAGGGCCTCCGGAAGCGGCGAAACCCCCCTTTCGTGGCGTTCTTCGCGCTGGTGCGCCCCTTGCTCTGGGGACTGCTCATGAATTCCATCTGCGCGTCGTCCCAGACCTCCATGCCCGCCCTTCCCGGGGTCCTCGGGTTCCACGGCCTCGTCCAACAGCACGAGCGCGCGCTGCACGCCGTCGCCCTGCGCCTGTGCGGCAACGCGGCCGATGCGCGGGACCTGGTGCAGGACACCTTCGAGCGCGCCCTGCGCCACTACGACCGCTTCCAGGAGGGCACCAATGGCCGGGCCTGGCTGTTCACCATCCTGCGCCACTGCTTCATCAGCCGGTGCCGCGGCCGGACGTGTGAGCGGCGGAGCGGGGTCTCCGTGGAGGAGCTGCAGGAGTGCCTCGCCGCTCCCGAGGCCGAGCCACCCCAGGCGTGGGCGGCCTTCTCCCTGGAGCAGATCCACGCCGCGCTGGAGCGGCTTCCGGTGGAGTTCAGCGAGGTGTACCGGCTCCACTCGCTCGAGGGCCGCTCCTACGAGGAGATCGCCCGGCAGCTGCGCATCCCGAAGGCCACCGTGGGCACTCGGCTCATCCGCGCGCGGCGCAAGCTCCGCGATCTCCTGATGCCGCCGGAGGTGGAGGAGGGCGGCGGGAGTTCTCGGGGTGGGGGCTGGAGCCAGGGCCGGGCGGAGCTGCCGGTGTAATGAGGGGAGTGCCTCGTCCTAGTGGAGTGTCCACGAAGTTCGTGGACAGAGTCGTGTTGCGCATGCTCCCTCTCCCTCTGGGAGAGGGCGGGGGGTGAGGGTCGTCACCCTCGTGTTCCTCGCCCGGCTTGCATCGCGGCACACAACCGCCCCCTCGCCGTCCGCTGTGAAAACTCCCATGGGGTCATGCGCTCCAGGGGGGAAGACCCTCACCCTAGCCCTCTCCCAGAGGGAGAGGGGACATCCACGGGCCCTCGGACTCTGTCCAAAGACTTCGTGGACACTCCACTAGCGTCGTCCCCCGCGCTTGCGAGCCGGAGCCGCCTTGCGCGCGGGGCTCTTCGCCGTGCGCTTCCCGGCCGGGCGCTTCGTCGCGGCCCGGGTGCTCTTCCGGGTCGCGGCCTTGCGCCGAGCGCTCGTCCTGGAGGGCTGGCGGGGCGAGGACAGGATCGCCTCCAGCGCCTTCAGTGCGTCGATGGTGGTGAAGATGCCCTCCACGTGGCCACCGCGGGCGACGACGGCGGAGCCGTACTTGTGCTGGGCCATGGTGCGAGCCACCTCGGTGAGCTCGGTGCCAGGAGACACGGTGTAGGCATCCTGGGACATGGCTTCCTCGACGGTGACCTCCTTGGGGTCCACTCCCTTGAGGGTCTCGATGAGGTGCAGATCCCTCATCGACACCACGCCCACGAGCCTTCCTCCCTCCAGCACGGGGAGGTGGCGGATGGCGTGGTCGTTCATGATCCGATGTGCCTCGCTCAAGGGACTCTTCGTGCCGATGGTGTGCACGGCACGGGTCATGAAGTCGTCGACGACATGGGGCATGGGGACGGACCTCCGGGATGAACGTGGGGTGTCGGTCCCGCTGATGCCAGCGAGCTGGGAGAACGAGGAGCGCCTGGACGGCGGCAGGCTCTTGGTGCGGCTCGCTTCGTGACATGACTTCGCCGGTCATCTACAGTGGGGTGACCGCGTAGGACATGCAAGGGAGACCCAGGAATGCAGCCCGTGACCGCGCTGCCCGGCTTCGATCGCCTCTTGGAGGTGTGTCGGAGGCGGGCACATCCGTTCAAATTGGAGCCACCGCTCGCGCCCGGAGGCTCCGTGGAGACATCCGTGGCGGGGCAGCCGATGGACGCGCAACTGGCGGCGGTGCACGCGCGGGTGGGCTACCTGTGGGTGAGGGACGAGCTGTATCTCTTCCCGGAGAGGCACGAGCGGCGGCCCGATCTGCACAGGGTCAACGAGTACTGGCGGAGCGATTGGGCCGAGCCGTTCGGCTCGCTGCTCGTGTTCGCCAAGGATGACCGGCTGGCCTACTGCTATGCCACGGTGCCGGGGCTGGTGAGCGGGAAGGAGCCCCAGCCCGTGGTGTGGGTCGACGTCTACGAGGCGCTGTACGCCGTGCCCGTCGCCTCGAGCATCGACCAGTTCTTCGACACCTACGCGAGCCACCTGGAGGCCGCCACCGATGGTGACGAAGATGAGCCTCTGCTCCGGACCTTTCCGTGGAGTGCCTCCGAGGTCATCGCGCGAGACCGGGCCCTGGTGGAGAGGATCCGCGCCGGGCACTTCGACTTCCTGATGCAGGCGAACGCCAGGGCCAGGGAGTGGGTGGAGCGGCTGGTGCGCACGTCCGTCAGAAGATGATGTGGAAGTAGTGCACCCGGGCCCACAGTCCGGCGCAGGCCCTCATGTCCGCCGTCCACGCCTGCTGTGGCAGCTCTCCCTGTGCCTCGAACACCAGCTCCAGCCGGTCAGCGCGCGCCAGTTGCGGCACGCTCGCCGCTTCCCCTCCGCGCAATGTCAGCCGCGTGGGCGAGTCCGTCTGCGACGAGCGGCGGTACTCGAGCAGCGTCCGGATGATCTCCGTCGAGCCCTCACGCCTCAGGGATACCTTCGCGTACTCGATTCCGTTCAGGTCCACCTCTCCTCCGGTGGCGCCGAAGTCGAACAGGCGCAGCCGGAACTCCGTCTCCAGCCGCCCCTCGGGGAGGTCCGCGCCGATCTCCCCCAGGGGGAACACGAAGGTATGGCTCAGCGTTTGCGAGCCCGGCGCGGCGGCGGGGAACTCGATGCCCTGCTCGGTCTTGCAGATCTCCTCGTTCTCGGCGTCCACCACGAAGAAGGTGTCGGCGATCTTCCGGCAGCCAGGAGCAAGCAGCAGGGGGGCGGACAGCAGGAGCACTCGGGAAAGGGCACGCATGGAGGTCCCCGTCAGTTGAAGTAGATGATCAGCCCCAGCTTCGCCACCGGGCTGGTGAGGCTGAATGCCAGGGGCTTCGCGGTGATGCCCGGGGTGCTGGCCTCGTCGCGGATGAAGAGGGCCACGTCCCTCACCGACGCGAACCAGTAGCTGTACCCCACGGCGCCGAAGAGCGTCACGTAGCGCGACGGCGAGTACTCCAGCCCCAGGCTGCCGGTGACCTGGTTGTAGTCCAGCTCGCGGATGCCCGTGGCCACCGGGGTGGACTGGCCATGGAGCTGGCTCAGCAGCGCGCCATAGTCCGCCTTGAAGTAATGGCCGAAGCCGATGTCCACCCTGGGCGAGAGGAAGAGCTCGAAGGGGATGAACGTGAGGCCCCCTCGCACCCCGAAGCCCAGGCGGTTCCTCGAGGCCCCGGCGGTGACTCGCATCCGGCGCATCGGCTGGACGAGTGCCGAGAGCCCCAACCCCTCCGGCGCTCCTGCCTCCGCCACCACTCCGAACCGGGTCTTCCACGGCAGGGGTTCCTGTGTGTCGGGGTCGGAGGGCGTCACCGGGGTGGACTCGGTGCCCTCCGACTCCGAGGCCGGCATGTCCGCCTCCTCCTGCACCCGGGCCTGGGCGCCTGGCACCACCGCCAGTGTCAGCATGCAGGCGAGCGCGCGCGCGTAACGGGCACTCCTCGGATTGACTGATGTGATCATCGCTCCGTCCCCTCCGGGGCCACCCCGGTCCGGCGAAGAAGTCATGAAGGCACGAGGAAGTCACGAAGACACGGTTTCACCTCCTGGCAGGGCAGGCAGGCGCATGTGAAGCAGTGGGGGACTTCCCTCCGGGAGGGCTCGACCGATCGGTGGGGTCTGCTACGGTGTGTCGCCCGGGTGCATCCGGCCCCTGGAGTTGCTCGATGCTCAAGAAGATCCTGCTCGCCTTCGCGGCCCTCGGGGGGCTCGTCCTCCTCGTGGGCCTCGTGCTGCCGTCGAAGTTCCGCGTCGAGCGCTCGACGACCATCAACGCTCCGCCCGAGGCGGTGTACGCCTTCGTGGCCAACGTCCAGCGCTGGCAGGACTGGTCCTCGTGGAACGTGAAGACGTACCCGGGTACCCGGTGGGTGTTCGGCGGGACGGCAGTGGGCGTCGGCGCCGTGCGCAGCTGGAGCGGCGAGGACGTGGGCAGCGGCACCCTCTCCCTCACCGAGGCGGATCCCAAGACGGGCGTGGCCTATGACACCTCGGTGGATCGCGGCAGGTACCTCATGCACGGCCGCATCTCCCTCACCGCCATGGAGTCCGGCACCCGGGTGACCTGGGTGGACGAGGGGGACATCGGTGGCAACCCGTTCGCGCACTACGCCGTTCCCTTCATCAAGTCGAAGCTCGGGGCGCACCTCGAGGAGGGCCTCGCCAACCTGAAGAAGCAGCTGGAGTCGGGCCCGCCCCTGGCGGTCGAGGCGCCGCCCTCGCCGGCTTCCACTCCTCCAGGGGAGCAGGTCGCGGCGCCCTCGCAGCCGCCCGCTTCCGCGCAGCCGCCTCCCTCCCCGCTCGGGGAGGGCGCCGCGCCGGCCACTGGCTCCACGGATGGGGCGCAGGTGATCTCCCCGGATGGCTCGCAGGTGGCCGCTCCGGGCGAGACGGCCCCCACGCCGTCGGCCACGACTCCTCCCCCGGGTGAGCAGGCCCCGGCCTCGCCGAGCGAGGCGGCTCCCCTGGTCGAGCCGGCTCCCGCGCAGCCCGTTCCCGCGGGTGAGGCCGCGGTGGCTCCCACCTCGACTCCGGCTCCGGCGGCGGACGCGGGCATCGCCGAGCTGAAACGGGCGGGGTGAGGGCCGGGGCTCCCTCGCCACAGCATGTCCGAGCGCGTGCGCACAGAGGTGTCTCCCCGCTCCAGCGAGCGCGGCCCCTCTCCTGAGGACGTGCGACGCCAGCTCGAGGGCCGGGTCGAGACTTTGGAGGCCGCGCATGCGCGCCATGCCCTCCTGGAATCGCTCCTGTCGGGCCGAAGGTGGAAGCGCCGCCTGCGCGCGCGGCCCGATGTCATCCCGGGCGTGTTGCGCCATGAGGCCGCGCTCGACGAGGCAGTGACTCGCATCCAGCGCCGCGCCCAGACGGACCGCTGGCCGGAGGAACTGCCGGTGCTCACCACCGTCCGCGACGTGCGGGGACTCCAGCGCCGGCTGGAGGCGCTCGTCCTTCAGCGGCTCGGTGAGCTGTCTCGCGTCTCCGGCACGCCTTCATTCGCGGAGGCGCTTGGCCGGCTCGAAGGGCTCGTCTTCCGGCCCATTCCCCTGGAGCTGGCAGCGGGCGAGGTGCGCCTGCTGGAGGGCCAGGCGATGAATGTGTGGGTCTGGCGCCGGATTCAAGCCCTGCTCATCCTGTGCATGCTGCTCGCCCGGTTCGACGGACACCCCGGGTCGATCGCGCTCCTGGTGTTGTTCATCGTCTACTCCGTCCATGGCGTGTCGCGCCCCGACAGGTACTGGCTCACCACCGAGCGGCTCGTGTGGCTGCCCCACGCGGGCGAGCCCGTGCAGGTTCCCCTGCGCTCCATCTCCGGGGACGGCATCCAGCTCAGGCTCGGCGGCGTGCACGTCGAGGGCGAGCGCAAGGTCCTCATCCAGGATCCGAAGCAGTTCCGGCTCCTCGCGGTCCTGCTGGAGATGCGACGCCAGCCGCCGCTGCTCGGGGTCGCGTCCGCCGAGCCCCTGGCCGACGTGGTCTGCTACGAGGCCACCCTCGAGGGCAGCTACTCCCAGGGCGGCTACGTGGTGCTCCGTCCCGGCTACGCCGCCTTCCTCCCGAAGGACCGGGGCATGGACGTGCTGCGGGCCATCCTCGGCACACGGCCCTCCTTCTTCGTGCGGCCACACGACATCCCCCTCATCATCGAGCAGCTCCGCTATCTGCCCTCGGAGGCCGCTTTCGATGCATGCGTGGAGCGCGCCGTGGCCGCCTCGGGTGGCGTGCGCTGGAGCGCGTGGGAGGCCCGCTATGACTCCCACGCCCCGGTGTGGAAGATCCGCATCCTCTCCGCCGAACGGCCCCCGCGGTCGCTGAGCGGAAAGGTGGGCTGGAGCCAGCAGGCCACGGTCAGACGGCTCCTGGCCGACTGGCCGAATCGCTGAGCCTCGCGCTCCTCCGCGACACCCGAGTGTCGGCGCACGGACGTCGCTCCCTCCCTGGAGCGCGATTCCCTGGACCCTGGCACATGCCCAGTCTCGCGGCGTCCCGATGAAGGGTGCGCGAGCCAACTCTCGAATACCCCGGAACCTCGGTGAAGGGGCCTATGATCGATGAAGTCGATCAGCGCATGAAGGACTGGGTGGGTCGAGTGCTCGGCGACGCGCCCATCTCCCTGGCCGTGCCGGACCGCGACAGCGTGGACCGGGGCGTGGGGCTCTATCTGCTGGAGCTGGGCCCGGCGCCTCCGCCCCGCACGTCGCGCCGGCCGCCGCTCCGGGTGTCGCTCTGCTACCTCGTCACCACGGGTGGGGAATCTCCGGAGCGTGCCCACCACCTGCTGGGCGAGCTCGTCTTCGCGGCGCTGGAGGAGCCGGACTTCGAGGTGGACCTCTCGCCCGTGCCGGTGCCGTTGTGGACGGCGCTGGGCGTGGCGCCCCGGCCCGCCTTCCGCCTGCGCGTGCCGCTGGAGCGCGAGCGCCCCATGCCGGCCGTTCCCCTCATCCGGGTGCCGCTCATCACCCGGGCGGTGCCGGCGACGGTGCTGCCGGGCCGTGTCGTGGGACCCGGCGACATTCCTATCGCGGATGCGCTGGTGGCGCTGCCGTCCATGGGACTGAGCGTGCGCACCGACGCGAAGGGCCGTTTCCGCTTCGCCTCGGTGCCCTCCGATACGCCGCTCGGACGGCTGGAGGTGCGTGCGAAGGGTGCAGTGCTCGCGGTGCGTACCGAGGAGCTCCCCACCGAGGAGGGAGCGCTGTTGGTGCGCCTGCCGTTGAAGGAGGGCTGACGTGGCGACGAGTTACCTGACACCCGGCATCTACGTGGAGGAGGTGTCCACCGGAGCGAAGCCCCTGGAGGCGGTGGGGACGAGCACGGTGGGCTTCGTGGGGAGGGCCCCCAACCCCGGCGTGCGCCAGCACGAGGCCGTGCTCATCCGCAACTGGTCGGAGTTCCTCAAGGTGTTCGCCCAGGGCAAGGACGTGAAGAGCACGCCCCTGGCCCTGGCCGTGTACGGCTTCTTCCAGAACGGAGGGACGCGCTGCTTCGTCGTCAACATCGGAGACGGCCAGCGCCTCGCGGGCGGCGTGCAGCGCCGGGAGGGGTTGGACGTGCTGCGCGAGGTGGACGAGGTGGCCATCGTCGCGGCGCCCGGCTTCACCGGACCGGACGACTACGATGCGCTGCTCACGCACGCCGAGCAGATGCAGGACCGCGTGGCGGTGCTGGACGCGCCCGAGGACGCCACCGTCGAGCAGCTGTGCGAGGTGGCGACGGTCTCGCTTCCATCGGCGGGCGGGGAGGGGGCACCGGGCCCGCGCCGCTCCAAGGGCGTGCGGGCACGGGCCTCGAAGTACGGCGCGTACTACTACCCGTGGATCTCCATGTACGACCCGTTCGAGCGCGAGAAGAAGCTCGTGAACGTGCCGCCGTCGGGGCACATCGCGGGCATCTACGCACGGGTGGACGGGCTGCGCGGGGTGCACAAGGCGCCAGCCAATGAGATCGTCCGCGCGGCGGACGGGTTGCCCGTGCAGGTGACACGCGAGGACCAGGGCGTGCTCAACCAGTGCGGCGTCAACTGCATCCGCATCTTCCGCGAGGGCATCAAAGTGTGGGGCGCGCGGACGCTGTCGGACGACCCGGAGTGGCGCTACCTGAACGTGCGCCGCCTGTTCAACATGGTGGAGGAGACCATCGGGCAGGGGACGCGCTGGGTGGTGTTCGAGCCGAACGACATGTCGACGCGGCGCTCGGTGGAGCGCGACGTGGGCGCCTTCCTGAAGCGGCTGTGGCGCGACGGCGCGCTGGTGGGCCGCACGGAGCGGGAAGCGTACTTCGTGAAGTGTGACGACGAGACGAACCCGCCCGAGGTGGTGGACGCGGGGCAGCTGGTCGCCGTCATCGGAATCGCGCCGGTGAAGCCGGCCGAGTTCATCATCTTCCGCATCGGCCAGTACGCGGGCGGTGCGGAGCGGGCGGAGGAGGCTGGCCGTGGCTGATCCCAAGGAGGCACAGACCCCACCCCCGGCGCAGGAGGGGGCCCAGCCGGGAACGCAGCCGGAGCTGCTGCGTGGATACAACTTCCGGATGGACATCAATGGCGTGAGCCAGGCGCGCTTCACCGAGTGCCAGGGGCTGGAGGTGAAGGTGGAGGCACTGCGCTTCCGCGAGGGAGGCGCGGGGCCGGTGGTCCGGCGGCTGGCCGGGCCCGTGTCCTACGGCGACGTCACCCTGCGCTACGGGCTGACCACCTCGCGCGAGCTGTGGAACTGGTTCATGGAATCGGTGAACGGCGTGCCGACGCGGCAGAACGTCTCCATCATGATGACGGGGCCGGACGGAATCACGGAGGTGTTCCGCTGGAACCTGGTGGATGCCTGGCCCTCGCAGTGGAGAGGGGCGCCGCTGGATGCGCTCGGGCAGATGGTGGCGATCGAGTCCCTCACGCTGGTCTTCGAGTCCATCAACCGTGGCGGATGAAGCTGCCAGCAGGAGCCGGGGGAGCGCCCTGGTCCACGCGGTGGCGCGGTGGGTGAAGGGCTGGGCGGAGTCCGTCCTGGAGTCAGCCGGAGCGCCCGTGGAAGACTCCCTCTCCCTCCGGGAGAGGGCTGGGGTGAGGGTACCCGTCCCGCCGTCTTCCCACCTGGAGACAGGAGGCCCGCCCGAGCACTGGCTGCGACTCATGCAGGCGACGCGGAGGGGACCTCCGGCGGATTGGGTGGAGCGCGTGCGGCGGGGTGCGCCGCACCTGCTCGAGGGACTGGAGCTGGAGGGCGAGCAGCCGGAGCGGCCGGAGCCGACGAAGCCTGTCGCCGCCGTCGAGCCTTCCCGGACGCAATCGAAGCCCGTCGTTCCCGCGATGCCCGGGCTCCGGTTCCGACCGCGCGTCCGCCCGGAAGAGAAAGCCGTGCCGTCACGGAGAGCACCGGAGGTGCGCCCGTCGGAACCACCCGCTCCCCATCTCCCGGGGCCGGGTGCGTCCTGGCCGGTGAATCCGATGCGGTTCGCGGAATCTCGGACGGAGGCGCGCGCGGTCTCGTTCAAGGCGCCTCGTGCGCCCGCCCCACCATCCTCCACCGCACCACGCCCTGGCGTGCTCCTTCCCTCGGGCCACCCTCCACGCGAGAGCCCGGGTCGCCCATTCCAGGGACACACCGCACCGGAGACACGCTCCACGGGCACACGTCAGCCCGTGCGCTCCACCCGGCCGAGAGCACTCCCTCTGCGACCCCTCCCCGAGACACCCATCCCCACGGAACGCCCGGGTTCCGAGTCCTTCCACGGACCACGTCTGGGCTCGCACGGCCAACCGTTGCCCGCCTCGCCGCGAATCCCTCCACGAGGCACGAATCCATCGCCGGTGACTCGCTCCTCTCCACTCTCACCGCCAGGGTTGGAGCCACAGGAGCCTCCGCGCGCTCGCGAGAGGCGCGTGACGGAGACGCTTTTCCCGCCCGAGCCCACCGAGGTTTCCCGCCCATGGCCGGAGCCACCGGCGCTCCCATCCATCGAACCCACCGATCCGCTGGCCGTGCTCCGAGACTGGGAGCGGCTGCGCCGGTTGGAGCGTGAACAGCGAGGAGAGTGATGGAGCGCGTGGCCTTCCTCATCGAGCCCGAGGGCACCCGGTTGGGAGCGTTGCTCAACCCGGAGACGCTGGTGATGCGCCGGACGGCGGGCGTGCGGCCGCGGAGGGCACCCGGTGGCCTGCTCACGGGCGTGGGGCTGACGGACGACCCACTGCTCTTCACGGGAGGCGGCACCACCGAGCTCGAGCTGCAGCTCCTCTTCGACGTGACGCTGGCGGGCTCCACGGTGACGTCGGAAGACGTGAGGGATTTGACGCGCCCGCTGTGGCAGCTCGCGGAGAACGCGCATGCCGAGGACGGCTACGGCCGCCCCTCACTGATGCGCGTCGTGTGGGGCAAGGTCCTGAACATGTCGTGCGTGGTGGCCTCGGTGGCGGAGCGGCTCGAGCACTTCACGCTCACTGGCTCGCCCCGGCGCTCCTGGCTCTCGCTGCGCCTGCTGCGCGTGGAGGAGGACGTGGCCCAGCAGGCCGAGGCCCCTCGTGTCCCCACCGACGGCATCACGGCCGAGGCCGTGGCGGCGGGACTTCCCCCCGAGTCCTTCGACAACCTGCCCATCATCGGGGGGCCGGAGCCGGGCTCTGGGCAGCGCCTGGATGAGATCGCCTGGGAGCGCTACAGGGACCCCTCGATGTGGAGGCTCATCGCCTCGCTCAACGGCATCGACGACCCGATGCACCTGGACACGGGCACGGTGCTGCGCCTGCCACCGGCCTCGGCGCTTCGGAGGGGAACATGAGGTCCGTCCGAGGCTTGCCCGAGCTGCGCGTGGAGGTGGGCGGGACGCCCCTGTCCAACGAGGAGCTGCGCGCCCTGGAATCGGTACGCGTCCAGCGGCGCCTGTCGCTCCCGACGCAGTGCGAGCTCACCTTCACGGATCCGAAGGGCCCGCTGGCCACGCGGGGCCTGCCACCGGGGAGCACGCTGCGCATCGCGGTGGCCGCCCGTCGCGAGCCGCTCTTCGTGGGAGAGGTGACGGCCGTGGAGTACGTCCATGGCGCCGCCGGCTCGCGACAGGTGCGCGTCCGGGGCTACGACCTGCTCCACCGCCTGCGCAAGCGGCAGCCGGTGCGGGCGCACGTGCAGGTGTCGTTGCGGGACCTGGCGCGCGAGCTGGTGTCGGAGCTCGGCCTCTCCGTCGAGGACTCCGAGCCCGGTCCGCTCTGGCGCCACCTCATCCAGCACGGACAGTCGGACCTGGAGTTCCTCGTGGAGAGGGCGGAGCGCTGTGGCCTGTGGCTGGTGTTGGAGGAGGGCGTGCTGCGCCTGCTGTCCCTGGAGGGAGAGGGAGAGCCCGTGCCGCTGGTGCTGGGCGAGTCGCTGCTGGAGGCCCACGTGGAGGTGAACGGGGACCCCGCGTGCCGCTCGGTGTCCTCGGCGGGGTGGAACCCGCTGCAGGCGGAGATGAACAAGGCCAGCGTCTCCGAGGGCCGCGTGGGCCGGCGGGTGGAGGCCTCCGTGCCACCGGAGCGCGTGGGGGGCAGTGGCGAGCGCGCCCTCGTCAACGAGAGCACCGAGGGCACCGCGCACGCCGAGGCCCTGGCCCGCGCGGAGCTGGACCACCGGCTGGCCCGCGAGGTGGTGTTCACCGGCATCGCGGAGGGAGACCCGCGGCTGCGCCCGGGAGCGCGCGTGGACCTGCGGGGCGTGGTGCCGGTGGTGGCGGGGCGGTACGTCCTCACCTCCGTGACGCACACCCTGGATGCGCGGCACGGCTTCATCTCCGAGCTCTCCTCGGAGCCGCCTCCGCGCCGGGCCCGCTCGCGTGCCTCCTCGGTGGTGCCGGGCGTGGTGAGCCGGGTGGACGACCCGGACCACAAGGGGCGCGTCCGCGTCTCGCTGCCCACCTGCGGCGATGTGGAGACGGACTGGATGCAGGTGCTCTGCGCGGGCGCCGGGGCGGGCAAGGGCCTGGTGATGCTGCCGGACGTGGGGGACACGGTGCTGCTCGTCCTCTCGGAGGAGGACCCGGCACAGGGCGTGGTGGTGGGGGGCCTCTACGGCACGAGCGGACCGCCGGACGCGGGCGTCTCCGGCTCGGGCGTGAGCCGCTTCAACCTGCTCACCCCCGGGGGGCTCAAGCTGCGCTTCAACGACGAGACCCGCACGCTCCGGCTGGAGGACCAGGCGGGCAGCTACCTGCAGCTGTCTCCCCACGTCGTCCGCCTGCATGCCGAGACGGCGCTCGAGATCGAAGCCCCCGGCAAGTCCGTCACGATCGAAGCGGCGACCATCGATTTCCGGAGGAGAGGCTGAATGCGTTGGGTGACCGTGGACGCATTGATGCAGTGCGCGCACCTGGGCAAGGTCGGTCTCACCGCTTCCCAATCCTGGGTGACCATCGAGGGCCGCCCGGTGCTCGTGCAGGCGGACCCCGAGGGCCGGCCCATCGCCGGCTGTCCCAACATCGGGCCCACCATCAAGCCGTGCACCACCACGCTGAAGGTGCGGGCCGGCTACTCGCCCTTCATCCGCGTGGACGGCAAGCCCGTCGTCCTGGACATCGTGACGGGCCTCTCCGATGGCACGCCGCCGGGCGTGGTGAAGTACCACGTCACCGTTCCTGGCCAGACGCTGGTGTCGGAGGTCGAATGAACGCCCCCCGCTACCGCTCCTGGCGCTTCCTCCATCCAGACCTCGATGCCGTCGGCATCGGACCCGCGGGCCTGCGCCTGTCGCCCTCGGGTGGCATCTCCCTGGTGCAGGAGGAGGCCTCGGTCCGTCAGGCCATCCTCCTGCTGCTGTCCACCGTGCCCGGCGAGCGCGTCATGCGTCCGGACTACGGCTGCGAGCTGCACCGGCTCGTCTTCGCTCCCAACGACGACACCACCGCGGGTCTGGCCATCCACTACGTGCGCCGGGCGCTGGAGCGCTGGGAGCCTCGCATCGACATCCTCCACCTGGACGCCAACCGGAGCGCCGAGGAGCCCTTCCGGCTCGACGTCTCGCTCGAGTACCGCGTGCGCGCCACGCAGCGCGCGGACCGGGTGTTCTTCGGGTTCGACCTCATGGGTGGGCCCGCCTGATGACGCTGCCCTCGCCCAACCTGGATGACCGGAGCTTCCAGCAGTTGCTGGACGAGGCCCGCAACCGCATCGCGCGGAGCAGCCCCGAGTGGACCGACCTGAGCCCGCATGACCCGGGCATGGTGCTGCTGGAGGTGTTCGCGCACCTGACGGAGACGATGCTCTACCGGCTCAACCGGCTGCCGGACAAGGCCTACGTCGAGTTCCTCCGGCTCATCGGCGTGCGCCTGCAAGCGCCGAGCGCCGCCACGGTGAAGCTGCGCTTCATCCTCGCCCGCCCCGCAGAGCGGCCGGTGGAGATTCCTCGCGGTACGGGCGTCACCCCCTCGCGCACCGAGGCGGGAGCCGAGCCCGTCATCTTCCTCACCGCGGAGCCCGCGCTCATTCCCCAGGGAGGCACGGAGGTGGAGGTGCTCGCCCACCACGGGGAGCAGGTGGAGGCGGAGCTGGCGGGCATCGGCACCGGGCAGCCCGGCCTCACCGTGACGGCGCGCCGCCCGCCCATCGTGGCACCCACGGGGGACGGGCGGGACTTGATGGTGGGCGTGGAGGCCGCGCCCGGCGAGCTGGACGGGCGCGTGCCGGCGCGCAAGCTCGGGGACAAGACGTTCCGCATCTGGCGCGAGGTGGAGAGTTTCTCCAACCTGCCACCGGACGAGCCCGCATATGTGGTGGACCGGATGACGGGCACCATCACCTTCGCGCCCGCGGCGCGGATGACGGGGGAGGACGGGGCGCTGTCGGCCGAGCCCCGGGCGCTCGCGGCGGTGCCGAAGCCGGGGCGGGCCATCGTCCTGTGGTACCTGCGCGGGGGAGGGCTCGCGGGCAACGTGGCCGCGGGCGCCCTGGACACCCTCAAGGTGGCGATTCCCGGGGTGAAGGTGACGAACCCCGCGCCCGCCGTGGGAGGCCGCGCGGCGGAGACGCTGGAGAACGCGCTCGTCCGGGGCCCGCAGGAGCTGCACTCGCTGGGGCGCGCCATCACCGCCCAGGACTACGAGCGGCTGGCGATGCGCAGCTCGGGCGCGGTGGCCCGCGCGAAGGCCTTCACCCAGGCCCAGCTCTGGGCGCACGCGCTGCCGGGTGCGGTGGAGGTGCTGCTGGTGCCGTACCTGCCACCCAACGTGCAGGGGCCTTCGGGCGAGGGCGTCACCCAGGAGTCGCTGAGACAGCACGAGACGGAGGAGGCGCGCGCCCGCATCCAGAAGGCGCTGGAGGAGCGGCGGCCCCTGGGCACCACGTGCCAGGTGAGCTGGGCGCGCTACAAGACGGTGCGCGTGCGGGCGCGCGTGGTGGCGCACCGGGCGGAGGACCTGGTGGCGCTGAAGCGGCGCTCGCTGGAGCGGCTGCACCTGGCCCTCAATCCGCTGCCCACGCGGCTGCAACCGGGAGGCTGGCGCTTCGGCCAGTCCCTGCGCGCCTCGCACCTCTACGACACCCTGCTCGCCGAGCCCGGCGTCAGCTACGTGGACCAGGTGCGCCTGCTGGTGGAGGAGGTACCCCGGGACGTGCGGACGCTCTCCGAGGACGCCTTCCAGCCGCGCACCTTCTATGCGGGGGGCGGGGATGCCCTCTTCCGCACCGTCACCGACGCGGATGGCTGGGAGCGCGTGGGCCGCTTCCCCGGGGAGCAGGTGGAGGTGGTGGAAGCCCACCCGCAGCGCGCGGGGCTGGTGGCCGTGGCCGCGCGGCTGACGGAGGACCCGCAGCGCTCCCGCCTCCACCTGTCGCTGGACAGCGGCGAGACGTGGCAGCGCGCCACGCACACGCTGGACCACGTGGAAGACCTGGCGTGGATGGTGCGCGACGGAGTGCCCGTGCTGCTGATTGCCACGCGCGTGGGCCTCTTCGAGCTGGCGGTGGAGGAGGGCGCCACGCCGCTCCAGGTGCTGGTGGACCCGTCGGACCACGACCTGGGCTTCTTCGCCGTGGCCGCTTCCCCGGACGCGCGCGGCGGGGTGAGCGTGGCGGTGGCGGGGATGAGCCTGCGCGGCGTCTACCTCTCCCATACCGGTGGGCGAGGCAACAGCTTCCGCCACATCGGCCTGCGCAACCAGGACGTGCGCGCGCTGGAGGTGCAGCGTGACGGACCTCGCTCCTTCCTCTGGGCGGCACTGGCCGCGGCGAGCGGCGCGGATCCGGGCAAGGGGTGCATGAGCTGGGAGCTGCTCGGCCCGGTGGATCCTCCGGACGGGTGGCGCGCCTTCGACAAGGGCTGGGATGGCGGAAGCTGTCTGGCACTCGCCTTCGATGGGGCCATGGCCTACGCCGCCACGCACCGCGCGGGCGTGCTCTGGGTGGACGCGAGCCGGCGCGACGCCACGTGGAGCCGCCCCGGCGTGGACAGCGGCCTGCCGCTGCGCGAGCGCGAACGCCTCTTCCAGCCCGTGCAGGCCCTGGCGGTGGCTCCCGGTGGGGGACTGCTGCTCGCGGGAGGCCCGGCCGGCGTCCACCGCCAGCGCAAGCCGGGCGGCCAGTACGAGAACTGCTCGACGCAGGAGTTCGCGGAGAAGGTGACGCTGCCTCCCACCTGGCTCCTGGTGTCGGGCGCGCATGAGCTCGAGGTGGTGACGGTCGATGAAGCGGAATGAGATCGCCCGGTTGTTGCCCGGAGTCTTCCAGCGCACGCTCGACGAGAGCGGTCCCCTGGTGGCGCTGCTGGACGTGATGGAGGCCCTGCACGCGCCCTCCGAGGCCGCGCTGGCCGGGCTGCCGTCGCTCTTCGACCCGCTGCGCGCGCCGGAGCGCTTCGTGCCCTTCCTGGCGCGCTGGGTGGACCTGGGCGTGCCCGTCACCACGGGCCTGGGACGCATGCGCGAGCTGGTGGCCGCGGCGGTGGAGCTGTCGCGCTGGCGCGGCACGGCCCGGGGGCTGCTGCTCTTCCTGCGCACGGCCACGGGGCGCGAGGACTTCGTCATCGAGGAGCGGGTGCCCGGTGCCAACGGGCGTCCCCGTCCCTTCCACTTGCGCGTGCGAGCCCCGGCCGAGCTGGCCCCGCACCGGCCCATGGTGGAGGCCATCATCGAGCGGGAGAAGCCCGCCTACGTCACCTACGAGCTGCACTTCGGGCAGCCCATACCAGGAGCCAGTTGAGATGGCGCGCACCTTCGACATCACCGCCACCACGAGCCAGGTACAGCTGGACGCCTCGGGCCAGGGGGAGGTGTCCTTCACCGTCTCCAACAAGCTGGGCCTGGGGGTGCTCGCCCGGGCCACGGTGGAGCCGGCCGGCAATGCCCGGGCCGAGTGGATGAGCTTCCCGGAAGGGATGGAGCGGGACTTCTCCCGGGATGGGACGGCGGTCATCCCGGTGAGGATCTCCGTGCCCAAGGGGACGCCTCCGGGCTCGTACAGCTTCGGCCTGGTGGTGGCGAGCATCTCCAATCCGGACGAGCACTACGACCGGAGTCCCACGGTGGCCTTCTCGGTGGCGACGCCCGCCGCGCCGGTGAAGAAGCCCTTCCCCTGGTGGCTCGTCGCGCTCGCGGCCGGAGTGGTCATCATCATCGGAGGCGTGGTGGCCGTCCTCGCCTCGCGGGGCGGCGAGAAGGTGCTGCCCGGGCTCGGGCAGGCCTGCGCGGAGAAGGGGCCGAAGTGCGCGGAGAACCTCACCTGCGGCGCGGACAATGTGTGCCTTGGAGCCGCGGGCTTCCAGGGCTGCGAGAAGCCCGAGCAGTGTGAGACCACCCGCTGCCAGGCGGGCAAGTGCGAGGCGCAGGTCTCCATCGGTGACACCTGTGACAGCAACGATGACTGCCGCTCTCCGCTGACCTGCTTCCAGGGCTTCTGCCTCATGCCCATGGGACAGAAGTGCACCCATTCCTCGCAGTGCGTCACCGGGAACTGCCAGGATCAGCTGTGCGGACGCGCTCCCGTGGTGCGGTGCCCCCGGTGCCCCCTGGGACAGATCTGCATCAACGGCGCCTGTCAGGTTCCGTCCATCGTCAGGGACCACCGCCTCGAGCTCGAGCTCGAGGAGCCCATCCGTAGGACTCCCAGGATCCCGGTTCCCTGAGGACTCCCATGCCCCAGCCCAAGCCCCTCACCATCGTCCTCATCCTGGCCGTGTTCGCCTGCGTCGCGCTGTACGTGCTGGGCGTGGGACTGGGCGCGCAGAGCGGCTCCTCGGGGAGCGGTTCCTCCCTCTCGAAGGAGCAGCTCGGGCGGTGGCGCGAGCGGTTCGTCAAACCGGAGCCCGTGTCGGCCGAGGACCTGCGGGCGACGGGCTGCGTGGTGTCGGCTGGCACGGTGCGGGTGTCGTCCACGCGCCCCTGTGTGGTGGATATCGCGAAGGCGGACACGCGCGTGCGCACGGTGAAGGTGGAGCCCCTGTCGGGGAGCCGGGTGAAGGTGGAGCTCAGGCCGAAGGGAGGGCCCGCCCTGCCCGTGACCGTCGAGAACCTGGGCGAGAAGCGGAACCTGGATGTGAACGAGGAGGGGGCCTCGCTCACGTTGACCTGCATGAGCCCCATGGGCGGTGAGTGCCCCGTGAGGCTGCGCTGAGGCTCAGGACGCCGTGAGCGCGCGCTTGAGCTTGAGCACGCGGAAGATGGAGACGAGCGAGCCGAGGAGCAGCACCACGGCCCAGATGAGGCCGAGGATGGCCACGACGATGGCACCGATGGCATCGGTGATGCTCACGAGCATGAGGGGCACCCACCCGTGCAGGACGCTGACGACGGCGGTGGCCAGCAGCGAGGTGAGGAAGATGAGCACCAGCCCCTTGTTCTGGATGAAGCGGGGGTGGGCGAGCGCCAGGCAGATGCCCGCGGACACCTTCAGGCTCATGAGCAGCCCGAGCGTGGCGGCGGCACCGCCCCGGTTGAAGAAGCCCCAGATGGCCAGGTAGGCGATGGTGCCGAAGGGGACCGCCGTGAGGAGGGACACCATCAGCAGCAACAGGCCGATGGCGGCGAAGAGCATGGCGAGGCCCGAGAGCAGGGCCACGATGGCGCCCACCAGCGAGAGCACACCCTGCACCTGCCCATGGACGCGCTCGGGGATGAGGAGGCTGGCGCCCATGAGCCCGAGGGTGAGCAGGACCAGCCCGTCGACGAGCGCCAGGTAGGGGATGCCCAGGCCGGGGGTGGGCGGATTGTCGCCCTGCAGCCTGCTCACGTCCGCCATGTTCACGTCTTCCTGGAGACCCTCGGCGCGCAGGGTGGCAGCGAGGTCCGAGGGCGCGTCGGAGCGGGGCAGCACGAGGGAGGCGCCCACCTCGATGAGGACGCAGAGGCCGAGCAACACCAGCACCGTGATGAACAGTGGCTTGCGCAGCTCCATGTGTCCGCCCCCCGGGCCGTGGCGTGCCACCTCGGCCCGGGCGGAGCATAAGCACGGGGCGGGGGCCCGGCCGGGAGTGGAAGCCGGTCTGTCCGGCCGCGGACGTGGCTCCAGGGGGTGAAAGCGCTCCTTTCCCCGCTTGTCGGCTTGCGGCGGGCGTGCCCCTGCACTAGTGCTCCCCGTATGGCCAACGTGCTTCCCGAAGCATTCCTCCGCGCCATCGCGGATGGGTTTCCCGCGGATTTCCTCACCCGAGAGCCGGGCGAGCTCCAGGAGTACGGGCGCGACTGGACGCGCGTCTATTCACCGGCCCCCACGGCGGTGGCCTTTCCGCGCACCACGGACGAGGTCTCGCGCCTGCTGGCCCTGTGCGACCAGCACCGGGTGGCGGTGGTGCCCTCCGGTGGGCGCACGGGCTTGGCGGGTGGCGCGGTGGCCGCCAGGGGCGAGCTGGTGCTGTCCCTGCGGCGGATGACCCGGATGGATCCGGTGGATCTGCTCGGCAACACGGTGCGTGTGCAGGCGGGCGCCATCACCGAGGCCGTGCACCACCACTGCGCCGAGCATGGCCTCACGTGGCCGGTGGACTTCGCCTCCAAGGGTTCGAGTCAGGTGGGCGGCAACATCGCGACCAACGCGGGTGGGGTGAAGGTCATCCGCTACGGCCTCACCCGCCAGTGGGTGCTGGGACTGCAGGTGGTGACGGCCCGGGGCCAGGTGCTGGAGCTCAACGGCGCGCTGGAGAAGAACAACACCGGCACGGACCTGCGCCAGCTCTTCATCGGCAGCGAGGGCACGCTGGGTGTCATCACCGAGGCCACGCTCAAGCTGGCGCCGCTACCGGGCAAGCAGGACGTGTTCCTCTTCGCGGTGCCGGACGTGGCCGCCGTGCTGCGGCTGTTCCGCGAGGCCCGGCGCGCCCCGCTGCTGCTGAGCGCCTACGAGTTCTTCACCGACAAGTGCCTGGCCCGGCTGCAGCGCCACCGCAAGCTGCGCTCGCCCTTCGAGGCCCCCAGCGGCTGCTACGTGCTGATGGAGGCCGAGGGGAAGGACCCCGCCGAGGTGGAGGGCTGGTTGGGCTCGCTCTTCGAGAAGGGGCTGGTGACGGACGGCACCATGGCGCAGAGCCCCTCGCAGGCCAGCGAGCTGTGGGCCCTGCGCGAGGGCATCAGCGAGAGCCTGTCCGCCACGGGGCTGCCACACAAGAACGATGTGTCCCTGCCGGTGGCGAACCTGGAGGCCTTCTGCTCCGAGCTGGACGCGGTCTTCAGCGCGCGCTACCCGGGCTGGGAGATCGCCCTGTTCGGACACATCGGTGACGGCAATCTCCACATCAACATCATGAAGCCCGAGGGCATGGAGAAGGCCGAGTTCCTCGCGCACACGAAGCAGGCCGACCCCACCATGTTCGAGCTGGTGCGCAAGCACGGCGGCAGCATCTCCGCCGAGCACGGCATCGGCCTGCTCAAGAGGGACTACCTGTCCTTCTCGCGCTCGCCCGCTGAAATCGAGATGTTGCGCACGCTCAAGCGCGCCCTGGACCCGAACAACATCCTCAACCCGGGGAAGATCCTCGAGGTTTGAAGACCCTCACCCCAGCCCTCTCCCAGGGGGAGAGGGAGCCTCCACGGGTCGGGCCTCGCTTGCCTCCAGGTGACTTCAAAAGTAGTGTCATGGGAGACAACGTGCCTCCCTCCCGGGAAGCAGGCCGCCGTTCTGCTCGCTGCTTCGCATTCGTGGGCGCCACGGCTCCTGGAGGACTGGCGTGGCGGGCGCGGAGGAAAGATGCTGAGCCCTGGGTCGATGGATTGGAGAGGACGCGCCGGGATGACGGAGGAGAAGAAGCCCCCGCATCGGGAAGCCACCTACGAGGAGCTCGCCGCCCTTCCTCCACACCAGGTCGGGGAGATCCTGGGTGGGAAGCTCTTCGCGTCACCTCGGCCCGCGAGCCCTCATTCGGCCGCCAGCCTGGCACTTGGGGCGGAGCTCGTTGGCCCCTTCCAGCGTGGACGGGGCGGCCCTGGCGGCTGGTGGTTCTTCAATGAGCCGGAGTTGCACTTCGGCAAGGACGTGCTGGTGCCGGATCTCGCGGGCTGGCGGCGCTCGCGCATGCCCGTGCGCTCCAACGTTCCCAGCTTCACCCTGGCTCCGGATTGGGTCTGCGAGGTGCTCTCCCCCTCGACGGCCCGCATCGATCGGACCCTCAAGAAGCAGATCTACGCCCAGCAGGGGGTGGAGTACGTCTGGCTCGTGGATCCGGTGCTCCGTATCCTGGAGGTCCTCCGGCTCCACGAAGGTCAATGGCTGGAGCGGGGATCCTCGAGCGGTGACGCCCGCGTGCGTGCCGAGCCCTTCGAGGCCATCGAGCTGGAGCTGGAGGCCCTCTGGTTCTCCGAGTCTCCCGAGCCCGGTTGAAGGACCGGGCCCGGAGGGGGAGGCGCGTCAGGACACGATGCGCGTCTTGATGTCCGTCTGCAGGCCGGCGATGGCCTGGCACACCGGGTTGGCCACGTCCTGGTCCAGGTCCATCACCAGGTAGCCGATGTTGGAGTCGGTGCTGAGCACCTGGGCGTGGATGTTGGCGTTGAGGTCCGAGACGATCTTGTTGATGTCGCGCAGCACGCCCGGCGTGTTGCGGTGCACGTTGAGGATGCGGTGCGTTTTCGGAATCAGCGGCGTCTCCACCTGCGGGAAGTTCACCGCCCCCGTGGTGGCCCCGTTCCTCACGAACTTGATGAGCGAGGTGGCCACCTCCTTGCCGATGGACGCCTGCGCCTCCTCCGTGGAGCCGCCGATGTGCGGGGTGAGGATGACGTTGGGCAGCCCCTGCAGTTCGGTGACGAAGCCGTCGCTGTTGGTCTCCGGCTCCTCGGGGTACACGTCCACCGCGGCCCCCGCCAGGTGGCCTGCCTTGAGCGCCTTCGCCAGCGCGGCGATGTCCACCACCGTGCCCCGGCTCGCGTTGATGAGGTAGCTGCCCTGGCGCATCTTCGCCAGCTCGCGCTCTCCAATCATCCACTCGGTGGACGGCGTGGCCGGCACGTGCAGCGTCACGAAGTCCGCCGACTCCAGCAGCTCGTTCAGCGTGGCCGTGGGGCGCGAGTTGCCCAGCGGCAGCTTCGTCATCACGTCGTAGAAGATGACGCGCATGCCCATGGACTCGGCCAGCACGCCCAGCTGCGAGCCGATGTGCCCGTACCCGATGATGCCCAGCGTCTTGCCGCGCACCTCGTGGCTGCCCGTGGCCACCTTGCGCCACTGGCCCGCGTGCACCTCCCGGCTCCGGTCCCCGAGCTGGCGGGTGAGCATGATGATCTCCGCGATCACCAGCTCCGCCACGCTGCGCGTGTTGCTGAAGGGCGCGTTGAAGACGGGCACGCCATGAATGTTGGCCGCCTTCAGGTCCACCTGGTTGGTGCCGATGCAGAAGGCCCCCACCGCCAGCAGGTTGGGCGCCTTGGCCAGGGCCGGCTCCCATACGTTCGTCTTGCTGCGGATGCCCAGCAGGTGGACGCCTTGGATGCGCTGCTCCAGCTCGTCGGGCTTGAACGCTCCCTTGAGCCGCTCCACCGAGAAGCCCTCCGCCTTGAGCATCTCCTCGGCGGACGGGTGGATGTTCTCGAGCAGCAGGACCTTCAGGGGACCTTCGATGGTGACCGGGGTGGAAGGCGACGGGAACTTGGGCGTGCTCATATGCCCCTGGCGTTAGATCCCGCCCTCCGGCCTGTCAAGCATCGGCTGTGGGAAGAAGCGGGCCGCCCGCCACGAGGGCGAGCGGCCCGGACCGCCCAGCTCCGTCAGCCGGGTGTGCTACTGGACGGTGTAGGCCACCGTCCCGCTGCAACTGTTGCTGGAGAAGCAACCAGCGCGGATCTGATACGTGCCGCCCCCGCCCGCCGGCACCGTGTAGGTGAGGTAGGAGAGCTGGCCGCAGGAGTCGTCGTTGGAGACCACGTTCGTCCCCGCCGGGCTGTACAGCCGCAGGTAGGTGTCGCCGGTGCCGGAGGCGCCCGTCACCGTGCAGGTGCCCAGCTGGATGACCTGTCCGGCCGCGAGCGTCACGTCGTGGTTGACGGTGTTCTTCTGGGCGCTGTTGGTGTTGCTGGCGTTGAAGTTGAACGAGCCGCTGATGACGCTACCGCCGGCCGGCGTCACCTTCCACACCACGGTGCCGCCGCAGCTTCCCGTGGAGTAGCAACCAGCGCGGAGGGTGAAGGTGCCGGTCGAGGGCACGGTGTATTTGAAATAGGAGGTCCGGGCGCCGGCGCCGCACGAGCTCGAGTCGTCGTTGGAGGCCACCTCGGTGCCCTCCGGGTTGTTGAAGCGCAGGTAGGTGTCGCCCGTGCCGGAGGCGCCCTCCAGGCCGCAGGTGCCCACCTCCACCACGTCACCCGCGGTGAGCGCGAGCGCCTTGTCCACCGTGTTCTGCTGGGCGCTGTTGGTGTTGCTCGCGCTGAAGGAATACGAGTTGGCCGGCGGCGGCGGAGGGGGCGGCAGGTCGGCGCATAGCCGCGTGCTGGGGCTCGGGGACCTCGCGCACAAGTGGCGGAGCGCCGGGTAGACGTAGGTGATGTCCTCGCCCCGGCAGGCCGTCTCGCCGCACACGTTCACCTCGCTGCAGCTGCCGTTGTAGACGTAGTCGGTCTCCCCGCGCACGAGGATGCCCGCCACCGTATAGGTGCTCGTCTCGTACACGCCCGAGCCCGAGTTGCCGCCGAAGGTGTCGGTGTTGGCCACGAAGTAGTCCAGGGTGGCCGGGCGCGGGTCTCGCACCGCGCCGCCGGAGTCGATCTTGAACGGGATGCCGCTGCCACAGCCAATGACGGCCACGTTCTGTCCGCTGGCCAGCGCGGTGTTGCTCGTGCGCACCGGCGCCGGGGTGAAGCGTGGCGTGGCGGCCCGGTCCAGCCGGAGGATGGCGTAGTCCAGGTTCTGCGAGCCCACCGTCCCCTGCTGGCGCACCACGATGGACGAGCAGTTGAAGATGTCCGCGGTGGTGACCGTCCGCAGCGTGTCCGCCGAGGGGCGGTAGTAGTTGAAGACGAAGCGCGTCTCGGCGCACTCCGCGTCGCTCCTGACGCAGTGGCCCGCGGTGAGCACCAGGTCATCGTCGATGAGGGTGCCGGAACAGGAGGCCGACGTCGGATCCCCCAGAAAGCGCTCGGTGGGGCAGAGATGGTAGGCGTCGCCCAGGTTCTCGCCGTTGAAGGTGACGTTGTCCGGGTCGGTCGTGTCGAAGTCCGTGGCCTTCATCAGCGCCACCGTGGACTGCTGCGCGCGCGTGCGCAGCGTGGCGTCCGGGTGCGCGTGGACGTCCTGCCGGTTGTCCGTGCCGTAGACGACCGCGCCTTCCCGGGTGCCGAGCGCGTCCTGCTCCTCCGCCGGGCCGCAGCCCACCGCCAGCGAGAGGACGCATGCCAGCATGCCTGGGAGAGGACGTACCGGAAGCCCGAACCTGCGATGTCGCATGAGGAGTCGCTCCTGTCTTGCCTTCTCGGGAAACGGGAAAGGCGGTCGGCCGACCAAGCGGCCGGCCGGGGCATGATGCCGCAGGCGGAGCGGGAGAAGCGCCGACTTCGACGGGCCGTGAAGAAGAGGATGACCCGGAGTGGGAGCGGGTGTTACTCGTCGTCGGGGTTGCGCAGCCAGGCCAGGGCATCCTCGCGCGTCTCGAAGGTGCGCGTGGGGATGGTGAGCATGGCCTTCTTCGTCATGCGCCAGGCCTGAAGTCCGGAGGCGGCATCGCTCACCACGCGCGCCGAGCGCTTCATGCCGTGCAGCTGCGCGAAGGCGTTGAGGCTGGCCATGGTGGCCACCATCTCCGGCGGCATCACCCGCAGCTTCCCCTGGTCCACCAGCGCGCTCCACGGGCCGCCCATGCGGATGATCGTCTCGCGGATGCGCTTGAGGTAGTCCGTGACATCCTCCGCGCTGGGCTGCGGGGGGTAGACGACGTCGATGATGCGGTCTGCCTCGTAGACGGTGATCTGGAAGGGCATGTGTTGCTCGGTGTTCCCGGGCGCGCGGGGTGGGGCCGCGCGTGGCGCCGCACTCTAACGCCAGAGGGCCCCGAGTCGAAAACACCTGTCAGACCTCGTTGCTACGTCCCGTCCCTGCCGGCTGGACCCGGAGCCCTGACGCCACGCGCGTGGGGGCGGTCACAGCCCGGAAAGGAGGTTTCATGAACACGAAGTTGTATGTGCTGGGTGCGGTGCTGGGGACGGCGCCAGCCCTGCTGCCGGTGGCGTGCACTCCGTGGGAGCCTTCCTCGCCCGGGCGCGAGCAGGAGCCTCGGGGTGGGACGTCGCGCCGGGTGGAGCGTCCCAGCGGTGGTGGTGGCGCCGGGGTGCTGCTGCCCACCCAGGTGCCGGCGGGCGTGGAGCCCGGAGTGCCGACGCACCCGTGTGAGCTCATCACCGAGATGAAGGTGCCGTGCGATGCCTCCACGGAGGTGTGTGAGTACACCTATTGGCAGTGCCCCCAGAGCGTGGATCCGCTCAGGGCCTAGGCACGCCCGGTCCGCTCCGAGGCCTGGATGCCCGCCTGCCCCACGCTCTGCGCACCGGGCGGTCAGGCCTCGGGGAGCGGCCCTTCTTGGCGCACGTCTCGCGGGGTCCCTAGCTTCGCAGAGGATTGGAGCAGGGCCCACGCCCGCTCGAGGTCGGGCCCTGGAGGGTCGGGACATGAAGACGGGAACGAAGATTCTGGGCGTGGTGGTGCTGGGAGCGGTGCTGGGCGGCGCGGGGTGCGCGGGGACGAAGGAGGCGGCGCGTGACGTCGAGTCCGCGGTGCCGGGGCTCTCGCAGAAGGATGAGGGCCTGGTGACCAGCGTGGACAAGGACGGCAACATGATCGCCGTGAAGTCCGTGAACAATCCATCCGCGCCCCCGACGTGGTTCGCGCTCACTCCGGACACGAAGATGGAGCGCGAGGGGCGGCTGGTGGGCCTCGACGACATCTCCGAGGGCACGCCGGTGCGCGTCAGCTACGAGCCGGCCACGGGCCCCGAGAAGACCTACAAGGTCGAGGTGCTCACCGGAGAGAAGGCCGGCGAGGTGAAGGCGAAGGCCGAGCTCCAGGGTCAGTAGTGCTGGCTCACCCGGGTGGGGAGAGTCGATGAAGGGGGGACGGGCGGCGTCGGTGCTGGTCTTCACGCTCCTGTCGGGGAGCGCTCCGGCCCAGACGTCGCTCCTGTCCAACCTGCACGACTGGTCCGTGATGGTGGGCAGCGGCGTGGAGGGCTACACCCAGGTGCTGGCCCCCCTGGTCGCTCCCGGTGTCACCTACGGGGTGTCGGTGGGCGTCCGGCCGGAGCCGCTCCTCGGCCTGGATGTGGGCCTGGAGGTAGGCTACTCGGGCGCGGTGAACGAGCTCGACACGCGGGTGGCGGGCTCGCGCGGCGTGGACCTGGTGCGCAACGGAGCCTACGCGGCGGCCTCCGTGGGGCTGCTCTCCTCGCGGGTACAGCCCTACGTGATGGGCGGCCTGGGCTTCAGCAGCTACAACGTCCGAGGGGCCGTGCCGGCCCTGGGTGACGACCTCGTGGGCAACGTCCCGCTGGGCGCGGGGGTGCGCGCGTCCCTCGGTCTGCTCACCGCCGACGCGCGCCTCAGCTACAACGTCCTCTTCGACCAGCGATTCGCCGCCGGGACGCCCGCCCCAGACGCGGGCAACGTGTCGGAGCTCTCCATCAGCAGGGGTGGCCGCTACTCCGGCACGCTCAATCTGGGCCTGCTGTGGTGAGGGCCCGGCCCGCCGCTCAGTTCACCGCGGAGGGTTTGGCGGCCTTCAGGTGCGAGTCCAGGAAGCCGCGCATGCGCGAGTAGGCCTCCACCTCGTTCTTCTTCTTGGTGAAGCCGTGGCCCTCGTCCGGGAAGATGACGTACTCCACGGGCACGCCGTTCTTCTTCACCGCCTCGACGATCTCATCCGACTCGGGCTTGATGACGCGCGGATCATTGGCGCCCTGGAGGACGAGCAGCGGCTTGGAGATCTTCTCCGCGTGGAAGAGGGGCGAGACGTCGCGCAGCATCTGCGCCTGCTTCACCGGGTCTCCGATCTCCTTGTAGAGGGACTCGCGCTGCGACTCCCACCAGGGCGGGATGCTCTCGAGCGTGCGCAGCCAGTTGGAGACGCCGAAGATGTCGATGCCCACCTTGAAGGCGTCCGGGTGGAAGGCGAGCGCGGCCAGCACCATGTAGCCGCCATAGCTGCCCCCGGCGATGCCGATGCGCTCGGCGTCCACGTAGGGCAGGCTGGCCAGGTACTTCCGGGCCTCGATGCAGTCCTGCAGCGGTTCGCGGCCGTGCTTCTGGTCATCCGCGGTGAAGAAGGTCTTCCCGTAGCCGGAACTGCCCCGGTTGTTGATGCCCAGCACCACGTAGCCGTGGTTGACGAGGTACTGGAGCATGGGTGAGTAGCCCTTGCGCGTCTGGCCCCCGGGGCCGCCGTGCACCCAGACGATGGCGGGCGCCTTGTTCTCGGGCGTGGCCTGGTGCGGCTTGAAGAGGATGTTGGGAATCTCCATCCCGTCGAAGGACTTGAAGCGCACCACCTGGGCCTCGACGAGGTCCTCCGGATCCAGCTCCCGGCTCAGCGCGTCGGTGAGGCGGGTGACCTTCTTCGTGCCGAAGTCGTAGACGTACAGGTTGGACGGGGAGCGATCGCCATTGTGGTAGAAGGCCATCCGCTTCTCGCTGTCCGAGATGGTGACGGAGGTGATGTCACCCGCGGGCAGCTGGGGCAGCGCCAGGGGCTTGCCGGCCTTGACGTCGTGCACGCGGATGACGGTGCGGCCATCCTCGTTGATGGCGGTGACGCGGTAGCCGCCCTTGCGCGAGAACGCGGTGTACATCACGTCCCAGTCGGTGCGCTCCACGTCCTCCACCTTGCCGGTGGCCAGCTCGTAGCGGGCGACACGCTTGAACTCGGAGCCCTGGTCCGTGAGGAAGTAGAGGGCGGTGGAGCCCGGATCGAACGTGCTGGCCTCGAAGAACACGTCCCCCTGGTGCGGGGTGATGTGCTTCAGCTCCTTCGTCTCCACGTTGTAGAGGTGGAGGTCCGTATCGTAGTTGGTGCGCGTCTTCTCGAAGGCCAGCCACTTGCCGTCGGGCGACACGGCCGCGAAGAAGAGGCTGGTGTCGTTCTGGTAGACGAGCGTGCGAGCGTACGTCTTCGCGTCGTAGCGGTAGACGTCGAAGGAGCGCGCGTCGCGCTCGTTGGTGAGCACGTAGAAGGCGGAGTCGTCCCCGCTCCAGTTGACGAACTGGGCCTTCAGCTTCTCGCCGGGCGTGAGGTCGCGCTCCTTGCCGTCCGGTGCGCGGACGTAGAGGTGGTCGGCCTCGTTGCCGCCCTGGTCGCGTGTGAAGAGGATGCGCTCGTCTTTGGGGAAGAAGCTGACGGCGTAGGTGGAGTCCGTCTTCGACTGCGTGAGTGCCTTCGGCTTTCCGCCCTCCAGCGGCAGGGTGTACGCGTTGAAGATGCCACTCTGGTTGGAGGAGAAGAGGACGCGCTTCTCATCCGGCGAGAAGGAAGCCTCGGAGAGCTTCGTCGTCGCGATGAACTGCTCCACGGTGTACTGCTTCGAGGGCCGCGAGACGCTCCTGGCCTGGGTCTTGGGCGCGGCGAGCGCGAGAGCGGGCACGAGCGTGGCCGCCGCCAGCACTCGGAAGAGAGTGGTCCTGAGCTGCATGGATTCTCCGTGTGAAGAGGAACCGCCGGAGCGGGGGAGACGCTCGGGCGGGTGCACGTTGGCATGGTTGCTTTCACGGTACGAGTCACCCCCTGGACCGATTTCCCGCGGCCAGGTGCCTGAAAATCTTCCAGCGTTCCGGCACCGCGGGGCGGCGAGGTGCGGCCAACCCCTCGGAATCCATGAGGTGCGTGCTGGCACGCGAGGCGCATTGGAGCGGGCGCGGGTTGTACGGGTTGGGGAAGGTCGGGGGGTCGGGGTGGAAGCGCTCGGGCGGGTGCGGGTGGTGGGGTGGGTTCGGGGGGCGCCCGAGCGCATGTAGTTCGTCAGGGCGTGTGGCGTGGGGGTGGGCGTCGTGGGCGTGCGGCGGATGCGGCTGGGCGAGCAATGGGTTGCAAGCGGGCTGTTGGCGTCGGCGCAGGTGGAGGCGGCGCTCGCTTGTCAGGGTCGGTGGCGTTGCAGGTTGGGGGAGGCCGCGGTGCGGTTGGGACTGCTCGCGCCGGAGCAGCTCCTCATCACGTTGGCGCAGCAACTCCAGGTGCCCTTCATCCGCCGTGAGGGTCTGGAGCGCGTTCCCGCGGGACTGATGCGCTGCGTGCCCACGCGGGTGCTCGCGCGGCTGCGCGTCTGTCCCCTGCGCGTCGAGTGGCGGGACGAGGTTCGTGGCACCGTCTTCGTGGCCACCAGTGAGCCGGGCAACCTGCACATGCTCGACGACATGGCCTTCGCCACCGGGTGCGCGGTGCGACCGGTGCTGGCGCTCTCGGATGACATCGAGGACGTGCTGCGGCGCCACGGCGTCCTCCACACGCGTCCCCGCTCGCTGGAGCTGGACTCGGCGGACGCGAACGTGCGGCTGCGCATCTCCCACGACTCCTTCGCGCACTGAATCCGTCGAACATGTCCACCCAGAGATTCCTCCGAGCACGAGGAAGGCGCGATCGTCGCCTTCCTCCGGACGCTCTCGGACGGCTTCGTCCGTCCGTGAGGCACTACCCGCCGAGCACCTGGAGGGCGCGGGCGTAGTAGGCGTCGCGGCTGGCCTTGCCGTTGTATCCGCCGTTCACGCGGTAGGTGATGGCGTCGAAGTTGCCCGCGTCCGCGTAGCTGTTGAGGTTGCGGTTGTTCCAGTACCAGGCCGCGGTGCGGAAGCCCACGTCCGGGTCGGCGGCGCGCGTCGGGTTGTTCTCCAGGTCGATGCCCAGCGCCCGCCCCGCGGCACGGTAGTTGGCGCGGCCGGTGAGCTGGATGGGACCCCGGCCCTTGAAGCGCACGCCATCCCCCGGCTGCGTGTTGCCCAGGTCCGCGCGGCCCTCGTAGGCGGCGCCGGAGGCGATCTCCTCCATGTAGCGGAACTGGCCGCTCTCGTGCGCCAGCTGCGCGAGGAAGGCCGCCTGCCGCCGCGGGGTGTTGATGCCGGCCTCGGCCATGGCCGAGTTGAGGTGCGGCAGGAGCTCGTTGGCGCGCGCCTCGGAGAGGTTGGGCATGATGGCGCGCAGTTGCTGCACGCTCACTCCGCCCGCGGTGCCCGGCTCGCTCGGGCCCCTCACGGGCCCCGGCCCGGTGACGGGGCCGCTCGGCGTGGACGGCGCCGAGCCGCCCGGGATGGAGAGCCGCTGGCCGACCTGGATGAAGTTGGGATTGGAGATGCCGTTGGCCTGGGCGATGGCACCCACGCTGGTGCCGTAGCGGGCGGCGATGCCGCTGAGCGTGTCGCCCGGCTGCACCGTGTAGCTCCGCGAGGCGGGAGCCGGAGCCGGCGCACTGGGGCCCGAGGCGCCGGGGATGTTGAGTCGCTGGCCGACCTGGATGAGGTTGGGGTTGGAGATGCCGTTGGCCTGGGCGATGGCGCCCACGCTGGTGCCGTAGCGCCCGGCGATTCCACTGAGCGTGTCGCCCGGTTGCACCGTGTAGCTGCGCGAGCCGGTGGCGGGAGCGCTGGGGCCCGAGGCGCCGGGGATGTTGAGTCGCTGGCCGACCTGGATGAGGTTGGGGTTGGAGATGCCGTTGGCCTGGGCGATGGCACCCACGCTGGAGCCGTAGCGCCCGGCGATTCCACTGAGCGTGTCACCCGGCTGCACCGTGTACGAGCGCGCTTCGAAGCGGTCCGAGGATGTGGCCGGGTTGGCTGCTCCCGGACGGTTGGGGGCGTCGAATCCATCCGGGATGACCAGCCGCTGACCCGCGATGATGCGGTTCGGGTCCTGGATGTTGTTGGCCTTCGCCAGTGCGTCAACCGAGGTGTTGTACTGCCGGGCCAGGGCGCTGAGTGTGTCGCCCTGCCGGATGGTGTGCACGGCCATGGTGTCCTCGTTTAAGTAGGCGTCCGGGGTGGATTGTCGTACGCCCGCTCCCCTGAGTTGCGTGCCCCCTCTCGATTTTCGAGAGCGTCCCCGTCTGGCCTCTTCCCCGCTCACCAGGCGAGCGCCGGTCCGGCGGCTCTCTCCAGGGGAAGGGTATGGAAGGGTTCGTCGTTTTGGTGGCGATGGAAGGACCTCCCTCCTCGTCTTCCGCCGTGAGCGATGCTGCTCTTCCCAGTGATTCCAAACTTCCCCGCAACGCACTGGCCGCCCCAGTGATGGAGTGGGTGGATTGGAGCAATGCCCTGGAACGGGCTGCCGGATGGTTGGATGACATCCACTGGCAGATCTCCAGGGGTGGACAGCTGCACGCGGCCTTGGAGTCCCTCTTCCGCGGGTTGACCCTCTTGCATCGCAAGTGGGACCGCGAGGAGTGGACTCGCTTCTGCCTGGAGGTCGTGCGGACCCACCCCCTGCGCGAGCTCATCCACCAGTGTCCCTACACCCGGCATGGCTTCGACAAGCCGCGGGGCTACGCGGGGGACGCGGTGCTCATCGACTACCTCTACAAGGAGCTTCGGTCGAGCGGCACGACGCAGCTGGGTAAGGACATCTACCACTTCCTGTGGCGGCAATCCGGCCCCCGGAGCGTCCGCGAGCGGCGGGAGCTGTTGGCCCAGGAGCTCGACGCCCTCGCCGAGCGGGTACACAAGCCCCGAGTCCTCTCCGTCGCTTGCGGGCACCTGCGAGAGGCCGAGCACTCTCGCGCCGTGGCCGAGGGCCGCATCGGCCAGCTCATCGCGTTCGACCAGGACCCGTTGAGCCTGGAGGTGGTGGAGCGGCAGCACCCGGGCAAGCTCGTGCAGCCCGTGCGGGGCTCGGTGCGCTCCATCCTCCTGGGCAAGGCCTCGTTCCCGGACATGGACTTCGTCTACTCGGCGGGTCTCTACGACTACCTCTCCGAGTCCGTGGCCGCGCGCCTCACCCGCCTCCTCTTCGGGATGCTCCGCCCCGGTGGGCGCCTGCTGGTGGCCAACTTCGCCGTCCGCACCCCGGACGCCGGCTTCCTGGAGGCCTTCATGGACTGGAGCCTCATCTACCGCGATGAGAACCAGGTACGGGCCTTCGCCTCGGAGATAGAGCCGGCGCAGCTCGCCAACGTGGAGATGTTCCGCGACAGCGTGCAGAACGTCATCTACATGGTGCTCACCCGCCGCTAGTGCGGGCCGTTCCCGCCTCGCGGCTCCTCGGGGCCGCGGCGCGGCAGGGTGACGGTGAAGGTGGCGCCCTGTCCGGGGGCGCTGTCCACCTCGATGGTGCCCCCGAGCGCCTGGACGATCTCCCGGACGATCCACAGCCCGATGCCGAAGCCCCCGTAGTGGCGCACGGACACGGCGCGCTCGAAGCGCTCGAAGATGCGCGCGGCGTCCTCCGGCGCGATGCCGATGCCCTCGTCGCGCACCCGCAGCCGCGCCACGGTGTCGTCGCCGTCCACCGTGATTTCAATGGGCCGGCCAGCGCCGTACTTCGACGCGTTGGTGAGCAGGTTGACCACCACCTGCTCCAGGCGCATGGCGTCCCAGTGGCCCACCAGGGAAGGGGGCAGGTGGAGCCGCGGCTCGCACTCGGCGCGCGCCATCGCCTCGCGCGAGCGCTCCACCACGCCGCGCACCACCTGCACCAGGTCCACGTCCTCGAGCTTGGCCAGCAGCTGCCCCTGGGCGATGCGCGAGATGTCCAGCAGCTCGTTCACCAGCTTGCCCAGGCGCTGCGTCTGGAGGTTGGCCGACTCCAGCTTGGCGCCGAGCCGCTCCGGGGGCAGCCGCTCCAGGCCCTGGCGCACCTGTGACATGAGGCCCTGGATGTGGAGCTGCAGGGAGGTGAGGGGCGTCTTCAGCTCGTGCGCGGCGATGGAGAGGAAGTCGTCGCGGCGCCGCACCGCCTCCTGCTCCTCGCGGTAGAGCCGGCCCCGCTCCTCGGAGAGGGCGGCCATGCGCTCGAAGCCCTCGGCGTTCTCCAGCGCGGTGCCGGCGAGGATGCAGACGAAGGAGGCCAGCCGCTCCTCGTCCTCGCCGAAGAGCTCGCCCACCTGCCGGTGGCTGACGCACACGCACGCCACCGTCTTGCCGCGCACCTGGATGGGAGCGCACAAGAGCGAGCGCACGCCCAGCAGCTCCATGCTCTCGCTCACCCCACCGGGCATGCCCTGTCCCATCACCGTCGGGCGCCCCGTCTCCAGGGCCCGGGCGATGGCGGTGCGGCCCACGCCCGCGGCCGCCAGCTCGTCCTCGGGCAGCAGCGCCTCCGGCTCGAAGACGACACAGTGCTCCGCGCGCAGCAGCTCCATCATGGAGTGGCGCACGGCATCGAACACCGCCTCGCGGGTGAGGGCCGAGGCGATGAGCCGGCCCGCCTCCAGCACACGCGGGAAGCGATCCACCAGCGACAGGGTGCCCGGGCTCTCCGGCAGCGGCTGGGTCTCGCTGGGCTCGGTGCCCAGGTCCTGCTCCATCGCCTGCAGCTCGCGCGTGGCCGTCTCCAGGAAGGAGGCCGCACCCGGCCACCCCAGCTCCCTGCCCACCAGTCCGAGCGCCTGGAGCGTCTGGGCGTGCTCGTGGCGCATCTTCAGCTCCTCGGCCACCTCCAGGCTCTGCTCCAGCCAGCGGCGGGCGCGGCGCGGGTGGCCGGCCATGGCGGCCAGCAGTCCCCGCTCGCGCAGCACATGGGCGAGGTTGTTGCGGTAGGAGCGCGCCAGCTTGTAGGCCCGGCGCGCCACCTTGTCGGCCCGCTTCATCGCCGCCGCGCGCACGCTCGGCGCGAGCGGCGAGGCCCCCTCGGCCTGGATGCGCAGCGCCGTCAGCAGCCAGGGAACGATGGTCGCCACGTACTCGTGCCGCAGGTGGGCGTGCTCCACCAGCCGGTCCGCCTTCTCCAGCATCGCCACCGCGCCCGTCGTGTCTCCCTCGCGCAGCAGGCGCAGCGCCTCGGCGAGCAGGGTGTTGGCATGCGTCTGCGTGTCCTGGCCGGGGTTGGCCAGCGAGCCCTCCAGCAGGCTGCGCGGGATGCGCCCCAGGGACGCCTTCGCCCAGACCTCCAGCGACAGCCGCACCGCGTACTGGTCGTCGATGGCCAGCGCCGCCCCGTGCAACCGCTGGGCGGACTCCAGCGCCTCCTTCAACCGGCCCAGCCGGTAGAGGGCCAGGGCGTACTGGTAGTGGGCGTTGTTGACCTCCCACCGGTCTCCCGTGCGCTCCAGCAGCCGCACCGCCTCGCGGCACTTCTCGAGCGACTCCTCGAAGCGGCCGGCGGCGTAGAGGCCCAATCCATAGAAGTGGAGCGACTGGCCCTGGCCCCAGACGTCCCCCAGCTCCCGGCGGATGGCGAGCGACTTCTCCGCGTAGGCGGTCGCCCGCTGGAACCAGGGAATCATCGTGAGCATCGGCGCATGCTCGGAGTAGGCCTGGGCCAGCTCGGCGGTGGGCGGGTAGCGCTCGGCCGTGTTCACCTCGCGCAAGTGGGTCCAGAAGGTCGCGACGGGACTGCCGAAGTACCAGCTGCTGTAGGTCATCCGGCTGTAGAAGTGGATGGCCAGCAGGTCCTCCTCGCTGTGCTCGAGCGAGTGGCGGGCCAGCAGCAGGCGGGGCATCAGCGTGTGTCCCGTCTGCACCACCAGCTCCCACAGGGCCCCCAGCGCGTACATGACGGAGGAGCGGGGAACCCACCGGCCGAGCAGCCACAGCCCCTGCTTCAGGGCGGCGATGGTCTCCTCCATGTTGTTGCGCTTGAACGCCAGCTCGCCCAGCTTGGACCAGATGCGGGCCTGCTCCAGCCGGTCGCGCGCCAGCGTCTGGGCCAGCTGGAGATGCTGCTGGGCGGCGTCATAGCGCCCCCGCAGCATGAGGACGTCACCCAGGCCGGCGGCGACGCGGAAGCGTGTGCCCGCGTCGGCATGGGACGCGCCGCGCTCGGCCATGCGGTAGTTGAGCTCGGACGTCTCCAGGGCGAACTGCTCCCGGGCCCGCTCGGCGGCCACCAGGGCGTGCGGGAGGGCCTGGGCATGCTCGCCCGCCGCGTCGAAGTGGTAGGCCAGCTCGAAGGGGTCCACCGGGGGATTGGCCGCGATGGAGCGGGCCGCCAGCCGGTGCAGCTCCCGGCGCTGCTCGGGCCGCAGCAGCCCCAGCAGGGCCTCGCGCAGCTTGTCGTGGACGAAGGTGTAGCGGCCGCCCGCGCCCTCCCAGAGCATGTGCCGGCGCCGGGGCTCCACCAGCGCGGTGGCCACCTGCTCGCGTGGCGTGGCCGACAGGGAGGCCACCCGCTCCAGGTCGAAGTTCTTGCCCAGCACCGCGCCCACGGACAGCAGGCGCAGCGCCTCCGGTGGCAGCAGCTTGAGGCGGCGCACCAGGAAGGAGGCGGCCTGTCGCGAGGAGCGCACGTGGGCCATGGCCTCCGGGTCCACCTGCCAGCCCCGCGGGCCCGGCACCAGCGCGCCGTCCTCCACCAGCCCGTGCAGCACCGCCGAGGCCATGAAGGGGTTGCCCTCGGACAGGCGCCCCACCAGGTCGGTGGCCTCGCGCGGCAGGTTGCCGGCCATGGACTCCAGCATCCGGGCCACCTCGGTCGTCCCGAAGGTCGCCAGCCGCAGGTGGGCGTCCGGGTTGAGCCGGCGCAGCACGTGCCCCGGCCCCACCTCCTCGGTGCGGAAGGACACGACGATCATCACGTGCCCCACCGCGTCGCGGTGCGCCTGCTGCCAGTTCTCCAGCGCCCGGAGCGTCAGCTCGTCGGCCCACTGGCAGTCATCGAGCAGCACCACGGTGGGCTCCGTCTCGGTGCCCAGCGAGCCCAGCAGCGTGGTGAGGGCGAGGATGCCGCGGCTCTCGCCCAGGGACTCGGGGCCCAGGCCCTGCTGTTGGGCGGGGCGCAACACCGGCTGCAACTGGGGCAGCACGGTGCAGACCACCGCCGCCTGGTCCACCAGCCGCTCTCGCAGCAACTCCGCCAGGGCGGGCCGCTCCCTGGCCGCCGCGGCGATGCCTCCGGCCACGTCCGCGAAGAGCTGGAAGGGCCGCTGCGCGGATTGGGCGAGCGCCTGGCCCTGCAGCACCCAGATGCGGTGCTGGCGGGCGCGCGTGGCGAACTCCTCCAGCAGCCGGCTCTTGCCGCCTCCGCTCTCGGCCTCCACCACCAGCATCCGCCCCGGCTCGGTGCGGGTGCGCTCCAACTCGCGCTCCAGCAGCGCCAGCTCCTCGTGACGGCCCACGAAGGAGGGCTCGGTGAGGCTGTGGCGCATGTCGTGCGCGCCCGCCACCAGCTCCGGGTCCAGCTCGCCCCGCGACAGGGCCTTCTCGATGGCCTGCAGGTCCTCGCGCGCGGACTCGGCGGACTGGTAGCGGTCCTGCGGGTCCGTCTGCAACAGCCGCGCGACGACCTCCTCCAGGGCCCGGGGTACCTCGATGCCGACACCGCGCAGCCGGGGCCGCGGGGTGAGGTGCTGTCGGAGCACCTCGCCCACGGAGGTGCCGTCGAAGGCGGGGTGGCCGGCGAGTGCCTCGAAGAGGACGGCGCCCAGCGCGTACAGGTCCGAAGTGGTCTCCACCGGACGGTTGAGCAGACCGGCCTGCTCGGGCGAGAGGTAGCGCGCGGTGCCCACCGGCAGGTCGCGCAGGGACGGGTCCAACCGTTCACTGCGCGCCAGTCCGAAGTCCACCAGGGTGGCCCGGGTGAGCGTGGGACGGCCCTCGACGATGATGTTGGAGGGCTTGACGTCGCGGTGGATGATGCCGTGCGAGTGCGCCTCGGCGAGCGCGGCCAGCACACACTGGCCCACGGTGAGCGCCTCCGGCACGGACAGGGTTCCGCTGGCGAGCCGTTCCTGGAGTGACACTCCGGCCACGAAGGGCGTGACGAGGAAGAGGAGGTCTCCCCCCGTCCCGAAATGGAGCACGGGCACCAGGTAGGGGCTGTGCAGGGTGCGCAGCACCTGGGCCTCGTGTTCCAATCTCTGTCTGGAGACGGGCACCAGGGAGGCGGCGGGTGTCGTCTTGATGACGAGCCGAGCCCCCGTGTGCAGGTCCACCCCGAGCCACGTGGTGATGCCACGGCCCTGCTTGATGCGCTGGGTCAATTCAAAGCGATTGCCCAGTCGCCTGCCGGGATGCGCCCCTTCCAGAGAGGGTCCAGCCTGTTCGTAGCCCTCCGCCATCAATGCCCTCCCCCTCTGGTCACACCACCGACGGTGGTGGGGTCGGCGCGTCATCGACAAGCTTGGGACCGTGGTGGGCGGTGCCAAGGGGGGCGAGGCTGCTCCGTGCGCCAGAGGGTAGGGTGCATCAAATGGACAGCGCTCTCCGCCCGTGCATCCCCTCGGGCACGGCTTCAGGCGCTCGTGCCGTCATCTGGAGGGCAGGCGGGCGGGCATCACTTCCGGTGCACGTCCTGGAAGGCGAGCATGTCGGTCAACCGCTGCTCGCGGGCGTCATCGAAACCACAGGAGGCATCCCACGTGGGCGGGTTGTCGTAGGTGCCGAACAGCATGTCCCACCAGACGATGTCCCCGTAGTTGTTCCGGTGCTTGCCGTATTCGTGGTGGATGCGGTGCATCTCCGGACGCTGGAAGATGAAGCCCACCCAGCGGGGCGTGCGCACGTTGGTGTGGTAGAAGAACTCGCCCAGCGCGGTGCAGGCCGTGTAGACGGCGCCGGCCGCGGGGCTCAGCCCCAGCACGGTGTAGACGAGCAGGCCGCCGATGATGGAGTTGGCCACCATCTCCAGCGGGTGCTTGTAGAAGCTGGTGATGACCTCCAGGCGCCGCGGGCTGTGGTGGATCTGATGGAAGAGGCGCCAGAGGATGTCGCTCTCGTGCCGGAGCCGGTGCCACCAATAGAAGACGAAGGTGGCGATGACGTAGGCGAGCACGCCACCGGCCAGCGGAGACAGGTGGTGCGACAGGTGGAAGAGCGAGCGCGCCGACAGCCAGCGCTCCCAGGTGAAGCCGGCGAGCACCACGACGCCCACCTGCACCAGGTTGATGACCACGACACGCAGATGCCAGGAGCGCACGCGCGGCAGCCGCCAGCCGCGGAAGAGGTGCTCGATGACGAAACAGATGGCGGCGATACCGAGGAGCATCGGAAGCATGGGGACCCCCCTTCGAGTGATGCGAGGTGTACGCGTGACGGGCCCGCCGCTTCACGCCCGGCGTACAGACAGTGTCACCTCGGCCCGGGGAGGGGACCCTCCGGACCCGGTTTTCACCAACTGGTCTGACTGTCAGACCAGTTCGCGCGAAACGGCCCCGGACCTGACATCCTCGTGGCATGAGCCGGACTCCCTCGCTCGCGGATCGTCTCGGGCATGTGACCACGCAGGCCACCTTCGTCCAGGCGGCGCTCCTGGCCGCGCATGGTGCCGGAGCCCGTACAGGAGGCTTCCGCGCCTCCGACGTGCGCTTCTTCTTCCTCCTCTTCACCAACTGGGTGGAACACGACGTCACGCGGCCCTCGCAGGACATCGACCTCACGCAGGTGCGCCGGACCCTGGAGCGGTTGTGCCGGAGCGGGTGGGCCGAGCCGAGGGACGACGCGGCACGGGGACGGAAGTCGCCCCGGGGCCAGCGCTACGTGTTGACGGAGGAGGGGGTGGTGTCCCTCGCGGAGGAGCTCGCGGACCTGGACCGGGCGCCGCTCGACGAGACGCTCTTCGTGGCGTGCTTCGCGGCCAGCTACCTGGAGGCCGTCCTGGCGCGTGTGCGGGGACAGGCGCCCGCGCTCAGCACACCGGCGCGGCGGCGCGTGGCGCGGATGTTGGATCCCTCGCGCATCCTCCGCGAGGCCCGGCGGAGCACGGCGGCCGTCCTCGCGGACCTGGAGGAGCGCGTACGCTCCAGCCTCGTCTTCGAGGAGGCGGCGAGGGACGCCCTGGCGAAAGAGGCCTCCGCGGAGGAGGTGGCGCGGCGGTGGGAGTCACTCGGCTCCTACCAGTTGCACCGGGTGCGCCCCCTGGCCGAGGTGCTGCTCGGGCTTCCGGATGACCTGCGGCGCTTCGAGCTCGAGAAGGGGATGGGCGTGCGCGCGCGCCTGCTCTTCGCGCCCCTGGCCGAGCGGGCCCGCGCGGAGCTGGCGCTGCTCGAGAGGCTTGAGCAGCAGTTGAGCTCGCGCGAGCCCTCGCGGAATCTCGAGGGCGGCACGAAGCCGGGGCGCTAGAAATCCCCGTTGAACGTCCCGGTGAGCCGGATGTGGCTCTTGCCCGCCTCGCTGCAGGTGGCATCGAGGCTGACGCTCCAGCTCGGAACCTCCGAGTTCCAGGTGACGGTGCCCGTCCAGGCCGAACAGCTCTTCGTGCTGTCCGCGTTGCCCAGGTACAGGGTCGCCCTCGTGTCCGGGAGGGTGATGCGCTCCCCTGGCGTGGTCATGGGTCGCTTCAGGATCAAATAGATGTAGTTCGTGGTGGACGAGGGGCATGTCGTGCTGCCCCAGTTCGGGTAGAGCACCACCGTGAAGTTGGCATCCTGAGCGCACGACGTGGTCGCGCTGCAGTAGGGTTGTCCCTCGATTGCGTAGGAGTAGTTGCTGCCGCTCAGCGCCGGGTTGGTGAAACTCCAGCTGCACGTCGGCTTCGTCGGCCGGCAGCATGCGGTCGAACCCGTAGCGCAATGGTCGCTGAAGCACCCCATGGGGTTCGTCGTGCTTGCTCCGGTGCAGTTGTTGACGAGCACGGCATCGGAGCCTGTCTTCGTGCAGGACCAGAGCTTCGTGCCCTCGCAGAAGGAGTTACCCGGCGTGCAGATGGCGGGACCGAGACCTCCAGCGGGCCCTTGTGGACCTTGTGGACCTTGGGGTCCCTGAGGGCCCTGGGGTCCTGGTGGACCACCCGCGGGGCCCACCGGTCCCTGTGGCCCCGGGGTGCCCTGCGGCCCCTGAATCCCCTGAGGGCCCTGGGGTCCTTGAGGGCCCTGGGGTCCCTTGGGCCCTTCCGCGCACGCGCCCAGAACACTCCCGACCATCAGCGTGAGCAGCACTCCGCGGATGCACTTCTTCGCGTCTTCGTTCATGAGGGCGCGCACACTAAACGGGGCTCCAGGAGTGCTGGAACCCCGAAGGGTGTCTCGCGGCCCGCCGCTACTTGTACTCCACCGTCAGGACGGCTCCGGCTCCCTCTGAGAGGAACAGATAGGCCGTGCCACTTTGACTCTGTGTGAATTGGAGTCGGGCCTGCGTCTTGCCCGTCTTGCTGATGGCGGCGAGTCCCGAGGCGTTGAAGTCCGTGGAGCTCTGGGCGCCGGTGGTGAACTTGACGAGGTTCGCCACGCTGGTGGCGGTGGCCGCGGCGGCCCAGTCGGTGGTCTCGGTGGCGGCGGTGCCGAACGTCCCGTTCTTCAGGTCGAGGGTCAGCGTGTTGGGGGTGGGGTCCGCCCAGGGGTCACCCGAAGCGGAGGACAGCGTCACCTTGAGCGAGGCCCGGACGAGCGTGGCGGTGTCCGGAAGGGAGGAGGTGTCGAACGAGAAGAAGGAGCGGTTGTGCTTGGCATCCGAGCCCTTGCCGAGGGCGGGGGTGCTGAAGGTGCCCACCGCCGCGGAGCTTCCGTCCGCGTTCGCCTTCACGTACCCGTCATCCGCCGTGATGCTGTTGAACGTGACGATCGTCGTCGCGCCGGCGGCGCCGTTGCTCACGCTCACCGAGGTGTCGTTGTCCGTGCTCACGTTGTTCGCGGCGTCATAGGCCTTGGCCATGAGCGAGTGTGCGCCGTTGGCCGCGCCCGCCGTGTTCCAGGTGAAGACGTAGGGAGCCGCCGTGTCGGTGCTGGCCAGCGAGCCGTTCACGTAGAACTCGACCTTCGTCACGCCGGCCGTGTCCGAGGCGCTCGCCGTCACGTCGACAGTGCCGCTGACGGTGGCGGCGTTGGCCGGAGCGGTCACGTTGATGGAGGGAGCCGCCGTGTCGAACGAGGTGCTCGGCGGGCCGATGGTGATGCCATCCACCCATGCCTTCGCCCGGGTGATGTTCGAGCCGCTGTCCGTCGCCGTGACGACGAACTTCAGGATGACGTTGCGGTTGGCGTAGGCGGAGAGGTCGATGTCCGCGCGCTGCGTCCAGTTGGACTCGGAGATGGTGCCCAGACCGCTCTTCGTCACCGAGTCCACCACGTGGTCGGTGCCGTCGTTGACGACGACGCGGAAGGCCGCGGACGCGGAGGTGTTGGCGCCGGAGAGGTCCAGCTTGCGCCAGTAGGTCAGCCGCGGGTTGGCCGTCAGCGCCACCGCGACGCTCGCGGTGCGGGTGACGGTGTTGAAGGCCGGCGTGGCGGAGCCCAGGATGGACTTGCTCCCCGTCATGCCCGTCTGATCGCTGGCATCCAGCGCCCACTCGGTGAGGCTCCAGCCCGCGTTGTCGGGGCCGTTGTTGGAGAAGCGCTCGGTGAAGCGCACCGAGCCCTGGTCCACCGTCACCGAGACCGCACCGGAGAGCGCGGTGTTGCCCGCGGCGTCCGAGGCCCGGGCCTGGAGGGTGTGGAGGCCGGTGGCGTAGGACGTGGTGTTCCAGCTGTACTGGTAGGGCCCGGCCTGCTGCGCTGGCACGCCCTGGCCCACCACGGTGCCGTCGATGAGGAACTCGACCTTCGTCACCCCGATGTCATCCGACGCGGTGGCGGCGAGGTTGATGGCCCCGGCCACGGTGGCACCGGCGGTGGGGAAGGTGATGGCCACGGTGGGCGGCGAGGTGTCCGAGATGCCGCCCGTCACGGTGACGGAGACGGTGCTGGAGGTCGCCGTGTTGCCCGAGGTGTCATGGGCCCTGGCCACCAGGGTATGGGTGCCATTGGTCGCCGCCGCGGTGTTCCAGCTGTACTCGAAGGGCGACGCCGTGTCGGTGCCGACCAGGGTGTTGTCGATGGAGAACTCGACCTTGGAGACGCCCACGTTGTCCGTGGCGTTGGCGGTCACCTTCACCGTGCCGCTCACGGAGGCGCCGTTGGCCGGCGCGGAGAGGCTGACGGTGGGGGCCACCGTGTCCGAGTTGTCGAGCCCGAAGAACTTCGCCACGTACCAGGTGGAGCAGATGTCCGTGTCGAGCACGAAGGCGCCCGCGGTGCCGCACGCCACGCTGGTGCCGGGGAACTTGTAGGCCGGGTCGACCGCCGTGCCGTGCCCCATGCCGGTGATGGCGTAGGTCTCCACCAGCGCGGTGCCCGCGGCGTTCTTGTAGACCTTGTGCGGGTAGCCGGCGACCGTCTCGCTGACATCCGCCGTCATGTCGATGCCGTGCACCGACGTCCACTGCTCGAGCGCCTCCGTCTGGTTGGTGTTCTTCACGGTGTAGTCCGACGTGCCGTGCCAGATGGAGATCTTCGGATAGGGGCCGGTGTAGCCGGCGTACGCGTTGCGGACCAGGTCCCCCCACTGCTGGGGCGTCTTGTCCGTGCCCGGGCTCATGCAGGAGAAGGCATTGGTCATCGTGGTCGCGCACTTGTACGGGATGCCCGCCATGATGGCGGCCCCGGAGAAGACGTCCGGGTAGACCGCGGCCATGACGTGCGTCATCGCGGCTCCCGCCGACAGGCCGGTGACGAAGACGCGGCTCGCGTCGATGGCGTGGTCGGTCTTCATCTTGTCGACCATCTGCTTGATGGAGAGCGCTTCGCCCTGCCCGCGCGCGATGTCCCCCGGCTCGAACCAGTTGAAGCAGGTGTTCTGGTTGTTGGCGCTCAGCTGCTCCGGGTAGAGCACGTAGAACTTGAGCTGATCGGCCAGGGCGTTCCAGCCCGTGAGGGTATAGCCGTCCGCCGTCTGGGTGCACCCGTGCATCGCCACCACCAGCGGGGCGTTGGCGGGCACGTTGGCCGGCACGTACTTCCACATCCTCAGGTTGCCGGGGTTGGTCCCGAAGCTCGTCACCTGCGTCAGACTGCTGCGCGTCGTCCCCAAGGGAGGCGACTCTTCTGGTGGCGGTAGCCCCTCGCATCCGAAGACCGCCAGAGCGAGAAGTGCTCCCACGACTCCGTCGAAACGTCGTTTCTGCATGGTGTCCTCCCTGGAAAGGGGAGGTAATGCCTTATCACAAGTCTTTGAATTCCTCTTATCCAGCTCTGTGAAAGGGAATGGACCCGTGTCTGACGCGCAATGTCAAAGCGGTGGCCGCGAGGGGGCGCGGACATGAATCTATCATCAAGTAAACATGAATCTGACGTCAGGTGGAGGGAGGGGGCATGACGCGCAATGTCAAACCCGGAGGGGCCTTGCGGACATGAACCTGACATCATGTAAACATGAATCTGGCATCAGGTGGCGCTAGGATGCCGCCGCCGCCCGTGAGGGCCGGCCTCCGGGAAGTGCCGCCCGCCTCGGGTGGGGTCGGCACTCCCGTCTTCCCTTACCCCCCAGGAGTCACCTCATGAGGATGTCCAAGCACTCCCTCCGCCTCTACGCGACCGGCCTCTCCGCCTGTGCGCTGCTCGCGTGCGGCAAGCCCGGCACGCCGAACACTCCTGGCACCGGCGGCGATGAGGATCCGGTGGTGACGGTGGAGGGCTGCCGCGAGCAGCTCGCCTCCCGCCAGGAGGAGCTGCGCGCGGAGAACGTGGACGTGGCCAGCTGGTCCATCGACGACGCGCCCCAGATGGCGGATCCCGGCCTCACGGAGCGACAGATCCCCGACACGCACAGGCAGTACGACGGCAAGTACCGCCCGCTGACCAACCACCCGGGCTGCTCCACGGCGGACCTCTATTACGACAAGTCGAACACCCGCGAGCTCAACCCCAAGACGCCGACGCCCTACATCGACGGGAACAACGACGGCAAGTGGACCGATCGCAACGACTACGGCGGCCCCAACAAGGCTCCCAGCCACATCGACGGGGACGTGGCGAAGATCGACGGCTACCCCTGCGCCGCCAAGCAGTACACGCAGCCCAACCCGGACACCTCCAAGCCCATCGTCATCCTCGTGCACGGCAACTCCACCCGGCCGCACACCTGGGAGCGCTTCCTCCTGCCGCCAGGCACGCAGATCAGCGCCACCACGGAGAAGGTCTCCATCTCGCCGGACACGGAGGTGAGGGAGCAGCTCGCCGAGAGCCTCATCGCCGCACGCTACCAGGTGCTCGCCGTGGACTTCCGCACGGACCTGGTCGCGACCGTGGACCCCTCCGGCCTGGGCGCCGGTGAGAACGCGGCCGGCAACATCGACCACGGCTGGGCCACCCCCATCCTCCAGTCCCTCGTCAAGGCGGTGATGAAGAACAACCCGGGCCGGAAGGTCGCGCTGGTGGGCCACTCGCTGGGCGTGACGGTGGTGCGCGATGCGCTGCGCCGGCTGTACGTGGAGCACACCAAGGGCGTGGCCGGTGCCATCAACCCCTTCCCGCAGCTGAGCCACGTCATCCTCGGCTCGGGCGCCAACCACGGCGTGTCCACCTATGACGCCGGGCTGTGCACCAACAACTTCACCATGCGCGGCACCATCGTCTGCGAGATGGGCAGCCGCTCCAACTACGTGCAGACGAACTTCCACAAGCCGCTCAACGGCCCCAAGGACCTGTTCGCCACCCCGTGCGCCGACGGGGACTATGCCTTCGGGAAGACGGGCCAGTGTGGTGGCAACGTGGTGAAGTACTTCACCATCACCATGACGGACATCACCCAGGGCTCCAACTACCAGGACTTCTACGTGTCCGAGTCGGCCTCGCGCATCGACATGCCGGGGTGCGTGGTCAACAAGCTGACGACGCTCAGCGACTACGACACCAGCGGCTACTTCAACAAGGGCTTCATCGCCAACCACTTCGGCTCCCTGCGCTCCTCGGCGGGTCTGAGGCTCGCCATGAACTACCTGGCGCGCTAGCCGTCGGTCCTGTCATCCCCCTCCCGCCGCCCGCGACCGTGGCTGCCGTGCGCGGGCGGCGCTCCCCCTTCCGAGCGCGGCCGAAGTGAGACTCCTTTCCCCATGAATCCGTCCTTCCCCACCGCGCCCCGCCTGGCGCGTGCGTGCACGCTGGCGTCCGCCCTGCTCGCGGCCCCGGTCCTGGCGCAGACCGCCGAGGCCCCCGCTCCGGCCTCCTCCGATGCCCCCATCGCGCAGGCCCCCGCGGTGGCTCCGGCCCCGCCCGCCGTCACCGCTCCCGAGAAGCCGGACCCCACGCTCAAGCAGGACGCGGAGACGCTGGTGGTGAGCGCGCCGACGCCCGCGACCCGGCCCCTCTTCGCCCTGGGCAGCGAGACGTACTTCATCAGCCCGGTGCTCTCCATCGCGGGCGGCATCCAGTCGGAGACCCTGCGCGTCAACCCCAACCCCGAGAAGGAGGGCCGCATCACCACGGTGGCCCTCGCGCGCTTCGGGGCGGAGGGCCGGCTGGGCCCCTACGTCACCTTCCGCAGCGAGTTCGAGCGCAACATCCGCAGCCACGGCTCGGGCATCTGGGAAGGCACGGCCTCCATGTCCGTGCGCGACCAGGTGCTGCGCCTGCAGCGCTGGGGCGCCACGGTGGAGGCCGGCATCATCCTGGACCCGGCGAGCGTGGACTTCTTCTCCGCGCACACCGGTGACGTGCTGCTCGCGGACAAGTACACGCGCGACCCCCTGCTCTACAGCGGCTTCAACCGCGGCCAGGGCGTGCAGGCGCGCTACTCGCGCTGGGGCTTCACCGCCGGCCTGAGCTACACCGAGGCCAACCCGCTCAGCTCCTCGGCGTCCTTCATGGTGGGTGGCTCCTTCGGCGGCAACGGCCGCTTCTGGGAGCGGCCCCTGGGCAACTTCCGCAATGGCCAGCCGGATGACGACATCCACTTCCGCGTCATCAGCCCCTCGCTCTCCTACGAGCACCCCTGGTTCGAGGCCAGGGCCATGGCCCAGGTGCTCGACATCAACTACCAGGTCAACTCCACCCAGGATCCGCCCATCCAGGGCTACAACCTGCGTGGCAACGTGAAGCTCAAGCTCAAGGGCATGGTGCCGTCGCTGCCCTTCGAGGTGACGCCCTTCTTCAACGTGGCGCGCGTGGAGAACGACGTCGTCAACTCGGCCGCGGGGTACGGCAACCAGCTGCTGGAGACGCCCTTCGACGCGCTCACCCTCTCCGCCGGCCTGGACGTCTTCATCTCCGGCAGGTCGGGCGTGGGCTTCAGCTATACGCGCGTGGCGGACCACACCCCGTCCTTCATTCCCGCCGCGGGCGGCAACCCCGCCAGCGAGGCCCTGCTCGGCACGCGCAACTCGTACCTGAACGTGGGCGCGACCTGGTGGATGTTCGACCAGGTGGCCCTGGGCGCGCGCGTGGCCACCTACGCGCGGGAGATCGACGGCAAGCCCGAGCTCGAGGAGCGCGACCTGTCGGCCTTCCTCACCCTGCGGATGGTTCTGTGAAAGGCACGGCCATGGGAGAGCTGACTGGGAAGTGCGCGCTCGTCACGGGCGCCGCGAGTGGTATCGGCCGCGCGGTGGCGGAAGACCTGGGCGCGCGTGGGGCCCGGGTGCTGGTGTCGGACCTGGACGCGGCGGGAGCGAGCGCCGTGGCGGCGGGGATTCCCGGGGCCATCGCGCAGCGGGCGGACGTGTCCTCGCGCGAGGACTGCCGGGCGCTGGTGGACCGGGCGCAGCGGGAGTGGGAGCGGCTGGACATCCTGGTGAACAACGCCGGCCTTCAGCACGTGGCGCCGGTGGAGGAGTTCCCGGAGGACCGCTGGGAGCAGATGATCCGCATCATGCTGGTGGGGCCCTTCCTGCTGACGAAGTACGCCCTGCCGTTGATGTACGCGCGCAAGTGGGGACGCATCATCAACGTCTCCTCGCTGCACGGGCTGGTGGCGTCGCCGTACAAGTCGGCCTACATCTCGGCGAAGCACGGCCTGATGGGGCTGACGAAGACGGTGGCGCTCGAGGCGGCGGACAAGGGCGTGACGGTCAACGCCATCTGCCCCAGCTACGTGCGCACGCCGCTGGTGGAGAAGCAGATCGCCGACCAGGCCCGGGTCAACGGCATCACCGAGACCGAGGTCATCGAGCGCATCATGCTGGCCCCGGCGGCGGTGAAGCGCCTGCTGGAGCCGAGCGAGGTGGCCGCCTACGTGGCCTTCCTGTGTTCGGAGGCCGCGGGCGGCATCACCGGGGCCGCCCAGGTGATGGACTGCGGCTGGACGGCCCGCTGACGTCTCAAGCCACTTCGCGCTTGCCCTCGGTCCCCGCGGCGCCGTTCGCGGGGGCCGGGACGGGTGTCTCGGAGAGCTTCTCGCGGAACGTCTCGGCGGAGAGGTACACGGAGACGAGGGTGACGAGCGCCAGGCCCACCATGTAGAGCGACACGGGCCACGCCTTGCCGCCGGACTCCGTCAGCAGCCAGGTGGCGACGAGGGGCGAGAGGCCGCCGGCGAACACCGAGGCGAGCTGGTAGCCCAGCGACGCGCCGCTGTAGCGCACGCGCGTGCCGAAGAGCTCGGAGAAGAAGCTGGCCTGGGGTCCGTACATGGCGGCGTGGGCGATGATGCCCAGCGTGATGGCCAGCACGATGAGGCCCGTCTCCTTGGTGTCGATGAGCCAGAAGAAGGGGAAGGCCAGCAGCGCGCACCCCACGGCGCCACCGAGGTAGACGGGGCGGCGGCCGAACACATCCGACAGGGCACCGAACGCGGGAATGGCCACCAGGTGGATGGCGGTGGCCGCGAGCACCCCGTTGAGCATGGTGGAGCGCTCCAGCCCGAGCTGCCCCGTGCCGTAGGTGAGCACGAACGTGGTGACGATGTAGAAGAAGCCGTTCTCCGCGAAGCGCGCGCCCATGGCGAGGAGGATCTGCCTGGGGTACTTGCGCAGCGCCTCGAGCGCGGGGAGCTTCGGGCTCGCGCTGGAGGCCTTCTCCGCGGCCTTGTGCGCCTGGAAGGCGGGGGACTCGGCGACGCTCATGCGGATGAAGACGCCGATGCCGATGAGCACCGCGCTGAAGAGGAAGGGCACGCGCCAGCCCCAGGAGAGGAACTGCTCCTCGTTGCGGGAGAAGACGGAGAACACGCCGTTGGCCACCAGCAGGCCCGCGGGCGCGCCCATCTGCGGCCAGCTCCCGTAGAAGCCTCGCCGGTGGCTGGGGGCGTGCTCCACCGCCATGAGCACCGCTCCGCCCCACTCTCCGCCCAGCCCGAAGCCCTGCAGCACGCGCATCAGCACCAGCAGGATGGGCGCCCAGACGCCAATGCTGTCATAGGTGGGCAGCAGCCCGATGGCGAAGGTGGCCGCGCCCATGATCATCAGCGTGGCGCTCAGCATGGACTTGCGCCCGAGCTTGTCGCCGAAGTGGCCGAAGATGACGCCGCCGAGCGGACGCGCCACGAAGCCCACCGCGAAGGTGGCGAACGCGGCCAGCGTGCCCACCAGCGGGTCGAACGAGGGGAAGAAGAGGCGGTTGAAGACGAGCGCCGCCGCCGTTCCATAGAGGAAGAAGTCGTACCACTCCACGGCCGTGCCGATGAAGCTCGCGGCGGCCACCTTCCAGATGGATGTCTCCAGGGACTGCTCGGGCGGCCGGGCCGTGTTGGGAGGCGTCACGGTGTCTTCTCTCTTGGGGGTGATGGTGGAGTCGCAGCATCGCCGCTTCACCCGCGGGAGGACAATGGTCCTCCCACGGGGAGCGGAGACAGCGGCTCAGTAGGCGTTGGCGGCGACGTCCGCGCGCACCTTGCCGACGATGCCTTCCCAGTTGCCGTTGCCGGAGTGGCTGTAGGCCTCGCCATCATCCCGGAACTTCACCGAGTGGTAGGACCACTTGGCCCGGCCGTCGCTGCACGCGCTGGTGCCCGTGTTCAGCGTGCCGCCGCAGAACCAGTCGCCCGGGTTGCAGTAGGAGCCGCCGGAGGAGCCGGAGACGCCACCGGTGGTGTGGTAGGCCACGGCCTCGTCATCCTGGCCGGGGAGGATGCCGGAGTAGGCCGTGCCCTTGGAGCCCGCGAAGTTGTAGAACCACACCGCGCGCGTGGTGTTGTGGTTGTACATGGCGCGCGCCGTGGTGGTGACCAGGTCGGTCACGATGGGGTCGCCCACCGCCCAGTCGCCGTGGTCGGCCAGCTCGCTGCCGCCGCTGGCGCCCGAGGCCACGTCCACCCACTTGATGTTCCAGCCCGTCTGGGTGGTGCCGTCGGTGTTGCCACACACGCCGCTGGAGTTGGGCGTGGCGTTCTTCTTGTAGCGCGCCGAGCCGCCGTACAGCGCCAGCGTGTAGCCGATCTGCAGGTCACCCGCGCTGTGCACGGCGATGTAGCACCAGTTGGTGCCGGTGCAGAAGCAGTCGAGCGCGTTGCGGACGTAGGCGTTCTGCGAGCCGATGCTCTGCGAGCCGTTCCAGTTGACGGCCTTCTTGTTCACGCCGGCCGCGGCGGTGCTCGGGCCCCAGTTGGAGAAGTCGGCGTAGTTGCCGATCTGCGTTCCACCGCCGTTCTTGCCGTGGATCCACAGTGTGTAGTTGGTGGCCGATGCCTCCGGTGCGGCGAGGAGGGCGGCGGTTGCCGCCGCGAGGACGGCCGTGCGGACGGATGCGCTCATGGGGGGGTGCTCCCTGTGATGGGGGGGTGATGCCCGCCCGGTTTCCGGGCGGGCAAGGGAGCACGCTACACCAGGATTTCCCGCAAAACAGCGCCCTGTTCTCAAAACATGACAAACAGAGAACGGGGCGTCCTCAAGGCTCGCGGCCGAGCGCGCGTGCCAGCTCCGTGCGCGCGGTGGCCAGGTTGTAGGCGGCCTGGACGCGCTGGACGCCGGCGTTGGTGGCGGACAGCTGCGCGTCGGACAACTCGATGATGTTGCCCACGCCCGCCTTGTAGCGGCCCTCGGCCAGACGCAGCCGCTCGCGGGCATTGGTCAGCGCCTCCTCCGCGGCCGTCACGCTCTCGTTCGCGGCCGTCACCGACAGCTGTGCGCGCTCCACCTCCAGGCGCACCTGCTGCCGCAATGCGTCACGCTGGGCCTGGATGCTGGTGAGGTTGGCCTGCTGCTCGCGCACCTGGGCGCGGGTGAGGCCGCCCTGGAATATCTGCCAGCTCAGCCCCACCTGCCCGGTCAAGCCCCAGTTCAGGTTCGCCGGGTTGGTGCCCGAGTCCGTCGCCGACACCGAGGCGGAGAAGCTCGGCCAGTAGTTGGCGCGCGTGGCGGAGATCTGCAGCTCCTGGGCGCGGAGCTGGTGCTCGCTCGCGCTCAGGTCCGGCCGGTTCTGGAACGCGAGGTCCACCAGGGCCTCGACGGACTGGTCCTCGCCCTCCACGGCGCCCACCACCTCCTCCTGGAGGGTGTAGTGGGTGGTGCCCTCGAGACCCATGGCCTGGTTGAGCTGGGCCTTGCTGGTGGCGGCGTTGTTGCGCGCCTGGATGAGCTGCACCTGGGCGTTGGCCACCGCCGTGCGCTGCTGCAGCAGGTCGATCTCCGGCTTGTTGCCCACCTGCACCTGGGCCTGGGCCTGCGCGAGGTGCGCCTTCTCGTTCTCCAGCGTCTCCTGGGCCACCTGCACCAGACCCTGCTGCGCCAGGGCGTTGAAGTAGACGGTCTGCACGTTGGCCAGCACGTCGAGCAACGTCTGGGCCTCGGTGGCTCCCTGGGCCTCGGCGGACTGCTGCGAGGCACGCCACCGGCCGGTGGTGCGGCCGAAGTCCCAGATGAGCTGGTTGACCGAGGCGCTCAGGTTGAGTCCCTCGCGGCTGATGAAACCGGAGGAGGTGGTCGGCAGGCCGTCGTCGCCGTCGCTGTCGCGCAGGGAGCGCTGGTAGGTGGCGCTGGCGCCCACCTGGGGCAGCAGCGAGGAGAAGTTCTGGTCCACGCGGGCGTTGGCCGCGGAGGTGTTGGCCTGGGCCTGGCGCAGCTGGGGCTGCCGCTCGCGGGCGGTGCGCAGCGCGTCCTTCAAGGTGAGCACGCGCTGGGGCTGGGCCTGGGCAGGTGCCGGAGCCTGGGTAGGGACCAGGGCCGGAGCCTGGGCGTATGCCGGCGCGGTGGCCAGCAGGGGAAGGGCGAGGAAGGGGAAGAGGGGACGCATCACTCGTACCTCAGGGCGTCGATGGGATCGAGCTGGCTTGCCTTGCGCGCCGGATAGAGGCCGAAGCCCACCCCGACGAGCGCGCTGAAGCCGAGCGCCAGCACGATGACGTCCGGCCGTATCAGCAGGGGCCACTGGAACTGGGAGGCGAGGAAGCGGGCCACGCCGATGCCCGCCGCCGCGCCGATGAGTCCTCCGAGGAGCGAGAGCGTCAGCGCCTCGATGAGGAACTGGGCGAGGATGTCCTGGGGCCTGGCGCCCACCGCCACGCGCACGCCGATCTCCCGGGTGCGCTCGGTGACGCTCACCAACATGATGTTCATGATGCCGATGCCGCCCACCACCAGGGACACGGCGGCGATGGAGGCCAGCAGCAGGCTGAGCGTCTCGGTGCTCTGCTGCCGGCTGTTGGCCAGCTCGGACAGGTCCCGGATGTCGAAGTCGTTGGTGGCGTCCTCGGCCAGCCGGTGCCGCTCGCGCAGCAGCGTGGTGACGTCCTGCTGGGCCTTCGCGGTGCCGGCGGTGGCATCGGCCTGCACGTAGATGATGCCGGTGATGAACTTGCCCAGGCTCTGGGACTGCACCTGCCGCTGGAAGGTCGTGGCGGGGACGAGGATGCTGTCGTCGTAGTCCTGCCCCATGGGGGACTGGCCCTTGCGCGCCGTCATCCCGATGATGGTGAAGGGCGTCTTCTTGATGCGGATGACCTGGCCCACCGGGTCGAAGCCCGCGCCGTAGAGCTTCTCCACCACCGTCTGGCCGATGACGGCCACCTTGGCACCGGCCTCCACGTCCGCCTCGGTGAAGCGCCGGCCCCGGGCGATGGTCCAGCCGCGCACGTCGAAGAAGTCGGGCGTGGTGCCCGTCACGTTCGTCGTCCAGTTCTGGTCCTCGGAGAACACCTGGGTGTTGGTGCGCATCTCGGGGGCGGCGGCATGCACGCTCGACACCTGCGTGCGGATGGCCTCCAGGTCGTCCCAGGTGATGCTGGGCTGGCTGCCGAAGCCTCCCCGCGCGCCTCCCGAGTTGTTGGAGCCGGGCATGACGATGAGCAGGTTGGTGCCCATGGAGTCGAACACCTTCTGGACGCTGGCGCGCGCGCCATCGCCAATGGCCACCATGGCGATGACAGCGCCCACGCCGATGATGATGCCCAGGGCGGTGAGGAAGGAGCGCATCTTGCTGCGCAGCAGCGAGCGCACCGCCAGCATCATCGTTTCCAGGATGTTCATGACACGGCCTCCTCGAGCGGGGGCACTTCCGCGGGGACCGGCTGCTGACGCCGGTCCGAGATGATGCGCCCGTCCTTCACCACCACCACGCGCCCGGCGTACCCGGCGATGTCCGGCTCGTGCGTCACCAGCACGAGCGTGATGCCCTCCTGGCGCAGCTCCTGGAAGAGCGCCATCACCTCGATGCTGGTGCGCGAGTCCAGGTTGCCCGTGGGCTCGTCGGCGAGGATGACGCGCGGCCGGCTCACCAGGGCCCGGGCGATGGCCACGCGCTGCTGCTGTCCACCCGACAGCTGGCGCGGGTGGTGGTCCAGGCGGGCGCCCAGGCCCACCCGCTCGAGCGCCTCGCGCGAGCGCCTGCGCCGCTCGCGCGCGGGCACCCCGGCGTAGAGCATGGGCAGCTCCACGTTCTCCAGGGCGGTGGTGCGCGCCAGCAGGTTGAAGCTCTGGAAGACGAAGCCCAGGGTGCGGTTGCGCACCAGGGCCAGGCCGGAGCGGTCCAGGCGCGACACGTCCTGGCCATCCAGCAGGTACTGGCCCGCGGTGGGCCGGTCCAGGCATCCCAGGATGTTCATCAGCGTGGACTTGCCCGAGCCGCTCGAGCCCATGATGGCCACGAACTCGCCGGCCTCCACGTCGAAGTCCACGCCCCGCAGGGCCGCCACCTCCACGTCACCCGTCTTGTAGATCTTGCTCACGCCCCGTAGCGCGATGAGCGGCGTCTGCTCTTGATTCCCGTCCATGGTGCGCCTCTCCACCGCCTAGAAGGGTCCCCGGCCGAATCCGCCGCCGGCCCTTCCGCCGCCGCCGCTCCTGCCCGGCAGCTGGCCCGAGCCAGTGCCCTGCGGCGCCTGGGCGCCCGCGGCCAGTCCGGTGATGACCTGATCGCCCTCGCGCAGGTCGCCCTCCACCTCCGTGTACGTGCCGTCCGTCACGCCCGGCTTCACGCGCACGGGCCGGGGCCGCCCCTCGCGCAGGACGAACACCGTCTTGGTGCCGGGCTCGGGCTTCTCCGCCGCTCCCGCGCCTCCCGTGCCGGTGGCGGTGCCCTCGGCGCCGGGACGCGCGCGCGCGGTGCCCTCGGGGGGCGCGGGAGGACGGAAGCGCAGCGCCGCGTTGGGCACGGTGACGACGTCGTCCCGGTGCGCGGTGATGAAGGTGACGTTGGCCGTCATGCCCGGCTTGAGCTTCAGCTCCGGGTTCTCCACGTCGATGACGGCGTCGTAGGTGACGACGTTCTGCACCGTCTGGGAGGCGTTGCGGATCTGCCGGATCTTGCCCTCGAAGCTGACCCCGGGCCAGGCATCCACCGTGAAGGTGGCGCGCATGCCGTCCACCAGGCGGCCCACGTCGGACTCGGCGACGCTGGTGTTCACCTGCATCTTGCGCAGGTCCTCGGCGATGGTGAACAGGGTGGGGGCCTGCAGCGAGGCCGCCACCGTCTGGCCCACGTCCACGCTGCGCGAGATGACGATGCCGTCCGTGGGAGACACGATGGTGGCGTAGCGCAGGTTCACCTCCGCCTCGTTGAGCGCCGCCTGGGCCTGTGCCAGCGAGGCCTCGGACGAGGTCACCTGGGCCTGGGCCGACTGGGCCGTGGCCTCCGCGGTGTCCAGCTCCGCCTGGGCGATGAACTGCTGGTCTCGCAGGGTCCGGGCGCGGTCGGCCTGGCGGCGGGAGTTCTCCGCCTCCACACGCGCCCGCTGCACGTTGGCCCGAGCGGCCGTGAGATTGGCCCTGGCCCGCTCGACCGCCGCCTGAAGGAGCTGCGGGTCGATGCGGGCAATCACCTGGCCCTTCTTCACCGGCGAGTTGTAGTCGACGAGGATCTCCTGGATGCGGCCGGAGACCTGGCTTCCCACCTGCACGGTGACCAGGGCGGACACGGTGCCAGTCGCCGTCACGCGCGACTCCACGTCGCGCCGCTGCGCCGCCGCCGTCTCGAAGTTGGCGGCCGGATCCTTCGCCTTGGGCTGGGCCAGCCACACGCCCGCGCCCACCACCGCGGCGATGATCAGCAACCACAATCCCCACCGCCTGGGCATGCGCCAGCGCCGTGCCGGCTCGGCCGACACGGGCAGGGGCTTGATGGGGGTGGACATCTCCTCGCGTCGCTGCGACTCGCTCGTGGACTTCATGTCCGGAGATCTAGGCGTCGCGATGTTTCGGTGAATCTCGTCTTTGTTACGAAATATGACGGGCAGCCCTCGCCTGCCCGGTCGCCTGCCCTGACCCGGGAGCGGCGGGGAGATTGACGCGAGCGGTCGTTCCCAGACCGGGCTGGCTCTCGAGCGTGAGCGTGCCTCCGTGGGCGACGACGATGCGGCGGGCGAGGGCGAGTCCCAGCCCCACGCCTCCCGTCTTCCGCGCGCGGCTGCGGTCACTGCGGAAGAAGGGGGTGAAGAGGTGCGGCAGGTCGTTCGCGTCGATGCCGATGCCCTCGTCGCGCACCTCCACCTGGAGGCCGTCCGCGGTGCACCGGGCGTGCAGCCGCACGGTGGTGTGGGGCTCGGAGTACTTGCCGGCGTTGTCCAGCAGGTTGTCGATGGCTCGGCGTAGCAACACGGGGTCGGCCTCCAGCGCGGGCAGGGTGCCATCCACGTGCACCTCGAGGCGGTGCTCGGGCCGGGCGGAGCGGAAGCGCGCGGCGGCCTTGTCCACCAGCGTCTGGGCCTCTACGTGCTCGCGACGCAGGGGAGGAGTGGCACCGGGAGTCTGCCCGGTGGCCAGGTCGAGGCGGGCGGCGGTGAGGATGTCGGACACCAGGCGCTCCAGCTCGGAGAGGTCCTCGGCGATGTCGGAGAGGGACTCGCGGGCCAGGGCGGCGTCACCCTCGCTGGCCAGGTCCAGGGCGACGCGGATGCGGGCCAGGGGCGTGCGCAGCTCGTGGGAGACGTTGGCCAGCAGCTCCTTCTGGGAGCGCAGGAGAAGGGTGATGCGCTCGGCCATCTCGTCGAAGGCCTCGGCCACCTGGCCCATCTCGTCGCGGCGGCGCAGGCCGGTGCGCACGTCGAGCATGCCGGCACCGAAGGCGCGAGCCACCTCGGCCAGCCGCTGCAGGGGCACGGCGAGGCTGCGGGCGAAGACGAGCGAGGTGATGGCCGTGCACCCGAGCGCCAGGGCAATGGGCACCACGGGGCTGGGGGGAGGCTGGGGTGGTGGGGGGAGCTCCACCACGGCGTAGGCCTCCATCGGACCGGTTTCGGGGATGGCCACGTACATGGCGGGCGGAGGACCGGTGCCGCGTTTCATCACGCGCTCGGTCTCGAGCCGTTGGAACTTCTCGGCGGAGATGGGAGCGAGAGGGGGCGAGATGTTGGTGGCGAAGACGCGGCCATCCACGGTGCGCATCGTCACCTTCACTCCGAGCCGTTGGCGAACCCGGTTGAGCGCCCCCTGGAGCTCCTCGGGTCGATCCCGGAGCGAGGCCCACTCGGAGACGTTGTAGGTGCTGGTTCGTTCGAAGGTCTCGCGAAATGAGTCTTCTCGTGTGTAGCGGCGGACGGTGGTGAGCGCGAAGAAGACGAGCAGGAGCTGGGCGATGCCCACCAGGTAGATGCGCCACAGCAGGCGGCTGGGGAAGCGGGGACGCCGGATGTTCAAGGCTCGTCCCCCGTGGCGAGCAGGTAGCCGGCGCCGCGCACCGTCTTAAGGAGCCTGGGGTTGCGCGGGTCTTCTTCGATCTTCTGGCGGATGCGGAAGATGTGGACGTCGACGGAGCGGTCGAAGACCTCCTCGGCGTTGCCCTTGACGAGGTCGAGCAGCTGCTCGCGGCCGAGGACGCGGCCGGCGCGCTCGGCCAGGACGCGCAGCAAGCCGAACTCGTACGTGGTGAGGGACAGCGCCTTGCCATCGAGCGTGGCGCTCATGTTCCCGGGATCCAGGGCCAGCTTGCCGACCTGGATGGGCTGGGAGGAGGGCCCGGCGCGACCCCGGGCCCGGCGCACCTGGGCGCGGATGCGCGCGAGCAGCTCGCGGGAGGAGTAGGGCTTGGAGAGGTAGTCGTCGGCGCCGGTCTCCAGGCCGAGCACGCGGTCGGCCTCCTCGCCGCGAGCGGTCACGATGATGATGGGGACGTTGCTGCGCGTGCGCAGCTCGCGGCAGACCTCCACCCCATCGCGCCCCGGGAGCATGAGGTCCAGGAGGACGACATCATAGGTGTGGCGGTTGGCCTCGGTGAGGCCCTCGGGGCCGGTGCGGGCCACGGTGACGAGGATGCCGTGCTCCTGGAGGTAGCGGCTGGTGAGACGGGCCAGTCGCTCGTCGTCCTCTACCAGCAGCACCTGGATGGTGCCCTCGTCCGTGGTTGTAGGTGTCGTCGGGTCCACGCGTGTCTCTCCTCCCCCCGTGCCCTCCACCCCTGGGGTCACACGATGAAGATACAGCCGGACGGGAGACGAGGCGTTCGAGGTTCTCGCCAGGCTGCTCGTAGAGGGAGCCGCTCCCGATGGGGCGGTGCATCAAGGAAATATTCTGTCACGAATGTGCAAGGTCCAGGTCACGAAGACCTCCGGGTCTCTCTCTATAGTTCGCGCCATGTTCATGACTCCATTCGTAATGAGTGCTGTCCTGAGCGCGTCGCCGGCCACGCAGAAGCCCAAGGCCCCGATCCCTCCCAGGGTCGTGACCTTCGAGGGGGCGTGCGACGCATCAGGTGCCGTGGTGCGGGGCGATGGGTCGTTCACCGTCGCCGATGACGAGGACAACGTCATCCGTGTCTACGACGGGAAGACGGGAGGCCGCCCGGTCTCCACCGTCGACCTGTCCGCGGGGCTGGAGCTTCCCGCGGGGAAGAAGAAGGCGCCCGAGGCGGACATCGAGGCCGCGACGGAGCTTCCTCCACTCTCCTTCTGGCTGAGCTCCCATGGGCGCAAGAGCTCCGGGAAGCTGGACGCCAACCGCTTCCGCTTCTTCGCGACCCGCGCCTCCGAGGATGGAAAGACCCTCGTGTTCGAGGGAAAGCCCTACACACGGCTGCTCGAGGACCTGCTCGCGGCTCCCCAGCTCGCGCCATTCGGCCTCGCCTCGGCCTCCACGCGCGCCCCGAAGGAGGAGGGCGGTCTCAACATCGAGGGCATGACGGCGATGGCGGATGGGAAGACCCTCCTGATCGGCTTCCGCAATCCGTTGCCCCAGGGCAAGGCCCTCACCGTCGAGCTGCTGAACCCCACGGAGCTGCCGCAGGGGAAGTCCGCGCGTCTGGGCGCCGCGCGGCTGTTGGACCTGGGGGGATTGGGGATTCGCGCCATCTCCCGGTGGCGGGGCCGGTACCTCTTCATCGGAGGCCCCATCGCCGGGGAGGGCACCTCCCGCCTGTTCACCTGGGAGGGCAAGGCGGAACAGCCCTCGGTGGTGGACGGCATCGACCTCACCGGCTTCAATCCCGAGGCCTTCGCCACGTTCGAGGACAAGGAGGAGATCCTCCTGCTCAGCGATGACGGAAGCCGTCTCATCGATGGGGTCGAGTGCAAGCGGCTGCAGGAGCCCTCGAAGAAGCGCTTCCGTGGCGTCTGGGTCCGGTTGCCCGCGAAGCCCTGAGTGCCCGCGCGGCTCCGGGTGGCATCTCCACTCAGGAGTGCTCCAGGACCACACCCTCGATGACGTGGGCGACATCGAGGCACTTGTCAGTGGCGGTCTCGATGAGGTCGTAGATCTCCTTCCACTTGATGATGGTGAGGGGGTCCACGCCGCTCTTGAAGAGCTGCCCCTTGCCCGAGCGCAGCAGCTCGTCCGCCTGCGTCTCCAGCCGCTTGATGGCCTTGCAGCCGGAGAGGATCCGCTCCGGCTGCTTGATGAGCCGCAGCATCGCCACCACCTCGCGGATCTTCTCCGTGCACAGCACCAGCACCCGCGACAGCTCGGTGGCCTCCGGCAGGCTCGATTGAATCTCGTAATAGTGGAGCCGGGCCGCCGCGGCGTTGGTGAAGTCCAGCACCTCGTCGATGCGCGACAGCAGCGAGTGGATCTGCGTCCGGTCGAACGGGGTGATGAACTGCTGGTGCAGCCGCGTGAAGGCGGTGTGTGTCACCGAGTCGCCCTTATGCTCCACCTCCTTGAGCGCCTGGACGCGGGCGGCCACGTCCCGGTAGTCGCTCAGCAGCGCGTGCAGCATCTGCGCGCCCTGCACGGTCACGGCGCACTGGGCGTCGAAGTCGTCGAAGAACTCGTCGGACCTGGGCATCAGCTTCTCGAGCATGGTCTCTCTCCTGTTCAGACGATGGGTCATCCCGGATCGATGGAGGCGCTCCGGACTCCCGGCAATGCGCCGCGCAGCCGCTCGAGCAGTTCGAAACCGTCCGTCCGCTCCGGGACGGAGAGCTCGACGACCGCCGTACCCGCCTGGGTCGTGGGCGCCTGCTCGAGCGTGAGGACGCGGACGCCCGGGTGCAGCGCTCGCAGCGGCGGGAGGGCCGCGCCCAGGTCCTCCACGTCCAGTGACAGCTTCACCCACTGGGCGCGGCGCTGTGCCGTCGCGTCCAGGGCCAGCAGCACGGCGCCGAAGAAGCCCGTCGCGCAGCCGGCGACCTGGAAGGCCCCCAGCCCGCAGGCCATGCCCACGCCGATCATCACGAACATGACCGCCGCGTCCCGCGGGTCCTTGATGCCCGAGCGGAAGCGGATGAAGCCGCCGAGGCCCACCAGGCCGAAGGCCCGGGACATGCTGTCACCGATGACCGTCGTCATCACCGCTCCAGCCACGGCGATCAACACCTGGGTGTGGATGGTCTCCTGGGCCATCACCGGCGTGTTCGGCATCCACCTGCGCCAGGGCCGGTAGGCCAGGACGGCGCCGAGCAGCAGGGACAGGCCGAAGCGCAGCAGCACGTCGAGGACGGGCAGCACATGGGGGCTGACGGAGGTGGCTTGCGTCAGGGCATCAGGCGGAGGCATTGCGTAACTCCTGGGTGTGGTCCGCCGCGGCCCGGGCAGCCTGGCGCAGCAGTGCGAAATCATGGGGGTGGCTCTCCAGCAATCGCTCGATGAGCGCCCGTCCCCGGGGGGTCATGGCCAGCAGGGGACCCAGGCTCTTCACCGTGGCGGCGGGCCAGGTGTCCGCCAGCGCCGTGCGCAGCTTCCACGCCGTGGCGCCCTCCAGGCCCACGAACGAGTCCAGCGCTTCCTCGCACTGCACGCCGAAGGACTCGCGCAGCGCCCAGGCGCGGGGATGGTCCAGGCCATTCAGGGTTCCGAGCACCGCCCGGGGAGCGCGCGCCACGTGCTGCTCGCGCATCTCCCAGGCGCGCTCGCCGTCGATTCCGTCCAGCGTGCGCAGCACGGCATCCGGTGCCGCCTCCCAGGCGCGCTCGCGCCAGTCCCAGGCCCGCGCGTCATCGAGTCCCCGGATGGAACGGCACGCGGTGCGCGCCACCCGCTCCAGGCCGAGCGCCGCCTCCCCGCCCATGTCCGACAGCCAGCGCCCCCGCTCCTTCCAGGCGCGCTCGCTCCCGAGCCCCGCCAGCGAGGTGACCACCTGCTCCGCCGCGGCGAAGTAGAGGCGCTCGCGCAGCGCCCAGGCCTTCTCCGAGTCGAGCCCCGACAGGGAGTCCGCGACGGCCTCGGGCTTGCGCGTCTCCCACCGCTCGCGCAGCGCCCAGGCCTCCGGCGTCTCCGCGGCCAGCTCCTTCAGCGAGCCGAGCACCTGCACCGGCGCCGCTTCCTCCAGCTGCCCGCGCAGGTTCCACGCGTGCGCGTCCGTGAGCCCGGACAGGCCGTAGGCGATGACCTCGGGGAACCGCCCGGCCAGGCGCGTCTGGCGCTCCTCGATGTCCGGACCCTCCAGGCCCGAGAGGAACCAGGCCGCGAGCTGCGGCTCCTCGTCCATCCAGGCATCCACCCGCGCGAGGAAGCGCGCACGGGCCTCCGCCAGCGAGTGGATGGACGGCGCCGGACGGGCGCGCGTGGGAAGGGACATGAGGGGCTCGCCGCTCTTGAGGTGCAGCACGTGCTGCACCAGCAGGGCCACGAGCGTGTCGAGTGGCACGTCCGCGTTCTCGATGAGGCTCCACTGCTCGGGGGACTCCGCCGCGAGGGCCCGGTAACCCGCGCGCAGCCGTGCCTGCATTCCCACGCCGGCCAGTCCCTTCCGGGAGGAGGCACCCTGCGGTGGCGCGAGCAGCTTGGAGATGCGGCGGCGGGCGCGGGCGATCGCCGGGTCCACGTCGATGAGGAAGACGTGGTCCGGCCGCAGGCCCCGGGCGCAGGCGTCCAGGACGGGCCGCACCTCGTGCTCCGGGAGCCCCCGCCCCCAGCGGGCGAGCACCTCCGCGGTGTAGAGGAAGCGGTCCGCGATGACGATCTCGTACTCGGCCAGCGCGGGGCGCGTCACCTCCTCCAGCAACTGCGTCTCGCGAGCGGTGTAGAGCAGCAGCTCGGCCATGGGGGTGAGCGCGAGGTTGCGGGGGTTCTTGGTGAAGAGCCGCAGCCCCTCGGATACCGGGGAAGCCAGCTTGCCGTCCTCGCGGACGTGACGCACGCGCAGCCCCGCCCGGCGCAGCTCGCGCGCCACGCGGTTGGACAGCGTCGTCTTGCCAGAGCCATCGATTCCTTCGAATACGATCAACATCAGAAGCTCACCTCCATCTGCAGCATCAGCGCCCGCCTCTCGGTGAGGCTCTTGTCGAGGGCCTTGAGCGTCGCCGGCACGGAGGCCTCCGCGCGGCGGCTCTCCACCTGCGCCTGCAACCGCCAGCGCCTCCACTGGCCGAAATTGAGTCCTCCCGCCGCCTCCCAGAGCAGGTCCTTCTGGAGCTGGAGGTCCGGGTCGAGCGCCGACAGCATCACGAAGGGCTCGACGTACAGCGCTCCCTTCGAGCCGCTCCCGATGCGCCAGGCGGTCAGGGCCCGCGCCGTGAGCAGCGGTCCCTCGGCGCCGATGAGCAGGTCCGAGCGCCCCACGAGCACCTCGGCCCAGGTGCGCAGCTCTCCCTGGCCGATGGGCAGCGCGTGCCTCGCGTCGAACCCCGCCGTCCAGTTGGACCACGTGTCGCTCGTGCTCGTCCCGGGCGGTTGCACCTGCGCGGAGGCGCCCAGCTCGAGCGTGTCCAGCACCGCCCACGTGCCGCGGATCGCCGGGATGAGACCGAGCCCGTTCTCCAGGGCGACGTCCTCGTTCTCGGCGGACTGCCATACCCCGGCCCGCAGTTTCAGCTCCCGGTCACAGCCGGTGCACTTCCACTCGAGCTGCGCGCCGAGCCGGCGGCCGGTGAGCCCCAGCCCGTCGGACAGCACATCCCGCCCCAGGCCCCGGCGCACGAGCGGGAGCCTCGACGTGGACTCGAGCTCCACGAGCGACAGGGGCACCTTGAACTGGCCGGCCCGGAGGGAGAACCCCTTGGAGAGCTTCAGCCAGGCGTAGGCGTCCTTCAGGCCGTCCGAGACGTCGAACTCCACCACGGCCCGCAGGCGCTTCTTCCATTGATAGGTGAGCTCGATGCGCGCGGCGGGAAGGGAGAGCTTCCCGGCCAGGGCCTCCTCGCCCTTGGCGTCGATCGCCTCGCGGACGGAGAGCCGGCCACCCACCTGCACCGAGCCGAACGCGGAGGGCAGTTGGATGCTCCCCTCGTTCTCCTGTTCGGTCGGAGGGGCCTCCTCGGGGGCCGCTGGGGGAGCCTCGGGAGCCACGGGGGCTTCCTGGGGTTCGGCTTCCTGTGCCCGGGCGGAGGACACGAGGAGCATCGCGGCGAGGGTGAGCCACCCGGTGGAGCGGCTGCGGCGGGCGGGGGGATGATGAGGGCTGTACACGGCCTGGGCTTCCTGGGGAATCACTGCGTGGAGGACGTGCTGGCGAGGCGCGCGCGCATGCCTTGTTCGAACTTCGAGCCGCGGGTCTCGAAGGGCTCCAGCCGCCAGAACAGCCCCTCCAGCCAGGAGGGGGTGCTTCCCCGCCACTTCACTTCCAGCAGGATGGCGGGGGCGCGCTCCAGCAGCCTCGAGGGGGTTGCCGGTTCGCCCAGGGAGCTCCGCTCCGGTGGGAGCGCGAAGACGAGATCCTCGTCCACGGTGATGCGCACGCCGGCATCGTGGGTCCTGTGCGTGCCGCGGCGGTACCAGGCCGTGACCCAGGGTCTCACCGGGGCGTGGGGCAGCTGTCGCAGGAGCTGGGCCGCCGCGCTCCCCTCGGGCGGGAGCCCACCCGAGAGCAGCGCCGCCGCTTCGTCCGCGGAGAGGGAGACACGGACCTTGGAGCGCCGTGCCCCGGTGTTCTTCTTCAGCTCGAGGAACCGGGCTCCGGACAGCACGGGCGGGAGGGCGAGGTCCGCCGTTCCCGCGTACTCCCGGAGCCGCAGCCGTTGTGCGTGCCCGGCCCGGCACGAGTCCAGGAAGTCCAATCCATCGGTATCGAAGTAGGTCGTCCGCGTGAAGGCGAACGGAAGACCGGAGTCGTACACGCAGGGCGTCGTCCAGCTCCGGATGTCCTTCAGGAATGCTTCCAGCGCCTCGCGCGAGGGTTGGAACTTCCTTTCGTGATCCAGCTCCGGTGCGGAGGACGACATGGGATGGGAGCTCGTGCGGGCCAGGGCGTTCATGGGGTCGTTCCGAAAGCGGCCCGGACCTCGTTCTGACGCCTGGCCGCGAAGCTCAGCAGGCCGCTCGTGCCGCTGAACGCGTCCTCGAATGCCTGGGCGTTGCTCACGAAGGTGTAGCCCGGCTGCTCCGCGTTCTCGCCCACCACCCAGGGGGTGATGAGCTCATGCGCCGCGCGCATCCGGGCCTGCAGCGAGTCCGGGGCGACCGGGCCCTGCACCGCCTCCAGCGCATACTTCTGATAGGTCGCCCGGTAGATGGGGTCATCCATCAGGAAGCGGATGAGCGGCCAGTTCGCGTCCACGGTGTCCTGCGTCAGCGACGTCGCCCGTCCCATGCCGCTGCTCATGGCCCGGTCATGGTCCCAGGTAATCCATTGCAGGCGCCCGCCCTGGTTCGGATCGGCATACAGGTAGTAGTTGTGGGACATGGCGCCGTAGGCGTCCCAGTTCTGCAGCACGGTGTTGACCGCGAGCCACTTCAGGAAGCCATCGACGTTGAGCTTCTCCTCGAGGCGTGCGCGCCAGGCCGCCGCGTCGGTGCGGTCGGAGTTGAGCACGGCGATGGTCTCCTCCACGGGTGCCCAGCCCAGCTCCTCGTTCTCTTGAATCTCGAAGGACTCCTGATCGAACGCCGCCAGGCGCGCGCCCGGGCCATCCGCCTCGTAGAGCGCTCCCTTGTGGCCACCGAAGGTGCGGTCGAGCAGCGACTCCGCCGGGTCTTCGTTGAGCGTGTAGAGGCCCCAGTACTGGGAGCCCTCTCCGTGGTCCACGTACAGGGCGACGAAGGAGGTGTGCCCGGCCGGCACTCCCAGCTCGCGGAAGACGTCCGTGGCCACCTTGTCGCGCATCAGCGACGTGTCTGCCGCGCCGTTGCCCAGGGACAGCTTGGTGAAGCCGTAGAAGCGCTGATCCTCGATCTCCGGGTGCTCGTCCTCGAACTTGTCGAAGTTGAACCGCAGCGGCAGCTTGCCCACCCCGCTGCGCCACGTCTGCGACAGCGAGGAGTTGCCCTTCATGCGCACGCCCACGTAGTTCCAGCTCTTGCCGTTGAAGTGCACCGTCGAGGGCACGTACACGGGCGTGTTGGGGATGATGTCCCCGCCACCGCCTCCACCGGGTCCGCCGCCGCCCGGAACGCCACCGCCATCCGGTGTGCCGCCACCCGGTCCACCTCCACCTCGTGGGGGCCGGCACAGGAGCTGAGGGCCAGCTGGCGTCTGGGTGCAGGTGCTGGTGAAGGTGCTGCCCTGGTAGGTGGCGGTGCAGGTGTCGCCCAACGCCTTGCCCTCACAGGGCTGCACGAGCTCGGGCGGGAACGTCATGCCACCGCCGCCGTCGGGGCTGCCGCCACCGCCACCACCGCCGCCAGGGCCCATCCCCCCGCCGGTTCCGAACTCGCCCAGCATGGCGGTCATGTCGTCCTGCATCGTCTTCCAGTCCTCTGGAGCGATGACGAGGTCGATCCGCTGCACCTTGTCCTGGGCGAAGACGACGTCGTAGGCGGGGGCGGCGTTCTTGCCGTGAGACTCCTCGCTCCAGCCTTCGGGCCGCTCGACGCCACCACATGCGGTGGTGAAGGCGAAGGCGAGCGTGGCGAGTGCTCCTAGACGCGTACTTCCTTGCATGGGGGGTCCTCTCGACAGGGGGGTTGTTTCCCGGCCAGCTCCCGGCTCCGGGCCGGCACTGGCGCTGCGAGTGGGTACCCTGATGGGTGTTCGTGACCTGTTCTTTACGTGTTTGTGACAGAATGTTTTGAACGGAAAACGGGAGAGCACCGGGTCTCTGATTTCAGACCCGGTGCCAGTCCTTTCGGTGTGAGTGGGTTCAGGGGGCGGCGGGGAGGGTGATGCGGGCCGTCGTTCCCAGGCTGGGCTGGCTCTCCAGGATGAGAGTGCCGCCATGGGCGACGACGATGCGGCGGGCGAGGACGAGTCCCAGCCCCACGCCCCCCGTCTTCCGCGCGCGGCTGCGGTCACTGCGGAAGAAGGGGGTGAAGAGGTGGGGCAGGTCGCTCGCGTCGATGCCGATGCCCTCGTCACGCACCTCCACCTGGAGGCCATGCTCCAAGGGACGGGCATGCAGCCGCACGGTAGAGTGGGGCTCGGAGTACTTGCCGGCGTTGTCCAGCAGGTTGTCGATGGCCCGGCGCAACAGCACCGGGTCGGCCTCCAGCACGGGCAGGGTGCCGTCCACGTGCACTTCCAGCCGGTGCTCGGGCCGGGCGGAGCGGAAGCGCGCGGCGGCCTTGTCCACCAGCGTCTGGGCCTCCACGTGCTCGCGGCGCAGGGGCGGGGTGGCACCGGGAGTCTGCCCGGTGGCCAGGTCGAGGCGAGCGGCGGTGAGGACGTCGGAGACCAGGCGCTCCAGCTCGGAGAGGTCCTCGGCGATGTCGGAGAGGGACTCACGGGCCAGGGTGGAGTCCCCCTCGCTGGCCAGGTCCAGGGCGACGCGGATGCGGGCCAGGGGCGTGCGCAGCTCGTGGGAGACGTTGGCCAGCAGCTCCTTCTGGGAGCGCAGCAGGAGGGTGATGCGTTCGGCCATCTCGTCGAAGGCCTCGGCCACCTGGCCCATCTCGTCGCGGCGGCGCAGGCCGGTGCGCACGTCGAGCATGCCGGCACCGAAGGTGCGAGCCACCTTGGCCAGCCGCTGCAGGGGCAGGGCGAGGCTGCGAGCGAAGACGAGCGAGGTGATGGCCGTGCACCCGAGCGCCAGGACGATGGGCATCACGGGGCTGGGGGGAGGTTGGGGGGGTGGTGGGTGCTCCACCATGGCGTAGGCCTCCATCGGACCGGTTTCGGGAATGGCCACGTACATGACGGGGGGCGGACCTTTGGCGCGTCTCACCACGCGCTCGGTCTCGAGCCGTTGGAGGTCCTCGGCGGAGAGGGGAGGGAGTGGACGCGAGGTATTGGCGGTGAGGACGCGGCCGTCGAGGGTTCGCATCGTCACCTTCATGCCGAGCCGTTGGCGAACCCGGTCCAGTGCTCCCTGGAGCTCCTCGGGTCTATCCCGGAGCGAGGCCCACTCGGAGACGTTGTAGGTGGTGGAGCGCTCGAGGGACTCGCGAAACGAGTCTTCCCGTGTGTAGCGGTGGAGGGTGGCGAGCGCGAAGGAGACGAGCAGGAGCTGGGCGATGCCCACCAGGTAGATGCGCCACAGCAGGCGGCTGGGGAAGCGGGGACGCCGGATGTTCAAGGCTCGTCCCCGGTGGCGAGCATGTAGCCCGCGCCGCGCACGGTCTTGAGGAGCCTGGGGTTGCGCGGGTCCTCTTCTATCTTCTGGCGGATGCGGAAGATGTGGACGTCGACGGAGCGGTCGAAGACCTCATCGGCGTTGCCCTTGACGAGGTCGAGGAGCTGCTCGCGGCTGAGGACGCGGCCGGCGCGCTCGGCCAGGACGCGCAGCAGGGCGAACTCGTACGTGGTGAGGGGGAGGACCCTGCCGTCGAGCGTGGCGCGCAGGCCGCGCGGATCCATCGCCAGCTTGCCGACCTGGATGGGCTGGGAGGAGGGCCCGACGCGACCGCGGGAGCGGCGCACCTGGGCGCGGATGCGCGCGAGCAGCTCGCGGGAGGAGTAGGGCTTGGAGAGGTAGTCGTCGGCACCGGTCTCCAGGCCGAGCACGCGGTCGGCCTCCTCACCGCGGGCGGTCACGATGATGATGGGGACATCGCTGCGCGTGCGCAGCTCGCGGCAGATCTCCATGCCGTCTCGCCCCGGGAGCATGAGGTCCAGGAGGATGACGTCATAGGCGTGGCGGCTGGCCTCGGTGAGGCCGTCGGGGCCGGTGCCGGCGATGGTGACGAGGATGCCGTGCTCCTGGAGGTAGCGGCTGGTGAGACGGGCCAGGCGCTCGTCGTCCTCCACCAGCAGCACCTGGATGATGCCCTCGTCCGTGGTGGCCTGTGTCGTCTGGTCCATGCCCGTGTTTCCTCGAAGAGCGACCCGGGGGCATGTAGAGGGGTTCGCGGTCTCGCTGCCCGTCCCTGAGCAGCCGAACGCATGCCCCCAGGTCGCGAGTGTGAAGGTGCCAGCGGGACATGTCCGGCGGGCTTCGGCCGTATGACGAAATATTTCCATGCGGTGAGAGGCCCACCGTGACGGGTCCCCTCGCAGGACCAATCGCGGCACTGGCCGGACGCAAAACGTCACTCGTCCCCGTGAATCCGGGCTCGTGCTCATGGGCTTTCCGAGGGAGCACGAGCAGGCGAGCAGGTGGCACGTCCTCTGCTTGGGCGCTCATCGCCACGCGGTCCATTCCATCGAGCCTCGAGCGGGTCATGCCCGCGGGGCGGGAGTGTGCCCTGGCGAAGCTGAACACCCTCGTGGAGGAGCGATGCTGAGAGACAGAAGAGGCGTGCGCGGAGTGCTGCTGTCCGCGCTGCTCGGGATGATGTTGACGACGGAGAGCGCCTGGGGCCTGCCGACGCGGCCCCGCGAGGTGGACTCGCGCGATGAGCTCGCCACGGGTCAGACCCATACGCTGAGGGTTCGCCCGGACGGCTCGGTGTGGTCCTGGGGCATGAACACCGAGGGGGCGCTCGGAAACGGGACGTACCTGGACGTGCCACGGCCGGCGCCGGTGCCTGGACTCGAGGGCGTGGTGTCCGTCGCCGTGGGCCAGGGCTACTCCGTGGCCCTCGGCCGGGACGGTACGGTGTGGACCTGGGGCGCCAACAACACGGGCACGCTCGGAGATGGCTCGACCCTGGGGCGCCCCACGCCGGGGCAGGTGCCGGGTCTCCTGGATGTGACGTCCCTGTCGTCCGGCTGGTCCCATGTCCTGGTGGTGCGCGCGGACGGCACCGTGTGGGGCTGGGGCGACAACGGCGAGGGGCAGCTCGGCAACTCGAACGGCGGCACGTGGCGGGTGCCAGTGCAGGTGCCGGGTCTCACGGGCGTGGTGGCGACTTCGGGCGGACAGTCGCACTCGCTGGCGCTGCGTGAGGATGGCACGGTGTGGGCCTGGGGTGGCAACTACGCGGGCCAACTCGGGGACGGGACGACGATGGCCCGGTCCGCGCCGGGGCAGGTGCCGGGTCTCACGGGCGTGGTGGCCATCTCGGCGGGCGCCTGGTACTCGCTGGCGCTGCGCGAGGATGGCTCCGTGTGGGGCTGGGGCTACGACGGCAACGGCAATCTCGGAGTCGGGTCGAAAGTGGTGAGCCGGCCTTCCCCCGTACAGGTGCCGGGTCTCACGGGCGTGGTGGCCATCTCGGCCGGCATCTTCCACTCCATGGCGCTGCGCGGGGATGGCACGGTGTGGACCTCTGGCGAGAACGCCCAGGGTCAGCTCGGGGATGGAACGAGCGAGGACCGCGACGTCCCCGCGCGAGTGGAGGGACTGCACGCGGTGCGGTCCATCGCGGCCGGTCCCACCCACAGCCTGGCGGTGCGCGCGGAGGGCTCCGTCTGGGGCTGGGGTGACAACACCCTGGGCCTGCTCGGAACGGGCTCGAATCGCCGGCTCGAGCCCAGGGCGGTGGTGGGGCTCACGGACGTGGTGGCCACCGCTGGGGGCGGACAGCACTCGATGGCGCTGCACGCGGATGGCACGGTGTGGACCTGGGGTGCGAACTCCAATGGCCAGCTCGGCTACGGCTCGGTGACGGTCTTCACCCGGTTCCACGTGGTGCCGGCGCGGGTGCCGGGACTCACGGACGTGGTGGCCGTCGCCGCCGGTAACTCCCACTCGTTGGCGCTGCGTGCGGACGGCACGGTGTGGGCCTGGGGCTACAACAGCTCCGGTCAGCTCGGGGATGGAACGAAGGTCGTCCGGCCCTCGCCGGTGCAGGTGCCGGGACTCATGGGCGTGGTGGCCATCGCCACCGGTGACACCCACTCGCTGGCGCTGCGCGAGGACGGCACGGTGTGGACCTGGGGCTATGGCTCGTCGCCCTCGCCGGTGCAGGTGCCGGGACTCACGGGCGTGAAGGCCATCGCCGGAGGGAGCGCCTGGTCGCTGGCGCTGCGCGAGGACGGCACGGTGTGGACGTGGTTCTGCTACGGACCCGTCACGCTGTCGGACGGGACGACGGTTCCCGTGCTCACGCCGGTGCGGGTGCCGGACCTCACGGGCGTGGTGTCCGTCGCGGCCAGCGGCCCCGCGGCGCTGGCGCTGCGCGAGGACGGCACGGTGTGGACCCGGGCTCCCAAATCCCTCACGTCCTCCCAGGTGCAGGGCCTCACGAACGTGGCGGTCATCGAGGGCGGGGGGTTCCACTCCCTGGCGGTGCGCGGAGACGGTACGGTCTGGGCCTGGGGTGGCAACGCCATGGGCCAGCTCGGTGATGGGACGCTGACGGAGCGGACCTCTCTGGTGCGGGTGTCGGAGCTCACGGGCGCGGTGGCCATCTCGGGTGGCCTCGAACACTCGCTGGCCGTGCGTGCGGATGGCACCCTGCGCGCCTGGGGTGGCAACCTCTATGGGCAGTTGGGGGATGGTGTGGGCCCCGTTCACTACACCCCCGCCCGGGTGCTGCTGCCCCGCTCCGGGCCGCACGGAGGCCACGCGGCCCCCTGAGCCTCGGGTGATGAGGGGCTCCGTCCCGGGTGCCATCCATAGGTGGGTGGCACTCGGAGCCGGGCCGGAGATGTCCTACATTACCGGGAAAAGATCCAATTCCCGGTGCTCTCCTCAATTCCAGACGAGGAGCCTTCACCTCGAGGTGGGGGCAGGGGGTGGCCGCGCGCCGGGCCGGGCTCGGGCGTGAGAGGAGAGACGATATATGCGGCTGTACGTTGCGCTGGGGACGATGGTGTTGGCGAGTGCCTGTGGCACCACGGAGCAGGAGGGTGGGTCGAAGGCGCTGGCGGAGAGACAGCTCTCGGAGCGCTGTGAGGTTCCGCCGCCCTTCACGGGCCACTTCGAGCCGGAACTGCAGTGGGCGTGGACGGGGAGCGGGGTGATGCCCGAGTCCCGGCAGGTGATGATGACGCCGGTGGTGGTGGACGTGAACCGGGACGGCTCGCCGGACATCGTCTTCAGCACCTTCGATGGCGAGCTCTACAACGCGAGAGCCCAGGCGGGCGGCAACCCCAACATCAACGGGGTGCTCCGGGCCATCAGCGGCGAGGACGGTCTCGAGCTGTGGGCCGCGGCGAGCCCGCTGGCCCGGGTGAAGCCGGCCGCCAGCATCGCCGCCGGTGACATCGACGGTGACGGTGCGGTGGAGATCTGCGGCATTCCGGAGGACGGCCGCGGCATCATCTGCTTCGAGAACGATGGCACCTTCAAGTTCCGCTCGGCCCCCGACGCGAACGACTACAACGAGTGGGGTGGCCCCTCGCTGGCGGATCTGGATGGCGACGGCACCGTGGAGATCCTCGACGGCAACCGCGTCTATGACAACACCGGCGCGCTGAAGTGGGTGGGCTCCGAGGGCATGGACGGCGCCCTGTATACCGGCCCCGTCTCCTTCGCGGCGGACATCGACCAGGACGGCAAGCAGGAGGTCATCAATGGCCGCTCCGTCTACCGGCATGATGGCTCGCTCAAGTGCAGCAACACGCAGATTCCGGGCGGCTTCGCGGGCGTGGCGAACTTCGACGGTGACGCGGCGGGGGAGATCGTCGTGTCGGGCCATGGCCAGGTGAGCCTGCTCGATGACGACTGCTCGCTGCTGTGGAGCAGGCCGGTCCACATCACCGACCCCGAGCAGCCCTACCACGACAATGCCGGCCATGGCGGCGCGCCCAACATCGCGGACTTCGATGGCGACGGGCAGCTGGAGATCGGCCTGGCGGGTGACTGGAACTACACCGTCTATGGCGCCAACGGCGCCGTGAAGTGGACCTTCCCCATCTGGGACTACAGCTCCGGGAAGACGACCTCCACCACCTTCGACCTGGATGGCGATGGCCGGCTCGAGGTCATCTACGCCGACGAGCGCCAGCTGCGCATCTTCGACGGGGTGACGGGCGCGGTGCGCTGGCAGACGCCGCACAGCTCGGGCACCACGCACGAGTACCCGCTCGTCGCGGACGTGGATGGTGACAACGCCGCGGACATCGTCGTGGTGGAGAACGACAACGCCTCGCCGACGCCGGGCCTCAACGGCATCCGCGTGTACCACGACACCCAGGAGGGCTGGGCCGGCGCCCGGCGCATCTGGAACCAGCACGCCTACTCGGTGACGAACGTCAACGACGACGGCACCATCCCCAGCAGCCCGGAGGCCCACTGGTTGGATCCGAGGCTCAACGTCTTCCGCTCCAACGTCGCTGGTTACGTGGGCCAGGGCAACCCCTACGCCGCCGCGGACCTCGTCGCCTCCGAGGTGACGGCGTCGTGTGATGGCACGGGCGTGCTCACGCTCGGTGCGCGCGTGCGCAACCTGGGCGATGCTCCGGTGCCCGTCGGCGTGAAGGTGGCCTTCTACCGGGGCAACCCGGCCTCGGGCGGTACGCTGCTCGCGGTGGGCACCGCCGCCGACGCGCTGCCCGTGGGCTCCAGCGCGCTCGTGACCGTGTCCCTGCCCTCGTCCTTCACGGGCAACGCCGAGGTGTTCGCCGTGGTGGACGACGACGGCACGGGCAAGGGCCGCGACACCGAGTGCCGCGAGGACAACAACGCCGCCTCGGCCACGGTGGACCTCACCTGCCAGCCGCCGCCGAGCAACCAGCCGCCCGTGGCCCTCTGCCGCGACGTCACCGTCACGGTCAGCGACTCCTGCCAGGGCCACGCCAGCGTGAACAACGGCAGCTACGACCCGGACAACGGGCCCTCGCCGCTCACCGTCACCGAGTCGCCCAACGCCTCCTTCGGCCCGGGCCGCCACCCCGTCACGCTGACGGCCTCGGACGGTGAGGCGAGCTCCCAGTGCGTGGGCATCGTCACCGTGGTGGACTCCGCGAAGCCCACCATCACCTGCCCGCTCGGGGTGGACGCCAAGGTGGGCCTCGGCAGCCTCGGCCTCTCCATCCAGTACGCCGTCTCGGCCCAGGACAACTGCGGCCCGGTGCCCGTCACCTGCTCGCATCCCTCCGGCGCGCTCTTCCTGCTCGGCCTGACGAACGTCACCTGCACCGCGAAGGATGCTTCCGGCAACACGGCCTCGTGCAACTTCGGCGTCCGCGTGAGCGTCAGCATCTCGCTGCCGCTCTCCACCCAGGCCACGCAGGCCGCGGACCTCTGACGGCCCACGGAGCGCGGGTACCACCGGGTCGGCGAACCGCTGGAAGTTCAGCGGTTTGTCCGACCCGATGTCGTTTCCAGGATGAATTTGGATTCACGGCAAAGTTCCCCCCTGGCTGAGCGGACGCGCCTGGGGTAGGGTGCACCCATGGTGTCGGGTACGACACCGCGCGGTGTCGTAGCAGACCCCATCCTCAAGGGGTCTCGATACGAGGGAAGACGCATGGGTCACGCACTCCACTCCCCCCTGTCCGTCACGCAGTCCTCCAGCTCCGCCCCGGGCACTCCCTGGCGTGGGCGGATGCCCTTCGAGGAAGCGGGAAAGAGGGAACACCCGGTGCTGTGCGCCTCGGAGCTCTACGGGCGCATCTGCGTGAGGGATCCGTACTTCGCGCTGCGCGAGGTGTCGGTGGTGGGCGAGGGCGAGGTGCTGGCGCGGGTGCCGGTGGAGCAGGACCCGGGGCAGGAGGCCTCGCCCATCAACGCCGCCGAGGTGGGGCGGCACCTGGCCATCCTCGGCTCGTGTGCGTCGTCGCTGGTGAACCCGAAGGAGGGGCAGCACTACTACCTGGCGCGGCGCGCGCGGTTGGAGCGGCTGCACGAGGGCCCGCTGCCCCGCGCTACAGGGCTGTTGTGGGGCGCGGCGCGAGCGGAGTTCAAGGACAAGCGCACCGCCACCGCGAGCACGCTGCTGGCCAGCGGGGAGGGCCAGCCGCTCTTCTCGGTGGAGGTGGACTACAACGTGCTGTCGGCGGCGGCCTTCCAGCGTCTCTTCCAGTGCGCGCGCCAGGACATGCGCCGCGAGCCCCGCGAGCGTACGCGGTGCGAGGGCGCGCCGGCCGACTTCGCCGCCATGCGTCAGAATCCGCACCGTCACCCGCTGCCGTTGCGGGACTTCGTGCGTGACGGCGAGTGCCTGAAGGCCACGCTGGGCCCGGTGAGCGCGGAGCTGTGCAAGGGCCACTTCGCCATGCACCCGGTGCTGCCGGTGGCGGTGGTGATGAGCGGCCTGTCCGGGATGGCGGGCGCGCTGCTGCGCCAGCTGTTGGGCAACGCGTCGGTGCGCTACCTGGTGACGCGGGGCGAGGTGCGCGCGGACAGCCTCGCCTACGCCGGGGAGACGGTGACGTTCGGCGCCCACCTGCACGGGGTGGAGGGGCGCGACCACCACTTCTATTGCTGGGCCTCGGTGGGTGAGCGCCTGGTGGGGGTGATGGAGCTGACGCTCACCTGCCTGGAGTGACACTCACTCCCAGGTGATTTCGTAGTCCACCGAGTCGATGCCGAGCGTGTTCGCCGTGACGGTGCCCTTGAAGCCGAGGGCCTCCAGCGCGCCCTCGAAGATGCCCACGTGGTAGGCGGCCGGCTGCATGTCGCCGCGGTAGGCGATGATGCATGCCTTGGGGCCGGCGGGGCGGTGGTCGCGCTGGCCGTACGTCACCACGGTGCTGAAGGCCACGCGCGTCTGGGCGAAGAGCCGCTGCGGGTCCCCCTTGCCGAGGATGCCGAAGACGACCTGGCCCGGGCCGCTGGAGAAGCGGCCCACGCACGCACGGCCGCAGGCGTTGAAGACCGCGTCCTGGGCGCCCAGCTTGTTCTCCAATGCGTCCGCCGCGGCGTAGAGCAGCGTGAGGTAGTCCGAGGCGGGGTAGGTGCGCAGGTCGCTCATGTCCCTGGCCAGCGTGCCGGAGCGGACCTGACGCAACGCGTCCGCGCCTGCCTGCTTCTCGACGAGATCGAACACCACCCGGAAGAAGAGACCGCGTACCGCGTCGGTGGGCTTGGTGACGGCGATGCGAGCGGCGAGCTCGTTCTTGTTGGATGGCATGGGTTTGGTCCTACCCCGGGGAGAGTCGGAGGCACCCAAGCTTAACGCTCCGTCGCATTTCGTCGAGAAATTGGGACGCCAGGTAGGGGTTGTTCTTCCCAACCTATACCTCGGGTGCGAGGCGTGGATGACGCGATGCGCAGGAAGCCCGTGCTTGACACCCTGGCCCCGGTACGGAAAAGCCCGGGGCGAAGGCGCCGGCCCGCCTGCTCATTCCCCCTGGCCGCCTGGAGTCCGACGCGTGAAGCTCGCCACCCTGAACGACGGAACCCGCGATGGACGGCTCATCGTCGTCAAGCGGGACAACTCGGCCTACGCGCTCGCCACCAACGTGGCCCTCACGCTCCAGGCCGCGCTCGACAAGTGGGACGAGCTGGAGCCCAGGCTGCGCGCGCTGGCCGAGGAGCTCGAGGCCGACCGCGTGCAGAGCCGCCCCGTCGATGTCCGCGCCCTGCTCTCCCCGTTGCCGCGTGCCTACGAGTGGGTGGACGGCAGTGCCTACCTCAACCACGTCATCCTCGTGCGCAAGGCGCGCAACGCCGAGCCTCCGGCCACGATGAAGACGGATCCGCTCGTCTACCAGGGCGGCTCCGGTACCTTCCTCGCGCCGACGCAGGACCTGCCCCTGGTGGACGAGGCGTGGGGCATGGACTTCGAGTCCGAGGTGGCCGTCATCCTCGGCGACGTGCCGCTGGGGACGAAGGCCGAGGACGCGGCGAAGTACGTGAAGCTGGTGATGCTGTGCAACGACGTCACCCTGCGCAACCTCATCCCCAATGAGCTGGCCAAGGGCTTCGGCTTCTTCCAGGGCAAGCCCTCCAGCGCCTTCAGCCCCTTCGCGCTCACCCCGGACGAGCTCGGCGCCGCGTGGAAGGACGGCCGCGTCCACCTGCGCCTGCGCTCCATCCTCAACGGTCAGGTGGTGGGGGACACGGACGCCGGCCCGGAGATGCACTTCTCCTTCTTCGACCTCATCCAGCACATCGCGAAGACGCGCGCCTTCACCGCTGGCACCATCCTCGGCAGCGGCACCGTGTCCAACGAGGACCGTGCCCGGGGCATCTCCTGCCTCGCCGAGCGCCGGATGATCGAGACCATCGAGGCCGGTGCACCCAGGACGCCCTTCATGAAGGTGGGTGACACCATCGACATCGAGATGTTGGACGCGGAGGGACGCAGCCTCTTCGGGCGTATCTCCCAGAAGGTGGTGGGCACGTGAAGCTCTACAGTTACTGGCGTTCGTCGTGTTCGTGGCGGGTGCGTATCGCGCTCGAGCTCAAGGGGCTGTCGTATGAGTACGTGCCCGTGCACCTGGTGAAGGACGGGGGCGAGCAGAACAGCGAGTCCTACCGCTCCCTCAACCCCATGCGCACCGTGCCCATGCTGGAGCTCACCGAGGGGGGCCAGGTGCGCCGGTTGTCCCAGTCCATGGCCATCCTCGAGTACCTGGAGGAGCGCCACGCCTCGCCCGCCCTGCTGCCAGCCGACCCGTATCTCCGGGCTCGCTGCCGGATGTTGTCGGAGATGGTGAACTCGGGCATCCAGCCGTTGCAGAACCTGGCCGTGCTGCAGCGCATCAAGGGGGAGCTGAAGGGCGATGACAAGGCCTGGTGTGCCTATTGGATCGACCGGGGGCTGACGGCCTTCCAGGCCTCCGTCCAGGAGACGGCGGGCACGTACTGCCTGGGAGACGCAGTGTCGTTCGCCGACATCTGCCTGGTGCCCCAGCTCTACGGGGCCCGGCGTTTCGGGGTAGACCTCGCGCCCTACGGGCTGCTCACGCGCATCGAAGCGGCGTGCGCCAGCCTTCCCGCCTTCCAGGCGGCGCACCCGGACCGGCAGCCCGACGCGCAGCCGGCCTGAGTCGACGACGCATCAACGCAGTCGGAACCCGAAGCACCGGAGGAGTCGGCACACATGGCGAAGCTCGAGTCGCTGGGCATCAAGGGGCTGGAGAGCGTCCACTGGTACGTGAACGATCTGGAGCGCAGCCGGCACTTCTACGTGAACGGGTTGGACTTCGCGGAGCAGGGCGTGTCCTCGCCGGAGCTGGAGAAGGAGGGCAGGCAGAAGTCCGCCGTCTTCCAGGCGGGCGGCATCGTGCTGGTGGTGAGCCAACCGGTGGGCGAGGGCGGCCGCGCCTGGCGCTATCTGCGCAAGCACCCGGACGGGGTGGGCACGCTCAACTACCAGGTGGAGGACGTCGAGAAGACCTACCGCCTGCTGGAGCAGCGCGGCGCCACCTTCATCACCGACATCCAGCGCTTCACCGACGCGCAGGGCGGCAAGCTGGCGATGTTCTCCATCACCACGCCCTTCGGTGACACCACCTTCCGCTTCATCCAGCGCGACGGGTACAAGGCCCTCTATCCGGGCTTCATGCAGTACGAGAAGCCGCGCGGCGGCACCAACCGCTACGGCTTCACGCACATCGACCACATCACGTCCAACTTCCAGACCATGAGGCCCATGCTCCTGTGGATGGAGCACGTGATGGGCTTCGAGAAGTTCTGGGAGATTCAATTCCACACCGAGGACGTGGCCGCCAAGCAGAAGCGCGAGCATGGCTCGGGCCTGCGCTCCGAGGTCATCTGGGATCCCGTCAGCCGGGTGAAGTTCGCCAACAACGAGCCCCTGAAGCCCTTCTTCAAGTCCTCGCAGATCAACATCTTCAACGAGGACCACAAGGGCGATGGCGTGCAGCACCTGGCCCTGGTGGTGAAGGACATCCTCTCCGCGGTGAAGGAGATGCGCGAGCGGGGTGGCATCTCCTTCATGCCCACCCCGGGCACGTACTACGACGCGCTGCCCGAGCGCATCCAGCAGCTGGGCATCAAGAAGATCGACGAGGACATCCAGCAGCTGCGCGACCTGGAGGTGCTCGTGGATGGCGCCGGGGAGCACAGCTACCTGCTGCAGATCTTCATGAAGGACGCGGCCGCCCTCTACAAGGACCAGAAGGCGGGCCCGTTCTTCTACGAGATCATCCAGCGCAAGGGCGACCAGGGCTTCGGTGGCGGCAACTTCCGCGCGCTCTTCGAGAGCATCGAGCGCCAGCAGAAGGCGGAAGGGCGGCTCTAGGCCGCCCTCGGCCGGCGGGAGCTCACCGCTTCCGCCGGTACTCCGTCTCGACCGCCTTGGCCTCCATGGTGGCCATTGGCCGCCAAGGGATCGGCTCGAGTCAACGGCGCCGATCCTCGCGCAGCTCCTTCCGGTCCTCGCGCGTCTCGCGCTGGTCCTGCCGCACCTCCTGCTTGCCGAGCCGCACCAGCTCGACGATGAGCTCGCGCTTGCGCTCGAGCTGCGCCTGGGACCGGGCGCCCGAGAGCGAGCTCAACTCGCGCGCGATGGTCTTCCGCGCCGTCTGCGAGGCCGCCTCCACGCGCGCGTCCCGGACGTCATCCCGCGTCTCCGCGCGGCTCTCCCTCCGGTCATCCCGCGCCTCGGCCCTGGCCTGCGCCATCTCGGTGCGGCCCTCGGCCAGCTCGGCCCTCAGCAGCTCGCGCAGCCGGTCATCCACGGCGGCCAGCTCGGCGTTGTTCCTGCGGGCCCGCGCCGCGTCGAAGCGCGCCAGCACGCGCTCCAGCTCGGCCACGTCCATCCGGTCGTCCGCGCGCTGGGCGGTGTCCTGGCGCACCTCGTGGCGATCCTGCGCACGTTCGATGCGGTCCCGCTGGGACTGGGCGTGCGCGGAACCGGCGAGGAGGAGGGAGGCAACGAGCGCGGAGGAGAGGGCGTTCAAGGTCTTCATGTTGGAAGCTCCAGAGGTTGTCTTCGTGAACACCCATCTGGACGGAGGCGCCGGGCCCTTATTTCAAATCGGCGCCGTCATACTTCGTCATGAAGCCGCAATGTGCGCGAAACGCGGGGGGTGCACGCCGCTACTCGAAGAGGGAGAGCTCTCGGAAGTCGGCCCGATTCATCAGCCCTTCGCCCACCACGCGCAGGCGCACCTGCGTCACCGCGGGAGCCTCCGGAGCGAGCGGCACGTCGAGGAATCGCTCCATGCCCAGGCGATTCGTGAGCTGGGCGTTTCGGGCCCTGCGGCGGGTCTCGAGGGTGGCCCGGCCGAGCACTGTCCACTCCTGCCCATCCACGCTCCCCTCCACCACCACCGCTTCCGTATGACCGGCACTGGCGAAGCCGCGCACCACTGCCTGGCGCAGCTTCTTCGGGGTCGGCAGCCGCACGCGTAGCTCATTCAGGGGCACGGATTTGATCGTCTCCAGCTTCCCATCCGTCAGCGGGCACGTGTCGACGAACGGCTCGCAGGCCGCCCCCCGGCTGACCGGCACGAGCCCTCCGGACGGCAGCGCCACGGAAGCACTCGCCCACTCGACATAGAAAGACAGGTAGCTGTCGTTCAGGCTCACCATCGGTTTGAAGGTCCAATCGCCATCGATGAAGACGGACGTCCGCGCCACGGGCGCCGCGAAGTCCTCCAGGATGGAGCGGCTCACGGCCAGCGTCTCCTTCGGGCTCGGGCTCCACCAGAGGATGCCGTCTCCACTGCGCAACTCCAGCCAGAGCGAGGGCGGACTGGGGTTGGGCTCGGTGTGCCGGGAGCCATCTGTTTCGATGATCGTCCAATCATTGGAGGTGGCCGAGGGAGGAATCTCCAGGGTGGGAAGGGGTGCACCCAGCGCCAGCATCACCCCGTCCGCCGTGGGCGTGGTGTGGAGGTCCGCTTGCCAGGGGAGGAGCGCGGGCAGCTCCACGTCGCCTCCGTGGAGGTTGAATCCGAGCCAGCTCTCCGAGCCGTCCTCTTCCTGGCGGTGGAGCCGGAACGCATGCAGGCTGAAGGAGTAATCCCTGACTTGGCTCCGGGTCTCCTTCACCAGCAGCTCGAGCGTGTAGCTGCCATCTGGCTCCGTCGTCACCTCGCGGAAGGGCTCGAAGACGGACACGGTGGGCGTCGAGCCGTCGTAGGCGGTCTTGCGCTCGAACATCAGGGTCGTGCCCGCGAGCGGAGTGCCATCGGCGTGCAGGGCCCGCCCGTACACGAAGAGGGGATCCTCCGGGTACAGGGTGCCGCAGCCGGTGGCCAGCAGGGACAGGGCCAGGAGGGAAGCACGGGTCTTCATGTCAGTAGCTCACCTTCACGCCGAGCAGCGGCAGCACCACCGGCGGCACGTCCATGGGTTTGCGGTCGGCGAACACGTCAGTGCCTGGCCAGTCCTCGGTCGTGTACGTGTAGTCGTACGCGAGCACCTCCCGCTGCAGGGAGAGGTTGAGCACGTCGAGGTAGGCGTCCACCACCACCGCGTCCAGCGTCCACGTCTTGGAGATGCGCGCGTCCACGCGGAAGTAGGGCGGCAGGCGCTCGGCCCGGTCCGGGTCGGTGCGCACCCAATGCTCGACGCCCTCCTCGTCCCGCACCACGTGCATGTTGCGCGAGCTGAGCTCCCCGGTCTCGGGCCGGCCGGTGTTGAAGTGCACCACCGCGCCCACCGTGAGGTTGCCGGGGAAGCGGTAGCTCAGCGCGGCGTTGAAGACGTGCACCTGCTCGAAGGCGAAGGGCAGGTAGCCCTCGCCCTGGCCCACCACCTGGTCCTGGTCGTCGTAGCGGTCGAAGCGCGCCCAGCGCTTGCTCTGCTGGAAGCCGTAGGACACCCAGCCGAACCAGTTGCCCCCGAGCGGGTGGCGCGCCATCAGCTCCAACCCGTACGCGTACCCGTGCGAGGCCGGGTCGGGCGCGGGCGCGTTGCGGCGCCGCCGGTTCTCCAGCAGTTGCTCGAAGCTGAACTCCACCGTGCGCGGCAGCGGGTTGTACCAGGCGTCCGCGGACAGCTCGAGCCCCTCCAGGGCCTTCCACTCCGCGCCCAGGTCGAACTGCATTCCATTCTGCAGGCCGTAGCGCAGGCCCGCCGCGTCCATGACCGGTAGCTGGACGAGCACCGTGGGCGGCTGGTGGTAGAGCCCCGCGCCGGCCTTCAACGTGAGGCTCTCGGTCATCGCGTGGCGCACCGCCAGCCGCGGCTCCAGCGTGTAGTAGGAGATGCCCGGCACCAGGTGCCAGGAGTCCCCTCGCAGGCCCGTCACCACCGACCACCGCGCGTCCGGCTTCCAGCTCAGCTCGCCGTACAGGCCCGAGAACGTGGCCAGCGTCGAGGGCCGCCGCAGCGCGTCCGTCGGGTCATCGCCCCGGGTGCCCGGAGGAATCGCGATGCCGGTGAGGGTGAACCCGCCGCGGCGGTGCTCCACGTCCGCGCCCAGCGACAGCGACAGCGTGTCCGTGAGCCCCTTGCTCCAGCCGGCACGCGCACGGAAGGTCTGCTCGGCCATGCCGAACTCACCGACCTTCGTCGGGCCTCGCCTGGCGGTCGTCCCCAGCTGGTCCAGGCCCCAGGTGAGGCCCACCTCCGCCTCGCCTCCCCACAGCGGGTGCTGCCCGCGCAGGTCCACCCGGTGGAAGCGCATGGCCAGGTCTCCGGCGTAGTCGTTCTTGCTCTCGGCCTTCAGGCCCAACAGGTCCGAGCTGCCGAAGACGAGCAGCCGCAGCCGCCCCTCGCCCACCTTCTGTTCCACCCGCGCCTGGTAGTCCCAGAAGTCCGCGCGGTAGCCGGAGCTCACCTCCTCGCCGCTCGTGACCGAGAGGGCGTTGGCCGCCAGCGACACCAGCAGCGCCGAGTAGCTGAGCCGCCCCGACACGGTGACGCTCGTGCCCGTCTCCTCGATGGGCACCTCCACGAAGCCACCCGCGTTGAGCAGGTCCGCGTACGCGCTGGCGTGCAGCCCCTTCTCTCGCGGCCGGCTGAGCCGCCCATCCACCGCTCCCCCCAGCGTCCTCCCGTAGCGCACCGGCGGCGCCCCCGCCTGGAAGTCGATGGAGTCGATGAACTCCGGGTGCACCACCGCGGGGCCCAGCAGCAGGTGGTACAGCATCGGCACGCGCACCCCGTCGATGGAGTAGCCCGTCGCCGCCGGCTGGCTGCCTCGCACCACCGGGTACGAGAGGCCCGAGGCCACGCTCCCCACTCCCGGCATCAGCATCACCACCCGGAAGGGATCCCCCTGCGTGCCCGGTACTTCGCGCACCTCCTGGTCGTGCAGCGTGATGCGGGAGACCTCCGTGCGCTCACGGTCTCCTCGCACCACCGTCTCGTAGGGATTCACCACCAGCGGCTCCAGGCCGTAGCGCACCTCCAGGCGCTGGTCCTCCTTCAGCTCCTCGCGGAAGTCCGCCGGCTTGTAGCCGGGCGCTGAGACGTGCACCTCTTGGAGGCCGGGCTTCAGCGCGAGCTCGAAGTGGCCCTCGGCATCCGTGGTCACCGTCGCGCCGTTCACCGTCACCGCCGCGTCGCCCAGCGGCTTCCTCGTGCCCTTGGAGCGGATGAGGCCCGTGAGCACCGTCCGGCTCGCGGGCTCGGCCGGAGGCTCGAAGCGGTAGGTGAAGGGGAGCCGCACAGAGACCGGCGTGCCGTCCAGTGTGGCCGGAGTGAAGCGGAGTCCGGTGGCCGCGCGCACCGCCGCGTCGTTGAAGGCCGCCTCGGCTCCCTGTACCACCTCGGCCCGCTCGACCGTCCCCTGCTCGGTGAGGAGCAGCTCCAGCGTCACCGTGCGCGGCCCCGTCCAGTCTCCCTCCGGATACTGGGCCGGCGCGTCCGTGAGCAGCGTGGGCGGGGTGAGGGTCGTCATCCCCGCATCGGGTGTCTCGACCACGAGCCCTCCGTCGAGGGCTCGGACCTCTTGTTCCCGGGTGATGAGCGTTCCCGTCTCCGCGGGTTGGGCTCCGGCCGGCGAGGCCAGCACCACGAGCAGGAGCGCCAGGAGGCCGCTCCATCCCAGGATGGGGCGTTTCGTGAAGGGGAGGGGGACGGGCAGGTGACGGCTCATTCAGCCGGAAGACACCCGAGCCCCGTTCCACGGTCATCCGGATTTTCCCGCGAGATTTCCGGCTCGGGGTTCTTCTTGAGGTGCGAGGGGGTGCACTCAGGGTGCTTCAGATAACCCTCACCCCGTCCCTCTCCCAGAGGGAGAGGGGAAATTGCCGCGGGGGAATTGCCGCGGGGGAGGTGGGGCTCAGGGCAGGGGGAGGGTCGAGACGGTCGCCTCGGTCGGGCCCTCTCCCACCGTCAGCACCGTTCCCGGCTCCAGGTGGTCCCGGTGCACGTACCCCAGTGCCACCGTCTGCCCCTTGCCCGGCGAATGCACCACGGTGGTGACCCATCCCACCTTTTTTCCGTTCTTCTTCAGCTCGGTGCCGGGCGCCGCCTCGGTGGTTCCCAGCAGGAGTCCCGTCAGCTTCCGGTTCATGTGCCCCCGGAAGGTGGCCCGGGCAATTACCTCCTGCCCGATGTAGCACCCCTTGTTGTACGAGATGGCATGCGTGAGGTTCGCCTCCAGCGGAATGGTGGTCTCCCCCATGTCCTGTCCGAAGCGCGGCACCCCCGCCTCCACTCGCAGCACCTCCAGCGCCCTCCAGCCCAGCGGCTTCAGCCCGAGGGCCCCACCCGCCGCCACCAGCGCCTTCCACACCGCTTCCAGCCCACTCCGGGGCACCAGCAGGTCCACCCCGTGCGGCTCCACCCGGGTGCTTCCCACGCCCAGCACCTCCTGGCCCGCCAGGGTGATGGCACGGGTGGCGTCCTGGGGCAGGGGCTCGAACGGGCTCCCCTGCACGGCACCCAGCAGGTCGGCCGTCCGGGGGCCCAGCAGCCGCAGTACCCCCAGCTCGTCCGTGGCGTCGTGCAGCTCCGCGTCCTCGGAGATGAGGTACTTCTCCAGGAACTCCCGGACCTTGGCTCCCATCCCGGGCTCCATGTCCAGCAGCAGGTCGGCCTCGCGCCGCACGACGCGGGCATCCGCCACCATGGACCCCTTCACGGTGATCATCGCCGCGTAGGTGGCCGCTCCGGAGGCCAGGCCCTTCACTTCCTGGGTTACCATCCCGTGCAGGAAGCTCGCGCGGTCCTCGCCGGTTATCCGCAGCGCTTCCCGGTAGGTGGCATCATGGAGGGCCACCGCTTCCCGGGCCGCCCGGTACTCGGCCTCCCCATCTCCATGGTCGGCCACGACCTCCCGACCGTTGACGTCCTGGAAGCGGGCGCCTGCCTGCTCGTGAAGAAAATGCAGAGACAGCGGTTCCATGACCGTCGCTATATAGAGGCCCGGGAGTGAATGCCACGATGGATGTCAGATACCTGTCGGACTTCCAGGGCTTCTCGGCCGAGAAGCTCCAGAAGCACAACCTTTTCAAGTCGGAGCGCTTCTTCCTGGACGTGTACTGCCTCACGCCCGGCCAGTCCCAGAAGCCCCACCGGCACGCCACCTCGGACAAGGTGTACCTCGTCCTCGAGGGGCGCTGCCGCTTCCGCATTGGCACCGACGAGGCCTCCCATGGCCCTGGTGCCGCCATTTCCGCCCCCGCGGGCGTCGAGCACGGCGTCACCAATGACGGCCCCGACAACGCCCGCCTCCTCGTCCTGATGACCCCTCCTCCGGAGCACGCATGAGCAAGAAGGCCAATCCGCCCCCTCCCGTCCCGGTCCGCGGCGCCCAGGTGCTGCTCGGCCTGGCCCTCGCCGAGAGCGCGCTCTCCATCTTCCAGTGGTTGGAGCTCCTCACCCTGCGCGCCGGTGGCACCACCGTGTGTGGCATCTCCGAGCGCGTCAATTGCGAGACGGTGTGGAACTCCCCCTTCGCCAGCACGGTGCACGAGCTGCTGCGCATCCCCGTGGCCGGGCTCGGCCTGGTGTGGGGCATCGTCGCGGTGGCGCTCTCCGCCCTCTACCTCGTGTGGCAGCGCAACGGGCACACCGTGCGGCCCGCCACCAACGGCTTGCGTCTGGTGGCCGCCGCTGGCGTGGGCGCCAGCCTCGTCTTCGGCGCCGCGAGCGCGAGTGCCGGCGCGCTGTGCCTCACGTGTCTGGGCACCTACGTCCTCACGATCGCCTTCGCCCTCGTGGCCTGGCGGGGCCTGCCCGGCCCCGTCCTGCCCCAGACGGGTGAGTGGGGCCGCGCCCTCCAGTGGACGGGGGGCTTCGCCGTGGCCGCGTACGTGGCGCTGCTCGTGCCCGGCCAGCAGACGCCCAAGGCCTCCGCCGCCCTCCAGGCCCTCGCGGGCTCGCCCACCACGGACGCCCCCGGCTCACTGGCGGCCTACCTGCGTGGACTGCCGCAGCCCGAGCAGCAGGCCCTCGCCAACGCGCTGGCGCTCTACCGCCAGTCCTCGCCGAAGCCGGCTACCGCGCCCGCGCGCCGCCTCTACGGGCCCGTGAACGCGCCGGTGAAGATGGTGGAGTGGACGGACAGCCGGTGCCCCCACTGCAAGAACCTGGTGGAGGCGCTCGCCCTCATGAAGAAGCGTCTCCCCGAGGGCAAGCTGTCCCTGGAGGCCCGCCAGTTCCCGCTCGACAGCGAGTGCAACACGGCCATGGCCCGGCAGCACACCGATGGTTCCGGCATCCGCTGCACGGCGGCCAAGGCGCAGATCTGCCTCGAGGACGCCCCCGACTACTGGGAGCTGCGCGAGAAGCTCTTCGCCGCCCAGATGTCGCTCACCAGCCCCGATGCGGTGCTGAGCGTCCTCTCTTCCGGCTCCGTCTCGCGCGAGCAGCTCCAGGCCTGCATCGCGAAGCCGGAGACGACCCAGAAGCTGCAGGAGGATCTCGCGTACGCGAAGCAGCACGGGGTTCGCGGCACGCCGCTGGTGGTCATCAACGGCCGCGAGGCGCGGGCCATCCCGTCCTTCCTCTACGCGCTCATCATGGCGAACGGGGACGCGAACGACCCCGCCTTCCAGGTGCTGCCCCAGACGCAGCCCTTGCAGGCGCGGGACCAGCACTGAGCGGGCGGTTCATGGGCAAGCGTGACAAGAAGCCCGAGACGCCCGCCCCGGCGGCGCCCTTCCACAACCCCTTCTCGGCGCTGGGCGTGAAGCGCGAGGAGCTGCCCCCCGGGCCGGCTCCCGCGCCGGTGAAGGCCGAGGAGCCCAAGGGCCCCGCGCGCGCCGTGGTGCGCATGGAGCGCAAGGGCCGTGGGGGCAAGGAAGTGACGGTGGTGGAGCAGCTCGGGCTGCGGGAAGCCGAGCTGGAGAAGTGGCTCAAGGCCCTCAAGGGCTCCCTGGGTTGTGGGGGCGTGGTGGAGGGCGAGGCCCTGGTGCTGCAGGGCGACCAGCGCGAGCGTCTGCCCGCGCTCCTGGAGGCCCGCGGCGTGCGCCGCGTCACCGTGGGCTGAGGCTCTTCCGGGCCGTCCGCGCGGATACGTCCGGGCGTGGACGGCCGGACGGGCCGCGGGCTTGTTCGACGGCGGGTCGAGGGACTCCAATGGAGTCGCCTCCCTCCGTCAGGAGCCTGGATATGCCCGGAGCACGCTCACGGCTTCATTGGCTGGCCCTGTTGCTGCTGGTGTCCTCGGGATGTGGGCGCACCGGTCCCAGAACCAGGACCATCGTCACGGGCAGGATAGAGCCGGGGCAGATCCATTTCGTCACGATCGTCAAGCCCAGGAAGGATGAGCCGAGCGGCTGGCGCGCGGCCTGTATCCGCATCAACATCCAGAGAGCGAATACGGGAGAGTCGTTCCTTTGTGGATTTGGCGTTGAGATGCCGATCCAGAACGACGACGGCCCCATCTCCCTCCCGCTCGCACAGCGCATCACGGCGGAGCGCATCCATGAGGCCGCCGAGGTGGTTTTCAGCTCCGCTACACCCGCGTCTGGTCTGGGCTTGTTGTGTGAATCCCTCAAGAAGACGCTCAAACCCATGCTTTGGGCATCCATCGAGGGTTCACGTGTGAAGACATCATGCCATAAGAAAGCCATACCCGTTCAGCTTGGCAATCTCGTCCCCTAGTCCCATGACTCCATCGAAAGAAGAGCTGCTGGCCATTGCCCGGCAGTACTGGCGCCCCGACAAGGATTACGAGCTCAGGCAGGAGAGAAGCCCCGAGCACGATAGGCTCGAGGCGCGATGGGAAGAAGCGCTCGAGGAACACCATCGGTGGCATGCGTTATTGGATGATCTCGAACAGGAGCTTCCCGGCTTCACCTTGGGAGATGGCACCGCGACACCTGATGCTTGCTTCCGTTGTGTTGCCTATCCGGTGACGCACGAGAAGGGTCAACCGCTGCCGCCGTACCATTGGATCGTGGTGGGCTGCCTCAGCATCCTGGCACCCATCTACATCGTCTATGGGGTGGAGTACGGTCGCGTCGGAAGAAGGCGGCTCAATCCCAGGGTCAGCCTCGAGCCACTCTTGCCCGAGCGGCAAGCCGTTGCCGATGTCCTCTCCAGGAAGATCGAAGAGCGTTTCGGAGCCAGCAAGCTTCCGAGAGACATCGCCGAGACTCCCGTCCCCCTGTACGCGCAGTGGGTGGAGCCTCCAGAAACGACGCTCTTCCATGTGCTCTTCACGAACGAACCCGGCAACGTGCCTTGAGGTGGCGACATTGCCGGGCTCCGACGTGCTACGGGAACGAAGGGCTGTTGCCTGCTACAGCGCCGCGATGACCGCGTCGGTGAACTCGCGGGTGGTGGCGCTGCCGCTCAGGTCGCCGGTGCGCGCCTTGCCCTCGCCGTGAACCTTGGCCAGCGCGTTCTCGAACTTGCGCGCCTCGTCCTTCAGGTCCATCCAGTCCAGCATCATCACCGCCGACATCATCAGCGCGGTGGGGTTGGCCAGCCCCTTGCCCGCGATGTCCGGCGCCGTGCCGTGCACCGCCTCGAACATCGCCGTGCGCTCGCCGATGTTGGCGCCCGGCACCAGGCCCAGGCCGCCCACCAGGCCCGCGCACAGGTCACTGATGATGTCGCCGTACAGGTTCTCCATCACCAGCACGTCGTAGCGCGTCGGGTCCTTCACCAACTGCATGCACATGTTGTCGATGATGACCTCCTCGTAATGGATCTCCGGGTACTCCCGGCCCACCTTGCGGGTGCAGTCGAGGAAGAGGCCATCCGACAGCTTCATGATGTTGGCCTTGTGGACGCTCGTCACCTTCTTGCGCCCGTTCTTCTTGGCGTACTCGAAGGCGAAGCGCGCAATGCGCGTGGAGGCCTTCTCGGTGATGATCTTCAGCGACTCCACCACGCCCGGCACGATGATGTGCTCCAGGCCCGCGTAGAGCGACTCGGTGTTCTCGCGCACCACCACCAGGTCCACGTTCTCGTAGCGCGTCTTCACGCCGGGCACGCTCTTGACCGGGCGCAGCGAGGAGTAGAGATCCAACCGCTTGCGCAGGCCCACGTTGGCCGAGGCCATGCCGCCTCCCACCACCGTGCCCGTGGGGCCCTTGAGCGCCACGCCGCTGCGCAGCACCGCCTCCACCGTCTCGTGGGGCAGGTTGGTGCCGTACTTGGCGATGACCTCGGTGCCCGCGTCCTTGTACTCGAACTCCAGTGGAGCCTTGAGCGCCTCGAGGACGCGGATGGTGGCCGCCATCACCTCGGGGCCGATTCCATCGCCATTGATGACCGTGACCGTACGCGTATTCGCCATGTCTCGCGCTTCAAGCACAAAAGACAGGGCCCCGAAAGGAGGAAAACGACCCTGACGCAGCCTGTCTAATGCATGGGTGGAGTCTGGATGGGAGGCGGCTCCGACGGCGGCTGGGGGGCGGGCGGCGTCTTGCGGCGGTTGCGGCGGCGGGGGCTGAGCGTGGCGTAGGGCCGATAGAAGGACTCCCACAGGGTGGCGCGGCGCCCACGCGGCCGGCTGCGCAGCTCTCCCAGCGGGGCCCGGGTGAAGAAGGAGGCCACGAAGAGGTAGGCGAAGAGCAGCACCAGCACGAAGAAGAACATCATGACGAAGCCGCCAGCGATGGGTCCGATGCGTGCCCGGCTCACGAACTCGCTGAAGTTCTGGGGCGCCTGCGGGTGGCTGTACACCTTGACGAACCAGGCCAGTGTCAGCACCAGCAGGATGGGCCCGTAGGCCCGGTTGAGACGGGTGGAGATGGAGGAGAAGACCGACAGTTGGATCTGCGGCCGTTCCATCAGGGTGACCAGCTCGCGCAGGGAGTCCGGGTCCACCGGCTCGCGGCGCAGCATGGGAATCCAATAGCCCTCCTCCAACAGGCGCACCCGCCTCATCCACAAGTCGTAATAGCGGTAACGGCGCGCCTCGATGGACAGGAACGACACCACCATCCAGATGCCCACCAGGAAGACGACATGGGACGCCGCCGAGGAGAAGCCGAAGGAGACGACGGCCGCGGTGGTGGTCATGGCCCAGTTGGTGGTGTTGTCCAGGCGCGAGCGCCAGGTGTCCGAGCGGGTGAGCTCGCCCCGGAACAGCTGGGCCATGGCCGCGTCCGAGAGCGGCACGGCCTCGTACTCGTTCTTGTCGCGCTCGTTACCCTCGTTGGCCATTCCGTTTCCTCCCTTGTGAGCGCCCGGGCGGGCGGGTAGCCGCACCGGCACGCCGTGCCCACTCTCACCCGGAGGAACCATGGCCATCCCCTTCCTCCAAGACACCCCGCCTCCCGTGGATCCAGTGGCCGCCCTGCTTCAGCTGCTGGAAGAGGAGGAGGAGCGCGTGGTGCGCCTGTGGTCCAAGCGCATCCGAGCGGAGACGTACGAGCTGGACATCCCCGGCCGCAACCTGCGTGCCCCGCTGCGCCGGCTCGTGGACGAGCTCGTCCGCCTGCTCAGGGACCGGGGGAGGGACGTGCTGGTCCTCTGGCCGGAGGTGGTGCGTCCCCACGGGGCTCGAAGGTACGACCAGCGCTTCGAGGTGGAGGACCTGGCGCGCGAGTTCAAGGCGCTCGAGGAGGTGCTCCTCTACGTGTACGCGCGGCGCAACGGCCAGCTGGAGCCGGAGGTGGCCACGTTCATCGTGGAGCTGGTGGGCGAGGCACATGCCTCGGCGCAGGCCTCCTTCGCGCGGGTGCTGAGGACGGAGGAGGTGCGCTTCCGCGAGGCGGCGGTGATGGAGTCGGTGCTGCACCACGTGGAGGTGGGCATCCTCCTGGCCGAGGTGGATGGCACGGTGTCCTTCGCCACGCCGCCGGTGAGCCGGCTGCTCGGCGTGCCCATGCGGGCCGTGGTGGGCTCGCGCTCGCAGTCGCCGCTGACGGCGGTGCTCACCCAGGTGAACGCGCGTCAACCCAACGGCACCCCCTTCAAGGTGGCCGACATGCCCTTCATGCGGGCCATGAAGGAGCGGGGGCCGGTGCGCGGAGTGATGATGGTGGTGGAGCGGCCCGGCGGGGGCGAGGCCACCCTGGAGCTGAGCGCCACACCCGTCTGGGAGGAGGGCGGCGAGCTGGCCGGTGTCCTGCAAACCTTCACCGACCGCACCGAGGCCGCCAACAAGACGAAGGCGCTGATGAGCGCCCACGACGAGGTGCGGCGGCTGCAGGGGCGGCTGCTGCAACGCACGCGCACGCAGGCGCTGGGACAGCTCGCGAGTGGCGCGGCGCACGCGCTCAACAACTTCCTCAACGTGCTGCGGCTGCGCATCACCCTGCTGCGGCGCGACTCCAAGCCCGAGCACCTAGACGCGCTGGACAAGACGGTGGGGCAGATCGGCGAGCTGGTGGCGCGGCTGCAGGAATTCAACGTGCAGCGCACCGAGGAGCAGCTCGCGGACGTCCAGGTGGACGCCACGGTGCACGAGGCGCTGGAGCTGGCGCGCGCGGAGCTGGAGCAGGGCGAGCACCCCATCGGCGTGGAGCTGCGCCTGGGACAGCCGTGCGCGGTGCGGGCGGACCCGGGCTTCTTCCGCGAGCTGGTGGTGAACCTGTTGCTGGCGACGAAGGAGCGGCTGGGCGAGGCGGGCGGGCGCGTGGCGGTGGAGTCGCGGACGGAGCCGGCCGGGTGGGTGCGGTTGCGCGTGGAGGACTCCGGCACGCTGTACGCGGAGGAGGAGATGACGCGCATGTTCGACCCGCTCAACCGCGAGGCGGGCGCACCCCAGCTCTCGCTGCTGCTGGCGGTGGCGCGCAACCAGGTGCAGCGCTGGGGCGGCGAGCTGACGGTGGAGAACCTGCCGGGAGGCGACGGCGCGGCCTTCGTGGTGCGGCTGCCGCTGGCGAGCTCCTCGGAGGAGGTGGCGGCGGAGCGGACGGCGGCGGGCCGGAGCACCACGGTGAGCCCGCGGCGTTTCCAGCAGACGCGCCGGGTGCTGGTGGTGGACGACGATCCGGACAACGCGCGCATGATGGCGGAGGTGCTCAGCGAGGAGGGCTACGACGTGATGGTGGCCCACAGCGGGGACGTGGCGCTGAAGCTGTGGGAGGAGCGCCGCTACGACGCCGCCCTGCTGGACGCGGTGATGCCGGACATCTCGGGATGGGAGGTGGCGCGCGAGCTGCGCAAGCGTTCGCCGCACGCGCTGCTGGCCATCGTGACGGGCATGGACGTGCGCGGGCAGAATCGCGCCAACCTCGCGCTGGTGGACGCCGTGTTCCGCAAGCCCATCGACGTGGGCGCGCTGGATGAGTTCCTCGGCCAGTCGGAGTCACCCTCGGCCTCCGGCGGGGGCGGGTCGGCCGGGTCGGTGCCTCCTCCTTCCTCGTGAGTCACCGCGCTGGGCGGGAGCACCGGGAATGGATTTCTTCAGGCTCAGTGCGACGAAGAGGTGACGTGCTCTCCCTCGACTGACGGAGGTGAATGGAGCGGGTACAGTGTGCGCGGGTGCGGGCTCGAAGCTCACCAAGGAGGAGACATGCACATGGGCAAGGAGAGCGCCTGGTGGTCGATGGCTCCACCCGGCTCGGATGAGGATCTGGAGCGGAGGCTGGCGATGGCCTCCCCGTCGGACACGGCGCGAGGCATGTTCCTGCGTGCCACGCTGGACGCGGTGCGCACCCTGGGGGACGAGGAGGCGGTGCGGCGCTGCCAGCGGCTGAGCGGGGAGGAGAACCTCATGGACTTCTTCATCTACCCCGTCAGCGTGAACCTGCGGATGGTGTTCACCGCGGCGCGGTTGCTGGAGGACCGGTATGGGGGCTTCGACGAGGCGCTGCGGCAGCTGGGCTCCCGGGCGGCGGAGAGCTTCCTGGCGTCCGCGGCGGGCCTGACGCTCCAGCTGCTGGCCCGGGGGGACGTGAAGCGCCTGGTGGGCAATCTGCCCTCGGCCTACCGGGCCTCGGTGAGCTTCGGGGTGCGCTCGGTGGTGTGGACGGGGCCGAGGCGTGGCCGGTTCACCATGCGGCACGAGTTCATGCCCTATCCCTTCCAGGAAGGGATGTTGCTGGGCGTGCTGCGCAAGGTGAACGCCCGGGGCGCGCGGGTGCGCGGCTTCCAGCTCTCGACGCTCGAGAGCGACTATGACGTCTCCTGGGAGGCGTGAGCGGACGCGGCTCCGCGCTCCAGCCGGGTGAAGAGGTCCACCAGCCAGGAGACGAGGGCGCGCACGCGGGCGTTGCCGCGCAGGTCCTGGTGCACCGCGCTCCACACCTCACGGGTGGGCAGCTTCGCGGTGGGCAGCACGCGCACCAGGCGGGGGTTCGCGCTGGCGAAGGCACTGGCGACGGCGGCCAGGCCGTGGCCCGAGGCGCAGGCGGCCAGGAGCGTCGAGGTGCTGTTGGAGCGCACCACGTAGCGCGCGCCGGGGGCATGGCGGCGCAGCCAGCGCATCTCGGGCACGGCGTCCAGCGAGGGGTCGAAGGTGACGAAGTCGTGCCGGGACAGCTCGCGCTGCGTGCGCGGGCGGCCCCGGCGCGCGAGGTAGGCCTCGCTGGCATAGAGGCCGTAGGGGAGCGTCCCGAGCCGCCGGACCACGAGCGCCTCCTCGCGAGGGCGGAAGAGGCGCACCGCCACGTCCGCCTCCCGGCGGGCCAGGTCGAGCGGGCGCGTGTCGGTGCGCAGCTCCAGGTCGATGCCCGGGTGCCTCTCGCGGAACTCCAGCAGGTGGGGGACCAGCACCAGGCTCATCAGCCCCTCGCCGGCCGTCAGCCGCAGCAGGCCCTCGAGGCGGACGTCGCTGCCACCCACCTCGCGCTCGAGGCCGAGGAACCGCTCCTCGATGTGCTCGGCCATGGAGAGCACGCGGGCTCCCTCGCGCGTGAGGGACAGCCCCTCGCGCGTCCGGTCGAACAGGCGCGTGCCGAGCGCCGACTCCAGCGCGGAGAGCCGGCGGCCCACCGTCGTCGCGTCCACGCCCAGCAGCCGCGCGGCCGCCGCGTGTGAGCGGCCGCGGTGGGCCGCGAGGAACACCCGCAGGTCATCCCAATGGTGCATGCCCTGCATTTTCGCAGGGTCCACCTGCGCCGTCCTCGGGTTTCGCGCCCGGAGGGAGCCGCGCATCCTCCCGTGTGTCTCATCCACGAGGAGGAAGTCCATGAAGGCATTCGAGCTGCGCGGATTCGGGTTGGACTCACTGGTACTCACCGAGCGGCCGGACCCCGTGCCCGGCCCTTTCGAGGTCGTCGTGCGCATGCGCGGGGCCTCGCTCAACTACCGCGACCTGGTGCTCCTCCGGGGCACGTACGACCCGAACCTGCGGTTTCCATTCGTTCCGCTGTCGGATGGCGCGGGCGAGGTGGTGGCGGTGGGGCCCGGGGTGACGCGCGTGAAGCCGGGAGAGCGGGTGGTGCTCTCGTACGTGCAGGACTGGGTGGCGGGAGAGCCCGTGCCGTCGCTGGTGGCGCGCCGGCTGGGCGGGCCCACCGACGGCGTGCTGGCGGAGTACGTGAAGGTGCCCGAGCACGGGCTCGTCCATGCGCCGACGCACCTGTCGGACGTGGAGGCCGCCACGCTGCCCATCGCCGCGGTGACGGCGTGGCACGTGCTCTTCGGGGTGGGCCGGGTGCGGCCCGGGGATACGGTGCTCGTGGAGGGCACGGGAGGCGTGTCGCTCTTCGCGCTGCAACTGGCGCGGCTGGCGGGAGCGCGGGTGCTGGTGACGTCCGGCAGTGACGAGAAGCTGGCCCGGGCGAAGGCGCTCGGCGCGAGCGCGGGCATCCACTACCGGAAGACGCCGGAGTGGGACGAGGCGGTGCTGGCGCTCACGGGAGGACGCGGGGTGGACCACGTGGTGGAGGTGGCGGGTGGGGCCAACCTGGGGCGCGCGCTGCGGGCGGTGCGCCTGGGCGGCGAGGTGAGCGTGGTGGGCTTCCTGGAGGGGATGCGCTCGGAGCTGGAGCTGACGCAGGCCATCCGCCGGTGTGTCACCCTGAGGGCGGTGTCGGCGGGCAGCAGGACGAGCCTCGAGCACCTGATTCGCGCGCTGGAGGCCCACGCGGTGCGCCCCGTGGTGGACCGGGTGTTCCCCTTCACGGAGGCGCGGGCGGCGCTCGAACACCTGGCGAGCGGGCAACACTTCGGCAAGGTGGCCCTGGCCTTCCCCGGCTGATACGGGAGGAGGTCATGAGCCTCCATTCCCTCTCCGCCGCCATCTTCGACATGGATGGCACCCTCGTCGACAACATGCTCTTCCACGCCCGGGCCTGGGTGTCCATGTCCCAGAGCCTCGGCCTCGACGTCCCCGTGGAGCGCTTCGAGCGGGAGTTCGCCGGCAAGCGCAACGAGGAGATCTTCCCCGCGCTGCTCGGCCGTCCCGTGCCGCCCGAGGAGCTGGCGCGGCTGGCCGAGCGCAAGGAGTCCCACTACCGCGAGCTCTACGCGCCGCACCTGTCGCCGCTGCGGGGGACTCGCGAGCTCCTCGCGCGCCTGCGCGGCGCGGGCCTCCAGCTCGCGGTGGCCACGGCCGCGCCGAGCGCCAACCGCACCTTCGTCCTCGACGGCCTGGAGCTGCGCCCGCACTTCTCCCACGTGGTGGGCGCGGAGGACGTGACGCGCGGCAAGCCGGCGCCCGACATCTTCCTGGCCGCCGCGCGGGCGCTCTGCGTGGAGCCCTCCGCGTGCGTCGTCTTCGAGGACGCGGTGAACGGCATCCGCGCGGCGCGCGCGGCCGGGATGCTCGCCGTGGGCGTCACCACCATGACGCCCGCGGAGGTCCTGCTCGAGGCCGGTGCCCACTGGGTCATTGGTGACTTCACCACCTTGCCGGTGGACTTCGAGCGGCGGCTCTTCGGCGGGGCTGTTTGAATCCCACCCCACCGGAAAGTGGAAACCATTGCAGGACTGAAAGCTTTCACAAACACAGCGCGTCCCGTGCGCTGCCGGTACAATCCCACAACGCGGGTGGATGGGCGGGCGAAATGCCCGCTCTCCCTCGGAGAAAGGCGCGGGAAGGAAGGCCGCTGTGCTGACAGGCAGGCCTGGAACAATTAGGATAGCCTTTACTCAATCAGGCTGATTCCTGCCCAGGGGGCACACATGGCCGTGAGCACCAGCGCGCGTTCCAGGTGGGTGAAGTCAGACACCTGGGAGCAGGAATTGGAGCGTCGGATGTGCCTGGCGACCGCGGAAGACACCGTGTGCGGGCTGTACTTCAACAGCACGCTGGCGGTGTTGCAGTCGGTGGGTGACGAGGCTCTGGTGAAGCGCTGCGTGGAGGCGAGCGGGGAGGAGCGCTTCCTGGACTTCTTCCGCTATCCCGTGCGAATGCAGGGGCAGATGGTCTCCGCCGCGCTGCCGGCGCTGGCGGAGGAGTTCGGGAGCGCGGAGGAGGCACTGCGGCAGCTCGGGCGGTTGGGGGCGAAGCACTTCCTGAGGGCGGGGGCGGGCAAGGCGATGCTGTCGCTGTCTCCGGGCAGCCCCAGGCAGCTGCTGAGCACGCTGCCCACGGCCTATCGGCTGTCGGTGAGCTACGGCCAGTACGAGCTGAAGTGGACGGGTCCCAACAGCGGCCGCTTCGTCCTCAAGGGCGACTTCATGCCCTACCCCTTCCACGAGGGCACGGTGGCGATGCTGCTGGAGCTGGGGGGCGCTCGAGAGGTGAGGGTGAGCGGATGGTCCACGGGTGGGCTCGACAGTGAGTGTGAATTCTGTTGGCAGTGAGCAGGCAGCAAGGGGGCAGGGGAATATGAGTGGCGCAGCGGTGGCTTGGAACGTGGCCTCTCCGAGGTTGGGGTGGGAGCAGCGGATGGCGTTGACGACCCCGGACGACATGGCACGTGGGTTGTTCCTCCAGAGCGTGTTGAAGGCCATCCGGGCGCTGGGGGACGAGACCCTGGTGAACCGCTGTACGGCCGTGTGTGGACAGAAGCGCTTCGCCGACTTCTTCAACTACCCCATCCGGCTGCACCTCCAGATGATCGACACCGCGATGCCGGCCCTGTCGGCGCGCTATGGAGATGTGGAGCAGGCCCTGTGGCTGCTGGGCCATTGCGTCGCCATGGACTTCCTGGAGTCCGAGGCGGGCAGGACGATGCAGGTGCTGGTGCGCGGCGAGCCGAAGCGGCTGGTGAACAACCTGCCGTCGACGTACCAGGTGTCGGTGGATGGAGAGCGCTCGGTGAAGTGGCTGGGGCCGCAGTGTTGCCGGCTCATCATGACGCGCGACTTCATGCCCCCCGCGTTCCACGAGGGGCAGCTGGTGGCGATGCTCGAGCGGTTGAAGGCCAGCAAGATCAAGGTGACTGGCCGGCAGACGGGCGTGCTCGACAGCGAATACGACATCTCCTGGCAATAGCCCGCGACCAGGGGCGGCCGGATACACTCCGCTCGTGGATCCCACTGCCCTGGAGCGCATCCGCCGCAAGGTGGAGGCCGGAGAGACACTGAGTGACGAGGAGCTGGACGCGCTCCGTTCCGAGGCGGGCAACACGCCAGGGCCCACCTTGCGGCTCACCGTGGCGCACGCGCTGATGAACGCCGGGGCCGAGCGCGAGGCCTTGCGTCTGATGGAGACGCTCCGGCGCGACTTCCCCCAGGACATCCAGGTGCGGTTGGGGCTGGCGCGGGCCTTGTTGGGAGTGGAGCGTCCGGGCGACGCGGAGGCCGTGCTGCGCGAGGCGCTCATCCTCAACCCGGGAGATCCCGAGGCCCTCAAGGTGCTCGCGGTGCTGGCGCTGCGGAGGGGTGAGCACGGCCGGGCACGGGAGTACGTGGCGGAGGTGCTGGAGAAGGATCCGTTCGATCAGGAGGCACGGCTGCTGAAGGAGGAGCTGGAGGCGGTGGACGTGCCACCGCCAGCGGTGCCTCGTGTCCAGGCGCTGCGCCCGGAGTTCACCGCCGCGCTGCTGGCCGCGCTCCACCGGGCCGGCGTGGCGTGCCGGCGGCAGGGCAATGCGTTGCTGGTGAGGCTCGCCTCGGGCGAGGTGGGGCGGGTGGACGTGGCCTCGCTCTACACCGCCTACCGGGACGGCACCCAGGAGCTGGGCGCGTACGTGGAGGGCCTGGTGGCGCAGCTCCAGGGCCTGTCCGGGCTCGCCGCGGACGCGCGCTCCCTGGTGGCGCGGTTGCGTCCGGTGCTGAGGCCCGCCGACTTCGAGGCCCATGCGGTGGGGGCGCTCCATCGGCCAGGACCGGCCGGGCTCGAGGTCTTCTACGTCCTGGAGGACGCCGAGTTCGTGCACTACCTGCCCGAGGCGACGCTCGGGCCCGCGGGGCTCTCGGCGAAGGAGGTGGACGAGGCGGCCTGGCGCAACCTCGAGGCCCTGCCCGCGCCGGTGCGGCCGGTGGTGCTGGACCAGGGGCAGGTGGTGCTCGCGGAGACCTTCAGTGGCCTGTGGGCGGTGGCGGGGGGAGACGGTTACGACGCGGCCCGGCTGCTCACGGTGGAGCAGAGGCGGCGGCTCGTGCTGCACGCGGGAGAGGAGTCCCTGCGTGTCCACCTGGGCTGGCGGGAGTTCGCGCTGCTGTGTCGCGAGTCGGACGTGGCCACGTGCGAGTCGCTGGCGCGGCTGGGCGGAGCGCCGGATGGAATTCCCGGCCTCTTCCGGCTCGACGCCGGCCGTCTCGAGGCCCTCTGATTCAAATACTCCCTCTCCCTCTGGGAGAGGGTTGGGGTGAGGGTCTACGTCTCTTGGATTCCCGTCACCCGGCGGTGGCCGGAGGAGGCAGCACGTCCACCACGTTCACCTCGCGGAACCCCGCCGAGAGGAACAGGGCGCGCAGCGTGTTCTCCGCCGAGCGGCGAGCCTTCTCCTTCAACCGGGTATCGCCCTTCACCTCGCGCTCGAAGGCCTCGCGGGCCTTCTCCAGCAGGAGGGTCGTCTGGGCGCTGTCGAGGTTGGAGCCGATGACCTCGGTCTCACCCGGCTTCAGCTCCACCTTCACCTCCAGGGGAGGGAGGGCCACGTCCACGCGAGTGCCCTGAATGCGCATGGAGGAGCCATCCAACCGGCCGAAGTCATAGCCGAGGTGCACGTCCGCGAAGACGATGGCCCGGCCGCGCGGCGTGTTGATGGAGTAGCGCGCCCAGTTGATGACGTCCTTCCAGAGCGACTCCGTGGCCTGGGGCTCCGGGGAGAACTCCACCTTCTTGTAGAGGGACACATCCAGTGTCTCCAACCGGGCGACCTCGCGGACGCGGGTGACGAGCGCTGGCGTGTCGGGCAGAGGGGTGGGCTTGGGACGGAGCCAGAGGAAGGTTCCCACGGCCCCGGCGGCCAGGGCGACGACGAGGAACAACACCCGCAGGAGGAGGCGCACCATGGCCCGCCATTCTAGCCGTTGTGGGGTAGGGTTCGCCGAGCCATGAGCCTGCTGTCCCTTCGGGATGAAGAAATCCAGTCACTCGGTGAGCGGGGCTGGTTCACCCGCGCGTCCTTCCTCGGAGAGGCGGATGCGCGAGCCGTCCACGCCGAGGCGAGAGCGCGCGTCGAGGCGGGCCACCTGCGCCCCGCGGGCATCCGTCGCGGCGCGGACCACACGCTGGACCGCGACACCCGCGGCGACTTCATCACCTGGGTGACGCCGGAGGAGCAGGGCTCGGCGATCGGCCGGCTGCGGGAGGCGTATGCCGCGCTCGGGGAGACGCTGTCGACGGAGGCCTACCTGGGCCTCGGACGTTTCGACCTGCAGCTCGCCTGGTACCCGGGGGAGGGGGCGAGGTACGCGCGCCACTTCGATGCCTTTCCCGGACAGTCCAACCGGCGCGTCACCGCCATCTACTACCTCAACCCGGACTGGGTGCCGGCCCACGGCGGGCTGCTGCGCATCTACCCGGAGGGCGGACCGGTGGACGTGGAGCCCACGCTCGACAGGCTCGTGGTGTTCCTGAGCGAGCGCATCGAGCACGAGGTGCTGCCCGCGCACGCGCCCCGGCTGGCGCTCACCGCCTGGTTCTACGGGCGGAGCGCGGGGTGACGCGGCTTCCGGTTGGCGCCGGGCGCGAATGATTGTAGTGCGAGCCGGTCACCCTTCCGTGAGGACGATGCCTTGGACTCGCTACGCGCTCTCTTGTTGCCGGTCGTGCTGCTCCTGTCGTGGGGCAGTGCCTGGGCCCAGGTCACCGCCATCCGCGCGGGCAGGCTCGTGGATCCGGAGGTGGGCACCGCGCTCGACAACCAGGTCATCCTCGTGGAGGGCTCGCGCATCAAGGCCGTGGGGCCGGGACTCGCCATTCCCGAGGGCGCCACCGTCATCGACCTGACGGGGGCCACCGTCCTGCCCGGCCTCTTCGACGCCCACACGCACCTGTGCGCCACGCTGGACCCGTCCCAGGACGGAGGAGAGTTCCTCCTCATGAGCCTGCGGAGCCGCGCCGGCTACCGCGCCCTGCGGGGGGCCGCCCACGCCCGCGAGATGCTGGAGGCGGGCTTCACCACCGTGCGCGACCTGGGCAACGCCGGAGACTACGCGGACATCGACCTGCGCCGCGCCATCAAGGAGGGCCTGGTGTCCGGCCCCACGATGCTCGCCGCCGGCCGCATCATCGCCCCCTTTGGTGGCCAGTTCGGCGTGCGCACCCGGCGCGAGGTGCTCGAGGATCCCGAGTACCGTTTCGCGGATACCCGCGATGAGCTGCTCAAGGCCATCCGCGAGAACATCTTCTTCGGTGCCGACGTCATCAAGGTCGTCGTCGACGGGCAGCGCTATGCCTATTCGACGGACGACCTGCGCTTCATCATCGCCGAGGCGGGCAAGTCCGGGCTGAAGGTGGCCGCCCACGCCCAGACGAAGGAGGGCGCCCACCGCGCCATCGAGGCGGGCGTGGCCTCCATCGAGCACGGCTTCAAGGCGACGGACGAGGACCTCGCGCTCGCGAAGAAGAACGGCGTGGTGCTCGTCAGCACGGACTTTCCCGAGGACGTGCTGCGCGCGTTCGGCTGGGACGCGGCTGGTGCCAGGCGCGTCCATGGCAACCAGGTGGAGCGGCTCAAGCGCGCGTGGAAGGCGGGTCTTCCCATCGTCTTCGGCACGGATGTGATGGTGGAGGTGCAGGGACAGACGCGCGGCTCGCTCGCCCTCTCCTATATCGACAGCTTCGTCGAGGCGGGCATCCCCCCGCGGGCCATCCTCCAGTCGATGACGGTCCACGCGGCCCGCCTGCTGGGCGTGGAGAAGGAGCGGGGCGCCATCAAGCCCGGGCTCCTCGCCGATCTCGTCGCCACCCCGCGCAACCCGCTCGACGACATCCAGGCGCTCAAGCAGATCCACTTCGTGATGAAGGAGGGCCGGGTGGTCAGGCGCTCTCCGTGAGCGTGGGCGCGATGCGCTCGAGGAGCTGTCTCTCCAGGGGGGCCCGCGCCAGGCAGTAGACGCCGATGTCGCCATGACGATGGGACAGGACGACGTCCGGGAAGCTGGCCATGACCTCGTCGTGAGACCAGTCGTCCTTGACGTGCACCTCGAAGGGGTTGCCGTTCACCTCGTCCTGGGGATAGGGCTCGATGGGAATCGAGATGATGACGAAGCGGCCGTGACGCAGCAGCCGGTCGGCCAGCTCCACGGCCTGCTGCTTCTCCATGTGCTCCATCACGTCACCGCAGAGCGCGAGGTCGAAGCCGCCCAGCAGGGACCAGTCCACCCAGCGGGCATCGGCCACGATCACCCGGTCGTAGCGTTGCGAGAGCTCGAACTCCCTGACGTAGGGTCCCCAGACCTCCACGGCCGTCCAGAATTGCCCCTCGACCTGGATGCCGCTGTACGTCCCGTGGCCCGGTCCGATGTCCACGACCCGCTCCACGAACCCTTGTTTGACCAGCTCCGCATAGAGCCGGAACGTCCACTGCTTGCCCTTGGGGGAACTCTTCGCCATGCCGCTTTTCTACCATTGCCCTGCCAGGGCCTGGGCCTGGAGTCTCATCGGGTTTCACCTGAGGATAGAGTCCCTTGCGGCTTCGGGCTCGTACGGTAGAACGCTCGCTCCATAACGCTCACGTTTCGATTGGACGACATGCCCGCATTCAACACCGAGGAAATCGAAGGCTTCTTCCAACTCGCACAAGTGCTCGCCAGGGGAGAGGAGGCCTTGTTCTCCGAGTACCGGAACAAGGTGCTGGCGGCGGGGGACGCACAGAGTGCCCTGGGGCTCGGCATCGAGTTCGTGCACGTGCTGCTCCAGAAGCACCCGAACATCCGTCGCTTCGAGCTCCCCAGCGACCTGGTGCCCACCAATCAGCAGAGCTCCACCCGCGCCGCGGACTGGCGCACCGCCGCCGAGCTGTTCGTCTGGTTCGCGAACCTGCCGGAGACGCTGCGTCAGGAGATGGCGAAAGCCACCTCGCACCACGGAAGCGGGAGCGCCGCGAACCAGGAGCAGGAGAACGCGCTCCGCTCCGCGGTGGAGGTGTTCATCGATACCTCCGAGCACCTCTTCAATCCGTGGAGCTTCAACTCGGATGCGCTCATCAAGAAGCTGGCGCTCGCATACCGGCCGCGTCGTGTCATCGACATTGGCGCGGGCGCGGGCCACTACACCCTCTATCTCGCCTCGATGGGTTGTGAGGTCACCTCGCTCGAGGTCAATCCCATCAAGTCCCAGTTCCTCCGGTTCCGGGCCCAGGCGCGCGGGCTGGAGCAGCGCATCCACTACAGCCGTGAGCCCAGCGGCTATGACGCGGTCTTCGCCATCAACATGTTCGACCACCTCGCCGATGCCTCGGGGCTCGTCGCGGAGATCGCGTCGTGGCTCGAACCCGGTGGGCTCCTCTTCTACCAGGCCCAGTTCCCGGAAGACGGCTACCACACGTCGGATCCGGCGGTGATCGACCGCGTCTTCCGTCAGCTCCACCGCCACTTCGAGCCCCTGTACTCCGAGCGGGCCCCGGAGATTGGCCTCGAGGTGATGCGACGCCGGCCCACCCCGCTCGAGCAGCCGCTCGGCGCGGACCAGACCCAGCTGACCGTGACGCCCACCCGGGACGTGTCGGCGCTCGTGCCCGTGGTGCACGCCTCCGTGAGCGTGGACGAGGTGGACGCGCAGCGATGCTTCGTCCACTCGCCCATGTTCTACATCCGGGCGGCGAGCTGGCCCCGGCGCGTGGCGTCGTTGCTCTGGGCCTGTGATGGCCGGCGCACGGTGCGCGACATCGCGGCGGCGCTCCAACTGCCCCAGGCGGATGTCTGGAACGACCTGAATGCCCTGTGGGAGCGCCGCGTGGTGGGGATGCGCGTGCCTCCTGTCGGTTAGGGAATGACCCCGCGCCGGCGGAAATCGGCGAAGATGCGCAGGAACATCGCCTCGGTTTCCACGTACTCGTGGAAGCCGAAGCGGCGCGCCTTCGAGCCATCGGCGAACATGTCGTAGTCCCAGGAGAAGACGAAGTCGCCGAAGCGCCAGGATGACACGTCCTTGTAGGCGTGGCGCTCCAGCCCGTGCTTCTCCTGCATGGCCTTCCACAGCGGCTCCTTGTCGGCCATGACGACGTCGAGCGACATGGGCAGCGGGGGCGCCACCTCCAGGTCGAAGAAGCGGGCGATCTTCGGCCACAGCTCGCTCCACCGGAACAGGTCGCCGTTGTTGATGTTGAACGCCTGATTGGCGCAGCGCTCGTCGGTCGCCGCCCAGAGGGTCGCCTTCGCGAGCAGCTCCGCGTCCGTCATCTCGAGCAGCTTGTCGTACGCGCCCGGCTTCCCCGGGAAGCGCAGGGGCAGCCCCAACTCCTTGGAGATGGCGGCGTACACGGCGATGACCATGGCCAGGTTCATCGGATTGCCGAGCGCGAAGCCGCACACCACGGACGGGCGGATGGCCGACCAGCTCCAGGCCTTGCCCTTCTGCCGGGACTCGAGGAACGCCTGCTGGTCCACGTTGAACTCGGGCGGCATGTGGTGCGCGTCCGTCTCGCGGGCCGGCGTCTTGAACGGGCCCAGGTGCGCGCCGTAGACCTTGTAGCCCTGCATCAGGCTGACGTGGCGCAGGCCGGGCGCGATGGGCTCGACTGCCTCGACGACGTTGACCAGCATGGCGAGGTTGGGCGGCACCAGCTCCGCCCAGGTCGGCCGGTCCTGGTAGGCGGCGTAGAAGAGGTGCGTCACCTGGGTGAGGCCGCCCAGCTTCTCGCGGCAGTCGTCCCGGTCGAGCAGATCCACCTCCACGTACCGGACGCGCCCCGCTGACGCTCCGCCACGCCGGGACAGCCCGATGACGTCCCAGTCGCCGAGCGCCGCGAGGTGGGTGATGAGGTTGCGGCCGATGACGCCCTGGGCCCCGACGACCAGGGCCACCTTGTTCTTCGTGCTCATGGCTCTCTCCGGAAGGACAACCGCGGATGTGCCTGATAATGGGAGCGACGCCGCTCGCGGACCACGCGTCCGCGCGGCACAGGACTTGTGAGGTGAACTCACGATGGCGCGTCTGGACGTCAATCGCTCGGGAGAGATGGAGGTGTTCGTGCGGGTGGTCGAGCTGGGCGGCTTCTCGGCCGCCGCACGCGCGTTCCGGATGACGCCATCAGCCGTCAGCAAGCTCGTGGCCCGCCTCGAGACGCGCCTGGGCGTCCGGCTCGTCCAGCGCTCGACGCGACGCCTTCAGCTCACCCCCGAGGGTGTCACCTTCTACGAGCGGAGCGTCCGCGTCCTCGCCGACCTGGACGAGGCGGAGCGCGGCGTGGCCACGAGCGCCGCCCCTCGGGGACGGCTGCGCGTCAACGCCAGCGTGCCCTTCGGTACGCACTTCCTGCTGCCCCTCGTCCCGGAGTTCCTGGCCTGCCATCCCGCCGTCACCTTGGACATCGTCCTGACCGACGAGGTCATCGACCTCCTCGAGGACCGCACGGACGTGGCCATTCGCAGCGGGCCGCTCGAGAGCTCCGACCTGGTCGCGCGCAAGCTCGGTGAGACGCGGATGGTCATCGTCGGGGCGCCAGCCTACTTCCAACGAAGAGGGATGCCGGCGAAGCCGCGCGACCTGGAGCGGCACAACCTGCTCCGGTTCGGCTATTCACGCGTGGTGGATGGGTGGCCGCTCGTGGACCGTGGTACCGAGGTGATGGTCTCTCCTGTCGGCAACGCCCAGGCGAGCAACGGCGAGGCCCTGCGGCAGCTCGCGTTGGCGGGCCTGGGGCTGGCGCGGCTCGCGGCCTTCCAGGTCAGGGCCGACATCGAAGCGGGCCGGCTGCTGCCGGTGTTGGAAGACTACAACCCCGGGGACACCGAGGCCGTCCATGCGGTCTTCCTGGGCTCGGGAGGACCACTGCCCTCGCGGGTGCGCGCCTTCCTGGATTTCCTGGCGGCCAGGGTCCGGCTGCGCTGACCGCTGTCACCGTGCGGACGTCGGCAACCCGTCACCCGGAGACCGTGAACACGCCGCTCGGGTGGGGGAGCAGGCGCTCACGTCGATCGACACCTGGGGGCAGAGCTCGTACTGGTAGGCGGTCCCGTGCCGCTCGAACAGCTCCCGCGTGCCAGCGTAGCACCCACCCCGCCCCCTCGCCGGAGCGGCTACAGCACGCGCAGGAACTCGACCAGGTCGGCCTTCTCCTTCTGCGTCATGCGCGACTGGAGCACGATGTTGAAGAACTCCACCGTGTCCTCCAGCGTGAGCAGGCGCCCGTCGTGCAGATAGGGCGGCGAGTCCTTGATGCCGCGCAGGGGGAACGTCTTGATGGGGCCCTCGGCACGGCCCCTGGCGCCCTGGGGCGTGGAGCCCACGTGGTTGTAGAAGCGCTCGGCCCGCAGGTCATGGGTGAGGTTGTCCGTGAAGAACGGGGCCGGGTGGCAGCTGGCGCAGTGCTTGTCGAAGACGGCCTCGCCACGCACCTCGGCCTCGGTGGCCTGGGTGCGATCCAACCGCCCATTCACTGTGAGCTTGGGCGCGGGCGGGAAGTCGATGATGTTCTGGATGTGGCCCATCGCCATCTGCTCGCGGTCCGTGAAGTGGCGCGCCCCCTTGCGCTCGGCCAGGGAGGTGTCGCCGTCGAAGTAGGCGGAGTTCTCCTCCGTCTGGGCGAACTGCTCGAGCGAGCGCAGGGTGCGCTTGGAGCCGAAGCGCGTCTGGGCGTAGAGGCCTCGCAGCGAGGCGGTGTCCAGGCGGAATCGCTCATTCTGGGGCCGCACGTCCGGGGTGAGGTGGAACTGGCCGGTGGTGTGGCCGTTCACGTGGCAATCCAGACAGGAGACGCCCTCCACCGGGCGCGCCGTGGAGCGGTCCAGGGTGAGGTTGTGGCGCTGGGCCGTCGTCTTCTGTAGCAGCAGCCGCATGCCCTCCATCTGGAAGGGCGTGAGCACGTCCTGGAAGAGCGTCTCGAAGTTCTGCAGCGTGATGAGCTGGCCCTTGCTCACGTCGCCCAGGTCGGGGCGGGTGGTGATGAAGAGGGCGGGGGGGAACTCCGGCAGGTAGGCGTCCGGCAGATCGAAGGCCACGTCCACGCGCTCCAGGCCGTCCACGACCTTCGTCTGCACGGGCGGGAACACCATGCCGCCCACCTCCTGCAGCGGGTGCCACAGGGGCGTGTAGGGGAAGAGCTTCTTCTGACGCATCTCCTCCGGTGACATCTGGCCGAGCGCGTCCCACGTCACCCCCTGGGGCAGACGCGCCGTGGGCCCCACCGGCACGGCCTTGCGGCCACCGGACATGCGGAGGGTGGGATGCGTGCGGCCGGAGAGGTCATAGCGCTGCTCGAGGTACTGGCGCTGCTTGCGCGTCACCTCGTCCCGGTCCGGCAGGGGCTTGCCGCTGGCGTTGGGGCGGGCCTCCGAGGTGTTGGAGGGCTCGGACTTGAGGATGTCCGGCCCGCTCGCGGGCTGCTTGTTCCTGGGCTTGCCCGTGTCCTGTGCCAGGGCGGCACAGCCGGCGACCCAGAGGGCCGTGATGACGACGGGAGTGGCGGGGATGAGGCGTCTGAGATGTTTCATGTCGGTGCCTCCCAGTACGAGGGGATGTGGGGGCGCCAACGGTAGGGATTGGTTTCCGGGTGCGAAGTGTCAGCCGGGAGCGGCGGCTCCCGACTGTTCATCGCCGGGCTTCACGGGCGTGAACTGGTGGAAAGAGCACCCCGTCACCCGAGGCTCATCTGCCCCGAGCGTCACAGGTCACATCGCTGCCCACCTGCATCAGGTTCCAGGAGAGCTTGTTCCGCTCGAAGCAGGCGGACGCGATCGCGGAGCCCTTCTTCGTCTCGAGCCGCACTCCCCTGAGCACGGCCTTCGTTCCGACCTGCTCGAAGGTCGCGGACTCGCAACTCAACGCGCTGCTCATGTCGAAACCGTAGGGGTCGCTGTGGTAGCCGTAGAGCAGCTCCATCTCGAGCCGGTCACACGCTCCGTCACGTGAGATCCTCTCCAGCGTCTCGTCCCGGCTGGTGAGCCGCTCGCGCAGCTGCTGCATCCGCTCATCCTTCGCCTGCTTCCTGAGCTGGTCCTGCTGACCCGCGTACACCAGCCCGAGAAGGAAGAGGACGACGATCCCCCCGAGGCCGAGCAACCCGGTCAGCGCGGCGCTCCCGGGATCGTTACGCGGGGCGAGCATCGAGGCACTGTAGGAATAATAGACACTGATGACGCAGGGGATGATGAGGAGCCAGACGGAGAGGTTCTTTGGAAAGGCGCAGCAGAAGAGCAGGGGCACCAGGGCGATGAAGGCCCGGGTCTTGTCCCTGCTGATCCTGTCCTCCACGCCCATGAGCTCCCTGGGCCTGTCGCGGATGGGGGCTTCGGGGGGCTTCGGGGAGTCGCTCCGCTCGGGCATGAGCGCTCCGCAGTTCTCGCAGGTGGCTACCCAGGATTCGTACGTCGTGTTGCAGCGATGACAGCGTTCCATCCGTGCTCGGAGCCTCCTCGTGTCTCCACGCGCCCCGGCGCGTGGAGACCGCGGACCCTACAGCATCCGTCGAGGCTGGGACCATGCGAGAGCGGGGGCTCCGCCTCCCGGTGAAGCCCGGGGTTGCTCCGGGTCCGGGTCCGCGTCCTGCTCGGGAGCCGTCAGGTCAGCATCGCCGGCTCGAGCTCCACCTTCATCCAGCCCGGCTTGCGCGTGTCGAAGGAGCGGTAGGCCTCGATGGCGCTCGTGAGGGGCTGCACGTGCGTGAGGATCTCCGTCGGCTCCACCGCGCCCGTGCGCACCAGCTCCAGCAGGTGGGGGATGTACTTGCGGTGGTTGCAGTTGCCCATGTTCAGCGTGAGGTTCTTGTTCATCGCCTGGCCGAGCGGGAACGTGCGCATCTGCTGCGGGTACACGCCGATGATGGACAGCGTGCCGGCCTTGGCCAGTGCCTCCACCGCCCAGGTGATGGCCTGGGCCGGCGCGTCACCGGGCACCCAGTTGTCCCCGTCCGGGTTGGTGTGCGGCGCCACTTCCCTCTGCTCGCGCTTGAACTCGGCCTTCTCCTTGCGCGCCGACTTCGCCGCCGGCCCATGGTGCGCGTGCATCGCGTCCACGCCCACCGCGTCGATGGCCCGGTCCACGCCGATGCCTCCCGTCAGCCGGAGGATGACCTCGACCGGATCCTCCTCGTCGAAGTTGATGACCTCGGCGCCCTGTACCCGCGCGGCCTCCAGCCGGTCCGCGTGGCAGTCGATGGCGAAGATGCGTCCCGCGTCCATCAGCTTCGCGCTCAGGATGGCGAACTGCCCCACCGGGCCGCAGCCGAACACCGCCACCGTGTCCCCGGGGTGGATCTCCGCCAGGTCCGCTCCGTAGTAGCCGGTGGGGAAGATGTCCGAGAGCAGGATGGCATCCTCGTCCGTCACCTCGTCCGGGAGCTTCACCAGCCCCACGTTGGCGAAGGGAATCCGAGCCTTCTCCGCTTGCAGTCCGTGGAAGGGCCCGCTCATCTCCGGTCCGCCGAAGAACGCCGTGCCCGCGCGCTTGCCGTTGGGGTTGGCCACGTCGCATTGCGCGTAGTAGCCCGAGCGGCAGTAGGAGCACGTGCCGCACGCGATGGTGGAGGGAATCACCACCCGATCCCCCACGCGCAGGTTGCGGACGTCCTTGCCCAGCGCCTCCACCACGCCCACGCCCTCGTGCCCGAGGATGGTTCCCGGTTTCATTCCCGGGAAGGTGCCGCGTACGAAGTGCAGATCCGTGCCGCAGATGGCGCTCGCCGTCAGCTTGACGATGGCGTCCGTGTCCTGCTGGATGACTGGCTCCGCGACGTCCTCGAGCCGGATGTCCCCAATCCCATGAAAGACGACCGCCTTCATTGCCGCTCCTCGCCCGCACGGGGCTCCGGGCGCCGGGCTCCGGCGCCAGAATCTCCCCGCTAGGGGTGGGCATGGGCTCCGTCCGGTGCCAGACAGAGGCGCTCCCTCTCGTGGAGAGCAGGCGGCGGAGCGGGCCGTCCGCCGCACTGCGGCCCGGCGGCTCCGTCATCGTCCCTTACGTCCCCTGACGGAGGCGGCGCAGGTCGATCAGGATGTCGTAGTCGCCGGGTTCGGGGGCGCGGGGCCCGGTGGCGAAGCGGTAACCGCCGCTCACGTCGCGTACCTCCGGGAAGCGCTCCTTCATCACGTGCTTCAGCACCTCCTTGGCCATCCATTCGGCGTCGATGGAGACGGAGCCGAACTCATCCAGATACCGGCGCGGCGCGGAAGTGTCGTCCTGGAGGACGGTGATGACGAAGATGCGTGGCCGCTCCGCCAGCACGGCCCGGCTTGCGCCTTCCTCCATGAGCGCGAGCTCGCGGCCCTGGGGCAGCGCGAAGAGCTCGAAGGATTGTCGGTGCGCGAGAACCACGCTCGCCGCCGCGAGACACGCGAGCAGGGCGGTCGCCACCTTCTGTCCTCCGGCGGGCCAGCAGGCTCCGATGTTCACCAGCGAGGCGACGAAGAAGACGCTCCACACCCCGGTGAGCGCGTAGAGCGTGCGGTAGGTCGGCCAGCGTTCATGCGCGAGGAAGCTCACGCAGTAAGCCGCCGCCGACAGCGCCGCCAGTCCCACGAGCCAACGCCCGCATCCCGCGAGGCCGGCGCGACGGCCCTCGAGCACGAGCCCCACGGTGATGGTCACCAAGGTCAGACCCACCATGAGCCGGAACGCGGCTGGCGTGCCGCCGCGGGTGTCATCGAGGACGAGCAGCGCCAGGGTATGGGGCAGTGCGTGGGTCATTACCCAGGCCGCCTTGTTCAACCAGTGCAGCTCGAAGGAGAGCCGCGGCGAGGGTTGGAACATCCCCGTCGCGAACAAGAGCTTCATGAACACGAACGCGGCGCCCAGTCCGGCTCCCATGACTCCCAGGTGGCGCGCCAGGCCCACGAGGGTGCTCCGGAAGGAGTCGTGGCGCCGCGCCACGAGCGAGGCCGCCACCAGCACGGCGTAGAACAGACCGCTCGGCTGATACGTGAGCGTCGCCACGGCCATGACGCAGACCGCGAGAATCCACCCGCTCCCGCGTGGCAGCACCCCGGGAGTGCGATGTTCCTCCCAATCCGAGAGGGCGAAGGCGGCGGCCCCCAGCAGCGACGCCAGGGCTTGTGGCCAGCAGATGGCCCAGCTCGCGAGCACCTGCGCCGAAGGCAGCATCGTCAAGGTGGCCGCGAGCAACGCGGCCTGTGGCGGGCGCCAACCCTGCTGCTTCAGCAGGAGGAACACCACCGAGCCGAGCACACCCAGGCACGCGGCACTGGCGAAGCGTAGCCAGCACAGGCCATCGATCCCTCCGGCCGCGCGCCCGGACAGCTCGAGGAGCCAGCCGTAGAGTGGCCGCCCTATCATGGCGCAGACCCTCAGTACCTTTCCTGGCTCCTCCTGGACCTCCCGCAGGATCGAGTAGTCATCGCGTATCCCATAGCGGTGGAAGATCGTGCGCCAGTAGGTGGCCAGCGGGAGCAGGAAGAGCAGCGCGGACGTGGCGATGACGCTCGTGCAGCGTTGCGTTCGGGTGTCACCCATCGTTGAAAGGACCCTCTCGGGCCGGCGCATTAACACACCCGATGACGCGTCGCGGGGTCTCCACGTCAGTGCAGCGGGGGCGCGAGGAGCACCACCGAGTAGCCCACCGCCACCTTCGTCCCCGTATTCTCGTACGAGTGCTTCTGGTCCCCTCGGAACACCACCACGTCTCCCGTGTCGAGGAGGAAGCGCTCGCCGCTCGCCACCAGCGCCAGCTGGCCCGACTCGCACACCAGGTATTCGCGAGTACCCGGAGTGTGTGGCACGCCGGTGATTCGAGCCCCCGGTGGTAGCTCCATCCGGTCGAACTCCATGCCCGGCAGGGGATCCGGCAGCAGCTTGCGCACGAAGCCCGGACCCCGCGCCCGCACGGGAAGGCTCGCGAGAGGGTAGTGCCGGGCGCTCGCCCGCGGCCTGGCCACCAGCTCCTCCAGCGAGACCTGAAGCGCCGAGGCCACCCGGCGCAGCACGGCCAGCGTCGGGTTGCTCGACCCCGACTCCAGGTTCGCCCATGTGGCTCGGGGTACGCCCGCCAGCTTCGCGAGCTGCGCCTGGGTCGCTCCCCTGGCCTCCCGCAGTGCCTTGATGTTGCGCGCCAGCCAGCCCGCCAGTTCCTCGTCGCTCATGCGATGGCATTCTGCCAAGGGATTGGCACCGCCGCCAACGAATGGGCACCTCGCGCGTACTCCTTAGCAAGGAGGAAACACCATGAAGCTCGAGGGAAAGGCAGTGTTGATCACGGGGGCGAGCCGCGGTCTCGGCGAGGCGTTGATGGAGGCCCTGGCCCGGAAAGGGGCGCGGGTGGTGGGCGTCTCGCGCAACGCGGGCGAGCTGGAGGCCGTGGTCTCCCGGCTGCGCGCCCGGGGATACGAGGCCCACGCGCTCGCCGCCGACATGGGTGACAAGGAGGCCATCCATCCCCTGGCGGGGGCCGCCGCCGCCCTGGTGGGACCCATCGACGTTCTCATCCACAACGCGAGCACGCTCGGCCCCACGCCGCTGCCGCTGCTGCTGGACACCGCGTGCGAGGACCTCGGACGCGTGCTGGAGGTCAACCTCGTGGGCCCCTTCCGCCTCACGAAGACGCTCGCGGGGTCCATGGTGCTGCGAGGCGAGGGCGTGGTGGTGCACCTCACCTCGGATGCCGCCGTCGCCGCCTACCCCCGCTGGGGCGCCTATGGTGTGTCCAAGGCCGCCCTGGAGCACCTCGGGCGCATCTGGGCCGCCGAGCTCGAGGGCACGGGCGTGCGCTTCCTCAACGTGGACCCCGGCGAGATGGACACCCGCATGCACCGCGATGCCATCCCCGAGGCCGACCCCTCCACGCTCGCGCGTCCGGCGGACGTGGCCGCCCGCATCGTGGCCCTCGTGGAGTCCGCCCAGGTCCACCCGTCCGGCGCGCGGCTGGAGGCCGCTCGCGTGCAGGTGTCACCGTCGGAGGCCGCATGAACGCCGCCCGCTGGCCTCGCGAACATCCGGACTCGGGGCGCCTGCTCCACGTGGCTCCCCGCTCCGGCCATCTGGATGATGTCTGGATGACGGACCTTCCCCGGCTGCTGCGTCCGGGGGACCTGCTCGTCCTCAACGATGCCGCCACGCTCCCAGCTGCCCTGCACGGTCGCACGGAGTCGGGTGCTCCCATCGAGCTGCGCCTCGTGTCCCGCGAGGAGGAGGGGACGTGGACCGCCGTCCTCTTCGGCCAGGGGGACTGGCGCACGCGCACCGAGGATCGGCCACCGCCTCCCGCTGTCTCCCAGGGGGAGCGGCTCGTCTTCGGCGGGCTGGGGGCGCGCGTGGTGGCGGTGCTGCCTCCCTCTCCCCGTTTCCTGCGCGTGGCGTTCGATGCGCAGGGGGCGGCGCTGTGGACCGCGCTCTACCGCGCCGGGCGTCCCGTGCAGTACGCCCACCTGGAGCGCCCGCTCGCGCTCTGGCACATCCAGACGGCCTACGCCGCTCGCCCGTGGGCCGTGGAGGCACCTTCCGCGGGGTTGCCGCTCACCTGGTCACTGCTGCTGGACTTGAAGCGCAGGGGCGTCCGGCTGGCCTCGCTCACCCATGCCGCGGGGCTGTCCTCCACTGGAGAGGCGGCGCTGGATGCCGCGCTCCCCCGTCCCGAGCGCTTCGACGTGCCCGTCTCCACCGTGGAGGCCATTCACGAGACGCGGGCCTCGGGGGGCCGCGTGGTGGCCGTGGGCACCACCGTGGTCCGTGCGTTGGAGGGACGCGCGGCTCAGGGCGGGGGCCGATTGGAGCCAGGAGAGGGCGTGACGGACCTCCTGCTGGGGCCCGGCTTCGTTCCGCGCGTGGTGGATGGATTGCTCTCCGGGATGCACGAGCCCGGCACCAGCCACTTCATCCTGCTCCAGGCGTTCGCACCGCTGGAACTGCTGCGCGCCGCCACGGTGCTCGCGGAGTCACGAGGCTACCTGGGACACGAGTTCGGTGACTCGTGCCTCATCCTGTAGGCCAGGGCCGGGAAGGGCTCAGCGGCGGAGCACTTCCAGCAGGTAGTTCATTGGGGCCTTGCTCGGGTGCACGTAGGATGATGCCACTCAGTTGTCGTAGGTCATCGTTCGGAAGGCGGTCCGCCCCATGCGCCTCGCGCTCTTCGGATTCGGCAAACACTCCTGGCCCAGCGTCGAGCGGACGCGGCTGTTCTACGAGCGGGCGCTCTCGACCCGCTTCACCCTGTTGCCCCTCGAAGGTGAGGAGCCGCTGCCTCCGGACGTGGACGCGGTGCTGTCCTTCTCCAGCAAGCGGTGCTGGGAGTTGCGGCCGCATCCGCCCGTGCCCCTCCTCTTCGCCATGCACGGCGGCCCCATCCTGGATCAGGAGTTCCTCGCCTCGCAGCTGGGCCACCTGGAGACCACGGATGCGATGATCGTCAACTGCACCTCGGACATCTCCATCTTCCGCGAGGTCTTCGCCGGCCCCATGCCGCGGATGTGCCACCTGCCGCTGCCGGTGGACCCGCGGGTGTTCCATCCCCAGGATCGCTCCGAGTGCCGCGAGTTCCTCTCGGTGGAGGGATATGACTACGTGGTGGGCTTCGTGGGCCGGCTGGTGCCGCAGAAGGGGGCACACCAGTTCCTGCGCATGGTGGCGGAGCTGAAGCGCCGGCTGCACCCCAAGCGGGTGGCTGGCGTGATGGTGGGCAACTACTGGGTCGACTACCCAGTGCTGGCCTACACGCCGGACTATCAGCGGTACATGGGACGGCTGCTGGAGGAGCTGGGGCTGAAGGAGGATCTCTTCTACTTCCCCGCTGGCCTCCCGGACGAGGACCTGGCGGCGGTGTACGGAGCACTGGACGTGCTCGTCCACCCCACCAGCTCCATCGACGAGAACTTCGGCTACGTGCCGGTGGAGGCCATGGCCTGCGGGGTGCCGGTGGTGGGCTCGGCCTACGGGGGCCTCAAGGACACGGTGCTGCCGGGAGAGACGGGCGCGCTCATGCGCACCTGGACCACGCGCACGGGCATTCGCATGGACCTGGAGAGGGGCGTGGAGGAGGTGGTGCGGCTGCTCCAGGACGAGCCGTTGCGGGCGCGCATGTCCGAGGCGGCGCTGCGGCGGGCCCGCACCGCCTACAGCGAGGAGGTGTGCACGCGCGTGCTGTGTGACGCGGTGTCCGATGCGATCGCCGCACGGGCCCAGGGTCCGGTGCGTCCGGTGGCGCTGGCGCCCCGGAGGCCCGAGGCGGAGGTGTCCGGTTTGCTCCCGCCCGCGAATCGCCCCTGGGAGCACTACCAGGGCGTGGTGGCCCACTACACCACCAGCGAGGCGCCGCCCGAGCCCGGCCCCCGCTCGTCACTGCGGCTGGCCGCTCCCTTGAAGGAGGAGTCCCCTGGACGGTACCGGTTGGATGACGCGGCCTGGCCCGCCCTCTTCTCCCTGGACGCCGCGGAGCACCGTCTGGCCGAGCGCTGCCGCGAGCCCGTAAAGGTGGAGCAGCTCGAGCGCGAGGGGTTGTGGGACCGAGATCGCGTGGTGCACCTGCTGCGGTGGGGGTTGCTGCTCATCGGTGATTGACCGCGAGGTGGGCAGCGGGTTTGCTCGGCGGCGCATGAACGCGCGCCCCGAGCTGTCCGTCATCATTCCGTGGAGCAACCGCCCCGAGCTGGAGACGACCCTTCGCAGGAACTCGCGGCAGTTCACCGCCTGTCCGGCGGAGGTCGTGGTGGTCAACTGCGGAGGCGACCCGGAGCTGTTCCGCCGGGTGCTGGGAGCCAGGCCCTTTCCCGGGCTGCGTGGCGTGGAGCTGCCGGGCGTGGGCTTCAACAAGTCACTGGCGCTCAACGTGGGTGTCGGCGCGGCCCGGGCCGAGCGCCTGTTCTTCCTCGACACGGACATCGTGCTCGGGGCGGACCTCCTCCGTCCGGCGCTCTCCCAGCTCGGCCGCCGCCATGTCGTCACGGTGGATCGCACCTTCGAGTCCCAGCGCAAGCCCGGCCGCGAGCGCTCCAACCTGATGGAGATGGCCTACTCGGTGCGCTTCGTGGACGCCAAGGGCCGCTCGGCCCAGGTGGAGACCAACCTCATGCGCCCGCGCGAGGGCAGCCGCAGCGCCCCGGGTCTGGTCTTCCTGCGGCGCAAGCACTTCCTCGCCGTGGACGGGATGAACTCCGACCTGTCCGGCTGGGGCTGGGAGGATCTGGACTTGCTGGTGCGGTTGCAGCTCGAGCTGGGCCTGTCACCGCGCCGCTCCGGCAGCGTCACCCACCTCACCCACGGGGACGAGCACAGGGACCTGCAGGGCCAGAGCCGCGCCGCCAGCGAGCATCTCAACTTCGCTCGCTGCCTCGAGTGCTACCGCGTGGGCCACTACCGGGGCACCTATACCGACGACACCCAGACCTGGAACGGACGGTGGGTGGAGCTCGAGGCCTCGCGGCTCAAGTCTGGCGCGGGTCGCCGCACAGCCGCCCCATGACGATGTGGCCGAACGACAGGTGCAGGTCCTCCACCAACTGCATGTGGTGCTCGCGCACGTGCAGCACCTGCTGGGCCAGCTCCTTGAGCCGTCCCCCGTCATAGCCACACAGGCCCAGCGTGCGCCCTCCGTGCTCGTTGGCATACGTGATGGCCCGCAGCACGTTGCGCGAGTTGCCGCTGCCGGAGATGCCGATGACCAGGTCCCCCGGCCGCATCAGGTTCTTGAGCGGCTCCTCGAAGATGGACTCGTAGGAGACGTCGTTGGCGTACGCCATCATCATCGGCACGTTGTCGTTGAGGCAGATGCCTCGCAGGCGCCGTCCGTCCCTGGCGGGGATGCCCTTGTTCCAGTCCGAGATGAAGTGCGAGGCGGTGGAGCCGCTGCCTCCATTGCCCAGGGTGAAGATCTGCTGATCTCCCCGCCAGGCGTCCTCGATGAGGTCCACCGCGCGCTCGACCTCTTGCAGATCCAGACCCTGGATGGCCCGGATCATCCGCGCGTAATAGGTCTGGCTGTAGCTCATGGTGTCACTCCCTGGCGTATGCGGGTGATGGTGCTGCCCTGGGGTTGCAGGCGCAGGGGAACCCTGCGCAGCCCGGGGAGCGCCTGGATGATGGCGGGGTGGCGCTCCTCCGGCGCATCGAACAGCAGGAAGCCGCCGCCGCCCGCGCCCAGCAACTTACCGCCCAGCGCCCCGGCCTTCCGGGCGCGCTCGTACCACTCGTCGATCTCGGTCGTGGAGATGCCGCGGCTCAGCTCGCGCTTGAGCTGCCAGTTGGCGTCCAGCAGGGCCCCGAAGCCCTCCAGGTGCCCGGTCTCCAGCTCGCGCTTCATCTGATACGCGAGCTCCACCATCCGCCCCAGGCTGTCGCGCGTGTGCGGCCGCGTGCGGATGGCCTCGTTCTGGCCCTGGAGCATGGCCGAGGCGCTGCGGGTGATGCCCGTGTAGAACGTCAGCAGCCGGCGTCCCAGCGCCGCGAGCACCTCCGGCCGGCAGGCCACCGGGTGCACCGACACGCGCTCGTCGGCGTGGAACTCGATGAGGTTCAGCCCACCGTAGGCGGAGGCGTACTGGTCCTGCTTGCCGATGGGCTCGCCCAGTCGCTCGAGCTCCACATGACACGCCTGACGGGCGAGGGACTCGGGCTCCACCTGACGGCCCTGGTGGGCGTGCAGGGCGTGCAGCAGCGCCACCGTGAAGCTTCCGGAGGAGCCCAGCCCCGTGCCCTGCGCGGGCACGTCGGACATCGAGACCAGGTCCAGTCCGTCCTCGATGCCCAGCAGCTGAAGGGCCTCGCGCACCCGCGGGTGCTGGAGCTGTCCGGCCCGCTCGGCGCTGCCCTGCATCTCGCCCCCCAGCCGCAGCATGCCGTCGAAGGACTCCTTCACCGCCACGTACACGTACCGGTCGAGCGTGGCCGACACCACCGCGCCCCCGTGCTCGCGGTAGTACGAGGGCAGATCGCTGCCCCCACCCACGAAGCTCATGCGCAGTGGAGCATGGGCGATGATCATCCGCCCACTCCCAGCACCACGTCCGCGCAGGCCCGGGTGGCTCGCACCAGCGGATGCTCTCCGCCCTCGCGCGACTGGTAGAGCGCCCGCGCCGTGGTCTCGTCCTGACCGCGCCAGGAGCGGTCCCTCAGGAAGCGGGTGAGGCGCTCGGGCTCGGGTGCCTCCACGTACAGCTTGAGCGCCAGGTGCGGCTGGAGCCAGGGCACGTCCAGCGCGGGTACTCCCTCGATGATGAGCACCTCGCCGGGTTCGAGCCGCAGCGATTCCCCCGGGTCGCGGCGCGTGCGCGTGGCGCGATCGTACCAGGGCATGTCCACGCGCTCGCCCCGGCGCAGCCGCCCCAGGGCGTCCTCGATGGCCTCGTAATCGAAGTTGTCCGCCAGGCCGTCCGCGCGCCGCTGGCCAACGGAGCGGATCCAGTTGTCGAGCGAGACGATGGAGGCGGCGCGGCCCTGGGCACGCAGCACCTCGCGCAGCACGGACGAGGTGGTGCTCTTGCCAGCGTGCGCCAGCCCTCCCACGCCCACCCACGCTCCGGGCGGGATGTCCCGCGCCAGCGGTTCGAGCCGGGCGCGCAGCGCCGCATGGCCCACGAGGATGAACTCCACCGCCTCGGTCAGCGAGAGGAAGACGTAGTCCGGACGGTCCGGGAAGCGAGCGTCGGAGCCGGCCTCGCCCGTCCTCAGCAGCACGGAGCGCACTCCGGCCTGTCGTGCCGTGCGCACATCCACCGTGGTGTCGCCCACCATCCACGAGTCGCCTAGCTCCAGGCGCAGCTCGCGGGCGGCACGCTCGATGAGCCCGGTGGCCGGCTTGCGGCAGTCGCACACCTTCTTCAGTTCGGGCCGCTCGCCAGCGAAGCCTCCATCCGGGTGGTGGGGGCACCAGTAGAGCCGATCCAGGTAGGCGCCCTGCCGTCCCAGCAGCAGCTCCAGCCGGGAGTGGATGCGCCGCAGCTCCTGCTCCGTGCACTCGCCACGAGCCACCACCGGCTGGTTGGTGACGAGCGCGGTGCGCAGCCCCGCCTGGTTGAGCCGGCGCAACGCCGCTCCCACCCCGTCGAGCAGCTCCACCTCCTCGGGGCGCCGCACGTAGCCCGCGTGCCGGTTGAGCGTGCCGTCGCGATCCAACAGCACCGCCGGCCGGGGCGCCTCCAGCGAGCAGCGCTGGGGCCTGCCCGAGGCATGGTCCGCCTGCACGCGCGCGTAGCGCTCCGGGGTGCCCATGTCCTTGATGTACTCGGGGCTGCGATAGCCCACCAGCCGCGCGCCGCGGGCGAGCAGCCGGGGGAAGAACGTCCGGGCCAGGTCCATTCCCTCGGCCTCGACGCCCTGGAGCACCCGCCGCTCCATCACGTAGAGGGCGGCGTTGGCCAGGTTGGGCACCAGCCGCTCCGGAGGGTGGGGCGGCGCGTGGAAGGCCACCACCCGGTCCTCCTCATCCACCTCCACGAGGTCCGAGTCCTGGGGATGGTCATTGGGGTGGAGGAAGAGGGTGAGGTCCGCGCTGGCGCGCTGGTGGTGGGACCACATCCGCTCCAGGTCCACCTCCAGCAGGGTATCCCCATAGAGGACGAGGAAGCGCTCGGCGAGCACGGGCAGGGCCTGCATCAGTGCCCCCGCGGTGCCCAGGGGCCGCTCCTCCCGCACGTAGCGCAGCCTCATGCCCTCCACGGAGCCCAGGGCGCTCTCGAGTGTCTCGCCCCCATGGCCGGTGAGCAGCACGGCCTCGGTGAAGCCATGGCGCAGCCCCAGCTCGAGCTGGTGCCGCAGCAGCGGCTTGCCGCCCACGGGAGCCATGGGCTTGGGCAGCGCGCCGAGCAGTCCGCCCATGCGCGAGCCTCGCCCACCCGCCAGGATGACCATCTGCTTCATGGGGCCCACTCAGTGACTGGACAGCGCGGGCCGGCTGGGGCTGGTGACCAGGGGCCGCTCGCTCAGCGGGACGACCAGGTTCGAGGCCAGGGCATCGAGCTCGGGATAGGTCTCGTCGATGAGGGCCTGCAGGCCCGCGGCCACGGTCTCGGGCGGAGTCTGGGGCGCGAAGAGCAGGCGCAGCCGGCCGCGCTGGCGCGACCAGTCGGAGTCCCACTCCACGGTGTTGCCGGGGAAGCGGCGGGCCACGCGCTCGGTCAGGGCCCGCAGCCGCTCACTGAGGGGCCGCACCGCCTCGCTCTCCAGGTGGATCTCCGCCCCCACCTGCTCGCCGTAGTCGAGCAGCTCGTAGTGCAGGGCGCGGGGCCAGCTGGGCGGACCCACGCGGCGGAAGTGGTTGAAGCGACCGCGTGCCTCCAACAGGGGCCGGGCCTGGCGCGTGTAGTGGGCGACGATCTGCTCGAACCCGGGCCTGCCACCGGGCGGGGTCGGGGCCAGGCAGAAGAGCGCGTCCTGGGCGGGCGGAGGGCCGACGCGCTCCAGGCTGACGCCCTCCGGCAGCGCGGGCAGGTGGTCGAAGTCCACGGTGAAGCGCGCCAGGTCCGCCAGCGCCACGGGACGCCCCTCCGCGCGGGCGCGCTCCACCTCGAGCAGCAGGGTGATGGCTCGCCGGTAGTGGCCGAAGTGCAGGAAGTACTCCTCGAAGGTGACGTGCGGGAGGTAGCGCGGGAAGATCTGGTTGAGCCGGTTGGCCACGAAGGCCATGGCGCTCCAGTGCTCGGGCGAGATGGCGTAGCCGGCCATGTGCGCCAGCCCGGCCAGCTCGATGACGTGCCCGGCGTAGTAGCAGTGGTTCTCCAGCAGGTTGTCGATGATCAGCGTGTCACGCAGCTCGTGCAGCAGCGTGCCCGGCTCGGCGGGAGCGCCGGACGCCGACAGCGCTTCCACCTGCTCCAGCACCGCGCCGAGCAGGAAGAGGATGTCGAGCTGTCCCTCCAGGAAGCCCTGGGCCGGCTCGCGGAAGGACTCCAGGCCGCGGATGCGCGCGGCGGCGGTGCACAGGCCCTCGGTGAGGTGCACCTTGCGGCAGACCTGGAAGCCGCCGTGGTGGTGCGCGTCCACCGCCTGCTCCATCAGTCCCCGCACGTCCAGGGCCTGCTGGCCCATGAAGAAGGGCGCCTGCCGGGGCTCGGGCTCCAGGTACGCGAGCGCGTAGAGCTGGTGACCCAGCTCGATGCCATCGGTCACGTTGAGCTGGCGGCTGTTGAGGGCGATCTCCCGGAACGAGGTCCCCACCGTGGGCAGCGGCAGCCCCGGCTCCACGCCCGCCATCACCACGTAGGCGAAGCTCTGCCACGGATGGAACTCGCCCTCCACGTCGCGCTGGAGGATGAAGGGGCGCCGGGCCTCGTCGCGGTGGACGAACCGCTCCAGGCCCTCGAGCATGGTGCGCTTGCCCAGCCGGGCGTTGCCCCAGCCGTTGATGATGTGCCCCAGGTGCGGCAGCGAGTCGCGCTCGAGCACATCCGCGACATGACGGGCCATCGCGTGCGCCAGCAGATCGGCGGCCAGTTGGGTGGAGCGCGTGTCCAGCGTGCACGGCTCGCGCCGCATCCGCTCACGGAACGCGAGGAACGCCCGCTCCTCGCGGGGGGAGAGCTCGAAAGGCCACCAGAAGCGATCGTCCGTCATGGGGATTGGGCGGGAAGAGGGCGGGTGCTTCACTAGGGAAGGACTGCCCCGGACAACAGGGACCGGGGCAGTCGGATTCTCACGCCTCCGAGGCCCTGACGGGCCCCGGTTCAGCCCCGGCGTGCGGAGGGCATCATGGGACGGCTGGCGATGTGACTACTCGCAGCAGCCCTGGGTGCAGCAGCCCGGGATGGCGGCCTTGCTCATACCTCCCATGGCCTGGGCAAGCTCCTCACGGGTGAGCTTGCGGCCGGGGGTGCGCTGGCTCTTCTGCTGCTCCTTCTGCTCCGTCTTCTTGCTGTCCTGGCTCATACGTGTGCCTCCTTGGTTGGGGTACGGCGCAGAGCGTTTTAGTGGAGAGGACGTTGCAGGAGCAATTACGTCACGGTGGCTCGGCGGCTCGGTACCGGGAGACGCGAAGTTTTCCATCCAGCGAGCACTGAGGGGGGTTCACGCCTCCGAGGCCCTGACGGGCCCCGGTTCAGCCCCGGCGTGCGAGGGCTTCAGGTGACGGCTGGGGGACTACCGGGGATCGTTGTCGCAGCAGCCCTGGGTGCAGCAGCCGGGGATGGCGGCCTTGCTCGAACCGCCCATGGCCTGGGCAAGCTCCTCACGGGTGAGCTTGCGGCCGGGGGTGCGCTGGCCCTTCTGCTGCTCCTTCTGCTCCGTCTTCTTGCTGTCCTGGCTCATGCGTGTGCCTCCTTGGTTGTACGGCGGAGGAACTTTTAGTCGCGATGCCGTTGCAGGAGCAATCATGCCGCGACGACGTTTTCCATCCGGCGCGCACTAACGGCCGACGTGCAGGGCGAGCCGCTTGCCGAAGACGCGGCGGAAGAGGCTCGTCTCCTGCTCCACGTTCCATAGCTCCAGGTCCACCGGCTGGCGGCTCTTGAGGTGCAGGGACACCGCGTCGCGGCCGTTGACGGCCCGCAGCTCCTTCACCGGCTGGTGGTGACTGCTGTCCAGCGAGTTCGCCACGCGCAGCAGCGTCGCCAGCTTTCGCACCAGGCGTGCTTCCGCGGGGCTCAGCCCCTCCATCCCCGAGTGGTTCAGCTCGGGCGGGCTGCGTTGGTGGTAGCGCGCCACCCGCGCCACCAGCTCGCGCTCGCGATCCGCCAGACCCGGGATGTCGCCGTGGTGGATGAGGTAATAGGTGTGCTTGTGGTGGCGCTCGTAGCTGACGGCGTTGCCCACGTCGTGCAGCAGCGCGGCGGTCTCCAGGTACGGCCTGCACGAGAGCGGCAGGTTGTGCAGCGCGGCCAGATCGTCGAAGAGCGTGAGCGCGAGCTTCGCCACCTGGCGCGCGTGCTTCTCGTCGAACAGGAGGCGCCGCCCCATGGCCACCGCCGCGTCCGCCAACGAGTGGTCCTCGCGCGTCTCGTCCTGCCGGTACAGCAGGTCCACCAGCAGGCCATCGCGCAGGCCCCGGTTCACGGCGGTGACGCTCTCCACGCCCAGGTGCTTCGCCACCCGCTCGAGGATGGTGGCCCCCGCGACGATGATGTCCGCGCGCCTCGGGTCGAAGCGCTTGCGCCGCCGCTCCGGGGGCATCTCCGCCAGCGTCTCCACCGCCTGCTGCAACTGGCGCAGGGAGACGTGCCCGGTGCCCTCGCTGGCCGCGTAGCCCACCACCGCGTTGATGGTCCCGGAGGAGCCCAGCGCCACCCGGGGCAGGTGGGCGAGGTGCTCGGGGAGGCCCTTGCGCATCTGCTCCTCCACGTAGCTGCGCATCAGCCGCAACTGCTTGGGCGTCACCTTCCCGGCCGCGTCGAACATCTCCGTCAGCCGCACCGAGCCCAACGGCAGGCTCCACAGGTCATCCGGCCGCTCGCCCGTGGCGATGGCCACCTCGGTGGAGCCCCCGCCGATGTCCACCAGCAGCGAGCGCGTCTGGGGCGGCTTGCGGTGCAGCACCCCCAGGCAGATGAGGCGCGCCTCCTCCTTGCCGCTCACCACCTCCAGGTTCAGCCCCGCCTCGTCGCGCACCCGCTGGACGATCTCATCGCGGTTGCGCGCGTCGCGCATCGCGCTGGTGGCCACCGCCCGCACCCGCGCCTTGTGCCGCCGGCACAGCGCCGCGTAGCGCCGCAGCGTGGACAGCAGGCGATCCGCCGTCTCCTTCGGCATCTCACCGCTGGAGAAGACACCCTCTCCAGGGCGGATGGGGTCTCGCTCCTGGTGCAGGGTCTCGAGCGAGCCATCGGCATCCGGCCGGGCCAGCTCCAGGCGCACGGCGTTGGTACCCACGTCAATGGCGGCGAGTACGGGCTGTAGGGACGAGGTGGGCATGGGTTCAGGATTTGAGAAAGGTTGCGGCTCGAAGCATGGGGCCCTCTGCCGGGCCGGCCCATCTTCTAATAGAGTTTCGTGACAGCTCCGTGACGTGACGTGTCAGACCACCTGCAAGACTCTCAGGCCGTGCAATTCAACGATCCACAGCTCTTCATCAACCGAGAGCTGTCGTGGCTGGCCTTCAACGAGCGGGTGCTGGACGACGCCCGTGACCGTGAGCTCCCTCTCTACGAGCGATTGAAGTTCTTCGCCATCGCTTCCTCGAACCTGGACGAGTTCTTCATGGTCCGCGTGGCGGGCCTGAAGCAGCAGCTGGCCAGCGGCGTGGCCGAGACGGCCGCGGACGGCATGCTGCCCGCGGAGCAGCTCAGCGCCATCAGCGAGCGCGTCCACAGGCTGGTGGACTCGGCCTCGCGCCTCTGGGTGGAGGAGCTCCAGCCCGGGCTGACGGCCGCGGGCGTCAGCGTCCTCACCCGGGACAAGCTGACGGCGGAGCAGAAGGCGGCCGCGCGCACCTGGTTCACCACCTCCGTCTTCCCGGCCCTCACCCCGCTGGCGGTGGATCCGGGCCACCCCTTTCCCCACCTGCGCAACAAGTCCCTCAACGTGGCGGTGCTGCTGCGGCGCGAGGGCCCCAAGCGCCGGCGCAACGCGCGCAGCTCCTCGCTGGCCGTGGTGCAGGTGCCCAGCGTGCTCCGCCAGCTGGTGCCCATGCCGGTGGACAAGGGCCTCGCGTTCCTGCTGCTGGGCGAGGTCATCGCCCTGTGCGCGGCCGACCTCTTCCCCGGCTACGTGGTGGAGCACACCACCGCCTTCCGCGTGACGCGCAACTGGGACCTCAACGTGGACGATGAGGAGAGCGAGGATCTGCTCTCCACCATCCAGGACGAGCTGCGCCGGCGGGACCGGGGCGCCGCGGTGCGCCTGGAGCTGGACGCCTCGGCCAGCCCTCAAATCGAGTCCCTGCTCACCGCGGCCCTGAAGCTGGGGCCCATGGATGTGTACCGGCAGCAGGCGCCGTTGCAGCCCTCGGATTTGATGGGGCTCCTGGATGTCGAGCCCCGGCCGGAGTTGCGCGTGGAGCCCTTCGTGCCCGCTGTGCCTCCGGTGCTGCGCGACGTCGAGTCGCTCTTCGGGGTCGTCGCCGAACGGGACATCCTCCTGCACCACCCCTACGAGTCCTTCGACCCGGTGGTGCGCTTGCTGGAGGAGGCCGCGGAGGATCCGGATGTCCTGGCCATCAAGCAGACGCTGTACCGCACCAGTGGGGACAGTCCCATTGCCCGGGCGCTGTCGCGCGCGGTGGAGAACGGCAAGCAGGTGGCGGTGCTGGTGGAGATAAAAGCCCGCCTGGACGAGGCCAACAACATCGCCTGGGCGCGGAAGATGGAGGAGAGCGGGGTGCACGTCGTCTACGGCCTCATCGGCCTGAAGACGCACGCCAAGGTGGTGCTGGTGGTGCGCCGTGAGGGCAACGGCATCCGCCGTTACGTGCACCTGGGCACGGGCAACTACAACCCCCACACCGCGCGCCTGTACACGGACCTGTCGCTCTTCACCTCGCGCGAGGAGATAGCGGACGACGTCAGCGCGCTCTTCAACATGCTCACCGGCTACGCGGTGGCGCCGCAGTGGAAGCGGCTGGCGGTGGCGCCCATGGGCCTGCAGGAGCGGGTGCTCTCGCTCATCCAGCGCGAGGCGGAGAAGGCCCGGCGCGGCGAGCCCGCGCGCATCGTGGCGAAGATGAACTCGCTGGTGGACGCCACCGTCATCCGCGCCCTCTACGCGGCCAGCCAGGCGGGGGTGGACATCGACCTGCTGGTGCGAGGCATCTGCTGCCTGCGGCCGGGAGGGCCGGGCGTGAGCGAGCGCATCCGCGTGACGAGCGTGGTGGACCGCTTCCTGGAGCACAGCCGGGTGTTCGCCTTCGGAGCGGGTGCCAACCCGGAGGTGTGGATGAGCAGCGCGGACTGGATGCCGCGCAACTTCCTGCGCCGCGTGGAGGTGATGTTCCCCGTGGAGGACCCGGCCATCCGCCAGCGGTTGCTGGACGAGGTGCTGGGCGTCGCGCTCGCGGACAACGTGAAGGCGCGGAGGCTGCAGGTGGACGGCTCCTACGTGCCGGTGGGAAGGAATGGACACCAGGTGCGCAGCCAGTCGGTGCTGATGGAGCGGGCGAAGCGCAACAGCCACCAGGACCCCAAGCCGTTGGAGGCGCTGCGCCACGCCACGGCCCCGGATGCGCCCACGCCCTCACGGCAGGTGCCGCAGACTTCGGGGTGACGCGCGCCTAATGCATCCCGAGCTCATGGTCCCAGTCATATAACTTCTCGAGAAGATCCGATGTGCACGCGCCAGACACCCGCTCGAAAGCCAGTGGGTCGAGTGTTGTCAGTCGCTGGCGCTGGAAGGTGGGATGGGCCACCACGTCCCGGTGCTTCAGGTTTCGTGCATGCGCGAGTGCCCGAGGCATTTCCCGGAAGATGGCCTCGATGCTGTCTTCCCGCGTGGCTCGTGCCATGTGACCTGCCGCCGTCTCCAGGCGTGCGCGCACCGAGGCTTCTTCGCCCACCGGGCACCATGCATCCATGGCCCAGTCACAGGCTGCGGTCATCAGTTCCTCGAGCGTGAGCGCGGCATTCGGAGAACTGAAGAGGTAGCGAGCGGACTGGAGGGTTTCCCAGAAGCGCAGCACCGCCTGGAGGCGCAGCGCCATGCGCTCCGCACTCCTTGGGGCCTCCAGCGAAGTCGCGAAGTACAGCGCGCCCCAGGGCGTCTCGCGGAAGAACGCCTCGTAGGCATCCCTCATGGGAAATGTGTTCTGCCAGTCCAGGGCTTCGGACATACCGCTCATGACATGGGACACCATGTACAGCCGCCAAGCCGGGCGCTCGCGAGCGAAGTCGACGACCTCGTGCGCAATCACCACCTCACCGGGGGGCACCACCAGCGTCTCGAGAGGAGCGGGAAAGGAGCTATTCTTCAAATACTGTTCGCCGCATCGCAGGCCCTCCTTCCGCGTCTTCTGGTGGACGGCGGAATAGGTGCCATGCAGGAAGGACGGCATTCGCAGCGAAGAAGGCTGTCCAAGCGACATGGTGTGCGTCCTACCAAATCGGGTCATCACCGAGGAAGGGACATTCCCGTGGCAGCTAGCAGCTGGGCTGGGGGCACGGAGGGGGGTGGTCTCGCGGGGAATGGGATGACCTGTCCACCTCCCTGGGTGGGCGGCTGCTGGGCTCCCGAGCCCGAGCCCATCCGGCCTGTAATCGCACCCGAGAAGAACGCTGTCGCTGTGTTGCCGATGACCTCGATGACGATGCCAACGGCTCCGCTGAAGGTGGCGAGCCGTTCACGTCGACTGACCATTCCCTCCACGGCCTGTCCCACCCACCCACCATACTGCCGCATCTCCTCCTCGGTGAGCTCCACCCATTGCCCCGCCTCATACGCCGCTGCGGCTGATTCGAAGCGTTGCTGGCTACGGGTCCATCGATACTGGACCACTCCAGGCTCGGTGGTCTGCCATCCCAGGTGCCAGATGTAGTGTCCCCGGGCAAAGCAGATGAGGATTTCGCCGCTGAAATCCGTGCCACCTGTGAAGGGTCTTCCGACCAGGAGGGTCCGGTTCAGTGCGGTCAGGTAGGTCCGTGCCTCCTCGCGCCCTTCCTGGAGGCCCTGCGCATTCCAGGGTTTGATCTCGAAGAGGCTCCGACTGGTGACGTCGGTGATGTCCGGGCGCAGACCTCGCTCGTCCGGGCGCAGTTGGGACGCGTTCCCGAGCCTTGCTTTCTCGATGATGGAGGGGAGGGTCTCGGTGTTGAAGAAGGCAATACTTCGCGGGTGATTCACTTTGTAGATGTAAGCAATCATCCGGTGCGAAGCGTTTCCAAGGAAGAGTTTCCAAGACATCTCCGAATCCGGATTCCGGCCGGGGACGTTGTAACCCTGGACATTTGGGCCGGTGGGCTCCCCACCCGTCGTCGGGCTGTCGCTCATGGCCAGCAGGAGTCGCGGTGCCGGAGCTGGACCTGACGGAGAGTTGAGCCATGACACCTCCTGGCCCCTCGCGGAAGGAGTCCACCTCTTGGAGATGTTGGTGCAGCCGACGAGCACCCCTACGAGGAACAGGGCCGCCCAATACCGCATGGCTCGCGACATGGACGGATGCCAGACGGCTGCTCTCACGGTCTCCTCCCGCTCCACTCCCGGACGGGTGCGGAGTGCGCTGCAGTAGACGCCGGACTGAACCCCGGGTGAAGAGCGCTCGCTCCCCTGGTTTGTCCCGCCCCGGGGGCTTCGCCGGAAGCGTCGAGCAGATGACGGAGGGGCGCGAAGCGTTTCGTTTCGGCTGGTTGCCGTCGTCGACCCCATGCCCATCTTGGGGGACTGCGGTCACCTCATGCGACACCGGGGGCCATCTGTTCGTGCTGTGTGGGGAGACGGGAGTGTCCGAGCAGCCAGGCATGGAGAGCGTTCTCGATTTCCTCACGGTTCCCGTGGTCCGGCTCGAAGAGGGGTCCGCGCGCGTCCTGTTCACCAACGCGGCGGCACGGGCGCTTCCCTTCTCCCTGGTGCCTCCCACCGCCGCGCTCGATGCCGAGGGCGCTCCCCTCCCACCCGAGCAACACCCGGTGCAGCGGGCCGCGCGAGGTGAACAGCTGGAGGGGGAGTTGTTCCGCTGGGTGACGCCCGAGGGAGTCCGCACGTTCGTGATTCACTCCCGGGTGGACCGCTCCCGCTCGCCGGGCGTGGTGACGCTGACCTTCCAGGACATCAGCCCTTGGCGGCACGCGGAAGAGGACCTGCGGCGGGCGCTCGAGGCCCGCGACAGCTTCCTGTCCGTGGCCTCGCACGAGCTCAAGTCCCCCATCACCGTGCTCCAGCTCGTGCTGGAGCGCCTGCAGCGGGGCGCCCGCCGCGAGACGGAGTTGTCGGGGAGCCAGGTGGCCGAGAGGTTGGAGCCCGCCCTGCGGCAGGTGCGCCGGCTGGGCGTGCTGGTACAGAACCTGCTCGACGTGAGCCGCGCCCGCAACAACCACTTCGTGTTGGACCGTGAGCGCTTCGAGCTGGGCTCCCTGGTGCGCGAGGTGTGCGAGCGCTTCACCGAGCAGTCCCGGCAGGCGGGTTCGACGCTGGTGGCGGAGGACTGTCCTCTGGTCGAGGTCCACTGGGACAGACTGCGGGTGGAGCAGGCTCTCAGCAACCTGGTCACCAACGCCATCAAGTATGGCGCGGGCGGGCCCATCTCGGTGCGTGCCGAGCTCCAGGACGGGGCGGTGTCCCTGCGGGTGGAGGACCGGGGCATCGGCGTGACCGATGGAGACAGGGAGCGCATCTTCAACCCGTTCGAGCGGGCCGCCTCGGGCCACCGCGTGGAGAGCCTGGGGCTCGGCCTGTACATCGTCCGGGAGATTGCCCGTGCCCATGGGGGCACGGTGGGTGTGTCGGGGCGGGAGGGTGGAGGTTCCTGCTTCACGATCCGCCTGCCGGTGGAGGTGACGGAGGTGGTCAGTGAGTGAGTCCCGGAACGAGGGCGAGGGCGGCGGGGGTGGGGAGGCGCGGGTCCAGACGGGCATCCGGCGCCTGGACTTCATCCTCAAGGGGGGGTTCAAGGCGGGCGGGGCCTATGCCGTGATGGGGCCGCCAGGCAGCGGGAAGACCATCTTCGCCAACCAGTTGTGCTGCAATCACATCGAGATGCAGGGCGGACGGTGCGTCTACATGACCCTGCTCGTCGAGTCGCACGCGAAGATGGTGGCGCACCTCTCCTCGCTGCGCTTCTTCAAGCAGGAGTACCTCCCCGACAGGCTCTACTACATCAGTGGCTATCAGGAGGTGCGTGAGGAGGGCTTCACCGGACTGCTCGAGCTCATCCGCCGCACGCTGCGCGAGCGCAAGGCGACCCTCTTCGTCATCGATGGCATGGAGAGCGCGGAGCAGTTCTCCTCCAGTCCCCAGGCCTACCGGGAGTTCGTGCACGCGCTCCAGACCGCGGCCAACCTGCTGGGCTGCACCACGCTGCTGCTCTCCAACCTGCGCTCGCGCTCGCACGTGGAGAACGCGCTGGTGGATGGTGTCATCGAGCTGTCCGACCAGCTCATCGGGCCGCGCGCCGTGCGCGAGCTGACGGTGCACAAGTTCCGCGGCAGCGACTACCTCCGGGGCCGTCACGAGGTGGAGATCACCAACGATGGGCTGATCATCCACCCTCGCACGGAGATTCAATTCAGCAAGCCGCCCGAGCAGGCTCGAGAGCAGCGCATCCGCATGGGGTTCGGCCTGAAGCGGCTGGACGAGATGGTCGGTGGGGGCGTGCCCTCGGGCTCCACCGTCGCCCTGGTGGGGGCGCCAGGGACGGGCAAGACGCTGCTGGGCCTCTCCTTCCTGGTGGAGGGGGCACGCCAGGGCCAGCGCGGGACGTACTTCGGGTTCTACGAGCCGCCGCCCCGCCTCATCGAGAAGGCCGAGGACGTGGGCATCCCCCTGGAGCGCTACGTGAAGAACGGCCGCATCACGCTGGAGTGGCAGCCGCCGCTGGAGCACTTCATGGACTCGCTGGCGGAGCAGCTCCTGGAGAAGCTGCGGCTCGATGAGAAGCACACGGAGCGCCGGCGCCTGTTCATCGACGGGGCCGAGGGCTTTCGCGCGGCGGCGGTGTATGCGGACCGCATCCCCCGCTTCCTGTCGGCCCTCACCAACCAGCTCCGCATGCAGGATGTGACGACCGTCATCACCGACGAGCTGGATCTCTTCCATCCCGAGCTCGACCTGCCCACCCCCGAGCTGGCCAACGTGGTGGAGACGGTGGTGGTGTTGCGCTACCTGGAGCTGCGCTCGCAGATGTTCCGGCTGCTCTCCGTCATGAAGATGCGCGAGAGCGCCTATGACACCTCGTTGCGAGAGTTCCGCATCACCTCCAACGGCATCGACGTCGCCGAGTCCTTCGAGAGCGCCGAGGTCCTCCTCAGCGGGCACGCGCGCGTGCGCGACGGAGACGGGAAGGGGAGAGGGACGGGAGACAAGCCTCCCCGGACCCGGAAGGCAACGACGCGGCGGACGGCGGTCAAGCGCGCCGGCAGGTCAGGCAAGGGCGGCGGGGGCAAGCGGTGAAGAACATCCTGGTCGTCGAGGACGAGTTCGACGTGCAACAGGTCGTGGCCGACGTCCTGCGGGACGAGGGCTACGAGGTCGCCGTCTGCGGGAATGGCCGGGAGGCCCTCGAATATCTGCGCAAGCACCGCCCGGACGTCGTCGTCATGGACGTGATGATGCCCATCCTCTCCGGGCCGCAGGTGCTCGAGCAGATGGCGAAGAGTCCCGAGCTGAAGGGCGTGCCCGTCATCCTCATGAGTGAGATTTCACCGCCGGAGTCGGAGCCGCGGCGCTGGCGCTCCTTCTTGAGGAAACCCTTCCGGCTCGAGCAGCTCCTGGACGCGGTGTCCCGGGTGTCCGGGGTGATGGGCAGGGCCTGAGGGCCGTCAGTCCCGGCGGCGCATGCGCCGCGAGCCGACGAAGCTGGCGAAGTGTTCGGCGAAGCGCGCCACCGCCAGGCCCACCACGTCCAGCAGCCAGCGCTGGAGGCCCGAGCGCGCGCAGTCCTCCAGGCCCACCGGCCGGGCCTGGGCCATGTGCCGCTCCATCCAGTGGGTGGCCCCCTCGGCGACGTCGGCGTCCTCCACCTCCACCAGCGTCTCCAGGTTCACCAGCGAGAGGGGGTCGAGGTTGAAGCTGCCCACCAGCAGCCGCCGCCCGTCCACCACCGCCGCCTTGGCGTGCAGCGTGGTGGCCGTCCACTCGTGGATGCGCACGCCCGCGTGCAGCAGGGTGCGGTACAGGCGCATGGTGGCCGCGCGGGCGAAGGGGACGTCGCTGCGGCCGGCCAGCAGCAGGTTCACCTCCACCCCCCGCTTCGCCGCCCGTTTGAGGGCGCGCACGAAGCCTCGGTCCGGCAGGAAGTACGCGTGGGCCAGCACCACCTTCTCCCGGGACTGCGCCAGCGCCGCCAGGTAGCGCGCCCTCAGGCGCCACCCTCCGCCGAAGCCGGACAGCAGCAGCCGCACCGGGCCCGCCTCCAGCGTGGACGCCCCCGCGGTGAGCCGGGCACCGAGCCGCGCGCAGATGTCGCCCCGCAGCTCCAGCGCCAGGTCCGCCCACCCCGGCCGCCCCTCCTCGGTGGCGTAGTGGTCCCCGATGTTGATGCCCCCGAGGAAGGCCACCGTGTCATCCACGAGGAGGATCTTCCGGTGGTTGCGCCAGATGCGGCCGTGGAGGATGGAGGTGAGCGGGTTGTGGATGCGGACCTTGATGCCGGACGCGCGCAGGGTGTCCGCGAGCGCGCGGCTCCCGCCGATGGTGCCCCAGCCGTCGACGATGACCTTCACCTCCACGCCCCGGTGGGCCGCGGCGGTGAGGGCCGAGACGAAGCGCGAGCCCACGCCCTCGCGCTCGAAGGCGTACACCTCCAGGTGCACGCGCCGGGTGGCCGAGGCGATGGCCTCCAGCATGCGAGGGTAGGCCTCGGCGCCCCCGTCGAGCAGGGTGATGCGTTGCCCCCGTGTCTGCGCGGACAGCATCTCCCTCTCCCTTCGGGAGAGGGTAGGGGTGAGGGTCTCTGGGGCCGGTGATCCCATCCGTGTCCGCTCGGTGTCGGTGTCCCGTGCGTCTCAGTCGTCGTGCTTGCGCGCGCCCTTGCCCTTGCCCTTGTGGCGGCACTTGTGCCCATCCCAGTACTGGCTGGGGTGGCACTCGGGGTCCCTGTCCCTGGAGCGGGAGGGCACGTAGCGGGTATCGCGGATGACGAGGCAGCCCGGCAGGGCGATGAGGAGGGCGGGAAGGAGGATCAGCTTCTTCATGGCGCGCGCACAGTAGCAGCGTGCCCGCGGCTCTTCTCGTCCTCTCGCTTTCCGTATGTGGAGATTTCTACCGCCCGGCTGTCTGCACTCTGGGCGTGTCGACGCCGCGCTCCTGGATTCGCTAGCCTCCGGTCCGTGCCTTCCACCGAGAAGCCCGTTGTCAGACACCGGAAGATAGGCGCCTACCGCGTACTCGGAGAGCTGGGCCGCGGCGGCATGGCCCAGGTCTACCGGGGTCTCCACGAGATGCTCCAGCGCGAGGTCGCCATCAAGGAGATGCTCGCCGACCCCGTCCGCGACAAGGAGGCCGTCTCCCGCTTCCGCCGCGAGGCGCTCGCGCTCGCCGCCTTCCGCCACCAGAACATCGTCACCCTCTACGACCTGGTGGAGAAGAACGACGTCCTCTTCATGGTCATGGAGTTCGTGGACGGGCCCACCCTGCACGAGCTCATCAAGGAAGGGCCGCTGCCCCCCGAGGTGGGTGCCGCCGTCGGCGCCCGCATCGCCGGGGCGCTCGAGCACGCGCACTTCCGCCGCATCATCCACCGCGACCTCAAGCCCGCCAACGTGATGCTCACCAAGGCCGGCGACGTGAAGCTGATGGACTTCGGTGTCGCCAAGGACGTCGGCCTGGAGGCCCTCACCGCCCAGGGCATGGCCGTGGGCACCCCCTCGTACATGTCCCCTGAACAGGTCACGGGCGCGCCCGTGGACGGACGCACGGACCTGTTCGCGCTCGGGGTTCTCCTCTACGAGGCCCTCTCCGGCGGCCGCCCCTTCCTCGGCCGCAACGCCGGCGAGGTCTTCGCCCGCATCCGCGATGGCGACTACACCCCCCTGAGCAAGGTCGCCCCCCAGGTCCCCAAGCCCCTGGCCGACATCATCCAGCGCGCCCTCCAGGTGAAGCCCGAGGACCGTTTCCCCAACGCCGCCGCCATGCGCCGCGAGCTGGAGTCCTTCCTCGCTCAGCATGTGCGCATGTCCTACGAGGCCTTCCTCGTCGGCTTCCTCCGCCACCGCCAGAAGCTCACCGAGACCGAGGCCCTCGCCCATCTCACCCAGGAGGAGCTGAGCATCGTCGAGGACTTCGAATTGCAGGCCCGCCCTCCTCGCGCCTGGGTCCCCTGGCTCCTCGCCGCCGCCACCGCCGCCGCCGGTCTCGGCGCCGGGCTCGCGTTTACTCAGTCCTATTGGATGGGGCTCGTGCGGCAGTTGACCCTCCGCTAACTCGCGCTTCCCCGGAGCTCGCCATGGGCAGAATCGTCACCGCCGTCTTCGCCATTGCTCTCATCGCCGGCGCGGCCTGGTATGCGCTCGAGCACTCCTCGGCCCGGAGCTCCTCCGCTGAGGGAGACAGTGCTCCCAAGCGGCAGCTCGACAACGTCCGTGAGTCCGCCAGCCGCATCGAGTCCGATGCCGATCAGCGCGCACAGGAGCTCGAAGAGAAGATGAAGAGCGCTCAGTAGGGTCCGGGTCCCCTTGGGTAGACCCTCACCCCGACCCTCTCCCAGGGGGAGAGGGGTTGGCACACGGGGGCAACCCGGGGCTCATTTCTCTACTTGCGGCGCGCCGGGGTGTTCTTCTTCGCCCCCTTCGCTCCCTTGCCCTTCTTCTCGTGACGCACCGTCACGATCGTCCCGATTCCTCCTCGCACGAAGAAGTCCCCCTCCACCGACAGCTGCCTCGGTTGGATGGCTCGCACGATGTCGTCCGCGATCGTGTTCGTCACCTTCTCGTGGAAGGCTCCCTCGTCCCGGTACGACCACATGTAGAGCTTCAGGCTCTTCAGCTCCACGCACAGCTCGTCCGGCACATAGCGGATCCGGAACTTCGCGAAGTCTGGTTGCCCCGTCAGCGGGCAGAGGCACGTGAACTCCGGGACGTCGAACGTGATCTCGTAGTCGCGCTCCGGCGCCGGGTTCGGGAAGGTCTTCAGGTCCTTGGTGGGCTGGGAAGGCATGGCGGGGTGTCGTCTAACACACACTGGGAGGATTGCAGCCTCTCAGTGGTGAACGCTCTCCCCCACGCCAGGCCCCCCTCCTGTCGGGGGTTCAACGCCCCTGGTGTCCAGGGGGGAGCAGGATGAGGCGGCCCGTCTTGTGTGTCCGATGGGCTGGGCGTACTCAACTTCTTGTCCCGCATGCTGCCCTCCGACTTCCAGGACATCCTCGCGTGTGTCCCCCAGGCCGTTGTCCGGCTGGGTCCGGACCTGTGCGTCGAATGGCTGGAGCCGGACTTCAACGCCAAGACCGGGATGGAGTTGAAGGTGGGAGACCCGCTGCTGTCCGTCCTCGAGGGGGGCCGCGGCCGCGATGCCCTGGAGCGCTCCCTGCGCGAGGGCCAGGGTCACTCGGGTCATGTCATCACCTCGGGCCTCAAGCAGATGCGCATCCAGGCCCGCCCCTGCCGCACGGGCGCCGCCCCCGGCGCCTGGCTCCTCTTCGAGCCCTCCGGGGTCGATGACGAGGTCGCCTTCGCCCAGGCCCTTCAGGAGATCGCCCGCGAGGTGGGCGAGACGCTGGACGTGGACGCCGTGTGCAAGGCCGCGGTGCTGGCCGTGGTGCGCTGCGCCCAGGTCCGCCGCGCCGAGGTGTACCTCGCCGAGGAGGGTCAGCCCCTGCGCCGCGTGGCCGTGTCCGACCTGGCCAGCACCGAGTCCCCCGAGGACGCGCTCGAGGACCACGCCGACTCCTTCGAGGCGGCGCTCGTCACCCGGCAGCCCCAGATCGGTGTCCAGCGCGGCTACGGCGACTCCGTGGGCTCCATCTTCGCCGCGGTGCCGCTGCTGTCCCCCCGGCGCGCCGTGGGCCTGCTCGTCCTCTACAAGGAGCAGGGCACCTCCTTCTCCCTGCGCGAGCTGGAGCTGTGGAGCGCGGCTGCCGGGCAGGTGGCGGTCACGGTGGAGAACGCCCGCCTGCTGCGAGAGGCCCAGGCGGCCCTCCGGGTGCGCGAGGAGTTCATGTCCATCGCCTCGCACGAGCTGAAGACGCCCCTCACCCCGCTCAAGCTCCTGCTCCACTCCATGGAGCGCCGGCTCGCGCAGGGGCTGCCCGTGGAGCCCTCCAGCGTCCTCAAGTCGAAGCGCCAGGTGGATCGGCTGGCGGGGCTGGTCAACGGCCTGCTGGATGTGTCGCGATTGGAGGGAGGACGGTTGACACTGCTGCCCGCGCCCCTGGAGATGGGCCACCTGGTGGCGGAGGTGGTGGACCAGTTCCGCCACACCTGCGAGCGCCCCTTCACCCTGACGGTGCCGCGCGAGCGCCTCTGGGTCCAGGGAGACCGGGACCGGCTGGAGCAGGTGCTCGTCAACCTGCTGGAGAACGCGCACAAGTACAGCCCCAAGGGCGACCCCATCTGCGTGGAGGTGGAGGTGGTGCACGGGGAGGCGCGCATCCACGTGAAGGACAGGGGCATCGGCATCCCCGCGCAGGACCAGGCGCGGCTCTTCCAGCGCTTCTACCGGGCGGGCAACGCCTCGCACCGCCACTTCGGCGGGCTGGGGCTGGGCCTCTTCATCAGCCACTCCATCGCGCGGCTGCACGGGGGCTCGCTGTCGGTGGCGAGCGCCGAGGGCGAGGGCTCCATCTTCACCCTGGGGCTGCCGCGCATGCCCGTGAACGAGGTCCGCCGGCTGCCGCGCCGGGTGCTGCTGCTCGACGAGGATCGGGCCCACGAAGTGGTGGCCGAGCGCGTGCTGCGCGCCGGGGGCTTCGAGGTCCTCACCGCGCACGACGGCGTGGACGCGCTGCGCCGGGCCTCGTCCCTGCCGGTGGATCTGGTGCTGCTGTCGTCCAGCGCTCCTCCCACCCAGTTGGGGCTCTTCCTGGCGGCCTTCGCGGAGCTGCCGCGCGCCCGGCCCATTCCCATCGTGCTCGCCGGGGCCTCGCGCCCCGCCTGGGCCCAGCCGGAGCACTCCCTGTGCTCGCGGCCCTACCGCGAGGCGGACCTGCTCGCCGCCGTGCACGCCACCCTGGGGCCCTCCGAGGAGCGTGGCCGCCCGGAGGAGCGCTCCTCCCTCCTGGAGCGCGTCCCCCTGGAAGCCCTCATGCTTCCCTGAGCCGACTCACCGGCACTCGTGGCCCGTGGGCCTCACCGCGCCCGTGCCGCGGAAGGACGTGTCGTCCCGGGTGCGGCCCGTGAGCACGGCCGAGGTGCTGTCGCACGTGAGGTCCGTCTGCTGCACCTTGAAGCACAGCACCTTGTCGAGCCGCCCATCCCCGTTCACGTCCTTGCGGGAGTGGCTCACCGGACGGGCCTCCGTGCCGGTGGCCCCGAAGCGCACCGTCGACGGCGACACCCGCGTGGCATCGAACTCCGCCGTGCTCAGGATGGCCACCTTCACCCTGGAGTGACGATCCAGGTCGACCTCGTTCGTGTCGTCCCCTGGCTCGATGTCGATGGAGACCGGGCCCGCCATGTCGCCCACCCTCAGGTACTCGTAGACCTTCTTGCATTCGCCGTTGTCGACGACGAAGAGGTTGCCATGCCGGTCGAAGGCGGCTCCCATCGGGTTGCCGAAGGCCGGTTTGTCCGGTGGCCCCGGCAGCATCCCGACCACCGCGCCGCTCGCGTCATACTTCACGAAGCCGTCCGCCCGGCTCCAGTAGACGTTGCCGGCGCGGTCCACCGCGACCGACCTGTTGACCTGGCTGTCCGTCCCCGTGGCGAAGAGACTCGGAGTCCCATCGGGGGCGATGCGGATGAGCGCGGGAGGCGTGGCGCCCAGGCTCACCACGTACAGGGTGCCGTCCGGGGCGCTGGCGATCGACTCCGGGCTCACGAGGAGCGGCGACCCCGAGCTGAAGACGCTCAGCCCCAGCGGAGCGAGCGTCACGCGGCTGACCCGGTTCACGAAGGGCTCGGTCACGAAGAGGCTTCCCGCGAGGGGCCCCTGCCCCAGGGTGATGCCATCGGGCCCCTCCAGTCCCGAGATGAGTGGAGAGAAGGTGCTGCCCTCGCTGAAGGGCGCGGAGAAGAGCTCCGTGCCGCCCCCGTTGTAGAAGAACCCTCCCTCCTCATCGAGCGCGATCCAGAAGCCCAAGCCCCCCGTCGCGAAGTAGTTCATGTCATCGACCCCGTTGACGAGCGTTCCATCGGGGCGGATGCGGGAGACGTTGCCGAAGGACGGGTACACATTGCCCCGGCTGTCCACGGCCACGCCCATCCAGCACACGCCGCTCGTGGACTGTCCGCGCACCGGGTAGAAGACACGAATGGACCCTGGCGGCCCCTCGTGCTCCTCCTCCGAGTCCCAGGTGTCGCGCGGGTCCACCGCGGACGAGGTCTCCGGCCGGTAGACGAGCACGCGGGGGCTCGATGGTTGCAACTGCTCATATCTGTCCCCGGTGTCCGCCCATCCCACCTGGGCGCAGGTCAGCATCACGAGGGCGGCCAGTACACCTCCGCCCCCCTTCATCTCGGGCTTTCGCATCATCACGTCTCCCCTCCCTGCCCACGACGTCCTCGTCGTGGGTGCCTGAGAAGGTGAAGACTTCGAGAGAAGTCGCCTATCGGGCTCGGGGTGGGGCGGAGTTGAGCGAACTCCACACTCCCGTCACCCCCGTGTCATGGACGCCCGGGCCCTCGCTCCGTTGCCCGCTCCGGGCGCCTGCGGGCTGGCGACATCGTGTTCTTCTTTCCGTCACCTGACGCGGCGCAATAGACTGACTCTTCTGGTTGAACGGATTTCCAACCGCCGCGAGGGAGCACTGATGTCGCAAGGCCCGGGACGCTATGGGCTGTACGAGCCGGACACCGAGCACGATGCCTGTGGAGTGGGCTTCGTGGCCCACATCCGGGGCGAGAAGTCGCGTGCCATCGTCGACGACGCCCTGGAGTTGCTCAACCGGTTGAGCCACCGGGCGGCGGCGGGGCGGGATCCCGAGACGGGAGACGGCGCCGGCATCCTCGTGCAGCTGCCCCACCGCTTCTTCGAGCGCGAGCGGCTGGGCTTCGCGCTGCCCCCGCGCCGCCAGTACGCCGTGGGCATGGTGTTCCTCCCCTCGGACACGGAGGCGCGCATCGCCTGCGAGGCGGCGCTGGAGCAGGTGGCCGCCGACGAGGGCCAGCGTGTGCTCGGCTGGAGGGACGTGCCGGTGGAGCCCTCGTACCTGGGCCGGCTGGCACGCGAGGGAGCGCCCGTCATCCGGCAGCTCTTCGTCGCCCGGCGCCGTGTGGTGCCCAGCGCCTTCGAGCGCAAGCTGTACCGCATCCGCAAGCTGGCCGAGCGGCGCATCCGCGAGCGCGCGCTGGACCCGGACGGCCAGTTCCACGTGGCCAGCTTCTCCTCGGAGACGCTCATCTACAAGGGCCTGCTCCTGCCCAGGCAGCTCCCGCGCTTCTACGTGGACCTGCAGCACCCCGAGTTCGTGAGCGCGCTGGGCCTGGTGCACTCGCGCTTCTCCACCAACACCTTCCCCACGTGGGAGCTGGCGCAGCCGTTCCGCTACATCGCGCACAACGGTGAAATCAACACGCTGCACGGCAACCGCAACTGGATGAACGCGCGGCGCGGGCTGCTGCAGTCGGCCCGCTTCGGCGGCAGCCTGGAGCCCCTCTTCCCCCTCATCGTCCCGGGCAAGAGCGACTCGGCGCAGTTCGACAACATGGTGGAGCTGCTGTACCTGGGCGGGCGTCAGCTCCCCCACGCCATGATGATGATGATTCCGGAGGCGTGGGAGGGCCACACGCTGATGAGCGACGAGCGTCGCGCCTTCTACGAGTACTCCAGCTCGCTCATGGAGCCGTGGGACGGGCCGGCGGCCATCGCCTTCACGGACGGCCAGCTCATCGGCGCCACGCTGGACCGCAACGGCCTGCGCCCCGCGCGCTACCTCGTCACCGAGGACGAGCGCATCATCCTCGCCTCGGAGACGGGCGTCATCGACGTGCCCGCAGCGCAGATCCGCCGCAAGGGCCGCCTCACCCCCGGCCGCATGCTGCTGGTGGACATCACCGAGGGCCGCATCCTCGAGGACGAGGAGGTCAAGCGCGACATCTCCACGCGCTGGCCCTACCGGAGGTGGCTCCAGCGCAACGTCTTCCACTTCGACGACCTGCCCACCGTCCCAGCGCCCCCTCGCCTGGGTGGCGAGGAGCTGTGGCGGCTCCAGCGTGCCTTCGGCTACTCGGACGAGGACGTACGGCTGCTCCTGCGGCCCATGGCCGAGACGGGCAAGGAGCCGGTGGGCTCCATGGGCACGGACACGCCGCTGGCGGTGCTCAGCGACCAGGCGCCCACGCTCTACAACTACTTCCACCAGCTCTTCGCGCAGGTCACCAACCCGCCCATCGACCCCATCCGCGAGTCGCTGGTGATGACGCTGGCCACCGGGCTGGGGCCGGAAGGTAACACCTTCGAGGAGACGCCGGAGCAGTGTCACCGGTTGTCGCTGCCGGGCCCCATCCTCACCAATGGTGAGCTGGCGAAGCTGGCCGCCATCAGCAACGAGGGCATCTTCGAGACGCACCGGCTGAGCCTGCTGTACCCGGTGGGCGCGGGCGAGCGCGCGCTGGAGGAGGCCGTGGAGCGGCTGTGCACCGAGGCCGTGGAGGCGGTGGACGCGGGCGCGAGCATCCTCGTGCTGAGCGACCGGGGCGTGGACGCGGCCCATGGCGCCATCCCCGCGCTGCTGGCCGTGTCCGCGGTGCACCAGCGGCTGGTGCGCGACGGTACCCGTATGTACACGGGCCTCGTGCTGGAGACGGCCGAGGCGCGTGAGGTGCACCACTTCGCCTGCCTCTTCGGCTACGGCGTCTCGGCGGTGAACCCCTACCTCGCGCTGGACACGCTGCGCGCCCTGGCGGACGCGGGCGAGCTGCCGGTGGACCACGAGAAGGCGCAGGAGAACTTCGTCCACGCCATCGAGGAGGGCCTGCTGAAGGTGATGTCCAAGATGGGCATCTCCACGCTGCAGTCCTACCGCGGCTCGCAGCTCTTCGAGGCGGTGGGCCTGGAGCGCAAGCTGGTGGAGCGGCACTTCACCGGGACGCCCTCGCGGGTGGAGGGCGTGGGCCTGCCGGAGCTGGGGCGCGAGGTGCGGGAGCGGCACGCGCGCGGCTTCGACGAGGCCTCTGCCTTCGAGGCGGAGCAGCTCCCCGTGGGCGGCCAGTACCAGTGGCGCCGCCGGGGCGAGACGCACAAGTGGAACCCGGCCACCATCGCGAAGCTCCAGCAGGCGGCGCGCACGAATGACGCCGCGCTGTTCGCCGAGTTCTCGCGGCTGGCCGACGACGAGACGCGCGCGCACTGCAACCTGCGCGGGCTGTTGGAGGTGGTGACGGAGGGCTGTACCCCCGTGCCGCTGGAGGAGGTGGAGCCGGCGAGCGAGATCGTCAAGCGCTTCGTCACCGGTGCCATGTCCTTCGGCTCCATCAGCGCCGAGGCCCACGAGACGCTGGCCATCGCGATGAACCGCCTGGGCGGGCGCTCCAACAGCGGTGAGGGTGGCGAGGAGTCGCGCCGCTACTCGCCGGACGAGAACGGGGATCTGCGCCGCAGCGCCATCAAGCAGGTGGCCAGCGCGCGCTTCGGCGTCACCACCGAGTACCTGGTCAACGCGGTCGAGCTGCAGATCAAGATGGCCCAGGGCGCCAAGCCCGGCGAGGGCGGGCAGCTGCCGGGCCACAAGGTGGACGAGCGCATCGCGCGGGTGCGCTGGTCCACCCCGGGCGTGACGCTCATCTCCCCGCCGCCGCACCACGACATCTACTCCATCGAGGACCTGGCGCAGCTCATCTACGACCTGCAGTCGGTGAACCCGGCGGCGCGGGTGAGCGTGAAGCTGGTGAGCGAGGTGGGTGTGGGCACCATCGCCGCGGGTGTGGCCAAGGCCGGCGCGGGCGGGGTGGTCATCTCCGGCTACGAGGGTGGAACGGGCGCCTCGCCGCTCTCGAGCATCAAGCACGCGGGCCTGCCCTGGGAGCTGGGACTGGCCGAGGCGCAGCAGGTGCTGGTGCACAACGGCCTGCGCGGGCGCATCCGGGTGCAGGTGGACGGCGGCCTGCGCACCGCCCGGGACGTGCTCGTCGCCACGCTGCTGGGCGCCGAGGAGTACGGCATGGCCACCGCGAGCCTCATCGCGCTCGGGTGCATCATGCTGCGCAAGTGCCACCTCAATACGTGCTCGGTGGGCATCGCCACCCAGGACGCGGGCCTGCGCGAGCGCTTCCACGGCAAGCCCGAGCACGTGGTGAACTTCTTCTTCATGGTGGCCGAGGACCTGCGGCGCCAGATGGCGGCCCTGGGCGTGCGCAAGCTGGACGAGCTGGTGGGCCGGGTGGACCTGCTGCGGCAGCGCCCCAAGGCGGAGCACTGGAAGGCGGCGCGGGTGGACCTCTCCGGTATGTTGACGCCGCCCAGCGCCCCGGAGATCGAGGCCCGTCACTGCGACACGCCGCAGACCAAGGACGTGTCGGAGCACCTGGACCACGACATCCTCCAGCGCGCGAAGGCCACGCTGGAGGGCGGAGCGCCCACGCTGCTGGTCCGCCCGGTGAGCAACACGCACCGCGCCGTGGGAGCCATGCTGTCGGGTGAGATCGCCCGGCGCTATGGAGCGCGAGGGCTGCCGGACGGGCAGCTCCGCGTCCGGCTTCAGGGCTCGGCGGGACAGAGCTTCGGGGCGTTCCTCACCAGCGGCGTGACGCTGGAGCTGGAGGGGGATGCCAACGACTACCTCGGCAAGGGCCTGTCCGGCGGGCGCGTCATCGTCTACCCGCCCGAGGGCAGCCGCTTCCTCCCCGAGGAGAACGTGCTGGTGGGCAACACCGTCCTCTATGGCGCCACGGCCGGCGAGGTGTACCTGCGCGGGCTCGCGGGCGAGCGCTTCGCGGTGCGCAACAGCGGCGCCCAGGCCGTCGTCGAGGGCGTGGGCGACCACGGCTGCGAGTACATGACGGGCGGTGTGGTGGTGGTGCTCGGGCCCACCGGGCGCAACTTCGCCGCGGGCATGAGTGGCGGTATCGCCTTCGTGCTCGACCGCGAGCGCTCCTTCCGCGAGCGCTGCAACCTGGAGATGGTGGAGCTGGAGTCGCTGGTGGACGAGTCGGAGATCTGGCTCGTGCACGGGATGATCGAACGGCACCTGCACCACACGCGCAGCACGCTGGCGCAGCGGGTGCTCGACAACTGGGAGCTGATGGTGCCGCAGTTCGTGAAGGTGATGCCCACCGATTACAAGCGCGTGCTTCAGGCGCGCCGGGCGGCCCGCAAGCCGCCTTCGGCCGCCATGCCGCGTCTCCAGGTCGTGGGAGGGGAGCGCTGAGCCATGGGCAAGACGACCGGTTTCATGGAGTGGCAGCGAGTGTCCGCCCCCAAGCGGGAGAAGTCCGAGCGCGTGGCGGACTCCCGCGAGTTCGTGCTCCCGCTGTCCGCCGACGAGGCGAAGCGGCAGGCGGGGCGGTGCATGGACTGTGGCGTGCCCTTCTGTCACCAGGGCTGTCCGCTGGGCAACCCCATCCCCGAGTTCAATGACGCGGTGTTCCGGGGCAAGTGGAAGGAAGCCTTCCTCGCGCTGAGCGGCACCAACAACTTCCCCGAGTTCACCGGTCGGCTGTGCCCGGCGCCGTGCGAGGCCGCCTGCGTCCTCAACATCGACCAGGATCCGGTGACCATCGAGCAGATGGAGAAGGAGATCATCGAGCGGGCCTTCGCCGAGGGGTGGGTGCGAGCCCGGCCTCCGGTGAGCCGCACCGGCAAGCGCGTGGCGGTGGTGGGCTCGGGACCGGCGGGGCTGGCGGCGGCGGCGCAGCTCAACCAGGCGGGGCACCACGTCACCGTGTACGAGCGGGACGACCGGCCCGGTGGGCTGCTGCGCTACGGCATTCCGGACTTCAAGCTGGAGAAGTCGGTGCTGGACCGGCGGCTGAGGCTGATGGAGGCCGAGGGCGTGGAGTTCCGCTGCGGCGTGGACGTGGGCCTCGAGCCGGGCTTCCGCGCGCTGCGCGAGCAGTATGACGCGGTGGTGCTGGCCATGGGCGCCAGGCGCGCCAGGGAGCTCGAGGTTCCCGGGCGTGAGCTGTCCGGCGTGGTGCAGGCCATGGACTACCTGGAGCACCAGAACCGGGTGGTGGCGGGCCTGGCCACGCGCGAGCCCCGGTTGAACGCCTCGGGGCGGAAGGTGCTCATCCTCGGTGGCGGTGACACGGGCTCGGACTGCCTGGGCACGGCGCTGCGCCAGGGCGCCGAGAGCGTGACGCAGGTGGAGCTGATGCCCATGCCGCCCAGGGGGCGCTCGGAGAACAGCCCGTGGCCGCGCTGGCCGATCATCTTCCGCACCTCGTCCAGCCAGGAGGAGGGCGGGGCGCGCGAGTTCGGGTTGATGACGAAGCGGCTGGAGGGCGAGAACGGCAAGCTGCGGGCGCTGCACGCGGTGCGGGTGGAGCTGCAGCGCGAGGCGGGCGGAGCGCCCCGGCTGGTGGAGGTGCCCGGCTCAGAGGTCACCTACGAGGTGGACCTGCTGGTGCTGGCCATGGGCTTCACGGGGCCGGACACGGGACGGCTGGCGGAGGAGCTGGGCGTGAAGCTCAGCCCCCGCGGCACCGTGCTGGTGGACTCGCGTTTCGCCACGTCGGCGGACGGCGTGTTCTGCGCGGGCGACGCGAGCCGTGGGGCGAGCCTCATCGTCTGGGCCTTCTCGGACGGACGCGAGGCGGCGAAGGCCGTCGACACGTACCTGTCCCAGGAGTCCTCCAGCCTGCCGACACGCGGGAAGGACTGCTCCTTCGGCTGACCCCGTCGGGTCGAACCCATGTCCAAGCCCCTCTCTCCCGCCGTCAGCTCCTCACCGGGCCCCGCTTCCGGGGCGGCCATGGCCGCCCAGGACGAGGCCTGGATGCGGCTGGCCATCGAGCTCGGCGAGCAGGCCAAGGGCCACACCGGCGACAATCCCTACGTGGGGTGCGTCATCGTCGTGGACGGGCGCGTCGTGGGTTCCGGGTACACGCAGCCTCCCTACCAGCCGCACGCCGAGGCCTCCGCCTTCCTGGACGCGGAGCGCCGCGGTCATGAGGTGCGGGGGGGCACCCTGTACACGACCGTGGAGCCGTGCTGCTTCTTCGGACGCACGCCGCCCTGCTCACAGGCCATCATTGAGCGGGGACTGGCCCGCGTCGTCGTCGGCATCCGGGACCCCCACCCGCGCGTCAACGGCCAGGGCATCGCCCAGCTGCGCGCCGCGGGCATCGAGGTCACGGAGCACGTCTGCCGCGAGGAGGTGCGCTCCTATCTCTCGGGGTGGCTCTCCGGCTTTGGACCGGACGCCGGGTAGGTCTACCGGCGGATGCTCCGCCGCGTCACGATGAGGTCCACGACGGGCGCGGGGCTCCCCCCAGCGCCCACCGCCGAGGCCCTGCGCACCCCGAGCACCAACCGGCTGCCCTCGGGGCCCCGGATGCGTTGCACCGCCTCCGCGAAGCCCATCTCCACCACGGGGCGCCCGTCGATGCGCACGATGCCGTCCCCCGTGACGAGCCCCGCCTCGGCCGCGCCTCCGCCGGGCATGACCTCTCCCAGCACCAGTGCGTCCTCGCGCGCGGCGAGCACCGCTCCGATTCCCACCAGCTCCACTTGCGGCTCCTCGCCCTCCGCCGTCTTCCGCAGCTCGATGGTCCGCGGAGGCGTGGCCCCGGGGCGCACCGTGATGCCCGAGAGGACCCGGCTGTGGTGCTTGTCGGCGGAGACGAACAGGGACACCTCGCCCGTTGGCAGTCCGTCGAGCGTGAAGTTCCCCCGCGCATCCGTGAGGGCGTCGTAGCGCAGCGACAGCGCGCCACCGCCCGTCCCCAGTCCCTCGACCGAGATGCGTGCGCGCTCCAGGGGGAGGTTCGTGTCCGCCTCCACCACGCGTCCCGTCATCGTCGCGCCAGGCGACAAGGCGAAGTCCGTCGTCAACGGCCCGGACGCCCCCTTCGGCACCTCCACGCTGGCCTCGGAGGGCGCGTAGCCGTGCGCGGCCACCTCCACGACGTAGCTCCCGGCCGGGACGCCAGCCACCTCGTAGCGGCCCTGTGCGTCGATGAACGAGAGCTGCGCGAAGGCATCCCGCTGGAGCGGGCCTCGCTTCGTGAACACGGCCAGGGTGAAGGAGGGGAGGGGTTTGCCGGAGGCCGCGTCGCGCACCGTGCCCCCCAGCTTCGCCCCCCGCGCCAGCGTCAGCACCAGGTCCTTCCGGCCCGCCGCCACGTCCCGGAGCTCTCCGGGCGCGAGCCCCATCAGCCTCGCGGTGACGTCGTAGGTGCCCGTCTCCAGGCCCTCGACCGAGAAGCGCCCCTCCGCGTCCGTCACCGTCTCGTAGCCGAGCTCGTCCCCGTACCTGCGGGGCCAGGCGCTCGCGGCGGACGCCACCGACACCAGGGCCCCGGCCACCGCCGTTCCTCCTCCGTCCACCACGCGCCCCGCCAGGGTCTCGCCCAGGGCGGCGGCCGAGGCGCTCTCGCGCTTGCCCAGGACCAGCACCAGCTTGCGCGACAGCACCACCGAGGGCGTCACCTCGGCCCGGGCGGAGGCGTACGCGGGGTGGCGCGCCTCCACGGTGGCTCCCTCGGGGGCATGGAAGCGGAGCTCCCCGCGCACATCGCTCGTGTAGCGGTCCGACGTGGGGAAGAGCACCGACTCACCGCCTCGCCCCGTGAGGACGCGCACCTGTGCGCCGGCCACGGGCTTCCCCTCCACATCCAGCACCGTGCCCAGCAGCTCCGCCTCGGGCGTCAGCGCGAGCACGATGTCCGAGATGCGCTGGCCGGGCACGGCCGTGAGGCGGATGGGGCTCTGTCCCCACTCGGGGCCGAAGGGCAGGTAGCCTCGCGCCGTCACCACCGCGAGCTGCCACGTGCCCGGCGTGTGGGGCACGAAGCGGAACCGGCCACTCGCCTCCGTGCGTGCCGACGTGGCACCTGCCTCCGCCGCGAAGGTCAGCTCGGCGCCCTCCACGCCCTCGCCCGTGGTGGCCGAGATGACACGGCCCTCGAAGGCGCCCAGTGGCTCGGCCGAGTCCTCGGCGCGCGTGGCGGGCACGAGCCGCGAGGGCAGGGCGGACGCGGCGTGGGCCGGCTCCCGTCCCGGTGACGTTCGTGTATCGGGACTCGCCGGAGCGGGCTTCGCGGCGGGGGTCCCCGCCGGGGCCCGTGCCTCCTGGGGCTCCTTCCTTCCACCGCTCAGGAGGAAGAGGGCGCCCCCCAGGAGCACCAGCACGGCGACGAGCAGCCCGATTGTGCGCTTCCGATCCATGGTGTGGAAGGCTAGCGCAACGCCGGGGCCACTCTTATACCCTCGCGCCGCTCCAAACCCCCACTGGGAGGAATCGCGTATGAAGGTCTACGGTCACCCGATGAGCACCTGTACCCGGAAGGTCCTCACCACCCTCGCCGAGAAGGGGCACGAGGCCCAGTTCGAGCTGGTGGACCTGTCGAAGGGTCAGCAGAAGTCGCCCGCGTACATGGCGAAACACCCCTTCGGTGTCATCCCCTTCCTCGAGGATGACGGCTTCACGATGTACGAGTCCCGCGCCATCATCCGCTACCTCGACGCGAAGCTGCCGGGCCCCAAGCTCACCCCGGGCGATACCGCCTCGCTCGGCCGCATGGAGCAGTGGCTCAGCGTCGAGCAGTCCTATTTCACGCCCCACTGCATGGCCATCGTCATGGAGCTCGTCTTCAAGGCCATGCGCGGCGGCGGCAAGCCGGACATGGACAAGGTGAACAAGGGCCGGGACGAGAGCGCCAGGGCGCTCGACGTCGTCGACCGCGCCCTCATGTCGCAGGCCTACCTCGCGGGCGACACGTTCTCGCTCGCGGAGATCTCCTGGCTGCCGTACCTGCAGTACCTGTCGGCCACGCCCTACGGCACCCTCATCACCGAGCGTCCGCACGTGAAGTCGTGGTGGCAGCGCATCAGCACCCGGCCCTCGTGGAAGAAGGTGAACGGCTAGTCGTTCCCGTCTCCCGCGCGCGGGTCCGGTCGAGCGCCTGTCGTCTCCCGGACCCGCCGCGTCCTTTCCGTCCACCAGACGGGACTCCTTCCCGCTCGGCTGCAAGCCCGGTCTGCGCGAGAGCCGCGCGCGGATGCGGACAAGTGCGTGCCTGGGGGTTATCTTCCAGGTCATGTCGAAGGAACAACCGCAGAAGTCATCCCCGCACGCCAGCCAGTGGTTGGTGAAGTGGCTCACGGGTCCCGAGCTCCTCGAGATGGCGGGCGCGGAGCTGCACTCCCGGGGCGAGGCCCTGGCGCGGAAGGGCCGCGTGCTGACATGGGGCGTGGAGGCCAACACCCTCAGCGGTCTGGTGCGCGGGCGCAGTGGCGTCCGCCACGAGGTGCGGCTCGTGGCGGAAGAAGACAGCCTGGAGGCCGAGTGCCAGTGTTCCCGCTACCACCAGGAGGGCGTCTGCGAGCACGTGGTGGCGCTCGGCCTGGTCTGGCTCGCGGCCATGGCTTCCCAGGAGGACGTGTCCCGGCCTCCGTCCACGGATGTGGACCTGCCGTGGACCCCCGAGGGGGTGGGGGAATGGCTGGAGGCGCACCATGTCACCCATCTGCGGCGCGTCCCCCTCCTGGCGCTGGAGGCCCTCCTTCCCAAGGGCTTTGGTGCCACCCACGGGCTGTACCGGATCGCCGAGGAGCCCCTCACCTCGCTGTTGGATGGGACGCTGGAGCTGCCCACCACCTATTCGGCCAAGGCCCGGTCCCTGCTCGTGCAGGCCGCCTGGGCCCGGGCCGAGAGCGAGGCCCACATCGTTCGCCAGGGCGTCGAATACGAGCGCCAGCACCCCGAGCCTCCGTCTCCGACGGACGCGCGTCTGGTGCCGCTCGTCCAGGCGCTCCAGCAGGTGCGCGCGCGCGTGCGGGCACACGCCGTCCCGCGCCTGTTGAGCCTGGTCCGCTGCGAGCTCAACTTCACGGACAAGCCCCTGGTCGCCCACGTCCACGAGCCCATCTACCTGTTCGGCTCGCGCTCCATCCTCGATGCCAGCCTGCACCAGCGCTGCGTGCAGGTGGACCTGCTCCCGCTGCTCGAGGGCGAGGACGCCGTCACCTGCTCGGTCTGCGCGCCGGTGCCTCCCGCCCTCTGTCTGCATGCCCTGACCGCGTTGGATTCGCTGCTCGTGTCCCTGGGAGAATCGCGGCGGGTGAAGGAGAACGCGTGGCTCGCCGAGCGACTCTTCGAGGCGCCGGGCCGGCAACTGCTCTCGGCGCTGGACAAGGCCAGCCTCCTGGCGAGGACCCGGCAGGAGACCCGATCTCCCGTCCAGGTCAGCTTCCGGCTGGAGGGCGTCGCGCACGGGACTCCCCACCTGCGGGCGTACCTCCACAGGCCCTTGAAACGAGGGGGGCTGTCCAAGGGGACACCGGTGGCGCCTCGCGACGAAGCGGAAGCGCTCGCCACCCTCGTGTCTCCCGAGGAGGTGGAGGCCTTCGAGCTGTGCCGGCTCATCCCCGAGCAGTACGACGCGGGTGCTCGCCACCGGATGTTGGTGCATGCGCTGAAGCTGCTCGCGCACAGCTCCCGGCTCGTTCTCGAGTCCCGGTTGGAGGTCCCGCTGCGGGTGCGCTCCGTGACGATCGGCTTCACCTTCGAGGAGATGGGGGAAGGGGAGGCCGGGTTGCGGGTGCGGCCCTCCGTGGCGGGCACTCCGGTACCGCCCTGGGTCTGGAGGGGACAGCTTCACCGCAGCGCCCCCCAGCCGTGGTTGTACGTGGAGCGCGAGGTGCCGCGGGTGTCTCTGGTGTCCGTGCCGCCCGAGGCGCTGGCCGTGTTGGGCTCCGTGGTGGAATACGGAGGGCGGCTGCCCGCTCCGGCGCGCGCGGAGGTGCTGCGGCGGCTCGGCGGGGTGGAGTCGGCCTTCCCGGTGTCCCTGCCGCCGTCGTTGGAGGCGCGCGAGGTGCCGGCCGAGCCCGGGTTGCTGCTGCGGCTGCGGCCCACGGGGGCGGAGTCCCTGGAGGGCTCGCTGCTCGTGCGACCGCTGCCCGAGGCTCCGCCGCTGGTGCCAGGGGAGGGCGCGGAGATCGTCCGGGGCGTGCGCGGGGGTGAGCGGGTGCGGGTGCGGAGGGCGCTGGAGGCCGAGCGCTCCGAGGCGGCCGCGCTGTTGGAGCGGCTGGAGTTGTCGTTGGAGGAGCACGGGCACTTCACCCTGGAGGGGCCGGAGGCGGCGCTCGGCTTCCTCGAGAGGTTGGAGCCCCTGACGGGCCCCGGTGTGCGCGTGGAGTGGGAGGAGCGTCCCTGGAGCGTGGTGCGCTCGCCGGACGCGCGGGGCCTCCAGGTGGCGGTGCGCCGCGAGCGGGACTGGTTTGGCGTGGAGGGGGGCGTCCAGCTGGAGGGCGATCGGGTGGAGCTGGCCGTGCTGCTGGACGCGATGCGGCGCGGGCACCGCTACGTGCCGCTGGCGCCGGGCCGGTGGATGCGGCTCACCGAGCAACTGCGGGAGCAGCTCTCCCCCCTGGCGGACCTGGCGCACGCCTCCCATGGCAAGTGGGAGGTGAGCGCGGCGGCGGCGCCCGTGCTGGACGGACTGTCCGAGGCGGGGGCCGAGGTGGCGGCTCCCCCGGACTGGCGCCAGCTGGCCGGACGCATCCGCGAGGCCCAGCGGATGAAGGTGCCGGTGCCCACGGGGCTGAAGGCCGAGCTGCGCGACTACCAGCGCGAGGGCTTCCAGTGGATGGCGCGGCTGGCGGAGTGGGGCGGGGGCGGGTGCCTGGCGGACGACATGGGGTTGGGCAAGACGCTGCAGGCGCTCGCGCTGCTGCTGCACCGCGCGAAGGCCGGCCCGGCGTTGGTGGTGGCGCCCACCTCGGTGTGCTTCAACTGGGTGCGCGAGGCGGCGCGCTTCGCCCCCTCGCTGAAGGTGCAGGCCTATCGGGAGGCGGAGCGGGAGTCGCTGCTCTCCGGCCTGGGTGCCAGGGACGTGGTGGTGGTGAGCTACACGCTGCTCACTCGCGACGTGGCACGCTTCTCCGAGGTGTCCTTCGCCACGCTGGTGCTGGACGAGGCCCAGGCGGTGAAGAACCCGGACACCGCGCGGGCCAAGGCGGTGCGGGCGCTGAATGCCGAGGCGCGCATGGCCCTGTCGGGCACGCCGGTGGAGAACCGGCTGTCGGAGTTGTGGAGCCTCTTCCGGCTCGTCTTCCCGGGGCTGCTGGGCAGCCGCGAGTCCTTCCGGGAGCGCTTCGCCGCTCCCATCGAGCGCACGAAGGACCCGAGGGCCCGCGCGGCGCTGGCGCGGGTGGTGCGGCCCTTCATGTTGCGGCGCACCAAGGGAGAGGTGGCGCGCGAGCTGCCGCCGCGCCTGGAGACGGTGGTGCCCATCACCCTCTCCGAGGGCGAGCGCCGCCTGTACGAGGACACGCGGCTGGCGGCCCTGGCGCGGTTGAAGGACGCGGAGGGGCCGCGCAAGCGCTTCGAGGTGCTGGCGGCGTTGACGCGGCTGCGGCTGGCGGCCTGTCACCCGAGGCTGGTGGACTCGGACTCGCCCCTGTCGTCCTCGAAGCTGGAGCGCCTGCTGGAGGTGGTGGACACGCTGCGGAGCGAGGGGAGCCGGGCACTCGTCTTCAGCCAGTTCGTCAAGCACCTGGCGCTGGTGCGCGAGGCCTTGGAGGCGCGGGGCGTGTCGTTGCAGTACCTGGACGGGCAGACGCCCGCGGCCGAGCGCGAGACGCGGGTGGCGGCCTTCCAGCGGGGCGAGGGGGAGGTCTTCCTCATCTCCCTCAAGGCGGGCGGGACGGGCCTCAACCTCACCGCGGCGGACCATGTCCTGCACCTGGACCCCTGGTGGAATCCGGCGGCGGAGGATCAGGCCACGGATCGGGCGCACCGCATCGGGCAGACGAAGCCCGTCACGGTGACACGGCTCATCTCCGAGGGGACCATCGAGGAGGCCATCCTCGCGTTGCACGAGGAGAAGCGGGACCTGGCCAGCAGCCTGCTGTCCGAGGCGGACGGGGCGGCGGCGCTCTCCACCGAGCAGCTCCTCGCACTCCTGCGCTACGGGCCCGAGGCGGAGTCCACCACCACTTCCGGAGGCATGCTCCCCGCGCGCCGTGCCAGTGTGGGCCTGGAGTCCAGTGGCCCCTCACCGGCTTGAGGCGGGGAGCGCGCCGGGGTGACTACTTGGGCTTGGAGGCGCCGCCGCAGCCCGCGGCACCGCAACCGGCCGCGCCGCAGCCCGCCGCGCCGCCCTTCTCCGGGGTGGCCGAGGCCTTGGTGTCACCGGAGGGCTGGCCCTCCTGGGTCTTCGCGGCGCCACAGGAGGCCTCGCCGCCCTTGGCGGCGCCACAGGAGCCCTGCGCGCCCTTCTCGGCGGTGGGAGCGGCGGAGGAGGTGGTGGCGCAGCCGGTGACGAGCGAGCCGAGGGACAGGGTGCCAACGAGAGCGGCCAGGGTCTTGACGTTCATGGGGTTTCCTCTGGGTGAAGTGTGTGTGTCCGAGGTGGAACGGACTTTAATACGCGGCGCGGGGAGAAGGGTTACACGCCGGTGTTTTTCGCCCCCGTGAGGACGCGGAAGCTGGTGGGCTTCAGCCCGAGGCGCGCGAGGGCCATGTGGGCCCGGGGGTGGAGGAAGGTGGCCAGCTCCACCTCGCGCTGGTGCGCGTAGCCGCTCTTCACCGCCTCGGGCGTGTAGCCCGGGTGGCACATCAGCTCGATGACGCCCTGCTCGGGCAATGTGTCGAGCTGTTGCTCCAGGCGCTCCAGCGTCCAGTAGGCCTCGGCCCCCGTGTCTCCGAGCAAGTGGTCGTTGGTGGCCACGCCGTGGGCCCGCAGCGCGCGGCGCATGTTCGCGTGGATGGAGCGCACCGGCAGGCGGGCCACGCGGGCGGCTCGCACCAGGCCCTCGAAGACGCCGGGATGCTGGTGCAGGTGCTTGTGCACGTCCACGTGGGTGGCGGGCTGGCCGAGCAACAGGTCCAACCGCTCCAGCTGGGCGAGTGTCTCCGCCTCCACCACGTCCGGTGGGAGGTGCTGGACGAGCGCCTCCGAGAAGGCGCCGAGCTGGAGGAATTCACTGGGGAAGGCGGCCCACACGGGCAGGCCGCGGGCGAGGTTGAGGTGCAGGCCGATGGACAGGCCCCGGGCCTCGTCGGCGGCCGTGTCCGCGTAGGGCGTGTTCACCATGAAGGTGGCCGAGGAGACGATGCCCTCGTGCATGGAGCGGAGGATGCCGCGGGTGATGGCCGGGTCGTATCCCAGGTCATCGGCGTTGATGATGAGGGCGCGCGCGGACACAGCGGGGCTCCTGGGCTCGGCAATGCGACGTCATGCGTACTCCATTCCACCCGCTGGGAGTAGCCTCGGGGCCGTGGAGGCTCAGCGGGCCGGAGCACACCCGGTCGCGAGCGCCCTGGCCTGCTCCGGGAAGCGGGCCTCCAGTGAACGCTTGACCACCTCGACATCGTCCACCCGGCCCGCGTGGGCGAGCACCTGACAGAGGGAGACGAGGGCGCGCGGGTCCTTGGGCGCGAGCCGATCCGCCTCGCGGTAGGCCCGCTCGGCGCCGGAGATGTTGTCCTGACGGAAGAGGACCGCCCCCAGGTAGGAGTGGGCGAGCGCGAGCTCCGGCTCCTTGCGCAGCGCGCGCCGCAGCAGGGAGGCGGCCTCGTCCAGCTTGTCCTGGCGGTAGCGCACGAAGCCCAGCTCCGCGAGCGCCCGGGCGTCCTCGGCGCGGCGCGTCCAGGCCCCCAGCACCTCCGCGGCCTGGTCGAGCTGGCCGGTGCTCGACAGCAGCAGGCCGTAGCGCGGGGCCACCCGGGCGTCGCGCGGGTGCTTCTCGTACGCCTGGGCGAGGGCCGAGACGGCCCCGGACACGTCTCCCTGGCGCTCACGCAGCTCGGCGAGGGCCAGGGACGGGCGGACATCCTTGGGGGAGGCGAGCGCGGTGGCCTGTTCGATGGCGCGCTCGGCGCGGCGGCCCATGCGCAGCTCGGTGCTGGCACGTGCGGCGAGCAGGTGGGCCTCCACGTCCTGGGGGAAGCGCGCGACGAAGGCCTCGGCGACGTCCAGCGCCTCGGCGGGAGCGCCCGCGGCGAGCAGCAGCGCGCCGGCCCGGGCGAGCTGGGCCGCGGTGGCGCGCTCGTCCTGCCCGAGTCCCTCGAGGGCGGAGACGCGGGCCTTGGGGGCGGTGGTGGCCTCGGCGGTGGCGAGTCTCTGCGCGGGGGGAGGAGCCTGACGCAGGACCAGGGTGGCCCCACCCCCGAGGGCGAGCAGTCCCCCGAGCATCGCCACCACGAGGACGAGCTTCCGCTTCCTCGCGGGCGGCGGTGGGGGGGCCGCCTGCACGGCGGGCGCCTCCTGGGGTGGGGCCAGGGCGGGCGTGTTCACCGGTTGGCGCGCGGGGGCGTTGGTGGCGGAGGGCTGGGAGGGATCGGCGAGCCGGGCGCTGCGGAGGGCCTGCCGCTTCGGGTCGCTGTCGAGCGGGAAGAGCGACTCCACATAGTCGGCGACCTGCTCGGGGGAGGCCACCTCGGCGGAGCCGCCCACGCGCGCGATGGCCTCGGTGAAGAGCTGGAGGCTCTCGAAGCGCTCCTGGGGGTCGCGCGCGAGCGCCGTGAGGCAGATGTGCTCCAGGGCGGGAGGCACGGACGGGTCGAGCTCGGTGGGAGGACGAGGGCGCTCCGTGGCGATGCGGTGGAGGACGACCTCGGTGCTGGGGCCGGAGAAGGGCCGGCGGCCACAGAGCTGCTCGTAGAGCATCACCCCGGCGGCGAAGATGTCGGCGCGGTGGTCCACGGCGTTGCCGATGATCATCTCCGGCGACATGTAGAAGAACTTGCCCTTGAGGGTGCCGGGCTCGGTGCCGGAGCCGATGGACTCGGCGCGGGCGATACCGAAGTCGATGACCTTCACCGTGCCGCTGACGCCCACGTGGATGTTGTCGGGGGTGAAGTCGCGGTGGACGATGCGCAGCGGGCGGCCCTCCTCGTCCACGGCGCGGTGGGCGGCATCGAGCCCCCGGCACGCGTCCACGAGGATGCGCAGGGTGATGCCCAGGGGCACGTGCTGGCCGCGCTCGGCGGCCGCCTGGCGCACCTCGGCGAAGGAGCGGCCCTCGAGCAGCTCCATGGCGATGAAGGGCTCGTTGCCCTCGACGCCGAGCTCCAGGATGGAGACGACGTTGGGGTGCTGTATCTGCGCGGTGATGCGGGCCTCGTTGAGGAACATCTGCACCACGCGCCGGTCGGTGAGCATGTGGGGCAGCAGCCGCTTCACGGCCACGGCCGGACCACGCGAGCCGTCTTCTTCGATGCGACGTCCAAGATACACCTCGGCCATGCCGCCCGTCGCGATGCGCGAGCTCAGGCGGTAGCGGCCGAACCAGGAAGGATTGCTGTCGGGAACCACGATGTCCGCAGTCTACGAGGAGCTAGGCGTCGTGCAAACCGGCCAGGAAGTCGTTGAAGTTGTCAGCGACGGGGTAGATGTCCATTTCCACCGTCACCAGGACGATGCTGGGCTCGTCCGGTGAGTCCCTGTAATCGAAGCACAGGTGCTCGCTGCCCGGTGTCATCGCGAAGGGATAGATACGGGAAGGGATGTGTGGTTGCAAAATACCGTACGAGTCCCTGACGGCGTATGCCCTCTTGTCTGGATCCGAGGTGATGGTCAAGAGAACGCTCATCACATCCCTGACCTTGCCAGCGGAGAAGACGCACGGGGTGGGAGTCATCCCTTGATTCGTCGAGACGAGCTTCTTGTACTCCGCGGGAAGCTCCGCGCTCCATTCCTGCTCCAGGAGGGCGATCTCTCGCGGAGTGGTTGGGCGAGGTGCATCCCAGACATAGGGCTTCCATCGGATGTCTTGTGTCATTGACCTCCTCCCCAGATGGCCATCCCTCCTGTGTGCGGAGCGGCGAGCTTATGCTCTCCAAGAAGGATGAGCTGCATCCGACCCACATCCTGGTGGTGATGCCAGGAGTAGCCGCGTGGTGGAACCATTGACGTCGGTAGTTCTGCGATCATTTCGCGAGTGAGCCCGAGTTCCCTGGCCAGAGCGGGCTCTTGCTCGATTGTCTGGAAGAGCTTCTGGTTTGCCGCCCTGTAGTGCGCGAAGCGGTTTCCACTCCCAATATGGCTGTCATCTAGAATCGTCTCGAACTTTGTCTCGAACCGGGGGAACCCATCCTTGTCGAAGTGGATGGTGTTCTCGCCATTCGTGACGGTCTGTCCGGCCCGGTTGCGGCCCAGGTTCTGGATGGGCTTGGGCGGGCTCCTCGTGCCCTTGTAGGGGAGGATCTTCCCGTCCTCGGTGAGCGTGGGCTTCCGCCACGACTCGATGAATTTCAGTCGGTACCTGCCTGGAGCGCTGGCCTGGGCCGCCTGGCCAGGGGCGGCCTTGTTTCCGCCGCCATTCGTGCCCTGGGAGGCCATGGCCAGGGCGCCTGGGGCCAGCGTCAGGGTGAGGCTGGCCTGTCCCACCGCCACCTGCCGCACCTGCCCGACCGCCGCCAGCCGCACTCCCAGTTGCAGCTCGGCCGTGACGCCCGCCTGCGCGGCGCCCGGCAGTCCCGGTGGCCCCATCATCTGGTTCGCCGTGGAGCCCAGGGCCAGCGTCGCCAGCATCACCAGCAGGCGGCCCGCCTGTGCCCCCATCACCCGGCCGAAGCGCTCTCCGGCCTCACGCACCTCGGTGAAGGTACGAGCCTGCTCCGTCTCCCGCTCCAGCCGTGCCCAGCCCTCCAGCAGGCCCCACACCGTGTCCAGCCCCAGGTACGCCACCATGAGGCAGGTGAAGGAGAGGGCAGCGGCCTGTGTGACGGGATTGGGAAACACCAGCATCGCCAGGTAGCCGGCCATCGCGGACGTCACCAGGGACTGCAGGGCGACCGGGTCCACCATGTCCATCCACACCCCCACCGCTCCCTCCCACACCGAGCCCAGGGAGAGGGTCAGAGCCAGGGTACGCCGTGCCTCGGGTCCCAGGTAGAGGCCCTTGCCCAGCAGGGACAGGCAGTCGCCCGGAGTGCTCCGGCGCTCGCACCAGCGGTAGTAGCCGTGCGTCAGCGCCGCCCGCGCGTCCTCCTGTCCGGCCGGTCCCCAGGAGAGGAGCGCCAGCCGCTGCGGGGGAGGGGAGGGCAGGTCCAACCGGACCACCAGCCGGGCCATGGTGGCATCGAACTGAGCCTGGGTGAGCTCCACCGGGGCCCTGCGCGCGGGGATGAAGGTGCGTGAAGGGCCTTCCTCCGTTTCCAGGTGGAGCTGGATGCGGCTGAGCGGGTCTCGCGCGGAGGTGGGGACCGCGGCGGCCCGCCCTCCGCCCGTCGCGCACGCGGCCAGCAGCAGGCCCGCCATCACCAGCAGCAGGCGCATCATGTGGGCCTCGGGGACGGAGCGTTGTCGTGAACCACGATGCCGCGAGTCTACGAGGCGCGCCGCCTGGCACCACCCCCACCTACCCGGGGTGAAGCCCGTGGTTCTCCGGGTGGGACCGGGCACGTCACACGTCCGTGTCGCGCCGCGTCGTGGATCGGACGTGGAGGACCGGTTTCTCATCCGTTGAGATGCTGTGGCGCGCCATGACGCGAGGGGAATGCTAACGTGGGCCGGTCGGCGCCCGGGGGCGGGGCGCGCCGACGTCGATTGGTGACGCGAACTGGGACAACCGGAGGGACGGTGGGCACGCTCCTGAAAGGTGGAATCGTCGTCGAGCTCGAACCCGCGTGTGTCGAGCGGGTCGATCTGCGTATCGAGGGCGAGCGCATCGTGGCCCGGGGCCCGGATCTGCCGGCGGCGCCGGACGACGAGGTCATCGCGCTCTCGGGCAAGCTGGTCTTCCCCGGGCTGGTGAGCGCGCACCAGCGGCTCCACGCGAGCCTGGGGCGCGGCATGCCCCGGCCGAAGTTGGACGGCTACCAGGACCTGCTGGAGCAGGTGCGCTGGCGCTATGAGGATGCGCTCGACCTGGACGCGGTGCAGGTGGCCGCGACCGCGGGTGGCCTCGAAGCGCTCCAGTGCGGCACCACCACGCTCTTCGACCTGCACTCCTCGCCCCAGGCGATTCAAGGCTCGCTGCTGCGGCTGGGGCGGGGGCTGCACGAGGTGGGCGTGCGCGGGGTGCTCTCCTACGCGGTGACGGACCGCAGGGGCGCGGTGGGGCGCGAGGAGGGGCTGGAGGAGACGGTGTCCTTCACGCGCAAGGCGCGCGGGCGGCTGCGGGGGCAGGTGGGCGCGGCGCCGCTCTTCACCGTCAGCAATGAGGCCCTGGAGGGGCTGGGCGAGGCGGTGCGGAGCACCAACACCGGGCTGCACGTGCCGCTGGCGGAGGATCCGCTGGACGAGAAGCTGTCGGTGGAGCGCTATGGCTCCTCGCCGGTGACGCGGCTGGTGGAGGGCGGGATGCTGTCGCCACAGGCGCTGCTGGCGTACGTGGGGCACCTGTCCTGGCCGGAGCTGGCGCAGCTGTTGCCCTCGGGCGCGTGGCTGGCGCACACGCCGCGCTCCAACATGGAGAGCGAGGTGGGGTACGCACCGGCGCTCAAGTTCGGCCACCGGGCCACGCTGGGCGCGGACGGGGTGAGCGCGGACATGTTCGCCGAGGCCCAGGCGGCCTGGTTGCGCTCGCGCGACGCGGGACAGCCCATCGACGTGCTGCGCTACCTGGCCAACGGGCAGCGCCTGGCCTCGCAGGTGTTCGGCTCGCAGATGGGGCTGATGCGCGAGGGCTCGGTGGCGGACCTGCTCCTCATGGACTACCAGCCCGCCACGCCGCTGACGGCGGAGAACCTGGCGTGGCACGTGGTGTTCGGCCTGGGCTCGCGCCACGTGGAGTCGGTGATGGTGGACGGCGTGTGGCGCGTCTGGGCGCGCCGGCCCCTGTCGGTGAACCCGTCGGTGGTGGCGGAGCAGGCGCGCGAGGCCGCCGCGGCCGTCTGGGCGCGCATGGGCCAGAAGTGATAAGCCGCGAGCATGCTCATTCCCATGCTCGTGGCGGGCCTCCTCGTGGGAGCCACGCCCCAGGTCGGAGAAGTCGCTCCTGAGTTCACGGTGGAGGACACCACCGGCAAGACGTACACGCTGTCCCAGATGGTGAAGAACGGGCCGGTCATCCTGGCCTTCTTCCCCAAGGCCTTCACCAGCGGGTGCACGCGGGAGCTCACGGCGTACCGCGAGCGGTACGCGGACATCGAGAAGCTCAGCGGCCAGGTGCTCGCCGTCAGCATGGACGACAAGGAGACGCTGACGAAGTTCAAGGAGTCGCTGAAGGCGCCGTTCGCGTTCATCCCGGATCCGGAAGGGAAGCTGGCGAGCCTCTACGACGTGAAGACGTCCGACGAGGCGCGGATGCCGGGAATGAAGTTCGCCAACCGCTTCACGTTCGTGATTGGCGAGGACGGCAAGGTCCTGAAGGTGGAGTCCGGTAAGGACGCCATCGACCCGACCGAGGCGATCGCGTCCTGCCCGCTGCGCAAGAAGGCGGACACGGCGAAGGGCTCGGACGCGAAGCAGGCCCAGCCCCAGAAGAAGTAGTCCCTACCCGGTCGTCCGCAGACCACCGGCGATGGCGTTGACCGTGAGCAGGAGCTGGGGCAGCAGCTGCTCGGCCTCGGCCTGTCTCTCGCTCTTGCGCAGCGCGCGCCACGTGCGCAGCAGCTCCCGCTGCTGGTGGTGCAGCACGCCCAGCCACGGCTGGCGCATGCTCAAGGTCCGATGGATGTGGGGCCGGCTCTCCTCCAGCGGGCCGCCCCAGATGGCCTCCAGCATGCGCCGCGTCCGCGCGTACTCGTCCTGGATCATCCCCATCACCCGCTCGCGGACGGCCCCATCCTCGACCAGGGCCGAGTACTCCCGCATCTCCTCCACGTCCGCCGAGAGGATCGTCGTACTGACATTGGTGAGCACATACTTACTCGGGTACCAGTCCAGGGCCTGCTGCTTCAGCGTGGCGAACGCCTCGGGCTGATCGCGCCGCAGGGCTTCCAGGGCGCTGCCCACGCCATACCAGCCGGAGAGGAAGAAGCGGGCCTGGCTCCAGCTGAAGACCCAGGGAATGGCCCGCAGGTCCGCCAGGGTTCTCTTGCCGGTGCGCCGCGCCGGGCGTGAGCCGATCTTGCTGGATTCGATGACATCGATGGGCGTCGCCTGGGCGAAGAAGCCGATGAAGCCCTCGCCCTGCACCAGCGCCTCGTAGGCCCGGCGGCTCGTCTCCGCCAGCGTATCCATGAGGGGCTCGAGCGGGTGGGCCCGCCGCGCGCCATGCCGGGCCAGGAGCGCGGCCTCGGTCGCGCCCGCCAGGAGCAGCTCCAGGTTGTACACGGCGCTGATGAGGTTGGCGTACTTCTGGGAGATCGTCTCTCCCTGCTCGGTCATGCGCAGGTCGCCCTGGAACGAGGACGGCGGCAGCGCGCTGAGAAAGCGGTGGGTGGGACCGGCGCCACGGCTGATGGTGCCGCCGCGGCCATGGAAGAAGCGGAGGCGTACTCCGTTGCGCTGACCCACCGCGGCCAGCGCTTCCTGCGCGCGGTAGAGACCCCACTGGCTGGCCAGGATGCCTCCGTCCTTGTTGCTGTCGCTGTAGCCGATCATCACCTGCTGCACCGGCTGTCCCTCGCCCGAGGCCTTCTGTTGCCAGGCCAGGCTGCGCCTCGTCAGCGGGTGCTCCAGGTAGGCGGAGAGGATCTCCGGGCTGCGCTTCAGGTCGTCGATGGTCTCGAAGAGAGGCACCACCTGCAGGTGGCACACCAACCCCTCGGGCGTGTGGAAGACCAGCCCCGCCTCGCGCGCCAGCAGGTAGACGACGAGCAGGTCCGACAGGCTGCGCGTCATGCTGACGATCAACGAGCCCAGGCCGGCGGGGCCATAGGCCTTCAGGTGTCCGGCCAGGACGCGGTAGCACTCCAGCACCGCATCCGCATGCGGGCCGATGGGCGCTCCCGTCAGCGCGAAGGGGCGAGGCGAGGCCAGCTCCCGCTCGAGGAAGGCGAGACGCCGCGCCTCGTCCCAGTCGACGAAGTCCGTCTCCTCCTGGCCGGCCGCGGCGAGCAGCTCCCCCACGGCCAGGTCGTGGAAGTGGCTGTTCTGCCGGATGTCCAGGGCCGCCAGGTGGAAGCCGAAGGACTGCACCGTGCGGAGGAGGGGCTGCACCTCGCTCCCGGCGAGCCGGCCCGCGCCGATGGCCAGCAGCGACTCGCGCAGCAGGCCCAGGTCCGCGGCCAGCTCGGAGGCTTCGCGGTAGCGGCCCGGCTCGTCGTCGAGCCGAGCGGCCTCGGTGCGGCTCATGTCCAGCGGCAGCCGCGCCACCATGAGGTTGAGGAACTGCCGCCAGGGCTCGTCCGGGTTGCGCTGGATGGCCCGCTGGCCGCGCTCGCCCAGCGGCCCCGCCATCTCGGTGATACGGGCCGTGAGCGCGGGGGGCACGGGCTGTAGCCGGTTGGAGAGGCTCAGCCGGGCGCTCAACCCGGTCAGCCGCTGGTGCAGCAACGCGAGCGCGTTGAGCCGCAACTCACCGAGCGTGTGGTGGGTCACCTGCGCGGTGACGAACGGGTGCCCGTCCCGATCTCCGCCCACCCAATCACCAAAGGACAGGCGTGGCAGACTCGAAGGCTCCTTCAGCGGCTCGAAGCCCACCGCCTCCCAGGCCTGCTGCAGCCGCCGGTCCAGCATGGGCAGTGCCTCGGGGAAGACGTTGCGCAGGTAGTGGATGACATTGCGCAGCTCGGAGGGCACGTCTGGCTTCTCGAGGAAGATTTCCCCGGTACGCCACAGCAGCTCCAGCACCCGCTTGCAGTCCTGACGGATGGCCTGCTGCTCCAGCGGCGTCCACATCTGGTTCTCGCGCTTGACGAGCAGCAGGTAGAGGGCGCGGTGGTGCTCCAGCACGCTGGCGCGCCTCGCCTCGGTGGGGTGGGCGGTGAGCACCGGTTCGACACGCACCTGGGGAAGCACCTCGGCGAGCTGCCGCGCCTCCAGGCCCAGCTCCTTCAAATGATGCAGCACGTGACCCCACAGCCCTGGCTCGGCGGTCACTCCCTCGGTGGACTCGCGGGCCCTGCGCTGCTGGGCCGCCGTGTTCTCCTCGGCCATGTTGAGCAGATGGAAGGCCATGGAGTACGCCTGCACCATGTGCGCGGGTAGACGCGCTGGCGTGGCCCTCGTCTCGCCACGACCGGGGAGGCTCCGGGCGACCTCCTGCTCGCCCAGTTCCTCCAGCACCTCCCTGAAGCAGTCGAGCAGGAAGTCGAGGTCACGCTCCACTTTCGGCAGGTGGGCTGTCGAGGGGTCAGGGGTCTTCATGTCTTCGAGTCCTCTGGGGGCGACTCGAACATAGACACGGCCCCTGGACGGAGGCCGAAGATTCAGCGGACCGCCCTCAAATGCTCAGATGCAGGGGGCCGGCAAGGCCCTTCCCGCGACGGAGGATCTCGAGCACATCCGCTACGTCGGCCCCCTCCGACACACGCAGGAATCGAGGGCCCGCCTCGTCGAGACGCTGGGCGTCGTACCGCAGATCCAGAACCTCCACCGCCCCGGAGGGGAAGCGTGTGAGCGTGACCCGGTGAGCGGGACCGATGTCCGCGGTCCACCAGTCCTCCGGGGGCTCGGCGCAGGAAGAAGAGGAGCCACACTCCAGCAACAGGCTCACCGCTGGTGGGGGCGTCGATGCCACGCTTTCCAGCGAGGGATGGATGGAGCTCAATGCCTTGCGTGTCGGCTCGGACAACGGGTACGTCGGCTTGCCGACGAGCACCAACTTCCCCAGGCTGGAATGCGCCGCGACCTCGAACAGACGTCGCAAGTGTTTCGTCTCGAGCCTGGCGTGCATCGCCACGGTGACCGTATCGGGTTTGGCCTCGTAGGGGGTCATGCGCGCGGTCCGTTGCGCCTCCTCGAGGAGCACGAGGGCCATGTGCGTGTCTTCCACCTCCCAGGGAAGCAGGCCACCGGCGTGACGCAACCCCTCTGGAGTCGCGAGCAGCGCTGGCTCGACATGGGGACCGTCAGTGAAACCCGGGATGGGCATCCAGTCCGCCATGTGGGAACTGTCTCCCACTGCCCAAGCAGACTGGGGGATGTACCAGAACGTCTGGTCGAAGAGCCGTGCGTCGAGCAGCAACGTGACGGCCGCGCAGACCGCCAGGACGGTCGGCCAGAGTACCACGGGACGTCGGGCCCGTGCGTTCACGGAAGACCGAACCCCCAGCACGAGCGCGCCCAGTATGATCAGGCCCGTGCCCACTCCGTAGAGCCTGTGCGCCAGGAGCCACTCATGCACCCACTGGTCGAACTCCAGGAAGTCCGGATGTGGTAGCCGCCTCGCGAACTCCCCGACAGGTTGGATGGTCCACCACGCGTCGAGTATCGCCAGGAGGCAGAGACAGAGGGCGGATGCGGCAATCACGGTGGCTGTCTTCGGGTGCCAGCGACCGGGCCTGTTCGGCTCGGGACTCGGCCGCCGGCGCTGGACGAGCGTCTCCACCAGCAGCACCAGCACCGTGGCCAACAGCAGACTGGCCGTATGGAGCAATGCGGTCAGCCGAGCACTCTGGAGCTCCGCGGAAAACGACAGGAAGAACTCCAAGCCCCCCCTGTAGTCAGGATTGTACGCATCCAAGATGGGCTTCCAGAGCCCGAGCCCGGTGCCGATCACGGCGAACCACGGCGCACACCCCGCGAGAAGAATGGGAACGAGAGGGATCGCTCTCCCGGTTCCGAGCCGCGCCAGACATGCGGCGAGGACGATGGCTCCCAGGAGTGCGCTCGACGAGACCGCCCCCGTGATCACGGGAAGGGCGTCCAAGCAGCCCCCCTGGTACCAGGGAGCCGGTATCCGCCGCGAGGCGATGACGAGCACCACGGGTAATGCCGCGTACAGCACGGGGCGCGACTTTCCGAGCAGGGTCACGTGCGGAGTCTATCACGGCCAGCCCTGGTGCCGTTCTGCCACGCGGTAGAGCTGGGTGAGAGAGGAGTCCAGCAGTGATTGGCACGAGCGCATGTAGTGCCAGGCCCGGACGAAGGGAAACCAGACGCGAGTGCCCACGAGCACCTGTGTCTCCTCGAGCTTCTGGCGCGGTATCCACTGGCCGCCCAGGTTTCGCACCAGCACCTGGCCCAGGTACGCGCCGATGGCGGGCACCGCATGCGCGTCGATCTCGTGCCGCTCGAAGACTCTCGGGAAGTCCTCGTGCCAGAACTGGTAGTCGACATCCGTGAGTGACTCGGGGGTCGCCTCGAAGACGGAGGGCACCTTCGAGTGCATCAGCGCCACCAGATGCTTGGCGAGAAGGCTGTAATGCTCGAGAGCGCGCTCCGGGTCCTGCACGTCGGAAGGCAGGGCGGAGTTGGCGGGGCGCCACTCCTCGGGCTCGGGTGGTTTCCAGTCGTTGAATTCGGCGATCTTCCGCTGGCGCTCGTGAATGGCGACGCTGTCCACCACGCGCGAGAGGAGCGGGGCCACGTCGGGGTGGAAGTGGGGCTCCACGGGGGCGAGCGTGGCACTGCGCTCGCGCAGGGTGCGCAGCACGGTGTCGAAGTCCAGGTCCGGGCGGAGGTGGACGTGGGCACGGGCCTGGGCCTGGCGCGCCTCGTCACTGGCGAAGTCCGCGGCGATGGGCCATGTCACCAGGAGGATGGAGCCGTTGGGGAGCGCCTCGACCTGATGGGCCGGTGTGGACAACATGCGCTCGCGGCCGACGGTCTCCACCAGCTTCGGGCCGAAGACGTTGAGCCAGCACACCTCGTAGATTTTGTCGAATCCGTCTCTGCGTCGAGTCTCCTCGTCGCGGCCAAAGTCGGGAGCCCCAGACAACTGATCGTCAGCCAGACTGTGGGCCGCCGCGTAGGAGACCGGATAGCGTGAGGCCCAGACACGTACCATGTCCACGAACCGGCGGCAGTGCTCAGTCTCCGCGAAGAAGGATAGCGGCTTTACGCGCATGAAGATGTCCAGCTCGGGAGGAACAGGTGGGAGCCAGAGACCGAGCGACATGTCCAAGGCGGGCCACTTCGTGCGATGAAACCCGCTGTGGGTGTAGCGGTCGCTGCCCCGCTCCTCCAGGGCCTTCAAGAGGGCATCGCGGGAGTATTTCCGTTTCCGCTTGCCACTGACGACGTCCGGCATCCACTCGCCCGCGTACTCCTCGAGCGCTTGGAGGAAGGGCGCCAGTTCTCTCTCCCGTTCAGCCTGTGGGTCGTAAGCACCTTTGAAAGTGAGCAGGAGGCAGTCCTCTTCCTCCAGGTCGGCGAACTCAAGCACCTTCATTGGAAGAGCACCTCCACTCCCGGGGTCATTGCCCTGGCTCGGTCCACGGCTGCCTGCTGCAGTCTTGGATCCTTGGGTTTGAGCTTGCCGCCTTCATAGATGAGGCTGACTCTCTGGACCTGCGCGTGACGCTCGAGGCCAGGGCGGCGGATATTCAGTGCCTCGCCGTAGAACTCGAGGGCCTGGCTCGCATCGGCAATCATTCGCGCTATCAGGGTGTCCGCCCCCAGCCCCGAGAAGTCTCGGCTCTTGAAGCTGAACGTCTCCACGCGAGAAGGTTGTCCGGGGAGTGGCTTCTGCTCGATGACGAGCACGTCCGCGTAGCGCAGACCGCTCCTGGGTTTTCGTACTCCCACGTACGTTTCGACACGGGGCTCGTTGAAGGCCTGAAGGTAGCGTCGCTGCGCCCGGGGGAGGGCCGCATCTTCGCGCAGCAGCTTCGCCATGTTGCGTTCGAAGGCCAGTCCACGGGTCACCAGCCTGCGCATCTTCTGGTAATCCTCCCATTTGAGGGGCGGCTCGATCGTCCTCCCGTGCTTTACCTTCGTGCCCCGTTCGAGCTCCGCGACGCGCTGCCTGCCGTATTCGAGGTAATCGCTCCAGAGCGGGTGGTCCGTGGCTCCGGCAGGCGGAGTCTTCTCCAGCGCCGCCAGTTGCTTCTCCAGCACTGCGACGTCTCTAGATAGGCGCGGGCCCAGGACGTCGAGTTCCACCTCCAGCAGCTTGGTGTCCAGCACCTCCCGGGGGAGGCCCGTCGCTTCGTCCGCGAGGAGGGTCACGCCTTCCGGACTCTTTCCGACCCTGCTCCTCGTCTGGGTGGAACTGGAACGATCGGACTTCGCCTGAGACAACCAGGCCTGCGCCTTCGGCACGTTGCCTCGGGCCTCGTAGAGGGCCGCCGCGCCGGCCTCTCCTCCTTCAATGACGAGGAGGGCTGCTTCTGGGTCGGCTCGGAGGTAGCGGGCCAACTCCTGAATGCCCTCACCTCCCAGCTGCTCTCGGAGACGCCCCGCCGTTGTCGTCAACTCCTTCAGGCGCAGCTCCAGCCCTTGGCGCACCCGCGCGGCTCCCGTCGGGGTGTCCGGGGCTCCACGGGCCTCGGAGAGGTATCGACTGCCCCTGCCGCCCGCGCACAGGGCCACCATGAGTGCCGCGGGCGCCAGCTCGCGCGTGGCCTGCTCGTACTGGCCCTGAGAGAGCGAGTACGCCCCATGGCCCGTGCCGGCCGCCAGGTAGTAGAAGCCCAGCGGCACGCCAAACGTCATCGCGTCGAAGGTGCCTACCGCCACGCTGCCCGCGGAGAAGTGCCGCAGCGCCAGCGCCCGCTCCACCTCGTGTAGCGCTTGCTGGTACGGTGGCGGCAACTGCGCCCGCCGCGCGGACAACTCCGTGTACCGGGAGCCGTCGCTGCCCAGGCTGGTGGAGAGAGCGTCCCTGGCGGCGCGGCCCAGGCCTCGCCGTACGTCAGCGGCCCGCTCGGCCCGGTCCGGGTAGTTCGAGAGAGAGAGACCTCGCGCCTCCAACTCCTCGTGCACGGCTGGCATGAGGGCCAGCGTTTGTCCCAGCTGCTTGTCCCGTGCCAGCAGCTGCAACATCTCGTCCACTTCGCCGTCGTAGGCCGAGTGCAGCACGAAGAGAGCGAACACCTCGGCGTGGAAGAGGCCGTAGCGCTCGGTGGCGGTGAGAAGGAAGGCAGCGCGCTTGCGCTGGAGGAGGTGGGCGGCGTCCTCGCGCACGGGCCCCAGGGCGCCCAGCCGTACCGCACGCCAGTCATCCAAGGACTCCACCAACCGGGGCATGTCCACGCGCTGCTGCAAGGCGACGAATTCGGCGGGCGAGGTGCACGAAAGGAAGGGGGCGAGGAGCGCCTCCTTTCCAGAGGAGAAGTCAGGCCAGCCCCGGGGCACGGCCTGGCCTCCGCAGGTGGGAGGGGCCTGGGGGGCGGCCTCCCCACTGGCCACCTCGCGCGGGGCCGCTTCGTCCGAGCCCATCCTGGCAAGGTCCGAGCCTGGTCCGCGGGCGCTCCGTTGGCGGTGCGGCCGCTCCTGCGCGCCTGCTTCCATGAAGGAGATGGAGGCGGGTGTCTGGAGAAGGGGCGTACCCGTCGCCGTCTCTCGCAACGTGGACAGGGCGCGCGGGCCCGGGGAACTGCTCCCGCCGGGTCGTGGTACCGGTGTGACGCAACCCGTGGTGAGCAGGACGCTCCCCAGCAGTAGCGCCGCCCGGTTTCTCAGCAAGGCCCCGGCGCGCATCGTCCACCCCATCCCCAGGGTGGCCATTCCCCCCCGGACGCCGCGTCCCGTCCGCCTTCGGGAACCGTCGCGTGCCGCCCTGTGCCAGTCCTGGGTGTGGACCACCTCTCGCGGTTCCCGCATGGACAGCTTCTCTGCCGCCATCTCCACCTCGTCAAGAAGCTGCCTCGGCGATCTTCCAACCTACCAGATGCGGACGCGGGCATCGGGTGCAAGATAGAGCTTCTGATCCGGCTCTACCTTGTACGCGGCATACCAGGCATCGAGGTTGCGGACGGTCCATACTCGCTCGCGCCCCGGAGCGTGCGCATCCGAGAGAAGCTGCGACCGGAGCGCGGGCTCGCGATACTTGATTCGCCAGCCCTGGGCATAGCCCAGGAAGAAGCGCTGGTCGCCGGTGGTGTCATCGAGCTCCGGGGCGGGCTCGTCCCGGAGCGCTCGATGATAGGCATCATACGCCACCGCGAGCCCGGCCAGATCGGCGATGTTCTCGCCCAGCGTCAGCGCGCCCTGGATCCGCTGTCCGGGGATTGGTTCATAGGCGTCATATTGTGCGACCAGCTTGTCGGTGAGCGCGGTGAATCGCTTGGCGTCCTGTGGCGTCCACCAGTCGGTGAGCCGACCCGAAGCGTCGAACTTGCGACCCTGGTCGTCGAACAGGTGACTGAGCTCATGGCCAATCGTGGTGCCAATGCCGCCGTAATTGACGGCCGGATCGGCGTTCGGGTCGAAAAAGGGCGGCTGCAGGATGGCGGCGGGAAGGATCAGCTCGTTCGCGGTCATGTTGGCGAAGGCGTTCGCCGCCGTTACCGGTGACAGCCACTCGTCGCGATCGACCGGCCGGCCGAGGCGGCCGATGATTCGCTGGTATTCGAAGGCGTTGGCGCGCGCCACGTTGCCGACCAAGTCGTCTGGTTTGATCTCGAGCGCGGTGTAATCACGCCAGGTGTTCGGATACCCGATCTTCACCCGGACATGGGCGAGTTTGGCGCGCGCCTTCGATTTCGTCTCCGGCGCCATCCAGTCGAGCCGCTCCAACCGGTCACCCATCGCGGCGATCACGTTCTGGACCATCGTCTCGACCTCGGCCCTGGCTCGCGGTGGGAAGTAGCGCGCGACGTATTCCCTGCCCACGGCGTCGCCCATGCAGTTGCCGACGAGCATCACGGCGCGCCTGGCGCGAGGCTGCTGTTCGGGCGTTCCGGCGAGTGCCGTGCCGTAGAAGGCGAAGCGCGCCTCCTCGAAGGGCTTGGAGAGATAACGCGCGTAGCTGCTCAGCATCCTGAGCGTCAGATAATCCTTGAGCACGGGCAGCGGCGTGCTGGCGTAGACCCGCGCCTCGCCGATGAAGGCGCTCGGCTGCATCGCGATGTAGGCTGGCTGGTGCTGGATCTCCAGCGCGGTGAAATAGTCGCGCCATGGGAAGCCTGGCGCCTTCTCCTCGAAATCGGCAAGCGACCATTTGTTGTAGGTCTTCTCCGCGTCGCGCGTGTCCGCGCGCGTCCAGTGAGCCTCCGCGAGTGCTTTCTCGAACGCGAACACGGCCACCGCGCGGGCGTCCGCATCACGCTCCCCCGCGAGTGTCAGCATCTTCGCCAGATAGGCTTGATAGGCGGTCCGGATCGACGCGAGCCGCGCGTCGTCCATGAGGTACAGATCGCGGTCTGGCAGCCCCAGTCCCGACTGGCGCAGGCTCGCGATATAGGCATCAGGCTCCTTGTCGTCCTGTCCGACGTTGGGTACGAAGAGGCCGCCGATGTCATGGCGCACGAGCTTCGCCATCTCGACCGCGAGCTCCTCGCGGGTGGTGGCGCCCGAGATCGCCCTCATCCACGGCTCGACCGGCGCGAGGCCTTTCGCCTGGAGTGTGGTTTCGTCCATGAAGCTCGCGTAGAAGTCGCCCAGCTTGGACCCTCGAAGCTTCGCGGCATCCTCGATGATCAGGCGGGTACGCTCGGTCGACAGCTCCTGGAGCACATGGTGCATGCCGTAGGAGGCGCGATTCACTGGGAGCGGCGTGTCCCTCAGCCAGCCGCCGTTGGCATGAGCGTAGAAGTCGTCGCCTGGAGCCACGCTCCTGTCCATGCCTGACCAATCGAGCCCGATGTCGTCTGTCCGCGGCTTCGATGCTCGAGCGGCGACGAAGGCGTTGCCTGCCGTCGCGCCACACGCGAGCACGGAGGTGGCAACTCCTCCAAGGAGGGTGGTCAGCAGGCACGCCGTGAGCAAAGGGACCTTCATGAAGGGATTCCTTCCGTTGGTTCTGTTGACGTCAGGACTCCCGAGCCCGGCACCTTGGATTCAAAGGCGGATTTTTTTCGGGCGTCTCGGGGGGCGTACGGCGGGACGGTGTGATTCGAATTCTCCGCCCGCGTCTCCCCCGAGACGTGACGAGGACTGACAAGTTCGTTTTCAGGGCCCTCTGTCCGATGTCTGGTTCTGGGTGTTGGTGGAGTTCACAAACCCATACTGGAGGCGGTGCTCCGTTCACCAATCACTGCCCGCGGGGTGGGCGGATCTGTCGCGGAGACAGGGGCGTGTGTTACCGCCTGTCCATGCGCGATCTCACCTCACTCCCTCCCTCCGTGCCCGCGCGCCTGAGCGCGCCCGGGAAGGTGCGTCGCGTGTTGATGACCGCGAGCACCGCCAGCGCTGGCGGTGTATGGACGTACGCACTGGAATTGAGCCGGGCACTGGGCCGCCGGGGTGTGGCGGTGACGCTGGCCACCCAGGGCGAGCCCCTCACCGCGGCCCAGTGGGCCGAGGTCCACGCCGTGCCGGGCCTCACCGTCGAGCAGAGCACCTGGAAGGTGGAGGGGACACAGGACTGCTGGGAGGACGTGGCGGCCGCGGGGCGGTGGCTGCTGGAGCTGGAGTCGCGCCTCCGGCCGGACGCGGTGCACCTCAATGGTTATTGCCATGGCGCGTTGCCGTGGCGGCGCAGGCCGCTGGTGGTGGGCCATACATGCCCCCTCGCGTGGTGGGAGGCGGTGACGGGGGAGCCCGCCCTGGAGCGGGACGTGCGCCAGCGCTGGGAGGTGACGCGCGGCCTGCGCGCCGCCGGTCACGTCGTCACCCCCACCGCCAGCATGCTGGAGGGCCTCGAGCGCCACTACGGACCGCTGCCCCGGGCCACCGTCATCCCCCATGCGCGCCGGTGCGAGGACTTCCTCCCCGCCTCCGTACGCGAGCCCTTCATCCTCTCCACGGGCCGGCTGTGGGACTCGGCGAGGAACCTGGAGGTGCTGGAGACGGTGGCTCCGAGGCTGGACTGGCCGGTGTTCGTCGCCGGTGACTGTCGACATCCCGACGGGGGCGAGGTGCGCGCGCGCTACGTGCGCGCGTTGGGACGGCTGCCTTCGAAGGAGCTCGCCCGGTACATGGGCCGCGCCTCCATCTTCGCGCTGCCCGCGCGCTACTCGCCCTTCGGCCTGCCCGTGCTGGAGGCCGCGCTCGCCGGGTGTGCGCTGGTGTTGGGAGACATCCCCTCCTTGCGTGAGGTGTGGGAGGGCGCGGCCGTCTTCGTTCCACCAGATGACACCGACATGCTCGCGCGAGCGTTGAGCAGACTCGTTTCCGAGCCCGTGCTTCGCAACCGGATGTCAACCCTTGCACGGACGCGTGCATTGGAGTTCTCCCCAGAGCGCATGGTGGATGCCTACCTTGCGGTCTATGCCGACCTGGACCGTGCGTCCTCGTTGGCGCCTCCCGCCCATCCCCAGCTGGCGCGGGCGACGTGACCGGGACTTCTGAACGATGCGCATCCTCGAGGGAACTGGGCGTCGGGACCGGATGGCTGGGGCCGGTCAAGGAAAGGGTGACACATGAGCAGCCACGGACTTCGGATCGCCTTCTTCGGCTCGAGCCTCGTCTCGGCCTGGTGGAACGGGGCGGCCATGTACTACCGGGGCATCCTCCGCGCCCTCCACGCGCGGGGCCACCGCGTCACCTTCTATGAGCCGGACCTGCCCGGCTCCCAGGGCCACCGCGACCTGCCGGTGGCTCCGGACTGGGCGCGCGTGGTGGTGTACTCCGTCGAGGGCACGGACGGGCTGGAGCGGTGTCTGGAGGAGGCCCGGAGCGCCGACGTGGTGGTGAAGGCCAGCGGTGTGGGCGTCTTCGACGAGCTGCTGGAGGCGCGCGTGCTGGAGCTCCAGTCCGGCCACACCCAGGTCGTCTTCTGGGACCTGGACGCCCCGGTGACGCTGGAGCGGGTGACGAGGAATCCGGAAGATCCCTTCCGGGCCCTCATCCCGCGCTACGACCGCATCCTCACCCAGGGCGGTGGGGATCCGGTGGTGCTGGCCTACCGCGACCTCGGGGCTCGCGACTGCATTCCCGTGTACAGCGCGGTGGATCCGGACGTGCACCACCCGGTGCTCCCGGACGTGCGCTTCGACTGTGACATGGCCTTCCTCGACGAGCGGCTGCCGGACCTCGAGCGGCGCGTGGAATCCTTCTTCCTGCGCGCGGCGGATCTGCTGCCCGACAAGCAATTCCTGCTCGGAGGTGACGGGTGGAGCGGGCGACAGCGGCCCTCCAACATCCGGTACGTGGGCCACCTCGCCCCGGGGGAGCGCAACGTGGTGCGCAGCACGGCGCGCACGGTGCTCGACGTGAGCCGCGATGGCATGGCGCGCTTCGGTTTCTCGCCGGCCCCGCGTCTCTTCGAGGCCGCCAGCGCGGGGGCTTGTCTCATCACCGACGCCTGGGAGGGCATCGAGCTCTTCCTGGAGCCGGGCCGCGAGTGTCTCGTCGCCCAGGACGGTCTGGAGGTCGCCGAGGCGGTGCTGTGTCTCACGGATGACGGGGTGCGCGAGCTGGGTGCCGCGGCGCGCCGTCGCGTGCTGGCCGAGCACACGTACGCACACCGGGCGGTGCAGGTGGAGCAGGCCCTGGGCTACACGTCGCGCCCTGGTTCCCTCCGCGAGTTCGTGGCCTGACACGCCAATCGGCAGGATCTTGCCGGTAGATTCCTGCCCGCGAAGGTCTCGACGCGGTGCGATGTCTGTCTTCTCCCGAGCGGGGACCCTGCCCGCATGGAAGGGCATGTCCATTGCTTGACAGTGGTTCGTGCCATCGAACCTCGTTCAAGCAATGCCGCTCCCGGAGAGGGAGGGCCGGTTCCTCCTCCAGGCCGGATTGGTGGAGGCCGAAGGAAAGAAGAGGGCCCTCTTCCTGAAGCTCTGGGAACAACACCGTGAGTACCTCCACGGGCTCTGTCGCAGGCATCTGGGCAGCGCCTCGGACGCGGAGGAGGCCATGAGCGAGCTGGCCATGAAGCTGTGGCGGAAGCTGCCCTGGCCGGAGGCCCTCATCCACCCGAAGGGGTGGCTGCGGCGGATGGCGCTCAACGTCTGCATCGACCTGCGGCGTGGCAGGCGTTCCGGGGACTGGCTCGTCGAGCTGGAGGAGCTGGAGAACGAGGAGGGGGGCCTCTCCTCCTGTACTCGCACCCCCGAGCAGGTGCTCCTCGGGCGCGAGATGTGGGGAGAGACGCGCGAGCAGCTCGAGGCCCTGTCCCCCGGACTGCGGCAGGTGGCGCAGCTCCACTTCGTGGAGGAGCTGTCCTACGCGGTCATCGCGGCTCAGCTGGGCCTGAGCCAGGTCAACGTGCGCAAGCGCATCGAGCGGGCTCGCACCCAGCTCCGCCACGCGCGCCTGTCGGCCCGCTAGGTTCTGGCTTCACGGAAATCTTCCAGGGCGTGAGTGTGGGAGGGACCAACCGATCCACGCAGGCGAGGAGCCGTGTGTGATCCAACTGGTCGGGTGTCCAGGTGTCTTGTGGGGGAGCAAGCGTCAACGCGTCTGATCCTGAGCCGGGGCCGTCATGTCAGTCCCGGTTGGTACGGTGGGCCTTGTTGAATGAGTGACACTGAGCGCCTTTGAAAATCCCTCCCATGGACTCCCAGCATCAGGTCGACCGCAAGGCTCCGCGCGGCATCGCGAGAAGCGGCTCTCCTTCAGAGGGGCTCGCGGAGTCGGAGGTTGTCTCGAGTGGAACTGCTGGCCAGGTCGTGCCCAGCGGGAGCCAGCGTGAAGTGGGCGATGAGCAGGGGCTCGTCGCTGGCGTGAAGATGCGTGAGGCACTGGAGGCGGCCCGCTGTGTGGCGGACGCCCGTGTCCCTGTCGTCTTGCATGGAGAAACCGGCACGGGCAAGGAGGTGCTGGCGTGGTTCATCCACCAGCACAGCCCCCGTCGCGACAAGCGCATGACGCAGGTCAACTGCGGCGCCATTCCCAAGGAGCTCATCGAGAGCACCTTCTTCGGCCACGAACGGGGGGCCTTCACCGGAGCCGTCCAGCAGCAGAAGGGCGTCTTCGAGGACGCGGATGGCGGGACGCTCTTCCTCGACGAGCTGGGGGAGCTTCCCCTGGCGGCCCAGGCCTCGCTGCTGCGCGTGCTCGAGACGGGGACCTTCTGCCGCGTCGGTTCGAGCCGGGAGATCGCCGTCGACGTGCGGCTCATCGCCGCCACGCACAAGCATCTCGAGGCCATGGTCGAGGCGGGCACCTTTCGCGCGGACCTCTACTACCGCCTGAGCACCATCGTGGTGGAGATCCCCCCGCTGCGCGAGCGGCTCGATGAGATAGACCTCTTCGCACAGCACTTCCTCGGCCTCGCCAACAAGGCCAATGGCCGGAGCGTCCAGGGGCTCGTCCCCGAGGCGTTCGCGCTGCTCCGGGCCTACCCCTGGCCGGGGAACGTGCGCGAGCTCAAGAACGCCATCGAGCGTGCCGTCGTGATGGCGCGGGGCACGATGATCTCCCCTGGAGATCTGCCGGAGCGCGTCCGGCTCTTCCAGGCGGGGATGCCGCGGGAGCCCTCCCCGGGCATGGGCCTGCCGCCCGCGGTGACCCCGCCGCCCATCGCGAGGGGCGAGGGCGCCCGGGAGCGCCTCCAGCAGTACGAGGTGCAGCTGCTGAGCGAGGCGCTGGAAGGCGTCGGCTGGAACCGGACCGAGGCCGCGAAGCGGCTGGGAATTCCCGTGCGGACGCTGGCCTACCGGATGAAGGTGCTGGGGCTTAGCAAGCCCGTGCGGTGAGGTCGGCCGTCGGTCATCATCAGCCGCTCCACCTGGGTGGCCGGGATGGGGCGCCATCTCGAACCCGCGCGCGGCCTGGCGCTCGTGTTCTTCGTGTGCAGGTAGGCGACGTACTTGTCCCAGTGGGAGTGGGCGATGATCTTCTTCGGCTCGGGGCCGTGGAGGAAGAGCACGTCCTCGCCGTGGCTCGTATCCGGGAACGGGTTCCGCCGCCAGAGCGACCGGGTGTAGCAGAGCGTGCCGCCATGGACCCAGGGGCGCTCGTGCCGCGGGTACTCGTAGCGCCAGGCCTCCCGGCGCACCGGGTTGTAGAACAGGGGCCTGCTCAGCCCGCACACGTCCGCGAGCTCGCCGAGGAGGGCGCGGGCCTGCAGCTCGATCCAGTCCGACGCCATCCAGTCGTCGTCATCCCAGTGCAGGAGGAGCTCCCCGGTCGCGCGCTCGCAGGCCAGGTTGCGCTTGTGGCCGATGGAGCTCCGTCTCCCTTCGCGCAGGTAGTGGATGCGGGCATCGTCCGGAATCAGCTCCTCCACGGGGCGCGAGCCATCGTCCACGATGATGAGCTCGGTGTCGGGATGGCTTTGCCGCAGGAAGTGCCGGATCGCCCGGGGCACGAACTCCTCGCGGTCGAAGGTCGGCATGATGCACGAGACCCGAGGGCGCGCCGGGGGGCTCACGGCCACATCCGGGGTGGAGGGCCGGTTGCGCTGCGCGAGGTAGAACGCCCGGTCCGCTCCGAAGCTCGCGGGCTCCAGTACCTTCCACCACTCCCGGGGGTCCAGGAGCTGACCGGGTGCGAACCGCCAGGTGTTGCGCCCGTGGCGCACGTAGAGGAAGAGGTCCCTCGCGGAAACCCTGGCGAGGCGGGCCCCTCGTTGCATGGCCGCGACCAGGAAGTCCGCGTCCTCGCGGAGATTGGCCGGAGGGTAGCGCACGCCCTCGCGCCACAGGTCGCGGCGGTAGACGAGCGTGCCGCCAATCACGTCCTTCAAGAACATGCGCGCGTGGAGCCGGGGGCTGCACGCCCAGAAGTTCCAGGAGTCGAGCTCGAAGACCAATGCCCCCTGGAGCGCCGTGATGTCGGCGGTCCCCGCGAGCAGGGGCGCGAGCTGGTGACTCAGGCGCTGGGGGCCGTACCAGTCGTCATCGTCCCACTGCGCGACGATGCCGCCCCGCGCCAGGGCCACGCCGGCATTGCGCTTCGCGCCGAGCGACAGTCCGCGCGGGACGCGCTCCACGCGGATGCCCGCTCCCTCCGGGAGGGTGGGAGGCAGGTCTCCCTCCTCCTCGTGGATGATGATGAGCTCCTTGCGCGCGACGTCCTGCGCCAGGAAGTAGCGGATGGACTGCTCGACGAAGCGTGCCCGCCCGGCGGTGATCATCACACAGCTCACGAGCGGGGGTTCGCCCTCCAGGCCTGGGCACGAGGGCGGCGCGTCCATCTCACACCCTGACGAAGTTCGTGAACCGGATGATGAAGTACATGGCGATGTTCATGGGGCGCGTCTCGGCCGGGGAGGTGAAGAGCGGCTGCTGGGAGCCCGGCTCCTGGACGACGCTGTCCGTGGGCGCCGTCATGGTCTCGACGAGACTGGCCGCATCCGCCGTGGGGCCCGCCCCGGCGGGACTGGCCACGGGCTTGGTGTAGTCGTGCTCGTGGAGCTGCAGCGCGCAGTCCTGGAGGGAGCCGACGCCGGGGGAGGAGTCTCCGTTGGTCATCTTCCGCTTGCCGGCGTCGGGATCCTTCCCGGAGCCCCCGTCGACCCCGCGCAGGAAGTAGCCGCGGAGGTCGGGGAGTTGGAACGTGTCTCCCCCGGAGGTCTTCGAGTAGAGATAGCCGATCGCCGCGAACAGCTCGGGGTACTCGGAGACCTTCAGCTCGCGCCCGTCGCAGACCAGCCAGCCCTGTCTCCACAGGAGCGTGGCGTGCTCCGGGGGGTCTCCCCCCGTGTCGCCGGGGAAGGGCACGACGGCTCCGGCGAAGGACACCACGCTCCCCACCGGCAGGCCCGGGGCCGCCAGGGGCATGGGGCCTGGGATGGGAGGAATCGGCGGGAGGGGAGGTCGCATGTCAGGGCCCCTTGTTCGAGGAGCCCTGAGTGTGCCTGGGTGCGTGGGTGGGCTCGAGCCTCCGCAGCCCCTCGATGGGGAACTCCTGGAGGACGGTGATGGTGGTCGGGACGGTGAACTCCCAGGGCTCGCTCATGGGGCGCACCTCGCTCGCGCCCGGGCCGAGCTTCTTGAGCTCGTTGGCGAGCGCGAGGTCGGACTCGTGCACCGCCACCCGGTCCGCGCGCCCTTCCCAGAGCATGCCCGAGGCGAGGAAGAACAGGACGGAGAGGGCCTCGGGCGGTGTGACGGGGATGAGCAGGCGCGCGTAGGCGGCCTCGAGGAAGTCGAGGAAGCGCTCGTCTCCCGCGGACATGAGCGAGGTCCGGGTGCGCCGTGCCCCTCGTCCCCGGGGGGACATGATGAAGCTGTAGCTGCTCTCGTCCCACTCGAAGGCCCGCTCGAAGAACTGGAGGTAGCGGGGATAGGCGATGTCCAGCTCGCTCGGGATACCCGGCGGTGGGGAGCCGCCGGGCTCGCCGACGTGCTCCTGGAGGGTCTGGAACAGGAGATCGAACGACTTGCGCTTGAGCTCCTTGCGCTCGGTGGTGCGGTAGTTCTGGCGCGAGTGGGGCGCCTCCTCGGGGGGCATGCCACCGCGAGGCAGCCCCTCATAGGCGGAGAGCTGCGCGGCGTAGGACTGGTGGATGGCGCGGAACGTCTCCAGGCGCCACTCGTCCATCAGCCCGCGGCTCGGTGCCGCCTCGAGCTCCACCGTGAGCTGGGCGGGCTCGAGGTCCACGGGCGGCGAGGCCAGCGGCCCGGAGGTGAGGAGCAGCACCTGCACCGTTCCCTCGTCCTGGTTCATCTTCACCGTCACCAGGTCGGTGGCGGTGGCCTGGAGGGAGACCCGGGCCTGCCCGACGAGCCCCTCGAGCTGGAAGGGTTCCTGGCCCGGCGGCAGCACGTAGCCGACCCGGGCCGTGGTGGCCTGGTAGCCCTTGGGCAGCGAGAGCGCGAGCACCTGTCCGCTCCGGACGAGTCCCGTCACCACGTGCCTCGGGTCCGGAGGCATGCGCAGGTCCTCGCTCGGGTAGCGCGCGGCCAGCATCGGGAAGCCCTGGGGCGTGATGTCCTCGAAGGACTCGATGCCGAGCGCCGCGGGGGGCACGGGAGGCGTCGAGTTCCCGGGGAGATCATCCTCCTCGGCGAGGTAGTTCTCGGCGGGCGAGGGGACGAGGAACTCCAGCACCATGCGGTTGCCGTAGTTGACCACGCAGGCGCGGTGGACCTCGTTGAGCCAGCGGTAGACGCCGTGCCGGCCATGCGCATTGCCCGTGTTGTCGAGGACGCTGGTGGTGGCCTCCACGCTCTCGCGGGTGGTGCTGGTGCGCCGGGCCTCCAGCACCTGGCGGGTGATGCGCTCGCTGGCCTTCTCGAGGACGCTCTTGGCGAAGCGCTGCAGGTCGCTGCGCCCCGGACCCCCACTGCCCGGGGCGGTCTCGACGCTCCAGCTTCCGTTCAGCGTGGCGGTGGTGGGCGGGCCGTAGTTGGTGCTGAAGTCGTTGTACGAGGTCTTCTCGATGATGTCCGCGAGGGTGCTCTTCACCTCGCTCGTCAGGGAGGTCGACCCGCCCAACGCCTCGCGTCCGTTGGCGTTCTCGTCGGAGTGGAGCCGGGTGGAGGTCTGCGTCTCCTGGCTCGTCTTGCGGCGCACCGACTCGCGCCGCTCGCCGGCCATGAGGCTCTCCACGTAGGCCAGGTCGCCCAGCGCGTAGCCGACGAGCTCCTGCCGCACCATCTGCAGGTCCCCGATGGCGTAGGCGATGATGCGCGAGCCCTCCCGGGGTGGGCTCTCCATGGGGGAGGCGGCCTCGGGCGGGAGGGGAAAGAGCCGGGCGGGCAGGACGGGCGAGGCGTTGGCGAGTGAGTCCAGCTCCCGCCGCTTGGGTGGCTGGGAGTGCTCGAGGAGCCAGCGCAGCAGGTGGTCCACCACGAGGTACTTCGCCAGCGTGTCGCGCAGGTGCGGCTGGTAGCCGAGCTCGATGACGAGGGCGAAGTAGCTCTGCCAGAGGTTGACCAGGACCGAGGTGTAGGCCTCGGAGTCGAGCTGCTCGCGCAGTTGCTCGGGCGTCGTCTTCAGCAGCTTCCAGAGGAGGGCGATCGTCTCCTCGGGGGGCAGCTCGCGCGCCGCGTGGAGCAGCTCGGCGAGCGCCGGGTACACGTCGAAAGGGGCGCCGAGCTCCCACGGTTTCGACACGAAGGTGGAGCCAACGCCGCCCTCGATGTACGAGACGGCGAGCCGCTCCATGCGCTCTCGTGCGTCCACGCCGCCCTGGTCGCGGATGCCGCACAGCTGGATGAGGAACTCGCCGGAGGGTGGCTGGTCCAGCGGATAGGGGTAGCGGACGAAGTGGAGCTCCAGCTCCGAGGAGGAGGGCTCCGGCCACGTGCGCATGTACACATAGGGGAAGAGCTCTCCGCCGCGCGTGACCGGCGTGATGATGACGGCGGGGGGCTCCTCGGAGGGCGCCGGGGAGGGGCCCGGTGGAGGAGGCGGCGGGGGGTCGGGCCACGACGGCGTCGGGGCCGGGGCCGTGAACTCGACCATCCCGCCTGCGTACTCGTGGACATCATGGGAGAAGCCGTAGTCGAGATCCTCGGCCCAGACGAGCCATACCCGGCCGTCGTGCTGGCAGCGCAACTTCCCAAGGACCCGGAGCCCACACGGAAAGGTGGTCTCGAAGGCGATGACGTCCGGTGGCTGCCCACTCTCCCGCTCGTAGGCGGGTTGGACGGGCTGACCCCGGGAGGAGGGCTGAAGCGTCATCTTCCACGACGCGAGCTGCCTGTCCGGGCCCAACGTGAATTCGAAGATGAAGCCGAGACGCCAGCGGCGCCTCTCGAGGTCGGACAGCTCGAGGTGGAAGTGCTTGGGTGGGATGGACCGCATACGTGGCTCCTGGAATCTCCTGGCGCCCGGAGGCGGAGCGCCAAGGGGGCGAGCGCACCTGGGACGGCGGGGGCGCTCACCCCCTGGCGGTGCACGGCGACGGACTACAACCGCGTCACGTTCTGGAGCGTGAAGTGGAAGGGCGTGGAGCTGGTGCCGGGGCCACCGCCCGACATCACGATGTCCGCGCTCTTGATGCCCAGCAGCGAAATCTCCGTGTTGATGTCGGAGATGATCGCCGAGTCCATCACCTTGCCCTGCTGAATCTGCGAGGCCACGCCGATGAAGATGGTCGGCTTGAACTTGAACACGGCCTTCTGGCCCGGCGCGATGGAGGTCTTGGTGGCGAGCAGCAGGTTGTCGCGGAAGACGTTGGCGTCGATGGCGCCCTGGGGAAGGGCGTTGCGCACCTGCACTTCCTCGGGGCTGGTGGCCGGCGAGGTGGAGAGCTGGAGCTCGTTGCCGGAGGAGGTGAGCGACATGTCCCAGAGCTCGCCGGGGGACGCGTCGAAGGTCGGGGTGAAGTTGTTCCAGCTGTCGTTGGCGGACACGTCCAGCGCCAGCGAGTACGTGAACGGGTGGTAGTTGCCGCGCCCGAGGTTCTGGATCACCCGCCACGCGATGGACAGCTCGTCGAAGTCCGTCGCCACGTTCTTCTGGAAGATGACGATCTGCGAGTTGTTCTTGTCATTGGACTGGTTGTAGAGCTTGAGGCTGACGACCTGCGACATGTGTTGCTCCTGGTTGGCGAGCCCATGAGGTCGGGCTCGTTGTTTCTGGTATTGAGCAAACGCGGTGCCACGGTACCGCGCGGTTGTCTTCACTGGGAGGAGAGCGATTGACGCTTGAGCCGGAGCAAGGAGTGGCTGGCAATGAATTGCTCGCGGCTGGGAGGATGGCAGGATCCTGCCGGGCTCAGCCGACCACCTTGGGAAGGATCGGCTTCTGCTGCATCGGGAGGTACCTCTCGAACGCCGAGCAGAGCGCCATCTCCTCCGCGTTGATGAGCCACTGGATCATCTTCGCCTTGTCATCCGCCGCGCCGAGGAGGTCCGTGCTCTGCTTGCGGATGGACGCCGCGAGCATCAGCTCCTTGCCTTTGTACTTCTCCTGGAAGGCCTCGGCCTCCTGCTTCGTATAGGCCCCACGCGGGTAGCTGAACTTCTTCCCGATCTCCTCCACCAGGTCAGCGGAGACGTCCATGTCCTCCTGTGAGTCATAGGAGAAGTTGGGATCCTGCGGATAGAACTTCGCGAGCGTCGTGGAGAAGAAGTCCCGGTACCCGTCCAGGAGGCCCTGCGCGAGCTGGAGCACCTGCTGCTCCGTCCAGGTGCGCAGCTTCACCAGCGCATCGTCGAAGCCGTGGGTGATGACCGAGTGCGCGGCGATCCGCACCAGGTGCGGGGGCGGGTAGCTGCCACCACTGTTCTCGTGCAGCAGGAGGTAGTGCCGGCTCCTCCTCTCGGCGGCCAGGATGCCCCCTTTGTTGTCCTGGTAGACGGACGGGTACTGATTGCCGAGCGTCCCCTCGACGTAGCCGTTGTGCCAGTAGGTATCCCCGATGTCGCGCAGGATGATCGCCTTGAGGCGCGTGAGCTTGTTCTGGTCGAAGACGAGGAGGAAGTTCTGGGCATTGGCCGACTCGTGGATCAGCCCGTACTCGAGGAACAGCTTCGCCTTGGCCCTTCCGACGGGCCTGGCGAAGTTGGTCAACCAGAACGCGAAGTCCTCCTGGACGTCATCGCTCTGCGAGAACACCTTGTCGCTGTACGGCACGCAGAGCCCGGGGAGGTAGACCTCGCCGTCGCGCATGCAGGAGAGATCTCTCACCTGGAACCCATCGTAATCGTCGCTATCGGCGATGGGCGCCGTGACCGTCAAGAGCTCGAGCTGCGTGCGGAAGGTGTCATCGACGAAGTTGTTCTCGTCCGGCTTTCGCAGTGCCTCCACCCGCTTGATGATGGTGGAGCGGGTGATCGCCAGCGCGCTGTTGACCTCGAGCCGGTTCTTCCCGGCGGGTGCCTCGAACTTGCTGCCGACGTAGGACACGCCCGTCTTGATGGAATAGAGCCTCGACGCGACGTTGTCTCCATTCGCCTGATGGCCGTCGGCGCTGGTGAACTCGCCGAGGTTCGGTCCGATGACGGTGTAGAAGCGGTTGGTGTCACGGGCGGGGTCGGCCCACTCGTCTTGATTCACACACGCCTGGTTGATGTTGACGGTGGGACTGCGCTGGTCCTCCCACTTGGGATCCTGCTGTGGCTGGGGGTCCCCATTGGGCACGAGCGCCAGGGAGCTGCGCGAGGCCGTGCTCCAGCGGCGCATCTTCCAGAACGCATCCAGTTTGACATTCACCCGGGTGCTGTCCACGAGGTTGGGAGAGAGGCTCGAGAACAGCTCGCTGTCTCCCGAGTTGAAGGGGAAGCGCACGCGCAGGTGCCCCTCCTGTGTGGGTTCGGGCAGGAAGAACGCGTAGAGCCACGGGTGGTCGTCCTTCAACCCGTCGATCATCTGGACCCCGAACGTCTCGCGCTCCTTCTCCTCGGCCTCCCAGAGGATGAACTGCTTCTCGGCGTCAGGCTTGGTGTAGGTCGGATCGTTCGCCAGACATTCGTAGGCGCACCAATCCAACCCCGCCGACGTGCGTAGCTGAGGCAACCATTGCTCGATGTCATCCAGTGTGATGGGCATGTCCGTGGGCTCCTTGTGGGAGCCCCTGCGGACAGCAACGCCCGTACCAGCCGCGGACCCCGGGAGGCGGAGTCGCCGCGGACGGCAACATCTTGCCGCTTTCCCGGCCACGAGCCATCCCTTGCCCGCCAGTTCTTGCCCGGCCTCTCCGTTCTCGAGCCCGGTGGGGCGGACTCAGTTCGTGGCTTCGGTGGGCGCCACGATGTGCTCCCCGTGGGCGTGCTGTCGCGCGTGGCGCGCGGAGAGGAACCTGCGCACGAGCGCTCGCGTCAGCAGCCCATGGGTCTGGCTCCCCGGTGCTCCCTGCACGGGCAGGGCGTCCACGTCCTCCTGGTCCATCAGGCGCAGCGCCTGGGCCAGGTCCGTGTCGGGCGTGAGCAGGGGCACCTTGCGCGCGACATCGCTGGCGACGAGCGCCGGGTGCAGGGCCTCGTCGCGCCAGATCTCCCGGAACTGGTCCACCTGGACGATGCCGTACAGCTTCCCGTCTCCGTCGAGCACGGGCAGCACGCCGCTCTCGGTGGTGAGCACCTGGTCCATCAGGGGACGCAGATGCATGTCGGCCGGCACGGGCTCCAGCTCACGCATCAGCGCGCGCACCGGGGTGGTGGCCAGCAGCTCCTCGTCCGTCTGGACCTTGGGCGCCTTGCGCTCGGAGAGGTAGTGGCAGAGCGCCGAGGCGATGGTGCACGTCACCATGAGCGGCAGGATGATGGAGTGATTGCCGCTCAGCTCGTAGAGCATCATCATCCCGGTGAGCGGCCCGCGGGTGAGCGCGGCCATGGCGCCCCCCATGCCCACCACGGCGTAGGCCCCGCTGGGTCCGGTGCCGTGGGGGAACAAGTAGTGCACCAGGGTGCCGAAGGCGCCGCCGGCCATGGCCCCCATCACCGCCGAGGGGAAGAAGGTGCCTCCCGAGCCGCCCGAGCCCAGGGTGATGGCGGTGGCCACCAGCTTCACTCCGCAGGCGGTGACGAGGAAGAAGAAGCCCAGCTGCCCGATGGCGGCCAGGTTGATGTAGTCGTGCCCGCTGCCCCACACGGTGGGGCTGAGGAAGGCGAGCAGCCCCGCGCACAGCCCGCCGAGGGCCGCGCGCAGCGACAGCGGACGCCCTCCCAGCCACGCCGACAGCCGCCCCCGCCCCCGCCCGCCGAAGAAGTCCTCCGTGTGGTGCAGCAGCCGCACGAAGGCGTACGCGATGAGCCCGCAGATGAGCCCCAGCACCGCGTAGAAGACGACCTCGCCGCCGCTCACCAGCTTGTAGTCGAGCCGGTTGATCATCGGCGCCGCCCCCATGGTGCCCCGGCTCACCAGCGTGCCCGCCACACTGGAGAGGATGATGGGCGAGAAGACCTTCAGCTCGAACTCGCGCAGGATGATCTCCATCGCGAAGACGGCTCCGGCGATGGGGGCGTTGAAGGAGGCGGAGATGCCCGCGCCGGCCCCGCACGCCAGCAGGATGGCCAGCTCGCGCCGGGAGAAGCCCAGCGTGTGGCCCACGGTGCCGGCGAAGGCCGCGCCTCCGTAGACGATGGGGCCCTCGCGTCCCGCCGAGCCTCCGCTGCCGATGGTGATGGCGCTGGCGATCAGCTTCAGCAGGCCCCGCTCTCCGGACAGCTCCTGGTTGCTCTTCACCGCGCGCACCACCTCGGGCACGCCGTGGCCATGGATGTCCGGGTAGTCGCGCAGCAGCCGTCCCACCACCAGGCCCCCCAAGGGGGGGGCCACGAGGAAGAGCCACCAGGGCAGATGGGGCAGGGTCTCGGTGATGCTGTGGGCGTGGCCGAAGGCGCGGTTGAGCGCGGTGAGCGCCACCAGCGGGTAGTAGAGGGCGAGCGCGCCCAGCACCAGCAGGGCCAGCAGGCGCAGCCGGCGCTTCACCTCGTCACGAGGGCCACCGGGCTCGATGACGCGCGAGAGCAGCAGCGCGCCCAGGGCCAGCGGGGCGCCGGTGATGGCGTGCTCGAGGTGCCAGTTCGTCTGGGACAGCGCGTCCCACACGTTGGCCAGCGGATGCGGGCCCGAGTACCGCGGGTTGCCCAGGCGCGCGATGCTGAAGGAGATGCCGTTCATCACCCCGATGAGGTTGGAGAAGATGCCCGCCGCCAGCCCGCTGTAGAGGCCCACCACCGCGCCGGCCACCGGCAGCACCGAGGGGCCCGGGAGGTGGATCCGATTGAGGGTTTGTAGGCAGACCTGCACCAGACGCCGAAGCGGGGGATCACCACTCATTGGAGCCCATACTAAGCGTCCCCCGCCCGGGAGTTTCAAGGTGCTCGTGGGCTCGACAGTGGGGCTGCATGCGGGAGAGGAGGCGGGGGCCTCCGTGGCTGGCAGGTCAGGGGGCGTGATTCTGGTTGGGGAGACGGGCCCGCACCAGCAGGGCGAGGACTCCCAGCAGCAACCAGGGCCCCACGTGTGAGGTGACCAGGTGGGGGGCACTGCCGTCCGAACAGTGCACGTGCAGCAGCAGCAGGCCCACCGCTCCGGCGGAGAGCCCCGCGGCCACTGACCGGGCCGGGTTGTACGCCGAGCGCCGCAGCACCACCAGGGCCGCCAGCAGCGGCAGCGCCGACAGCAGCAGGTGCATCCGCATACACCCGATGCTCCCGGCGAGGAAGTCTCTCACCGCGAGCCCCGAGCCCCCCAGCACCACGGACAGCGCCACCACCGCCGCGCTCGTCCCCACCAGGCCCCAGGCCACCCGCCGTGTCGGCGCCAGTGCCACCACCGCTCCACCCACCATCGTCAGCAGCACGAGCACGGCCAGCCCCAGGATCACCCACGGGGACGCCGCATTGCGGAACAGGCCCGCCGGGGTCCGGGTGAGCCCCAGTGCTCCGAGCACCGTCATCCCCACGTACACGCCCGCCAGCACCAGCACCTCGTGCCACCAGGGGGTCGCCTTGGGGTGGGCCTTCAGCTCCTCCAGCACCTGCGCGCGTGTCGACTCCAGCGCCGGAGCCTTCAGGGGGGGCGTCATGGCCTCCAGTGCGCCGAAGCCCTCCTGGAGCGCGCGGCACTCGGCGCACGTGTCCACGTGAGCGGTCAGCTCCGGAGGGAGCGGCTGTCCCAGACTGTCCAGGACGCGTGTGCACTCGGGGGTCATCCGCTCGTCTCCTCGCGCAGGGCGGCCAGCAGCTCGCGCAGCCGCGCGTAGCCCCGGTGGGCCCGCACCTTCACCGCCGACTCCGTCAGTCCCATCGACTCGGCGATCTCCGCGAAGCTCATCCCCTCGAAGCGGTGCAGGACGATGGGGACGCGCTGGCCCTCGGGCAGCTCCGCCAGGGCCCGCTGCACCACGCGCTCGAGCCCCGCGTCCCGGGGGGCCGGCTCCTCCACGGGCACGCTGGAGGGCAGCTCGCCTTCGTCCGTCAGGTCCTCGGGCCGCTTGCGCCGCTGCCAGTCCCGGGCCGCGTTGGTGGCGATGGCGTACAGCCACGGCTTCACCCGCGAGCCCTCCTGGAAGCGTCCTCGCGCCTTCACCAGCGAGAGGAACGTCTGCTGGGACAGGTCCTCCGCCGCGGCGGCGCTGCCCGTCAACCGCGCCAGGTAGCCGTGGATCGGCCTCGCGTAGCGCTGGAAGAGGGCATCGAAGGCCCGTGCGTCGCCCTGGGAGAAGCGCGTCATCAATACCTCGTCCGACTCACCGGCGGCCGGAAGGGGCGCCGGTTCATCAGCGGTACGCGCGGGGGCGGTAACGGGTTTCAGCGAAGGGGGTGGCACGGTTCTTCCGGGGGAGGGCCACTCTACTCCAACCCGGAAGCTTCCCGGCCACCCCGGAGACTACTGGCGCTTGAGGAGCGCCTGGGGGGACGGCGCGGAGGAGGGCAGGCTGTCGGCCGCGGCGGCCAGGGCCTCGCGCACCTTCTCCTCGGCGGCCTTCATCTTCTCCTCGGCGGCCTTCTTCTTGGCGGCCACGGGGGCGAACCAGGGGATGCTCACCGGGGCGTTGAGCGCCGCGCGCTCCTCCGCCGTGTACTTCAGGTAGGAGTACTTCGTCTGCTCGGACGGGGTGCGCAGGTCGCTCACCAGGCCCACCCACGAGAGCGCCTTGAGCGAGTAGTAGCTCAGGTCCACCTCCCACCAGAACCAGCCCTGGTTGGCGGTGTTCTGGTGGAAGTGGTGGTTGTTGTGCCAGCCCTCGCCCAGGGTGATGAGCGCCAGCAGCCAGTTGTTCTTGCTGGTGTCCGTCGTCTTGTAGCGGCGCTTGCCGAACACGTGGCTGAGCGAGTTGATGGTGAAGGTGCCGTGCCACAGCAGCACGGTGCTCACGAAGAAGCCCCACACCAGCATGGAGAAGCCGCCGATGAAGAAGAGGGCCACGGCCAGCAGCACGGGCGGCACGATGAAGAGCCGGTTGAGCCACACCAGCTCCGGGTAGCGCGCGAAGTCCTTGATGCTGTCGTAGCGCGTCTCACCGTACTTGTCGCAGAGGATCCACCCCAGGTGGCTCCACCAGAAGCCCTTCTGCAGCGGCGAGTGGATGTCCTGCTCGTGGTCCGAGTAGCGGTGGTGGTGCCGGTGGTGCGCCGCCCACCAGAGGACACCCTTCTGCGTCGCCAGGGTCCCCGCCAGCGCGAGGAAGAACTGGAAGCCGCGGCCCGCCTTGTAGGCGCGGTGGCTGAAGTAGCGGTGGTAGCCAGCGGTGATGCCCCACATCCGGAAGACGTACAGGCCCACGCATACGGCGACATCCACCGGCCTGGCCCCCGTGTAGAACACGAAGAGGCACATCAGGTGCACGCCGATGAACGGGATGGATGCGAACCAGTTGATCTTCTCGTCTCGGGTGGGCGCGGAGGTGGATGCGTTCACGGGAGCCTCGGGCTGGAAGCAGACCGAGCGGGAAGTTGCTCAGCCTCGTCCCGCATCAACACCCCCTCATGTCATGGCAGTGTCAGGCGGACGCGGATTTGTGCAGGCCCATGAGCCACTGCTCGAAATCCAGGTGGCCGTGCAGAGGAGCGAGGTCCTCGTCGGAGGCCGCGTAGTCGGCATCCTGGAAACCCAGCGAGGTGGCGCGGTGCAGCATGCGCATTGCGTCATCCTTGTGACGTGCACGGGCATGAGCACACGCCGCGTCGTAGGCCAGGCGGGCGACGGGGGCGTGGAGGAGGCCCTCCTCGGCGATGCGGGCCGCCTCCGAGTAGGCCCCGCGGATGAAGAGGGTGCGCCCCGCGCAGGTGAAGGCCGCCTCCGGGTCCACGCCCGGAAGCCGCAGCGCCTGCTGCACGCGCCCGGCGCGGATGAGCGAGCCGGCGAACTCGTGCAGGACGGTCCTGTCCCGCGTCTCCTGCCAGGCCAGCTCCCACAGGGAGAGTGCCCGCGGCTCATCGCCCAGCAGGGAGAAGGCGGCCGCCAGGGCGTGGGTCTCCACCGGCCGGCGCTGCACCTGGGCGAAGTGGTCCAGCGACGTGCGGCCCTGTCCGTTCTTGAGGGCCACCCAGCCCAGCAGGTGGTGGGCGCGCGAGGCCAGGTCCAGGGTGCACGCCTCCGCCTCCAGCACGGCGAGTCCGTGCTGGCGCGCCTCGTCCAGCCGTCCCTGGGCCAGTGCCTCCTGGGCCTGTTGCAGCTCCCGCACCAGCGGCTCCGGCGCCACGCCCGAGGACACCTTGAGCTCTCCGCGCGAGGTGGCCATCAGCAGCCGCAGCGCCTGGTATCCATAGATACCGAAGAGCAGGCCGAGCACGGGGGCCGGTTGGACCACGGCGAAGGCCACCACCGCGACGCACACCACGAGCGCCAGCAGCTGCGCCCCCATGAAGCCCATCTTCCCGAGGAACCGGGTGGCCAGGGTGCTCACGATGGTGCCCCCATCCAATGTCGGGACGGGGATGAGGTTGAAGATCGTCCAGAAGAGGTTGGCCACGAAGAACCAGGCGAGCAGGAAGCGCGCCACCTGCGCGTCCGGGGACACCCCATATTGTCGGAGGAGCAGCGCCACCACGCCCAGCGCCAGCCCGGACAGGGGCCCCGCCGCGGTGACGACCACCAGCCTGTTCCAGGGGATGGGGGCGGAGGCGTTGGGCCGGGTGGCGCCGCCCAGCCAGACCAGCTCGATGCTCGGCCGGTAGCCGAACACCCGGAGCGCCAGCGCGTGGCCGGACTCGTGGACGAGCGCCGACACGAAGATGATGAGCATCCACGAGAGGGCGACCCCCATCGCGGTCCGGCCATACCCGGGGCCTCCGGGCGACTGGAGCTGGTGGTAGGGCCAGACGCTCGGGTCCAGCATCCAGGTGCTCGGATCCAACGTCGTCGGGTTCAACGCCGGCATGTCCCGCACCATGAGGACGCCCAGCAGGGCGGAGAAGAGCAGGTGTGAGAGGTGGACGTCGACGGGGATGCCCCCGAGCCGGAAGCGCAGCATGGGGCGGACCTTAACCAAAGGAGGGCGGGCGCGCAGGCCATCGCCCGCGCCCTGGAACAATCCCTCTAATCCGCTAGGTTCCCCCGCCTCCATGCTCCGCATCGGTCCCTACACGCTGCCCAACCCCTTCATCCTCGCCCCCATGGCCGGGGTGAGCGAGCGGCCCTTCCGTGTCATCGCCTTCCGCATGGGGGCCGCCCTCTGCCCCACCGAGCTGGTGAGCGCCCAGGGCCTCATGCGCACCAACCAGCGCACCCTGAAGTACCTGCGCTTCGACCCCGAGGTGGAGCGGCCCTACAGCCTCCAGATTTTCGGAGGCGACCCGGAGTCCATGGCGCGCGCCGCGGTCATCGGCAAGCAGTACGGGGCGCAGATGATCGACATCAACATGGGCTGCCCGGTGAAGAAGGTGACGAAGAACGGCGCCGGCAGCGCCCTGCTGTGCGAGCCGGACCGGGGCGCGGCCCTCGTGCGGGAGATCCACGCGGCCACCGGCCTGCCCGTCACCTGTAAAATCCGCTCGGGCTGGGACGAGCACACCCGCAACTACCTCCAGGTGGCCGGGAAGCTCTTCGAGGCCGGCTGCGCCGCGCTCGCCATCCACCCGCGCACCCGCGCCCAGGGCTACTCGGGCCAGGCGGACTGGAGCGTCATCGCCGACCTCAAGCGTCATTTCCCGGACAGGCCCATCATCGGCAATGGCGACGTGAAGACGCCCGCCGACGCGCGCCGGATGCTGGAGACCACCGGGTGCGACTTCGTGATGATTGGCCGCGGCGCGCTGGGCAACCCGTGGATCTTCCGCGAGCTGCACGGGGGCCCGCCCCCCACGCCGGAGGAGCGGTGCGAGCTGGTGCTCGAGCACCTCGCCGCGCACATGGAGTTCGTGGGCGATGCGCTCGGCGCGGTGCGCTCCTTCCGCAAGCACCTGGCCTGGTATGCCCACGGCCTGCGCGGGGCCGCCACCTTCCGCTCCGAGGTCAACCAGCTCGACTCCCCCGAGGCGGTGCGCGACTCGGTGCGGCGCTTCTTCGTCTCCGCCGCGTTCGACCCGAGTGCCCCGGAGGAGGAGCAGGACGTCGACTACCGCGCGGCGCTCGGCTGAGCCACGGCCTCGGGTGGGACGAGCCGCCGGGTGGTGGCGATCTCCTTGAAGTAGCGGCAGGCCGGAGTGGGGCGGCGCTCCAGCGTCTCGAAGTCGACGTGGTAGAGGCCGAAGCGCGGCCCCCAGCCCTCCAGCCACTCGAAGTTGTCCAGGAGGCTCCAATAGAGGTAGCCGCGCACGTCCAGGCCCCGGGCTCGCGCGGCGAGTACCTGTTGCAGGTGGGTGTGCAGGTAGGACGGCCGTCGCTGCCCGTCGCGGTCGTCGACGCCGTTCTCCGTCACCCACACCGGCAGCCCGTAGCGCCCGAGCTCGCCGAGAATCTGGCCGAAGCCCTCGGGCCACAGCTCCCAGCCGATGTCGGTGAGGCCCCGGCCCCGCGTGTCCCGGTACTTGAAGTCGATGAAGGGAGGGCGCGGGATGAAGCGCAGGTGAGCGCGGGTGTAATAGTTCATCCCGATGAACTCGCAGGAGTCGCGCGCGCCGGGGACGTCCACCCGGGTGGAGCCGATGCCGGGCATGTTCACCCGGAGCCGGCCGGACACCAGGGCCTCGTGGAAGGCGTGGTTGTAGGCCTGGGCGCCCAGCCGGACGAGCGCACGGTCCATCGGGTGCCACCAGCGGTCCGGCGCGAAGGCCAGCATGTTCTGCGAGATGCCCAGCTCCACCCGGCCGAGCACCGCGAGCAGCTCCTCGCGCGCGGCCACGTGGGCGCGCACCATGTTCTCCAGGGCGGCCATCGTCTTCGGCCCGTCCGCGATGCCCGGGGGGATGAGGCCCTGCAGGTAGCCGCCCAGCAGCAGCACCATGGGCTCGTTCAGGGAGATGACGAGTGCATCCAACCCCTTGAAGAGAGGGGCGCAGACGCGTGCGTAGGCGCGGAAGGCCTCCACGCTCTCGGGCCGGTGCCAGGGCGTGTCGCGGTGGAACCAGGTGGGGTGGGTGAAGTGGTGCAGCGTCACCACGGGGCGCAGGCCGCGCGCCTTCATCCGCAGCAGCCGCTCGCGGTAGGCCTCGAGCACCGCGCCATCCACGCGCCCGCGCTCCGGCTCGATGCGGGCCCACTCGAGCGACACGCGGAAGGCGGTGGCCCCCACGTCCAGCGCCAGGCCGTAGTCCTCCTCGTAGCGGTTCCAGTGGTCCACGGCCCGGTCGCAGCGCTGGTGCGGGTCCTTCAGCTTCCCCGCGCGCTCCCACTCGGCCCAGTCGTTCTCGATGCCACCCTCCACCTGGTACGCGGCGGTGGCCACGCCGAAGGTGAAGTCCGGCGGGAAGGTCGTCTCGTGAGCACTCATCGCGGGCGCGCAAGGTAGGCGCTGCGCTGGCGCGCGCAAAGCGCCCCGTGCGCGTGTCGGCCGGGTGTCGAGTGCGCGCGAGCCGACATTCGCGCCCGCATCCGAAGGACGGAAACGCGGCGGAGGCCGGAAAATCGGCCTCCGCGCATGGTGGGCAGGTGGCCGCGGAGGTGCGAGTGGAGGTGCGTTTCGCGGTCCCGAACGCGCGCGATGCCGAAAAATCGGCGCGCCACGCGTTGCACTACATCACCATGCGTTGACACACTGGCACGGCATCTCTACCATTCATGACAAGCACTCCTCATGCGAGTGCAGGCCCCACTCGGATGGAGTGGTGGTGGAGTCGAACCTACCGGAGGCTTTAGATGGCCGCGAAGAAGAAGACCGCGAAGAAGGCCGCGACGAAGAAGACCGCTGCGAAGAAGACCACCCGCAAGGCCGCTGCTCCTCGGACGGCGAAGAAGGCCACGGCGAAGAAGGCCGCTGGCAAGAAGACCGCCGCCAAGAAGACCAGCCGTCGCAAGAGCCCGGCGAAGGCCTCCGAGGCTGCCCCCACCGAGGGCTAGACGTCAGCCTGGAACTTCGAGCAGTTTGAACGGCTCGGCGGACTTCCGCCGGGCCGTTTTCTTTTTTCGTCCAGGAGGACAGCGTGTCTCTGCGTCCCTCGGAGTTGGAGCAGGTGGTGGCGGAGGTGGGCTCGCGGCTGGCCGGCGCGGTGGTGCAGAAGGCCTGGTGCCCGCTGCCGCGCCTCGCCTACCTGGAGATGCGGGTGCCCGGCAGATCCTTCCTCCTGTGCCTGTGCGCGGAGGGGGAGCTCGCCCGGCTCTCGGTGGCCGAGGAGCGCTTTCCCACACCCGGAGAGCCGGCGCCCTTCCAGCGCTGGCTGCGGCAGGAGCTGGTGGGCCTCAAGCTGGCCGGCGCCACGTGGGCGGAGGCCGAGCGCGTGGTGACGCTGGACTTCCAGAGCGAGGACACCCGGCGGCGGCTGGTGCTGGAGCTGGGCGCGCCGGGGGGGTTGCTGCTGCTGACGGAGAACGGCCGGGTGCTGATGCTCTCGGGGGAGGGGCTGGCGCAGCGGCGATCGCTGCACCCGGGGGCGCAGTGGACGTCGCCGGAGCCGCTGCCCGCCGATGCGCTCCTCCGGGCGAAGGCCGCCGCGTCGCGCCTCTCGCCCCTTCCCACGGACTTCGCTCCCTACGCGGAGGCGGCCGAGCGCGTCCTGGGACCGAAGGACAAGACGAGTCGCGCGGAGGCCATCCGCCGGAGGCTGGCGCTGCCGTACCGGGCGCGCCTCAAGCGCTCGGGGCGCACGTTGGAGAAGGTGCGCGCGGAGGCGGCGCGGGGCCCGGAGGCCGAGAAGCACCGGCAGCTGGGCGAGCTGCTCACCCAGAACCTCTACCGTCTGAAGCGGGGCGCCACGGAGGTGACGCTCACCGCGTATACCGAGTCGGGCATGGAGGAGGTCCAGGTGAAGCTGGACCCGAAGCGGACGCCGAAGGAGGAGGCGGACTGGCACTTCCACCAGTACCGGCGCCTGCTGAGGGGAGTGGAGCACGCGCGGCAGCGCGAGGCGGAGCTGGCGCGGGAGGTGGGGCACGCGGAGGCGGCGCTCAAGCAGCTCGAGGCGCTGGACGAGGCCTCGTTGCTGGCGCAGGCGGAGGTGCTGCACCTGGCGGCCGGAGAGGAGGGCCCGCCCGAGGCCCGGCCCTTCAAGGAGTACGTGGGGCACGGGGGCCACCGCATCTGGGTGGGGAAGGGGGGCGAGGACAACGACACGCTCACCTTCAAGGTGGCGAGGCCCTACCACCTGTGGCTGCACGCGCGGGGGCTGCCGGGCAGCCATGTGGTGGTCCCCCTGGAGAAGAGCGCGGAGGTCTCGCAGGAGGTGCTATTGGACGCGGCGCACCTGGCGCTGCACCACTCGGGCGCGAAGGGCGAGCCGCGCGGCGAGGTGAGCTGGGTGCCGGTGAAGTTCGTGAAGAAGGTGAAGGGTGGGGCGCACGGCCAGGTGCTCTACACCCGGGAGAAGACGCTGGTGGTGCGCGTGGAGCCGGAGCGGTTGGAGCGGCTGTTGAAGACACGTGGGGGCGAGGCGCCGCCCGGCACATGAGCGGACCGTCTCCCCAGGGCCCGGTGTGTGCCCGCTGTCCGGTGGTGCTGGGCACCTCGTGCTGCGAGGTGAAGGAGGGTGAGCATCTGGCCACCCTCACGCGGGCGGACGTGGAGCGCATCACCGCGCACACGGGGCTCGCGCCCCGGCGCTTCCTGGCCGAGGAGTACCTCTCCGAGGTGGAAGCGGCGGACTACGAGGCGCGCCGGCCCCTGTACCGCGGCTACTTCCGCCGGGGCCCGGTGCGGCTGACGCTGGCCACGCGCGCGGGGGCATGCGTCTTCCATGAGAAGGGGCGGGGGTGTGGGCTGCCCGCGGACGTGCGGCCGGTGGCCTGCCGGCTCTACCCCTTCGAGCGCTGGCCCGACGGGAGCTGGAGCGTGCAGATGGGGCGCTACGGTGACCTGGCCGAGGCCCGAGCGGGCGGAGGGGCGTGCCTCGCGGTGGAGGAGGCCGAGGGGATGGAGGAGGTGCTGGCCGCCTTCGGGACGAACCGGGAGGCGGTGGAGCGGCTCGGCGAGCAGCTGACGGAGGAGACGAGGGCACACGGGCGGGGTTGACGGGCAGACGGTGGGCAGGCGGGCGGGTTCCGCCGGCCTTGAGTCCCGGGGGCTGGCGGGTACGATGCCCCCCGCGTGCCGTCCCTTCCGTCACATCAGCTCTACCTGTTCCCGCGCGCTCCCACTCGCGAGGGCGCTGCCTCCTTGCCCGTGCGCAGCCGGGTGCCGGAGTCCTCCAACCGCCTGTCCACCGCCCTCCGAGAGGAGGAGGTGCCAGTCGCGGAGAACTTCCACCAGGATGCCGAAGCGCGGGACATGCACTCCCACGTCTCGGTGGCGACCCGGGAGGAGCTGTGGGCCCGGGCCGAGGCGCTCGCCTTCCGGCTGTCGGCGGAGCTGCGGCTGCCGGTGCGGCTGGCGGTGACGGACAACCGTTCGACGATGGTGTCCTTCCGGCGCAGCGCCAACGTGCTGCAGCTGCGGCTGCACCACATGTTCCTCGACGCGCCGGAGCCGGTGGTGCGCGCGGTGGCGGACTACGCGGGGCGGGGGAACCGCCTGGCGGGTGGAGTGCTGGACGACTACATCCGGGGTCAGCAGCCGCGCATCCGCCAGGAGCGCCACGCGGCCGAGGCGGACCTCGAGTCGCGGGGCCGCTGCTTCGACCTGCAGGTCCTCTTCGATCAGATCAACCGCATCTATTTCCAGGGGGGCATCCAGGCGCGCATCGGCTGGGGCCGCATGCCTCCCCGGCGGCGGCGCAAGTCCATCCGTTTGGGTGTCTACGACCACCAGACGCGGGAGATCCGCATCCACCCCGGGTTGGACAGGCCGGAAGTTCCGTCCTACTTCGTGGAGTTCATCATCTTCCACGAGATGCTCCACCAGCTCTTCCCCAGCTCGAATGGCAACGGTCGCCGGGTGCACCACCCGAGGGCATTCCGAGACCGGGAGAAGGCCTTTCCTCTCTACGCTGCCGCACTGCGTTGGGAGCGAGAGAACCTGAACCTGCTGCTGCGGGGCTGAGTTCGGCCCCGCTGCCCGCTGCTTTACCAATTTACCGATCGACGGCCTCGTGCGGACGTTGCTTGACCCTGCGCGTGCCTCGACCCAATTCTCCTTTGCCCATGCGACGCGCGAAGATTGTTTGCACCCTTGGTCCCGCCAGCCAGAGCCAGGAAATGCTGGAGGCCCTGATCGAAGCCGGGATGGACGTGGCCCGGCTCAACTTCTCTCACGGCAGCCACGAGCAGCACGCCGAGAACATCGCCAAGCTGCGAGCGGCCTCCCTGAAGGTCCGCAAGGCGGTGGGTATCCTGGGAGACCTCCAGGGCCCGAAGATCCGCACCGGCCGCTTCATCACCGGCAGCACGGAGCTGAAGGAAGGTGGCGAGTTCCACATCACCACGGACGAGACCGTGAAGGGCACGGATGAGATCGTGTCCACCACGTACCCGCTCCTGGCGGCGGACGTGAACCCGGGAGACCGGATCCTGCTGGATGACGGCCTGTTGGAGCTGAAGGTCCTCGAGACGGACAAGAAGCAGCTGATCCGCACGAAGGTCATCCACGGCGGCATCCTGAAGAACAACAAGGGCATCAATCTGCCGGGAGTGGCGGTGCGCGCGGACGCGCTGACGCCGAAGGACCGGGAGGATCTGGTGTTCGGCATCAAGGCGGGGGTGGACTTCATCGCCCTGTCCTTCGTGCGCCAGCCGGCGGATCTGGACATGGCGCGCGCGGCGATGGCGGAGGTGGGCCGGACGGTGCCCATCATCGCGAAGCTGGAGAAGCCGGAGGCGATCGCGCGGCTGGACGCCATCCTGGACAAGACGGACGGCGTGATGGTGGCGCGCGGAGACCTGGGCGTGGAGATTCCGCCCGAGGAGGTGCCGTCGGTCCAGAAGGACATCGTGCGCCGGTGCAACATGCGAGGCCTGCCGGTCATCGTGGCCACGCAGATGCTGAACTCGATGATCGACAACCCGCGGCCCACGCGAGCGGAGGCCAGCGACGTGGCCAACGCGGTGTTCGACGGGGCGGACGCGGTGATGCTGTCGGGAGAGACGGCGAGTGGCAAGTTCCCCATCGAGTCGGTGCAGATGATGGAGCGCATCGTGCTCGCGGCCGAGTCGACGGTGAGGGCGCAGGGCCTGCTGTCGCCGCAGCAGTCGCCGGTGGGACTGCCGACGCACTTCCCGGACGTGATCGCGGCGAGCGCGTGCTACGCGGCGAAGCAGGCGGGGGCGTCGCTGATCGCGGCGTTCACGCTGTCGGGTGTGACGGCGCGGCTGCTGGCGCACTACCGGCCGCCGGTGCCGATCGTGGCGTTCAGCCCGAACCAGGAAGTGCGCCGTCGACTGGCGCTCTTGTGGGGCGTGGTGCCGCGGGTGCTGGAGCCCATCCAGGAGACGGAGGCGATGGTGCACCGCGTGGAAGAGGAGCTGGTGTCGCGGGGTCTGGCGCGCAAGGGTGACCGAGTGGTCATCGTCTACGGAGCGCCGGTGGGACAGCCGGGCAAGATCAACAGCCTGCGGCTGCACATCATCGGCGGCTGAGGAACAGGGGAAAACCCTCACCCCGACCCTCTCCCAGAGGGAGAGGGCCAGACCTGGTTCTCGACCGTGTAGGTCCCCTCTCCCTCTGGGAGAGGGCTAGGGTGAGGGTCTACCGCGCTCCTACCCGCGGAAATCCGGCAGGGCCCGCTTGGGAATCTCGGCCTCGACGAAGATGCGGTACAGCTCGACGTCGAGCTGGCCGCTCTGGGCCTCGCGCTTGAGGATGTCGAGCGCGAGCTGGTGGGGCACGGCCTTCTTGTAGGGCCGATCGCTGGCGGTGAGTGCGTCGTAGATGTCGGCGATGGACATCATCCGGGACTGCACGGGGATGGTGGGCTCGGGGATGGCGCGGGGGTATCCAGTGCCGTCGAGCTTCTCGTGGTGCGCGTAGGCGATCTCCGGGACGCGGCGCAGGGTGCGCGTCCAGGGAATCTGGGACAGGAAGCGGTAGGTGTGCTCCACGTGGCTCTCGATCTCCCGGCGCTCCTCCTCGGAGAGGGTGCCCTTGGCGATGGAGAGCGACTGGATCTCCCGGTCGAGCAGCAGGGGGCGCTCCTGGTCGAAGGAATCCTGGAAGCGCAGATGCCGCAGCTCATGGAGCCGCTCGAAATTCCCCTGGGCGAGCACGGTGGGCCGGTTGCAGGTGAGGACGAACTCGAGCACCTCGTCGAGCTGCTTGAGCTCCTTGGCGAGGCGCTCGTCCTCCTCGGCGTCGATCTCCGCCAGGTGGTGCGTACCGCGCAGCTTCGCGGCGGAGAGCCGGCGGCGGTAGCTCTGGAGCTGCAGGTCCTTGCGAGCCAGCTGGAAGCGGGCGCGCAGTCCCTCCATCTCGTGGGGGTAGAGCTTCTCGGCCTTGACGAGCACGGGCTCGCGCACACCCACCTTGCCGAAGTCGTGCAGGAGCGAGGCGTAGCGCAGCTCCTGGAGCTCGGTGACGCTGAAGCGCGTGTGGGCGTACAAGCCGGTGTGGACGTGCTCGAGGGCGCGGGCCATGGCCACGGTGAGGTCGGCCACGCGGCCGGAGTGACCGGCGGTGGTCGGGTCGCGGGACTCGATGGCGACCACGGAGGCGGAGACGAAGCCCTCGAAGAGCCTGTTGATCTCCTCGTGGAGGAGGGCGTTCTCGATGGCGCCAGCGGCCTGGGCGCCGAGGGCGAGCAGCAGCTCCTCGTCCTCGGAGTCGAAGGGGTTGCCGCTGAGCTTGTTGAGGGCCTGGATGACGCCGGTGACGTCGCCGTTGGCGTCGCGCATGGGGACGCACAGGACGCTCTGGGTGCGGTAGCCGCTGAGGTTGTCGAAGGTGCGGTTGAAACGCTCGTCGGCGTAGGCGTCCGGGAGGTTGATGACCTCGCCCGTCTGGGCGACCTGGCCGGCGATGCCGCTGCCCACGGGGAGACGGATCTCACTCTTGGAGCCCTGGGCCACCTTGCTCCACAGCTCGTTGCGCTCGCGGTCCAGCACGAAGAGGGAGCAGCGGTCGGCCTCGACGACCTTGCTGGCCTCGTAGAGGATGAGGGGGAGCAGCAGGTCCAGGTCGCGCTCGGCGCTCATGGCCTTGGTGACGTCCAGGATGGACGTGAGCTTCTTGAGGCGCCGGTTGAGGTCTGGAGGTTCGGGCAGCTGGGTCTGTGGAAGCACCGGGAGTGGCTCCGTCGAGGTACGGCGCACGGCCTGGGAGGACCCTTCTTAGCACGGGAGGTGGAGGCGCCGCCCCCCGGGGGGGTCCCCGGGGACGAGTCCATGGAAAGGCCGACAGTCGGGAAGCCCGCCTTGCGTGCAATCAGGCGGTACCACCCCCGGGCGGAAGTGGGTATGAAGCGGCCCCATGAATCGCCGCGTGCTCGTCTCTCCCTCGCTCCTGTCCTCTGATTTCGGCCGGTTGTCCGAGGAGGTGCGGGCCGTGGAGGCCGCTGGGGCGGATTGGATCCACGTGGACGTGATGGACGGGCGTTTCGTGCCCAACATCACGCTCGGGCCGGTGATCGTGCAGGCGATCAGACGCTCGGCGACCCGGCCGCTGGACGTGCACCTGATGATCGTCGAGCCCGAGAAGTACGTGGACGCGTTCGCGGAGGCGGGGGCGGACATCCTCACGGTGCACGTGGAGGCGTGTACGCACCTGCACCGGGTGCTGCAGCAGATCCGCCATGCGGGGGCGAAGCCGGCGGTGGTGCTCAACCCGGCCACGCCGCTGTCGGCGGTGGAGGAGGTGTTGGGCGAGGTGGAGATGGTGCTGCTGATGAGCGTGAACCCCGGTTTCGGGGGGCAGGTCTTCATCGAGCGGACGGTGGACAGGGTGCGTCGGCTGCGCGCCATGATGGATGCGCGGGGGCTGACCACGGACATCCAGGTGGACGGCGGCATCAACGCCGAGACGGCGCGGCGGGTGGTGGAAGCCGGGGCCACGGTGCTGGTGGCGGGCTCGTACGTCTTCGGCTCGAAGGACTACGCGGCGGCCATCCGCTCGCTGCGCCCCTGAGCATACACTCAGGCGTCGAGGGTCTCCTTCACCCCGGCCATCCGAGCCACCCGGGTCATGAAGGTGTGGTCGAAGGGCTTCACCTCGTAGGCGTCGGCGCCGAGCTCGAAGCAGACGTGGCGGGTGAACTGGTCCTCCACGCCACTGAGGATGATGACCTTGCAGTCGCGCGTCTCGGGGTCCTGCTTGAGGCGGGCGAGCAGGTCGCGTCCATCCTGGCTCTGGTGGATGTCGAGGATGATGACGGCTGGCCGGTGTTTCCGAGCCAGCTCCAGGACCTTCTGGGACGTGGTGTCCGCCACCGAGGAGAGGCCGGAGCGGCGGGCCTCTCGGGTGAGAGCGGACACGACGAGCGGCTCATCATCGGAGATGAGGACGACCGGAGAAAGCATGGGACCCCGGGGAGGCTGCGCTGTGCGTTCGATGAGAATCCAAGCAAGCAGTGTTCCTGATGGACGCCCTCGCGAAATGCATGGGTTACGAGCGCGGAACCCGGGTTTTCCAGGCCCTCTGGGTCATGGGTGACCCTGGGTCGGGGTGCGAGGAATGAAAAGATGATCCAGGGCCGTTGACTAGGCCGGACGGCTCTTGTACATGACCGCCCACTTCGACGGCCCGAGAGCAGTTCCGGCGGAGGACAGTGACGTATCGGGGAGTGGCTCAGCCTGGTAGAGCACTTGGTTCGGGACCAAGGGGTCGCAGGTTCAAATCCTGTCTCCCCGACCATCTGAAGGGCGCGGAATCCTTGGAGAAATCCTCGGGTCCGCGCCCTTCGTTTTTCCGGAGCCAAGAGGCCAGCAGCAACCTCGCGGCAAGCGGCGAGGGTTCACCTCCGGCGGCCCCTGGGATTACTCGGCTGGGGCTGGCTCGGGCGCTGCGAAGTCGAGCCGATCGAGGCCCTTGCGCATGTCCTCCACGGATTCATGAGTGCTCTGCGGCAGCTTGAGAGCGGCTCGTGGAATCAGTCCCGGCGGGCGTCGGCGGCAACTCCTGCCGCTGCCCGCAGAAGCTTCGAGGGAGCTCGACGAAGAACGTCGACCCCTTCCCGGGCTCGCTTTCCACCCAGATTCGCCCGACGTGCGCCTGGACGATCTGCCGCGCGATGAAGAGCCCGAGGCCGAGGCCGCCGTAATTGTGCGAGGCCGCGCGCGCGAAGCGCTCGAAGATCCTCGCCTGGTCTTCCCTGGGAATGCCTATCCCGTGGTCCTCGAGCCGCAGCATCGCCCTGTCTCCCTCGCTACACACCTTCATCCGGATGGGACGATGGGCCCCGTACTTGATGGCATTCGTGAGCAGGTTCATCACGACCTGCTCGATACGGAGCCTGTCCCACGCCCCGATGACGGGGCCCTCGAGCTCCAACGCGAGAGTGCAACCCGCTCTCTCGAGCTGCTCGGTGAGGCGGTCCGCGACCCCCCGCGCGACGGCGGCGAGATCGACCTCTTCCAGGCGCAGCTCGAGCCGCCCCATGTCGATGCGGGAGACATCGAGGAGTTGCTCGACCAGCTGCGCCAACCGCTGCAGCTGGTCACCGAACGTCTCGAGCATTCTCGAAACCGTGCCGCCGAGCTGCGGCTCCAGGGGCTGGCGCGCGAGGGTGAGCTCCAGATGACGGGCGCGCAGCTTCATGGAGGTGAGGGGCGTCTTGAGCTCGTGCGAAGCGATTGACAGGAATTCGTCCCTGACCCGAATGGACTCCTGGGCTTCGCGGTAGAGCAGGGCATTGTCGAGGGAGAACGCCGCTCGACGTCCCAGCTCCTCCGCCAGTGCCAACTCGGCCGGGCCATATCCATGGTTCCTCCGCGTGGAGAGCAGCGACAGCACTCCGAGGCAGCGCCCCCTCGCCCGGAGCGGAATGCAGAGGGAGGGCTTCCACTCCAGCTCTCTCAGTGCGTTCCATCGGTCCTCCTCCGGGATGGGCTGCCCCAGGAGCCCGGGCCTCCCGGGGTAGCTCTCCGGCTGGTCGGTGCTGAGCACCCGGTGCGGGCCGGCCGAGGCGCTGGCGGCCAGCGGATGGCGCTGGAGGAACTCGCGCACGTGCTGGGCTCGAGACGGGAGGACATCGGCTACCGCCACCGGTTGGTGCTGCCCACTCTCGTCGGGTTCGAAGACGATGCACAGGTCCGCCAGCTCGGGGACCGCGAGCCCGGCGATTCGCTGGAACGTGGTCTCGTAGTCGAGCGAGGTCACCAGCTCCCGGCTGGCATTGGCCAGGAAGCGCTCCGCCATCTCCAGCCGCTTGCGCTCGGTGATGTCCGTGGAGATGCTGCAGAGCGCGTAGGAGGTCACGGTCGCCTCTCCGAGGGGAAACTTGACGGAGAGGTACGTATGAAGGCCGTCGCAATGGGGCATTGCCTCCTCCCATTCCAGCGGCCTGCCAGCCTCGAGCACTGCGTGGTCATGGGCTCGGAATTCCTCCGCCTGCTCCTGGGGGAAGACCTCGTCGTCTGTCTTGCCGATGAGCTGTTCCGCCTTGACCCCGAAGAGGCTCTCGAAGCGCCGGTTGACCAGGAGGAAACGTCCCTGGGCATCCTTGATGGAGACGAGCGCGGGGGTGTTGTCGATGATCGACTGGAGCTGGCGCTGGCTTCTGCGCAGCGTCTCCTCCGCCTCCTTGACGTCGGTCACGTCACTGATGACGGCGACCCCTCCCCGGAGGATGCCGAGGTCGTCCTTGAGCGGGCGCGCGGTCACGAGCAACCACACCCCCTTCGGCCTCGAGGGGTGACGCATGAAGAGCTCCGCCCTGTCCACTGGCTCGCCCCGGATGGCCCGGACGAGCGGCAGAGCCTCGGATGGGTAGGGCGTGACCTGGTCTTGCAGGTAGAAGCCATAGCGCCCCGGCCATTGCCCGGGGGTCGCGTCCGTCACACCGATTCCCACGATCTGTTCCGCCACCGGATTGACGAGCACGAGCCGCCCACTCTCGTCTGCCACCGCCACGCCTTCGCCCATGCTCGCGACGATGGACTCGAGGAGCTGGCTCTTGGCATGGAGCGCATGCTCCGAACGGGCCAGCGCCGCCGCCCGCTCCGAGGCGGCCGCCTCCGCCTGCTTGCGCTCGCGGATCTCCTCCTTCACCTCGGAATAGAGCCTGGCATTCTCGAGGGAGATGGCGGCCTGGGAGGCCAGGAGGTCGAGCGTCGCCATCCGGTCCGAGGAGAAGGCGTTCCGCGCCAGGTTGTTTTCCAGGTACAGGATCGCCACCAGCTCGCCCTGCCTCAAGATGGGCAGGCACAGAGCGGAGCGGGGCCTCCTCGGCGCGGCGGGGCCGTCCGAGCCAGACAGCCCCGGGGCGGACGCATCCCCCAGGATGACTCGCTCCCGGGTCCGCTTCACGTAGTTGATGAGGGATTGGGGCGGAACCAGGGCCGAGGGCTCCGCGGGAAAGAGCCGGACCACGACATTCCCCCTCTCGAGCCACGCCTCGGCGCTGATGGACAGCTCCTCTCCACGGCGCAACATCAGGACGCCCGTCTGGGCGCCAGCCTGCTCGAGGAGGACGCACATCAGGGTTTTCAGGAGCCGCTCCAAGACGATCTCCCCGGAGATGGCCTGAGAGGCCTTCATCACCGAGAGCAGGTCCAGCTGCTCCGGGCGAGCCATGACCGTGGAGGACATGGGGAGCACGGGCCGCTCCACCAGCTCCGGGTAGCGCTCGTCGAGCTGCCGGACCTTCCCGTCGGCCCCCCAACGCTCGTAGCAGGCTCGGGCTCTCCGGAGATAGGTGCGGGCGAAGTCCTCGAATCCCCGCTGGAGGTAGAACCGGGCGGCCACCTCGTAGGAGAGGCCCTCGTTCTGGACGAAGCCGTTCTCCTGCGCTGACCGGATCGCCGCCTCGTACAGCTTCATGGCCTCCTGGTCTCTCCCCTGGATGCGGGCGAGCTCCGCCGAAACCAGCGCGGAGGTGTTGAAGAACGTCTCGGGACAGGTCCCCGCCCACTCCTGGAGCTGCCGCTGATGGGCGGTGAGCGTCTCCAGAAGGCTCGCACGCTCATCTGGTGGAACCTTGTCATGAACGGCGGCCAGGGTGAGCGCGTCGTAGACATGGTAATCATGCATCAGGAGGTGGGAAAGAATTGTCCACAGGAACTCTCTCGCCCGGGACGCCGCCGCGAGCGCCTCCTCGTAATCGCCTGACATGAAGCGGGCCCGAAGCTTGAGGATATTGTATAGACAGGCCATCGCGGTCCCCCGACTCTCGGCCAGCCGGGCCTCGAATTCCTCCTGGCTGAACCTCTCGTCGGTGAAGGTCGAGAAGGTCCGGGTGAACCCTCGCATGTTCTGGATGAAGCGTTGGGTGCTGACGATGATATCGCCGATACCCTGGTATTTGGCCTTGCGCACGAAGTCCAGCCGCACCTCGGACTCGCGGTAGACCTCGCTCAGAGGGTCTCCCTGGGTGAGCAGGGTCATGAGGAGGGCGTTGCTGCAGTAACAGGCGTGGGCCAGGTCACCCGTTTCGATGCTGACCTGGAATGCGGTCTTGTAATAACCGAGCGCCTCGGGGAGTGGCCGATTCCAGAAGGCGACCCTCCCCATGAAGAAAAGAACCCTGGCCTTGACGGCGAGGTAGTGGTGCTTTTCGACGAGGTCGCGGGCCAGCCTCACGAAGCGATAGCCGTCCTGGTAGCAGTGGAAGGTGGGGCCGAGAATGGAGCCGAAACCGGCGTAGCCATGGGGCGTGGCGTCGGAGATGCCATGCCGGAGGCTGAGGTTCACCATGTGGCAGAGGAGGAGGTGGAACAGGTTGTGGTCCGTGAAGGATGCCGGGGGCAACAGAGCCGCCAGCACCCTCACGGCAACCTGTATCTCGAGGTCCGTCATGAGGGGGAGCTCGAGGAGCTCCTCGATGCAACGGTCGCCCAGACTCGCCCAGATCCTCCCATATTCCACCTCGACCTCACTCCAGCCGGGGTGGGGTGACATGCGGATACCGAAGAGCTCGAGGCATTCCAGGGCGGTGCCGACGGCTCTCTCGTTCTCCGATTTCGTGACATGGAGATTGATCAGGCCGCAATAGGCCGCGGCTTTGTCGACCCGCATCCTGGCCCGTTTGATGACCTGGGTGAACAGCCGCTCCGCCTCTTCAGTGCCGCCGCTGAGGTACTCGCACTCCGCCAGCTCCTCGTGCAGCGCATACGCCAGAGCGTACTGCTCTTCCCAGCAGCCCTCGGTGAGCAGCGTCACGCCGGCGGACAGATACTTGACGGCGGAGCGGTACGCGGTGGAGGCCTTGGCCTTCCTCCCGGCCAGGAGATCGAGGCTCGCGATCCTCTCCTTCTCCTCGGGGGAGATGACGGCGGAGGCACCGCGGTTGAGTTGGTCCACCACGGCGAAGACCCTCTCCTCGAGCTCCGCTGGCGAGAGATGGGACAGCAGGAGACGGCCGCTTCGCAGGTGCACCTCGCTTCGCTGGTCCTCGGGGAGCAGGGAATAGGCCGCCTGCTGGACCCGGTCGTGAAGGAATTGATAGGTCTCCCCCATCCTCAGCATCAATCCTTCCCGGACTGCCTCCCACATCTCCCGGTGGATCTCCTCTTCCGGCATGTCGCGAATCACCGCGAGCAGCCTGGAGTCGATGCGCTCGCCGACACTGGCGGCGAGCATCAACGCGTTCCGGGTCGAGTCCGGGAGGCGCTTGAGCCTCTCCACCAGCAACTCGACGACGTTGTCCGTATAGCGCTTGGTTCGGATCTGGTTGATGTCCCACCGCCATGCCGCCGCCGTCCGATCGAACTCGATCAACCCCTCCTGATAAATCATTGTCAGGAATTGGGTGGCGAAGAAGGGGTTTCCCTGCGTCTTCTCCTGGATGAGCTGGGCCAGGGAACAGGTATGGCGAGGCTCCTGGTGCAGGGTGTCGGCGATGAGCAGGTTGAGGTGCTCGACGGAGAGCGGCGAGAGGACGCGCTCGTTCACCGCCGCTCCCGCCTGACGGAGCTCGCTCAGGGTCAGCATCAAGGGGTGGGAAGGGCTGACCTCGTTGTTCCGGTAGGCGCCAATCACCAGGAGGTACCGGGTCTCCGGTTGGGTGAGAAGGTAATGGATCAGCCGCAGGCTGGCGGCATCGGCCCACTGGAGGTCATCGAGGAAGAGGGCCAGAGGGTGTTCCTTGCGGGTGAACACCTTCAAGAACTGCTGGAAGACCCGATGGAAGCGGTGCTGCGCCTCGAGCGGCGGCAGCTCCTGCAGGGGCGGCTGCTTGCCGATGATGAGCTCGAGCTGGGGAACGACCTCGATGAGGAGCTGTCCGTTGAGCCCCACGGCGCCCTGGATTCGCCGCTTCCATTCCGCGATCCTCTCTTCGTCCTCGGTGAGGAGTTGCTGCACGAACTCACGGAGGGCCTGAGCGATCGTGGCGTAGGGGGTGTCACGCTTGAACTGTTCGAACTTGCCCGAGAGGAAGAACCCTCTCGCCCTTACGATGGGTCTGTGCAGCTCGCGGACCAGAAAGGATTTTCCGATGCCGGAGTATCCGGAGACGAGCAGGAGCTCGGGGGCGCCGTGGGAGACGACCCGCGCGAAGGCGTCCATCAGGGAGGCGACCTCCTCCTCGCGGCCGTAGAGCTTCTGCGGAATCTGGAAGAGTTCCGAGACGTCATGAGCCCCGAGAGGGAAGCTCGCGATGGACCCGTGCGCTGTCCACTGCTCGAGACACCTCTCCAGGTCGAACCTCAGGCCAGGCGCGCTCTGGTAGCGCTCCTCGGCCATCTTGGACAGCAGCTTGAGGACGACCGACGAGAGCGCCTCGGGAATCTCGGGGATGATGCTGGAGGGACTCGGCGGAGGCCGGGCGATGTGGCAGTGGATCCACCCCAGGGGATCCGAGGCCTGGAAGGGCAGGGTCCCGGTGAGCATCTCGAAGAGGATGACGCCGAGCGAGTACAGGTCGCTGCGGTAGTCGACGGCCCGATTCATCCTCCCCGTCTGCTCGGGAGACAGGTAGGGGAGAGAGCCTTCGATGAGCCGAGGATTCAGCACCTCCTGATATTCCCGGGGGAGGAGTGAAGCGCTCCCGAAGCCCGTGAGCTTCACTTCGCCCGTTTCGGGGTGGACGAGGACGTTCTGGGGCTTGAGGTCCCTGTGAGCGACGCCGTGTCGATGGACCTCCGAGAGGGCTCGAGTGATTTGGATGGCGAGCTGGAGGAAGCGCCCGGGCTCCATGGGGGGGCCGAGGAGTTGAGAGAGGGGACGGCCGCCAAGATCTTCCAGGACCAGGACCAGCCGGTCCCGGCTGCGCTCCAGGGCATACGGTCTCACCGCTGCCGGGCCCCCCACCTTCTTCCCAACCTCGTACTCATTCTTCAGTCGCTCGAGCTCCCGGAGGGCTGGGTGCTCGGAGAGGGGCATCTTGAGCGTGACCGGCCGCCCATCCAGCTCCCTCAACGCGCGGTAGACGAGGGTCGAGGCCCCTGTCTGAAGCGCTTCGGTAGCGGTGTATCCCAGGAGGACAGGCAGACCGACAGGCATACCGAAACGGTAATAACTGTCGCAACACGACGCCTACATCATCGAGCGTTGCCTGAAGCAGGGCATCGAGACCATCGAAGCGACGGAGCAGGCGCAGCTGTTCGAGCTCTCCTCTCCGCGAAGAAGGTCAGGCCCTCGCCGCTCGCGACACCTCCAGCACGGGTGACGCGGGCGCGGCTCCGCCGACCTTCGGGCCGACCTCCGCCGCGGTGGATCGGGGGGGAGAACGTGGGCCTGCCTTTCTGCGGGAGTGCCCCGGACATCGGCGCTGTAGAGACCGGCTGTTGAGCGCCCTCTCCCTTTGGGAGAGGGCGGGGGGGAGGGTCGCCGTGTGCATCGGCCGGCCCTTCTGCCCATCGACAACGGCGGGACGACGCCACCATAATCGCCGGCCATCTCCAGTCCCCACATCACACCCGAGGTTCGAATGAGCGAAGGATCCTCCGACATTGAGCAACTCGCAGCCCCCCCGCCGATCTCCGCGGAGCAGCGCGCGAAGATCCTCGCGGACCCGAACGTGGCGAAGATGGCCGCGGAGCTCGAGATGGACCTGGACGAGTTCGTCAACACCATCGGGTACTACCTGAACAACCCGGGCGTGGAGCCCGCGTTCCTCGTCGTCAGCGACGAGAACCTGAGGAAGATGGGGGTCGAGCCCCCCACCTCCGAGGCCATCGAGGCCAACGTGCGCGCCAGCGTCGAGGCCATCAAGGCCGGCCAGCAGTCCCGGAGTGGTTTCGAGGAGGCTCGCAAGAAGGGCGTGGCGTTGGATGCCCATGCCCAGGGGGGCGAGGCCGTGAAAACCAAGGCTGATCCCGGCCTCGAAGACGCGGTGAAGAAGGGGCGAACCTCGCTAAAGCCTTGATTCCACGAGGCTTTCTCGAAAAAGCGCGTCCACTGACAACTCGCGGACGCAGCTCGCGATAATCACTTCAACGCAGCATCTACCCCTTCCAAACAAGAGAGCAAGCCATGGGATTCATCAAGGGCATCGGCAAGGCGTTCAAGAAGATCGGTGACTTCGCGAAGAAGGCGGTTGGCTTCGCGAGCAAGATTCTCAACGGGCCCCTTGGGCAGATTGCCTCGTTCATCCCGGGCGTCGGGCCCTTCATCGCGGGCGCCGCGAAGATCGTCGGCGTCGCGAACAGCGTGCTCAACGGTGGTGGCCTCAAGGGCATCATCGGCGGCCTCGTCGGCAACCTCGGCGGCGGTCTGCTGGGCCAGGCCGGTTCGCTCCTGAGCAAGACGGGTCTCGGCTCCGTCATCGGCCTGGGCTCGCAGGCCAACAGCACGGGCGGGGTCCTGGACCTGGTCTCGGGCCTGATGGGCTCCCGCAAGAACGATCAGTCTCCTGCCGCGCAGGGCGACCGGTACAACCTGAGCCAGTTCGCGGCGTTCAAGGTCGCCGACCTGCTCCGCGCCGCCTGATCGGCCCGCTTCCGCTCCATTCCAAGGGGTGCACGCTCACGGGCGTGCACCCCTTTTTGTTTCACTCGGGTGCGACAACCCGGGTGAGGCACCGGCTTGTGTAGACTCCGCTCCACCATGTCCGAGAACATCACGGGAGAACCGGCCGGAGGCTCCGATTCCGAGAATCAGGACCCGACGGCGCGTGTCCTGGTGCACGTGTTTGTGTTGGGCGCGCTCGCCGTGGTGGCGGAGGCCTTCTCGAATATCCCCACCAGCCCCGGGACCATGCTGCCCCTGGGTGGCCTGGTCGGGAAGGTGCTGTGGCTCATGTTCGCGGTGTACACGGTGATCTCCAGCATCGGGGTCATCTGCTGGAACAATTGGTGCGCCCTCTTCGGCATGCATGTGGCGGCGGGGGTGCTCTCGTACCCCGCGGCGATCTTCCTGTTATTTCTGTTGTGGGGCTAGCCAGGCTCCTCCCAGGGGGCGGCCAGCCAGACCTGATAGGCGGCCTTCTGCGCGTCGGTGGGCTCCTCCGTGCTACGCCCCGCCCAACCCCAGATCAGGGGACTTCGCATCTCATGACGACGTCGGCAATCCAAAGGTTGGTCCGGGATACGTGACTGTATACCTCTTCGAGCGGAGTGCCGCCTTGTGCCGTGCACTTGGCGATGGCGTCGGCGCGAGCAGCCTGCATTGCCATGCCCGGATCGTAGCTCTGACCATGGCCGGTAACGGTCACCACCGCAGCCAGTGCCGCACCGGAGAAGGACAAGAGAAGCGCAGAAGCAATGACGAAGGAATGCCTTTTCATTTGTACTCTCCCGATAGATCCGAACGGACGTTCGAGCATGAGAGCTGGCGACAATCGTGAAAGTCAAGCCGGGTTCTGGCAATTCATGGCTCTCGTCAATATCGATCTCGACAGCGTATGCGTAGATGAAGCACCTCTGGACTATAGGGGACCGCGGGCTACTGGAACGCCAGATTGCCCTCCAGCGACGTCGACCACGCCGGCGCGAGCGGATCACTGGCGGGCTTCTGCGTGAAGAGGTCCGCGTAGTGGCCGATAGCGCCATCGAAGGTGGCGCGGAGGGTGATCCGGTAGGTGCCGCGGAAGGGGCGCGGGAAGGACGTTTCACCTATGCGCAGGCGGAAGGGCGTGAAGGAGGTCACCGAGCCTGGTGCCATCACCGTCCAGCCGAACTTCTCGACGTTGTCGAAGTCCGGGCTCATGGAGAACTCCACCCTCTGCGCGGCGGCCCCCCCGCTCCACTGGAAGACGAGGCCCCTGTTCGAGACCACGGGGGCGGGGTCGCTCCACGCTCCCAGGGCGGTGGGTGAGGTGAGGGCCATCGGCTTCGGGAGCGAGAGCGTCGCGGAGGAGAAGTCCTCCACGGGAACCCGAGCGAACGCCGACCCGGATGGGAGCTCGTAGGCGGCTCCCACGCTGACGGAGAGCATCGCACGGGTCGTGTCGAAGGGAGCCGTCCGCGCGATGGCCGGGACGGAGGCCGGGAACCGCGATGGGTAGGAAGCGAAGGCGTCCCTCGACGTATCGAAGAGGTACTGGCCGTCCTGGTAGAACGAGAGCCTCGCCGAGCCGGAGTGCTGCGGGTAGGTCTGCGTGCCATCGATGTTCAGCTGTAGTTGCCGGTCGACCGGGTGGTCGAGCGCGACATCCTGCCCGGAGACCTGCTGCCAGCCGGGCACGGGGATGTCCTTCTTCAAACCAACCGCTTTGAAATCGGATGGGTGACTCGGGTCCCGTTCGACCGCGAACAGGCTCATCACGGAGGGCAGCGAGCCCTCGACCTGGATGCGGTAGCTCCCGTCCGCGGTCACGTAGCCGGAGCCCCTCGCGTCCCGGCCGACGGCATACACGTACACGTTGTGCACGTCGTGCATCCCCGTCACCTTGCCGCTGATGAACGCGCGCTGCGGGTTCTGCGCGGGAGGGACCTTTGGCTCGACCCGCGGCAGCCAGACCTCCGGCCGCTCGAGCGCGAGATAGGTGTACGCCTGCGAGAAGCCGGACTCGAAGTTCGCCACCAGGGTGACGTTCTGGGGCCCCACGAGCGAAGGATCCTCGAACGTCACGTCGCCCGAGGCGTCGGGCTGCTTGAAGAACCGGCTCCCATCCCCGAGCAGGACGTAGACGCTCTTCGCCTCCGTTTCGGTCTCCCCGAAGCGCGTGTGGATCGTGAGGGAGCCCGCGATGACCTGGGGCTGGGGCGGAGGCGTGGAGTCCCCCGGGTCATCCGTCCCCGTGGGAGGAGGAGTGCCCCTGCCACAAGCGGCCCCCCCAACCACCACCACCAGCGCCAGAAGTCCTCTCCGCATCCACGTCATGGCTCTCCCCCTATTTGGAAGTCACGGTGTCGGCCCGACGAGGGCCCACACCGGGGAGAGCCCGTGACCTGGAGAATGATGCAAAGAATCCAGAGGTCCCCTGGCGGGCCTACTTCAGGTTGACGGCGCCCAGCCTGTTCGTGCCCTGCACATAGAGCACACCGTTGGCCGAGAGCGCCAGGCTCCCGGGCTCCCAGTAGGACCACACCGGCGCGTGCGTGGCGAGATCGATGGCGTACACACGCCTGCTCGTGCTGACGAAGACCAGGTTGTCGGTGACGAGGACTTCGCTGGCCTGGCCCCACGAGCCGTAGAGCGCCCCTTCATCGCGGCGGACCGGTGCCCAGCTCCACAGCAGCGCACCTGTCGCTTCGCTTCGCGCCTCCAGGCGATAGGGTTCGATGTGGGTGACGTAGATGACCCCGTTCGCGATCGCCGGGTTGCCGCTGTACATGCCCTCGAGGGACCAGTTCTTCGCACGCGAGGCCGGGTTGAAGCTCAGGACCTTGCCGCCGCTCACGACGACCACCGAGCCACTCGAGCCGATGACGGGCGCTCCGAACATGCTCCCGCCCTGCCCGGGGGAGGTGTCGCCGAGGGTGAAGGCGACCGCGCCGGTGGTCTTGTCCAGCGCGCTGAGCTTGCTGCCGGTATAGGCATAGGCGTACTTCGCATCCACCGCGGGCGTCCACTCGTCGTACTGCGGCAGCGACTGGAACCAGCGCTGAACACCATCGGCGAAGCCGAACGCGTACATCCCGCCGTAGGAGCCGCCGTTGGTATAGACGACGCCGCCTTCGATCGTGGGGGCGTAGTAGCGTTCCCACTGCGAGGCGAACGCCGCCTTCGAGAGCTGCGCACCGGTGGCGGCATCGAATGACCACATGAACGTGGTGTTGTGGCCGCTGGTGGCGGCATACACCTTCCCGCCCGAGACCGCTGGCGGGTTGATTTCATGGGCGCTGAAGTCGAACTGCCACTGCTTCCCGTTGTCGCTCTCCCTCAGCGCGAACACCCTGGGCCGGGCGACGGTGGAGTACCGTATGGGACTCGACAGGTAGATGAGCCCGTTGGCGACGGTCAGCGAGCTCACCCCGCCACTGTCCTCCGGGACCGTCCAGCGCCACCTCGGCGAGAAGCGGCTCGCGTCCAGGGTGACCGGGACGTAGCCCGTGTGCGCGGCGTTGCCCTGGAACGTCTCCCAGTCCGGCACCTGGGCCCAGCGGGTGAGCGGCGTCAGGTTCGTGTCCGGAATGATCTGGAAGTCATACGGCAGGTACCAGGGCGAGCCCGGGTGCGGTGTGCCGCATCCCGCATCCTGGCACAGGTGCACCTCGAGCCGTCCCTGGTGGCGCCCCAAGGGGAGGGAGGGCTTCGTCCGGAAATTCGCGAAGTAGGAGCCCGCCCATGCCCGATCGGGCTCGATGGCGACCTCCGGAAGGAGCACTCCGGCGGCATCGACGATGATGGCGTGGATATCGCCGGACAGCGGAACATTGAGCGTCGCCTTGACGCCCAGGTCCACCGAAGCGCCGACACCATAGGTCTCCACCAGCTGGGCCGGCACGAAGGCCAGCTCGGGAGGAGGTGGTGTGGAGGGTCCCGGCTCGCCTCCATCGCCCGGGGGTCCCCCAGCCCCACCATCCCCCCCATCACCGCATGCGGCCAACCACCCCAACAAGACCAGCGCTGAAAATCTCTTCTGCCCCCAGGTCATGGCGCTCTCCCCCTCAGGAAGTCTCATCCGCGGGCCGAACAGGGGCCCACCGGGGATGAGCCGGTGAGGGAGAAAATGATGCAGGGAATCGTGCGGACGCCGGAGACTCCAGGCGGAATGGGGGCCCTGTTTGACTGACGGAGAGGGGCCTGGATCTCAGTGCCTCCCCAGGCCCTGCTACTCGGGGCTCACGGGTGGACGGACTGCGGCGGCCGACCCCGGTCCTTCGACACCGGCAGGTAGCACTTGCCCTGGTACTCGGCTTGGTCCTCGATGCAGGGCGGGCGCCGGGCGAGCTCCACCCAGCACCCGCCGTTGATCTCCACTTCGTCCCTCTTGGGCTGACAGGGAGCCGCCGCCTGGTTCCTGAAGGGCTTCTGGGGCAGGGGGTATGCGATGGGCCCCGAACTCGGGCTGGCGGTGTCGGTCAGTTTCGGCGCGTCAGCCGGTGACACGGCCTCCGAAGCCACGCCGTGAGCAGCGCGCTCCTCTCCCTCGAGGCCCTTGGGGTTTCCCGAGAGGCCGAGCCAGAGACCCGTGCCCAGCGCGAGCACGGTGAATCCCGCGGCCGCCAGGACCTTCAGCGGAGGGCGCCTCATGAATCGTCCCAGGGGCTGGCGGGTCAGGTGGGCGCGCATCCTGGGGTCGTTCCCCACTGCGTCGAGCCCCGCGAGCGGCAGGGTGAACAGGCGGGCCAGCTCCGCCAGCTTGCCCGAGACCGGAGCCTGCTCCACCTGCACCGCGATGAAGGGAGGAGTCACCTGGAAGAAGACGCGCACCTGCCAGTTCCTCCTGGGTTTCCAGCGCGGCCCGGGCGTCATCACCAGGGCCGGGGCGCCCGTGTGGACGTTGCGCGCCTCGTGGATGGGGCCCAACTCCGCCGCCGCGTGCTTGCACTGTCTGCCGAGTTGGAACGGGCCCAGCCTCCTGCCCTTCTTCTTCGTGGCCTTCATGCGCTGTCCTTTATCGTTCTTCCCGCCCACGCTTCATACCACGGCGCGAGTCCCCTCCCATTGGAGAACTCACGAAGTCATGTCCCTCCGTCACGGTCTTCCAGCGTCCGCGCGAAGCGATCCGTCTCCTGTTCCACCATTGCTTCCAGACGACGGGTGAACTTCGGACCGAAGAGATCGGGAATCGCCTTTGGTAACGGCTGGATGCTCCCTGGCCTTGGTTCGGGACCAAGGGGTCGCAGGTTCAAATCCTGTCTCCCCGACCATCTGAGAACCCAGGAGTTTCTCGGACTTTCGCTGAAACTCCAAGGCTTTATGTTTTTCCCGCCGAGCCCCTCGGCGGCGTGGGTGCTTCTCCTTGTCCCGCTATCCTCCCCGCCATGGCCCGCCCATCCCTCGGAAATGAAACGGATTTGTTCTTCCCTCGCTTCGAGGGACAGGTGGTCGATCGCGGCCCGTACCTCGTGGTGCGCACGCCGGCGAACCCCACCTTCTACTGGGGCAACTACCTCATCTTCGACGCGCCGCCCGGAGAAAGGGACTTCCCCCGCTGGATGGACCTCTTCGTCGAGGAGCTCGGCCGGCCGCCCCAGGTGCGGCACGTGCTGTTCGGCTGGAGTGGCGGCGAGCCGTCCGCCGCCGCGCTCGCGCCCTTCACGCGTGAGGGTTTCGAGCTCTCGGAGGACCTGGTGCTGGCGACCTCCGCCGTCCACGCGCCGCCCCACCCCAACACCGAGGCCACCTTCCGTCCCCTGGAGACGGATGCGGAGTGGGCCGAGGCGCTGGAGCACCAGGTGCTCATGCGCGAGCCCCACTTCGACGAGGCGCCCTACCGCGACTTCAAGGCGAGACAGCTGGCGCGCTACCGGCGCATGGCCGACGCCGGGCGCGGTGCCTGGTTTGGAGCCTTCCTCGGGGAACGGTTGGTGGCGGACCTGGGCCTCTTCCACGAGGGTCCCCTTGCCCGCTACCAATCGGTGGAGACGCACCCCGACTTCCGGCGGCGCGGCCTGTGCGGCACGCTGGTGTGGCGCGCCGCGGAGTACGCCCGCGAGCACTGGGGCGTGAAGCAGTGGGTCATCGTCGCGGTCTCGGACGGGCCCGCGACGTCCATCTACACCTCGGTCGGCTTCGAGTTCGTGGAGCGCAAGCTCGCGCTCCTGCGCCCGCCGGGGGCATGACGCTTCCCGAGAGTCATTCCTCCGGAGCGTGAACCGAGGGGTTGACGTCCGTCTGCCCGGGCCTCCCCGGCCGGATGCCACTCTCGAATGGGCTTGCCCCGGTTACGTGGACAGTAGGATTAAGATGCCAACTTCTTTCCTCACCAACCCCTGGGGGCCGCTGGACAACAATCTGGCGGAGCGGCAGCTGCGCGACATGGTGGTGGGCCGCAAGAATCACTACGGCTCCAAGTCGCCGCGCGGTACCGGGGTGGCCGTCCTCTTCTACTCGCTCATCGAGACGGCCCGTCTGCGTGGTGAGGACCCGGGCCACTACCTGCAGCGCGCCGCGCTCGCCGCCATCGAGCAGCCCGGTACCATCACGCTCCCGACCAGCTCAGACTGACTCCGCCTCGTCCTCTTCGGCACCGGGCGCGCTCATCCTCGCCCCGTCCAGACGGGGTACGGCGAGCTGTTACGTGTATCCGAGGCGATGACTGCGGGTTTCCACACAAACTACGGGAGAGCCACGTAACCGGGGCATGCTCAGCTGCCGATATGCAGGGGCATGCTGGTGGACACGTCAGGCCGTGTTGGCCGGACGGTCCTTCGCGTTGACCTTGAGGGGAGCGGTGGTCGGAACGAAGCCTACAGCCCACGCATAGCTGGAGAGGCACGACTCGACGGTGTACTTGCTGCCATTGCCTACCAGCAGGCCGTCCGCGACCACCAGGACGTCTTTGCCCTCGCGCAACAGCACCCCGACATGGCCCGCATGTCCTGTCCCTCCCAGGGCGTACTTGCCATCGATCTTCTCCACGCTTCGCGAGAGCGCCGGGCCGAAGACGACGACCGTTCCCTCGGGAAGTGCGCGAAGCGCCTTCACGCTCTCCTCTGGAGGCGTCCCCATGCTGCCGTGGCCATGCAAGGGCGGCGTGCACTCGACGAACTTCAACATCTCCAGGGTGTGCTTCATGAACTTGGCGCTGTCCATGGCGGACGCGCACTTCACATTGGCCTCCGACTTGACGACATGGGTCTTGTTGTCCAGATGGCTGTGCTTCGACACGTAGTAGCCCTTGGTCGAGGAGGGGCTCCATCGACCGGTGCCGTAGTCATAGACCCTGCTGATGATGCCACTGGAGACATAGGGCCGGCCCGACGCGCAGGCATAGCCCACCGCTCCCAACATCTCGCAGACGCCCTTGGCACAAAGGCCCTTGTTGTACAGGCTCATCCGCAGCCTGGCCTGCTGGCCCAGCTTCTTGAGCGTTTCCTGATGGGCCACGGCGGGGGGCGTCACCTTGGTAGGGGACGTGTTGGAAGCGGTCTGCTTACCCTTGGAGCCTTGATCGGACTTCGCCACGGTCATCGAGGCCTTGGCTGCGTCAAGGGCCTGGTTGGGCTTGCCCCCGGTGCTGGGGAGCTTGATCCCCAGCTCGGCCAGTCGCGGATCGCTCCGTGAGTAGACGACGCCGGCCTTCCAGCCCTCCACTTTCTGGATGGCGGTCGCGAACTTCCGCAGCTCCGCGTCGTTCAGGCTCGAGAGTGTTCTGTCCACGTCGAGCCCGGTCAGTTTCGAGAGCGTGCGGGCATAGGCAACCGGATCATTGCTGTCCGTGGAGGGCGCGTAACGCGCCATTGCCTTCATCACGGAGAGCGGCTGGTAGGCTTGCGTCTTGAGAAGCGCGAGGAGGGCGGCGAAGCCGGTGGCGTGGTCCGGGAAGATGGCGAAGCGGCGGTTGTTCTTGCCTTTGAAGGCGCCGTGCGTATCGGCGAAGGCGCCGTTGCGGATGTTGCCCGGATTGTTGTTGCGCCAGGCAATGGTGCCCTGGCCACGCACCTCGTTCGGATAGATGACGTAGCCATTGATGACGGTGCCCGCGGACTCATCACCCGTCGAGGGCGAAGAGGCCTTGTTGGCACTCGCCTTCGTGTCCGTCTTGGAGGAGGTGGAGGACTGAGTCTTGGAAGGGGACTTCTGGAGGGTCGTGGTGCCCTGGCTGAGCCCCGGGACGAGCCCGGCCTCCTTCCAGCCTCGGCCCGTGGCCTTGAGGATGCAGACGCCTTTCTTCGAGTTGGCGGCCTCAATGGTCGTCCCATCGCCCAGGCTGATGGCGACGTGGGTGTCCGTGAAGAGCAACGCCCCGCGTGTCTTGATGGCCTCCTCCACCGGGAGGGTGGTCTTGTGCTTGCGGCAATACTCCCGCTGTGCCTGCGAGCCGTCTGGCATGAAGCCCCCAGCCCGGCTGACGGCCCACTCCACGAGCTCGGAGCAGTCAAAGGCCTTGGCCTGGGTGTCGGAAGCCTTCACCTCCACGCCATACACATAGTCCTTGCCCTTTTGAGCCAGCGCGGCCTGCACCATGGCCTCGACGCTGGGGAGGGCCGAGGAGGAGCCGGAGGTGCTGGGGCCGGCAAGCCCCCGCAGGAACTGGATGTGCTTGTCCTCGTCCGGGAAAGAGACACCGGTGGCGAGCAGATCGATGAGCAGCTCCCGAAGAGCGCTCTCCGTCTTCAACATCTCCAGGGCCAGTCCCCCACGAGACTGGACGAGCTTGACATACTCAAGCGCCACGTCATCGGAATCTGCGGTCCACTCCTCGTCGAGCAGCTTGAACGCGGTGGTGACGACAGTGATGTCCTTGCCCCGGTTGTAGAGGGCATGGGCGAGCCCCTCCTCGTCCGTGGACCAGATCGATACGAACTTCTCGACCAACTCCTGCGCGGTGTTCTTGGCCGAGTTGGCCGCCAGCGTCTTGCCATGGGCCGTGCCATCGGCGGGGTGCCGTGGAGTGGCGGAGAGGCTGATGCCGAGCGCCTCCGCGGTCTTGGGGCCAACCACCCCATCGGCGACCAGTCCCTTCGCTCGCTGGAAGGCTTTCACCGCATCGAGGGTCTTCTGCCCGAAGTGGCTGTCCGCCGCACCGACGTTGTAGTGGAGCGCCGCGAGCCTCGATTGCAGGCTGCTCACCTGCTCGCCCTTGCTGCCGAACCGGAGGAAGGTCTGTGGGTCCACCACCCCGCGCGTCGGGCGGGTCGTGGGGGACGAATTCGCGGTTTGGTTCAGCGGCATGAGGACCTCAACGGAGGCGTTTCAAGGAACGTCTACAGGCTCCTCATTCTGGACTTGGGCGCACAGGCATTGCAAATGCGCACCGCGAGGCTTTGGCTCACGTGGAAGCGCCCCTGTGGGATAGGGGCGCCTCGTCAGCGGAGCCTCCTCAGCCCGCCATCTGGCAGGTGAGTGAGCCTGGCTGGACGGTCCGCGTGGCGTCATCGACCTTGTACTGCAGCCTCATGGAGGGTCCATCCGGGTTTTCCTCGTCACCGGGGGTCATGAACTGCGCCTTACAGGCCCACGTCTTCGTGTTCTTCTGGGCTTCGCACTGGACGGACCACTCCTTGTAATCGGCGCGAGCCTTCTTCACGAGCGCGCCGAGCGTCCCCGCCTCCGCCAGCTGGGCACAGGACTCATTGGCCTCTCCCAGCGTCATGCTGGACTTCTCGAGGACGTCGAGCGCTACCTGAGGGTCATCGAGCTTCATGCTCAGCGCCCCGGGCTTGCCCTCGCTGCTGTCGGCACGGGGCCAGAAGGAGGGCTGGAACACCCCGTCCAGCGAGAGCAGGTGCTTCTTTTGCTTCACGTCATAGAGACGCACGGCCTTGTCGGCGATGACGAGGAGCACATTGCCGCGACTCTCCAGGGAGAGGGACGCATCCGTGGGCAGTGAGAGCTTCTCGGGCTCGACGAGCTTGCCGCCCACGTTCCAGCGCATGGGAGGGGAGGCGTTGGGAACCTCGATCGGCTCCGCCCTGTAGTAGATGGGGCCACCCGGGAGGAGGCTGCGGACCCAGTTGCTGCCCTCCAGCAGATCCTCGCCTCTGGGACCGATGAGCTCCGCCTCCGCGGACGCGTCCAGGGCCGTCTGCTCCTCCGGGGAGATGCTCTCCGGCCGCGGCCCTTCCTTCGAGGCGAGCTTCGTGTTGGGGCCGAGCTTCTTGGCGAGGTCGAGCACTCGCGTCTCCTCGGCGGAGTCCGACCCGTAGTCCGTCACCCGGGTCTCCACGCGATTCCACGTGGCGCCTTCGCGGCGATAGGCGTGCGCAAGACCGAGCTCACCCTCTCGATCGATGGGGTACTGCTTGCCCCCGAACACAAAGGCGCTCTGGCCATCCTTCTCGACGCGCTCGGGTGCCTTCATGTGGGGGCTGGCGTAGTGTGCGACGAGCGCGACGGGCCGCCCCTCCGGATCGAAGCCCAGTTCCGTGGTGAGTCCCACCTCTGGCAGCGGCAGTGCCGTGCCCTGACCGGTGACGAGGTCCACCGTCCAGGCGCGTGGTGGGCGCTGGTCCTCGAAGGACTGGAGGACGGCGCCCTTGCTCCCATCAGGGCTCCAGGCGAACTGGGCAAGCTCACACCCGCCCTCGAAGGTGAAGATGTTCCGGCGGGTGCCGTTGCTGGCCTCGAGACGCACCCACTTGCACTTGCCACCCTCCGGTTGGGCAAAGGAGAGCGTGTCGTCGGTGACAGGGGGCAGCTCCGCGGGCTTGCTCGCTGGCGTCACGGTGGACGAGTTCGGGGCGGGCGCTGGTGCAGGGTCCTGGGACTTCGACTTGCATGCGCTCACGACGAGCGTGGCGGCAAGGAGGGACGAGAGGCCAAGCTGGCGGAACATGTGAGGGCTCCAGAGATGAGGCGGCCGGACTCTGTCACAAGGAGGGAGACACAGAAAGGGCGCGCGCGGGCTGCCGCAAACCGTTTCACTCGGCCGGCAGGTTCGGGCAGTCCTTCCGGTAGGGCTCCAGCCCGGCCACGTAGTTCCGCCACTGCTCCGGCGTCAGTTCCCGCTTCAGGTACGTACAAGTCTGGGCTGAGCCTGCCCCGGTTTTGTGGCTCTCCCACACTTCGCATTCGAGAGCCGCAAGTGCGGCAACTCGCTGGAACGGTTGGACTGCCCCGGCTCCAGAAATCCTGGTAATTACCATGGGTTGTGAACCGCTGGTGACCCTTGGACGGCCCTTCACATTGGTTCGGGACCAAGGGGTCGCAGGTTCGAATCCTGTCTCCCCGACCATCAGAAGGGCGCGGAATCCTTGGAGAAATCCTCGGGTCCGCGCCCTTCGTCTTTCCGCGACCAAGAGGCCAGCAGCAAACTAGCAGCAAGCGGAGGGGGTTCGGCTCCAGCGGCGAGCGGAGTTGGTGGGGCCTCTGCTGCCGGTGACGGAGAAGGGCAAGAGGACACCGCCCCTTGTAGGTTTCCTGCTGGGCGGATTCGATTCCCGCTGCCTCCACTCCCCGGTGTAAGGGTAGTTGACGCTGGTGGCGTTCCTTGTAGCCCGTGACCATGCGCTTTACTCAGGGGCATTCGTCCTCGGAGATGCCGAACAGCTCGCGCAACACCGAGGCAATCTCCTCGGCGGCGCGTGACGCGCTTGACCGGTTTCTCTCCAGTTGTTGTGCGACGCGCGCGAGGTTGAGGTCGTCATTCCAAGTGACGTCGGCGCGCATGGCGGTCAGCCATCGACGCTGGATTCGTGTCAGGTGCTCGGGAAGTTTGCCCAGCAGTCGCTCCCGCTCTCGGGCGTAGAGGCGTGCCTCTGCCTCGGTGTCCTGGCGGATCAAGGCTTCCTCGCGCGGGCGGATGACGTCGGTCGGAAGGAGAACCTCAGCGATGGTGCGGCGCTTACGTTCCCTGTTCCGGAAGCGGACGACGAAGTCGACGATTGCCTCACGGCCTGCGTGCTCGTGCCTGGCCAACTCGCCACTCCGCAGCGCGGCAAGCACCTCAAGGCGTGCATTCTCAATAAATTCCCCGGCTGGTGTCCCGGGGATGAACCACTGAGACCGATTGGCGTTCATGAGGCGCCGAAGCTTCGCCTGAACATGGTCCCAGAGGCGGAGGACACCCTCGTCGTTGGTCGCGGCGGCATCGCGTACTTGCTGGTCCACCCATTCCCTCTGGAGCGCCTTGAGGCCGTGAGTCTCGACGAGGTGTCGATAAGCGCGTGCGAGTGCCGCAAGGGTCCATGGGCGAAGTGGGCCCTTCTCGGGGTCGAAGTGCAACTGCGCCCATTCCGCCGCCTTGAGGGTGAGTTCCTCAAGTTCGCGAAAAGCGGCGCGACCGAGACGAGGGCGCAGCAACTCAAGGTACGCTTCGCGTAACGGTGCGATGGCTGCAATGCGGCGCGTCGCTCGCTCGGTCGCTCGGTCGATGCTGCCCGGGGCGGGTGGAAGGTGGCGGCGCTCGGCCGTCGTCACCACCGAATACACGACGCCGTCGCGGCTAGTAGTTGGCTTCGTTTTTGCCGTCGAGAGCTTGCGGGCCATCGCACACGTCCCCTTCTTTCGTCGTCGCTGTGCTTGGCCCTGCCAATCTCATCTCCTCCACTCAATATTCTGTAAGCCTCTTTCACGGCGAATGTTGCGTTTTTGGTTGCGGGCCCATGAACCCGGGTTGAATGCGGCGGTCCCGCGCTTGCCTGCTGGGTCGGTCACGACCGTTGAATCCAGGGAAGACCAGTCCGGTCGGTCGAGGGCTACTCGGCCGGGGCCGGCTCGGACGCCGCGAAGTCGAGCCGATCGAGGCCCTTGCGCATGTCCTCCACGTCGAGGTGGCCGTACACCTCCGTGGTGATGGCCGGGTCGGAGTGGCGGAGGATGCACTGCACGGTGGCCAGCAGGACGCCCGCCTTGAGCAGCTACGTCCGGTTGACGGTCAGTCACGGTGAGCAGTACAACGGCGGGCAGTGGCACTCGACGGGTGCCCGCCGCCCACACCGGCAAAGCCGAATCGGCACCGACGTCACCCAACGCTCTCACCTCTGAGCGCTGCGGTCCTGAGTGGGCCACGACCGACGAAGGCGCTTTCCGAGGAGAGAGTTCCATGTCACGTCGCACGTTTACGCACGCTGAGGTCGAGCGCCTGAAGCGCTTGGCGAAGGAGGCGGCCAAGCAGGAGGGGATCCCCCACCTGCAGTGGCTGAACAACTTCGCAAAGAGCGCGGGCTACATCGACTTCCGCGACCTGAAGCACCGCGCAAAGCCGAACTCGAAGGTGGGTGCTCCGCCGACGCTGTCGGCCCCGCCCGACCCGCCGCCTCCACGCGTCGAGAACCGGAGCAAGTACCGTCTCATGGAGTTGGTCGAGGAGCACGGCCCCTGCCGTTCGCAGTGGCGTCGCGGTCCGGCGTTCGCTTACGGCTGCATCCTATGGAAGGGCCACGACGGCCCGCACAGTCGGTTCGGGAAGTCGTGGACCGACGCCGAAGGCTACATGCCGACGGCCGCCGAGATCCGCCAACTCGAACACGAGGAGGCGACCGGCACCACGCGGGAGTTCGTCCTGAAAGACGGTGAGTTCGTCGAGGTCACGCCGGAGGACAGCGTCCGGAAGCCCGGCGAGGGTCGCAACAAGTTCCGCTACATGGAGGAGATGCTCGAAGCCGGGGACGACGACGAGCCCGACGATGAGACGTTCCCTCCGGGCGACGACGGCTTCGTCGATGAAGACGAGGACGACGGCGACGGCGACGGCGACGACGGCGAGTAGCGCGAGCCGAGGGCGGAGGTCTCGTTCGAGCCTCCGCCCTCGGTGCTCCGTTCGCTACCTCTTCAGCACGACCCGCGTCGAGGTCGCGGTCGCCGACTCGACGGTCCACTTGCCGTCCACATCGACCAACGAGCCGGTGGCGGTCGCCTCGACCTTTTCTCCGTTCTCACCGTGCTCCTCCGGGGTTTCCCCAACGAAGGTGAGGACCACGAGGAAAGTGATCCGCCCGGGCCCGGCCCAGCGCGAGCGCTCGACCTCACCCTCGTCGAACTCGAACGGCGACGCGTTCGTCTCCATGAACGTGCCGCTGAGATCGCCGTCCATGACGAGTAGGTATCCGGCGATCTCCATCAGCATGTTTTCCACGATCTGTTCGGGCTTCATCGACATTTTCTTCTCCTTGGGGACCATCCCCATGGCCCTTTACAGAACCGGATCTGCTCGACCGGTCGCGGAGCCCAACTATTTTTGAATCCCGAGTAGTTTCGGGGGGTTAGGCGTGATTTTTTTTCGTCTGCGTCGGTGATTTGCGGCCTTCGCGCGTGCTGTGACGTATAGGGAGGACAGGAGGCCTGTAAGGGGTAGCGGGCTGGAGCAGCGAACCCGTGCGCCAGCACCCCGCACTCCAGGTAGCGGGCGAAATCCCGCTCCACGTACCTGGGCAGGCCGCGCCCCCCCGCTCGCCTCCGCCAGCAGCGTGACGAGGTTGTCCCTCACCGCCGCATACAACACCGTCCCCTCCGGCTGCCTCCGCCAGTGGGAACTACTCGGCCGGGGTAGTCGGCTCGGGCGCCGTGAAGTCGAGCTGGTCGAGGCCCTTGCGCATGTCCTCCACGTCGAGGTGGCCGTACACCTCCGTGGTGATGGCCGGGTCGGAGTGGCGGAGGATGTGCTGCACGGTGGCAAGCGGGACGCCTGCCTTGAGCAGCAGGGTAGCCGTGGTGTGCCGCAGGTCGTGGAATCGCAGCGGGCGAGGGAGCGCCCGTGGCCACAGCTTCATGCCGCAGTGGGGGCAGGGCTCGGGCACGCCGTGACTCCTCCTTGCCTTGTAGCCGCAGCCCTTGCGCCGACAGACGTGGTTGTAGCCCTCCACCAGCCCCGCGCGCCCCAGGGCCCGGCGTAGCACCTTGTGCAGGGCCACGTCCGGCCGGTGCTGCGTGCCATCTTGCCGAGGGAATAGAAGCTCCGAGGGGGACGCGGCCATGGCCTCGCGCAGATATGGCACCAGGCCCACCGCGATGGGCAGCAGGTCCTCCCGGTTGCCCTTCGTAGTGTCGCTCCCGTGGGAGCGGCCCACCCGGATGGTGCCCGTCTTGAGGTCCACGTCCGACTTGCGCAGCGCCAGCAACTCGCCTTTGCGCATCCCGGTGTAGACGGCCGTGGCGAACAGGGGCCGCCAGCGGAGCTCCAGGGCCGCGAGCATCAGCGGGACCTCCTCGGCCTTGAGGTACTGCGGGAGCTTCTTCGGCTGTTTGATGCGCGGGACGGTCTTGGCGGGGTTGAGGCCGGTGAAGAGACCGCGCCGGATCGCCAGCTCGAAGATGCGGTGGACGTGAGCACGCAGGTGGTTGAGCGACTTGGGGGCCAGCTCACCGGCCTTCGCGTTGAGCAGCGTTTCCAGCCGCGAGGGCGTAATGTCCTTGAGGGGTAGGGGGCCCAGCTCATCGCGCAGGTGCTTCTCCGCGAAGCCGATGATGGTGGTGGAGCGGAGCCGACTGCCCACCTCGGTCTTCCAGACGTCCATGGCCTCCCCGAAGGTGACTTGCTTCCGGTGCTCGGGCATGGGCTCCAGGCCGCGCCGTTGCCGGTCGGATTGAACCTCCAGGTCATGGAGGAGGGACTTCGCCTCCGTCTTCGTGGTGGCCTGGGTGGCGGTGTCGCGCCACCGGCCGTGTCCGTCCTTGAATCGGACGTACCACTTGTCGTTCTTGCGGTAGATGGAACCCATTCGGACCTCCTCGTGATGATGAACCTCAGAGGTCTTATGACTTGGACCTACCTGATTTTTGTGCCCTGGCCCCTGATGAAGGCGCGGATCGCTGCCGGCTCGAAGCGCAGCAGCCCGCCGATCTTCACGCACGGAAGCTGACCCGCCTGAGCCCGTTGGTACACCCACGAGCGCGAGGCTTTGAGGAAGCGAGCCACGTCATTCGCGTCCCAGAGGCCCTCCTCCTGCTCCAAGTTGTCCGTGTCCATGGTGGACCTACGCATCGGCGCCTCCTGCTTCAGATTCCACCGTGCCTACGCCAGCGCGCTTCTTGATGTCGCCGACCGTGGAGCGGGCCAGCTTCAGTTCCCTGGCCACCTCTCGAACACTCCTGCCGCCACTCAACAAGGTGAGGGCCTTCTCCATCTTGTGGGCCGGCACCCGTGACTTCCGCGGGCGCGCGCCTCCCTCTCGAATCTGCCGCTGACGCTCACCTGCCTCCAGTCGCGAGAGTGAGCGGTACGGGGCGGTGTCCGTGCTCTGCGTGAATGGTTTGCTGTCGCGGTCGAGCAACCGTCGCTTGTTGTCCCACGAGAAACCCGTGCGCACCTCCTCCTGTACCAGGGAGTGGATGGGCTTGCCCTCACGTACAGCCGCCTCCACCGTCAGCCTCCGTTTCCTGATGCGCGTCGGGGCCACGTCGCGCCCCTCGCGCAGGCAGGCCAGCAGCGTCTGGGCGAAGTCCGCCTCCGACTCGCTCGTCCCCTGACGGGCGACACGCACCACCGCCCAGGTGTCGTCCCGTCCCAGCACCGGCTCACCGGGGCCCACGTCCTCCACCCTCCGCAGCAGCGCGTACAAGCGAGCACGGGCGATGAAGACGGCATCAGCCCGATGCTCCAGGCGCATGCCGCTGCCAACGCTCTCCAGCGCATCGAGCCCTTCACAGCGCAGGTCCAACTCCTCGGGGCAGATGATGGCGTCGGTGGAGATGAGAAGGGCCCCACGCGCGGTGATGTCGGCCATGAGGGCGCGAGCCCGGCCCAGCACCAGCGTGGCCCACTCCGGGGCGAAGGCACTGCCTACATCCGGAGGCCCCTTGAGCGAGGCGCGCAACAACGGCGAGCCGTGGATGGCCGCTCCCAATCCCGGGCCGAAGCCGTGGAGCTGGGCCTCGCGCTCGACGTCCAGCAGGCCCGAACCGTGGATCCTCTCGGCCAGCTTGCCCAGCAGGGCGTTGGCGAAGAGCTTGGCCGTGGCGTACTCCAGGGTGCCCCTCTTGGCGGCGGCCTTCTTCTCGAGGAAGTGCCGCATGTAGCGGCTCACGTCGTGGTCGCGCTCACGAGGGCCGGGCTTGAAGCCGTAGGCTTCCACCACCTTCACCTTCGCTCCCCGTCATAGCGCCAGGCGCACCTCGGCCAGCGTGCAGGAGGAGGTTCCTTGAAGAGGAAAGACGAGTCGACGCACGCCATTGCGATGCACTGGCAGGCAGGGGTAGCGCGTGCCCCTCGGGAAGACGAACGTGAAGGTGCCGAAGCCCTCGTGCTCCTCGACCTGGGCGAGGGATTCCAGCCGGACCCACCGTGTCCCAGCGTGGGGGAGCGGCTGGAGCATCGCCGCGTAGGGATAGAGGGACACTGCGTCGTACTCGGCGAAGGCGCCGACGTGGAAGCCGCGCCGGAACGCCTCCGACTGCGCACCCCAGTAGGCGCGGCAGGCCATGCGGCGCACGTTCGGGTCGCCGTTGAAGACCAGCTCGACACGCGGCTCATCCCGGTAGCCCGTGCCCTTCTTCACCTTGCGCACCACCTCGCGCTTCACCACCGGGGCGGGACCATTCCGGACGAAGTGCAGGCGGAAGATGGCGGACGCCACGGCCGGTAAGGTGCGGTTGCCGAGCACGTCGATGTTCCACTCGGCGAGCACCCCCTGGCGGAAGTCCCGCATGGCACGCAGGGCCACCTCCGCGTCCCGGGTGGCATGGGCCACCAGCCGCGCTAGATCCGTCCGCTTCAGCTCGGTCAGGTGCGGCCCATCTGCCTCCAGGCGGGGACTGCCCACGGTTCGAGCGATTTCCTCCAAGGGCGTCTTCGGGAAATAGCCCGCGAGATCCACCAGCCGCACGTCCCAGGTGCCCTCCTCGCGCTTCACGCGCTCCAGTCGCGCGTGGTGGGCCTTTCCCACCTGCTCCACCCGCGCCTCGGCCACGGCGGAAGGAAAGAGGGCGAGGAGACTGCTGGCCTCGTGTGCCACCACATGCACCTGCCGGATTCCGCGCCGGGCGGGCGGCATGGCATCGGCCCGCCGGAGCAGTTCCCGGATGCAGTCGATGAGCTGCTCGCCCATGAGCTGTCCCTCGGGCAGCTCGTAGGCTTGGGCGTGGACGTGCTCGTCCGCGAGGGTGACGAGCTGCAACAGCAGCGGGACGCGATGCTCCTCGTCCCACTTCACGCTCACGCCCACCAGCACGGTGTGCGGATACGCTCGGGGCCGACGACGGAGGGGAGAGAGTGTCCGGGACAGGAGCAGCCCCAGGTGCGTCTCCAAGTCCTTCTCGTTCATGCGCCACCCCCGAGCAATTCCAGGGACTTGGCGCGGCAGGAGACTGGCGCGTTTCGCCAGATGGCGGACTGGAACCGTCCACCCCCTCGGAGCTTGCAAGCCCTCGAAATTACGACGTCGAGGGGCTCAACAGAGTGTCCGGAACCGTGATGAGGGGGCGGACAACACGCCTGCCCCCTCATCGTGATCCCTTGGATGAGGGTGATGTTCTTGGAGTTCCCGGTGACTTTCGACCGTCGCATCTTGCCGCCTCGTGCGCAGGGCGCCTGTCCTGGGCGTCCGGCTCTGAGTGGCAATGTCGAGATGCTTTGGTCGAAGAAAAATCCTAGAGGTCTCGTGGGGTTGTGGGGCGATTGGTCTCTACTAGAGAGGGAAGGGGTCGTTACCCTGCACCATCTCTACCCCCTGGAGACGGGAGGGCTCACTACCCCCCATCATCTCCACCCCCTGGAACTCATGCCTGCAAGTCCCCGAATGGGGATTGCGGTGGCGGAAGGGGCGGCTCCTCTGGTGACGGGTCGGTTGGCGCCGTGGGTGGGGGGCTCTGGCCTGTGAGCTGTCTCAACGCCGCCAGGAGCTCCTTGGAGTTTTGGCGCGCGTTGGCCCACTTCCACACCCGCTGGGTGGTTTCCACTTTGTCCGAGGTGGGGTCCTCATAGCCGATGAGGATGGCGAGCGCGGCGATCTCCCTGTGCGCCAACTCGATGCCGAGTATCTCCGCCGTGAAGTCCGCGAAGGCGGCCATCATCCTCTTCTCCGCACCCGCTCCTTCGAGCAGGACACGTAGAGCTGGCTTCTGTTTCACTTCTTCGAGCAGGGGTCCGATACGTCGTTGGAGAGCGAGAAGGAAGGTGGCCACTCGTTCCAGTTGGCGCAGAGGCTGGAGGCTCTCGACGAGCACGGGCGGCAGCAAGCCGCGCGTGACCTGGATGTATCGCCCCACCCAACTGCTCCTGGCGTTCTGGAAGAGCGACTGCTTGCGCTGGCTGAGCACGTCGTTCTTCTTGCCGAGCCATCCCAGCAGGTTCCGCAGGGGCTCGGACGCATTGGAGATCTTGAGTCCCATCTCCATGCTCGCTGCAAGCGCGTCAACATGCGGGCGGATGCGTTCCTGCTCTACTTCAAGGTAGGCGAAAACCGAGGCATTCGAGGCGAGATGCGCGATGAAGCGTGGCTGGTTCATGGCCGAGAAGCTCGTCACGCCTGGTCCCCCCGCCAAGAAGCAGTTCCCACAGGTGTAGAGGCTCCTTCACAATTCGAGCATGAAGACCGTCAGAACCGCCGTGCAGGCTGCGCAGGCCGCGATCAATGGGGTTCGCTCGAAGGGCCCGAAGACGCCTGAAGGGAAGGTTGCCTCCTCACTCAATGCCCTCCGGCACGGTTTGAGTGCCAAGCAGCTACTACTGCCCGGGGAAGATGCCGACGAGTACGAGCGCCATCTCGATGGGTACTTCGTCACCTTCGCGCCAGCTACCCTGCCCGAGGCCGTCATCGTGGCGCAGATCGGGGATACAGCCTGGAAGCTGGAACGGCTGAGCAAGCTGGAGAGCGGACGGACCCTCGCCAGCCTGGAAGATGCTCTGGAGAAGACGCTTGAGTTCGAGAGGTTCGCCCTTACTCGCCGCGCACTTCGGGCCGTGAACGCCCTCGTGGAGATCGCGGACGCCTGCCCGGTGCCGCAGGATGCGGCGCAGACCGACGCCCTGCTGGCCGCCGTGGATGGAACCATGAAGATCGTCCACGAGGTGCCGGAGCTGCCGATGATGGTGAGCCGGTCCCTCGCCTTCTCGCTCGGTCATGCCCGGGACACCTCCAAGGATGGACGCATGCTGCCGGACGCCTACCGTGCCCTGGGAGATGCCGCCAAGGTGCTGAAGGGGGCCCTCTCCGCGAAGCTGGCCGAGGACGAGGGGGCGCTGGCTCCGGTACGCGAGCGGCTGGCCGCCGAGGTGCTGCTGCTGGACGACGCGGACCTGCGGAAGCTGGAGCGCCACCGCAAGCTGCTGGAGACCGCGATGCAACGGCAGCTCGGGCTTCTCGACCAGCTCCGCGTCCAGGTGGCCGCCGTGAAGACCCAGAACCCGGCTGAGTCCAAGGAGCTGCGCGTGCGCCTGCGTCTCGTGAAGTGACGCCCTCGGGTTCGTTCTGACGCCTCTCCCGGGCCCTCTCCGCCCTGGCTCGCTAATCGGTAGGGCTATCGAATCTGGGTGAGCGCCCCCGGGATGGGGGGACAGGGGTTCCCTTGTCGCAGGTCCACCTGCAAGCCCCCAGTCTTCTTCGAGCCCCCGGGGGATGGGGGGCTCTCAAGATTTTTTGGGGGATTCTCCAGCGGGCTGCTCCCGGTACGCGGTCCCTGGCGAGCTTCGCCCAGGGGTTACTGATGACCGTACCCTGTGTTCGCTCTCCAGCTCCTCGCGCACGAGGGGGGGAGTGCCCCCGGCACTTCAAAGTTTCGTGGGGTACCTCGGGAAGAAACCGCGGACTTCCGTCCGTGGAGCTGCACCAGCTCCAGCACCACCGAGGAGGCGGCACCGTGAAGCTGAGCTGGCTCCCTTGCGCTACTTGGACGAGACCGGGCACACCTGCGCGGCTGGTGAGGCGGTAGGCACATCGCCCAGCTCGCATCCTGCGTGAGCTGGCGCAACTCGAAGCCTCCGATGCAGGCGACAGGTTGACCCCCGAAACCCAGGTCCTGTGAGGAGAAGGGTCGGTGCAGCCGACAGGGTGAAACGTAAGAGAAGAGGGCGAACTTTCATCGTGGACTGGAAGTCCGCCCCCTCGACCGCTACTGCGCGTGCCGCTGCCTACTCAGTGCATGGGCCAGCACCGTGAGGATGGCGGCGGCCACGTCCCGTGCGAGGGGCGAACGCAGCACCTTTCCGAGCCAGTTCATGGGACACCTCCTCACCTCGACTCACGCCGCGAGCCGGAGCTGGGCGGTGTCCGCGATGGCCGCGAGCGCCTGGCGCTTCATGGCGGCGGCCTTGCCCATCCAGATGCTCTCCAACCGCATCACCTCAACCTTTTTGCCCTGGACAGCTCGGGTGTGGCGGTGGTGGTCGGCCCACTCGCTGAACGCCTGGAGAGCCGCCCAGGCGGTGCCCTGGATGTCGTAAATGCTCGCCGAGCCCCGTGGTCGAAGAGCTTGACGACGAATGGAGGGCGTGAGGGGGGCGCTCACCGCAGTGCAACAAGCACCGCGGCGCCCGGTCAGCTCGAGACAGGTGGGAATGAGTAGCGTAGCGCGTCAGCCCTCGGCGGGCTGAGCGAGTTGGTTGGGCAGGGGGAGCGCTTCCCCGCGCAGGGCCGCCAGCGCGGCCTCTCGCAGGTAGCGCTTGGGGTCCACCCCGCATAGCTTCGCCGTCTCCATCAGGCTGTAGTAGAGGGCCGCCACCTCGGTGCCGCGCCGGCTCCGGCTGCCGTAGTGGTTCTTGCGGCCCACCGCCAGCCCGCGCATGGCACGCTCGGTGGCTCCATTGTCCAGCGGCACCCGCGGGTCCGTCAGAAACCGTGTCAGCCCCGTCCACCGGTTGCTCATGTATTTGATTGCCTGGCCCAGCGCCGACTGGGGCAGGACGCGCTGCTCGCACGCCCACTGGTGCAGCCGCTCGATAATGGGACGGCTCTTCTGCTGTCGCAGTTCCAGCAGGCGCGCCAGGTTCTCGGGCCCCTGCTTATACTCGCGCTCCACCGCGTACAGCTCGGCAATCATGTCCAGGGCTTCGTTCGCCTGGGGGAAGGCTTCCGCGCACTCGACGAATTTGCGCCGCGCGTGCATCCAGCAGTTCACCAGAGATATGCCCGCGCTCTTGCCCGCCACGCTCTCGTATGTGCTCAGCCCATCCGTCATGAGGACTCCACGGAAGTCCTTGAGCATGTTGCGCGCGGCCTCCACGTCCCGGCCCTCCTGTATCCGGTACACCACGGCGTCAGGAGCGCACAGTGCCCAGGCGTACCAGCGCGTCTGACTCTTGCTGCCCAGCAGCGGCCAGCGCGTCTCGTCTCCCCCCAGAATCTCCCGCGTCAGCAGCGCCTGGTGCAGCGCCTCGTGCGCGGGCGACAGCAGCCGCGCCAGCGCGTCTATCTGGTCCCAAAGCGTCTGGCTGTCCACCGCCAGCCCCTCGCGCTGCATGGTTCTCACCTGCCGCTCCAGCGGCATGTGGTCGAGGTACTTGGCCACGGCCACTTCCACGGCGAAGTCCACCGAGTAGCGCCCGCCGGGCTGAAGCTTGGGCGGGCCCAGGGCCGTCTCCACGCATCCGCCGCACCCGCAGCGGTACTTCTGTCGCTTGTGGCGGCGCAGCACGAAGCGCCGCTCCACCACGTCCACCTCCTCGGCCTCCTCGTAGCAACCCTTCATTTCCGTCAGCGCCCCGCCGCACTCGGGACACTGCTTGTCTGGCTCCTCCAGCGTGTGCACTTCCTCCAGCAGTGGCAGTGTGGGCTGGGTGCGCGGGCCGTGGCCGCGCGCGGGCTCGGCCGGCCCGGCCTGTTTCCCCTCGTCCTGCTCGCCGCGGGGGCGCTTCTCGCTGGAGCGGCCAAACAGCTCGCCGGTGCGCTGCGCGAGCTGCCGCTCCAACTCCTGCAAGCGCAACTGCAATTCCTCGGCGTCCTGGCCCCGCGCGCTCATCAGCTTGCGCGTGAGCTCCACCACGCGCGCCACCAGGCGCTTGTTCTCCGCCTCCAGCAACAGGGCCGCCTGGCGCAGCCTCTCCACGTCCTTCTCCGTCGTAAGCTGGAAGCTCATGCCCCCGGTAGTGACATGGCTTCACCCTCCCGCGCAAGTAGTCCGTGCAGCGTGACTCACGAAGTCACCCCCTGCACTGTCTGGGCTTGGAAGAGAGGCACCAGTTTGTACGGCTCGGGCGACAGCGGCGCTCGCCCCACCATCTCGCTGCCCTCCAGGAACAGGGCCAGCTCCGACACCGTCAGCTCAAGCGGCTGCGCGCCACTCTCGCGCCGCCACAGCGGGGCGAAGCGTCCCTTCTCCAACCGCTTGGCGTACAAGCACAGCCCGGTGCCGTCCCAGAAGAGCGCCTTGGCCCTCTTCCTGTCCCGTCCGACGAAGAGGAAGACGTCTCCCGAGAGGAAGTCGCGCCCCAGCGCCTGCGTCACCAGCCCGCACAGCGCATCGAAGCTCTTGCGCATGTCGCACGGCTGCCCGTAGGCGTACACCGCGAGCCTGCGCGTGGAGCCAATCACTGCAGCCCCCTCAGCAACCGCACCGCGTCTTCCAGCGACAGCCCCTCCACCCGGACTCCCCCCGGCCCGTGCACCACCAGCCCCCTTCCTCGAGCCTGGGCACGCTCGGCCTTTATCTCGACGGGCACCAGCGCCTCCCTCGCGGGCTGCTGCTGGGTGGCTCGGCGCGCCGCGCTGCCCCACCGGCTGAGCGTCCAGCTGCTCATGCCCAACTCCTTCGCCGCTTCCTCCACGCTCGCCCCCTGCTGCTGGCGCGCTCGCACGTACTCCAACGCTTCCTGTCTCTGCTCCTCCGTGTAGCGCGCTCTCGGGCCCACTCCTCCCCGCTCTTGCACCACCTTCCGGAACTTCTCCGCCTGCTCCTTCATGTCCATCTCTTCCGCCTCCTTCTTGGGGACGACGGACATGCTCACGTCTCGGCGCTCACGTCACGACGGGCTCGGGCGAGCATTTACTGGATGTCTCCCTCGATGCCGGTGCCCGTGTGGAACAGCTCCACCACCTTGTTGCGCGCGTTGGTGATGCGCGGGTGCTTGGCCTCATCCTCGGGCAGCGGCATCACCCGGTTGAGCACGAGCTGGAGCTGGTGCTCGCTGAAGGGCTGGATGGCGAGGTGATTGGCCAGCTCGCCGAACCGCTCGTAGCCCTCCACGAGGAGTCGGAAGGCTTGGGCCGCTTCCTCCAGCCGGACCTTGGCGCTGGTGGTGTGCGGGATGTGCCACTCGGCCCCGTCCTTCTCCGAGAGGGCAACGCCGAGGGTGTTCTGGCACACCACGCGCGTGGCCACGTTCTTGAGGGTGATGGCGGTGGTGCCGTCATGGCCGCAGTAGCCCAGCACGTACCGCTTGATGGGGCTCTTGTCGCCCCGGACGAGCAGCGGCTCGGGCAACTCGCCGAGCAGCCACCCGCGTACGCCGTTGCGGCCCAGGGTGCCCGCCGTGTGGAAGATGCAGCGCACGCCGCCTGCCGCTTCCATGAGTGTGCGGGCCACCTCCGCGAACTGCACCACCTCGTAGCCCTTGGAGACGGTGGACAGGTACTCGCCCGTGTCCTCCCGGAAGAGGGCCTTCCTGTCCGGGATGGCCTCCACCATGGGCGGCGAGAAGACGGGCCGCTCTACCGCCGTGTAGAAGCCGGCGGCCTGGACGAGGGTGTCGTAGTCGGTGTTGGCCTGGAGCGCGGTGCCCAACCCGTGCCAGGGCTCCGTTCCGACGTAGACCATCTTGCTGATGTCGTGAGACATGGTGCTCCTTCCCTTCGTTGAAGAAGGCGCACCTCGGGCGCTCGGGCCCAGTCCATGAGAACTCGAGTCCGTCACCTCGCGGTGCGCCGAGCTGTTGTTGTTGGAGGAAGGCGCACTGGCTGGATTGCCAGCGCGTCGGCAGATACGTCTCCGCCATGAGCCTTATGTCGAGGAACACGCGACTTTTGGACAGCTTCATCGCGGGCGCTTGACAGCGGCACTACTTGCGAGGAGCTTGGCACCCAGTCCCAGGGCGTGTTGCCCAGGGGCATATGTCCAAGGTCCTTCGTGTCCTTGGGCGGGAGATAAAACATGAGCAGCAAGAATCAGCTCGGGCTCGGGCTCCCAGGGGCCGTGTCCGCTGGTGTGGGCCCCCACAAGCCGTCCACGGAGATGGGGATTGGCGCGAATGGCCCCTTGGTTGACCGGGCCTTCAAGGAAGCCCTCCCGCACCAGTACGACCGAGAGGTCGTCAAGAACGCCATTGAGGCGGGTGCTAGCTACATCGAGATCACCCCGGACTGGGTCCATGTCGAGGAGACCGGCGGTGAGGTCTACCGCTACGCGGTCGTGGACAATGGCCACGGGATGTCCGGCGAGGAGTTGGTCAAGTATTTCAACATGATCAGCTCCTCGGGAAAGAGCATCGGCCCAGTCGACGGCAACTTCGGCGTAGGCGCGAAGATCTCCCTGATGCCGTGGAACCCCAGGGGCCTCCTCATCATGTCCTGGAAGGATGGCGAGGGGTCCATGGTCCGCATTGGCAAGAAGCCGAACGGCAACTACGCGCTCTTGCACTGGGAGATCGCGGACGAGGATGGCGAGTCCGTTTACGAGGCAGTGGTCCAACCCTTTGAGGGCTACAAGGAGGCGTTCCTCAAGGGCTCGGATACCGGAACCATCATCGTGGCAACTGGTGATACCGGGACCGAGGACACCTACCTGGGGCCGAATTACGGGGACAGGAAGAAGAGCGCCATCAAGGTTCACTCTCTCGCGCTCAACACACGCTTTTTCCACATCCCGGATGAGCACGAGATCCGGGTGTTCGAGTTCGCCTCCAGCAAGAAGGCTCAGTGGCCAAAGCAACGGGTCAACGCCATGCCCCAGGGCGGCATGTACCGGCGTGTACGCGGGGCGCGCTACTACCTGGAGAGGAACAAGGAGACGAGTGGGACTGTCCACGTCTCGGGGGCGAAAATTCACTGGTGGATCCTCCAGGAGGATCGCGAGGACATCAGCCAGATCGCCATCTCGAGGAACTTCATCGCCGCTCTCTTCGATAACGAGCTCTACAACATCTCGTCCGGCAACGAGGGCCGTCACCACTATCAATCGTTCGGGGTGGTCTACGAGAAGGCGTTCTCGCGGCTGACCCTCGTGGTAGAGGCCGACCACTACAACAAGGGCAAGCTGGAAGGTGTTTTCCCGAACACGCCGCGTTCCCAACTCCTCTACATGGGCACCCCGAACGGGGAACTCCCCTTGAAGCAGTGGGGGGCCGAGTTCTTGGACCAGATGCCGGAGGAGGTCCGCAAGTTGTGCGAAGAGGCAGCCGCCTCCTCGGTGAAGACGGGTGTGGACGCGAAGGACAAGCTGAAGGACTACCTCCACCGTCTCCAGTCGGTGCAGTTCCGGCGCGCCCTTAACGGTAAGTTCTTGGTAAGCCTCAACAAGCCGGGCGGCCTTGGTGTGAAGCGTCCTGGGACTACGATTCACAAGGGCGGCAGCAAACCCGGGAGCCCCGGTGGACAGAAGGGCCTCTTCACCTCGGGTGGTCAGGCTGGCCCGACTCCAGCGCGCAAGGTGAACCCCGTTCCAGCCATTCCCACTGCGGAGTGGCTCTACGCGCGCGATGGTTCCCGCACCGAAGGTGACGACATGGAGGGACGGGCGGCGCGTTACGTGGAGAGTACCAACCTCATCCAGATCAACGGTGACTTCCCCCTCTTCAGAGAGGTGACCGACTACTGGGTTGCAAGATACGGGGCAACGCCTGGTGCAGAGGACATCGTAATGCGCGTGGTCCGCGAGGTATATGAGCTGGACCTCATCGCCAAGGTCATCCAAGCGCGGGCCATGAAGGGAACCGTCCACTGGGCGTCTCGCTGGGACCAGCTCGTGTCCGAGGAGTCCCTGACGATGGCCGTTCTTGGCATCGTGGGGACGGACCACAGCATCGGGACCAAGGTCGGCGGTGCTCTCGGGGGAACTCGGTCGCGTAAGGCTGTCTGATTGTATGCCGTGCTTCCGGGGGCTTGAAGCCCCCGGGCATGGTCTACGACCCGCACTCATGGAGCTGGTTGCGCCCCATCCACTGGGGGCGGCTTCTCAGGCCTCTTCTCCGCCCGCCTCGCCCGGGGCTTGCGCACGGTCGTCTTCCGCGCGCTCCGAGCGAAGAGAGGGGCAGACTTCGACACCAGCCGCACGTCTTCATCATCCCCCGGACGGGGCGAGGGGCTGGTGGCGTTGTACGGAGCCCACAGCGTCTCCGCGTCCTCCTCGCCCCGGATGACCCGACCCATATGGCGCAGCCGGGCGTTGACGAGCGCGAGCTGGGCGCTGATGCAGTGGGGGGCCATCCGCTGCGTCTCTTCCTCCGGGAGGTCGTGGTTGGCGAGCAGCTCGGCCAGGAGCGAGGCCCCGCGTAAGGCGTGCTCCAGCGTGGTCAGCTCCATGCTGAGACTGACGGCACTCGACTCGGAGCGGAGGGTGCGTGTGTTCTTGTCGCTCATGGGTCCTCCATGCGGTGTGTAGACGAAGGGCACCCATGCCCCACGTCCTGCGGCTTATGCCGCCGCTTACCGTGGAGTTGCTGGTGGGCACTCCGACCAGCCGGGCGCGTTGCCGCTTCCACCGGGTTCAACCCCGAGCATGGGAAGCCCCGGGTTCTGGTAGCTTCCCACTCCCGAGGTTGAGCGCATGACCGGACTTCCACCGTTACTGGCCGGTGCCGCTGGAGAGGCACCATGAAGCCCACGCTGGAGGACGTGGTGCGGCCGGGCATGGTGGTGAGCGGCTACCGCATCGAGAAGAAGCTGGGAGCCGGCGGCTTCGGCAAGGTGTTCCTCGCGTGGCGTGACGGTAGCCCGTGCGCCCTCAAGTTCATCCACCTGGAGAGCGTGGGAGAGTGGGGCTGGCGGGAGCTGTTCATCATGCTCCGCCACGAGTTCCCCAACGTGGTGAAGCTGCTCAGTCACTTCAAATGGCCCGAGGACAAGCCCGAGTACCTGGTGCTCGTCATGGAGTACGTGCCGGGAGTGACGCTCTACCAGTGGGCCCGGGACAACAACCCGTGTGCCCGCGATCTGGTGGAGAAGCTGTTGCCGCTCTCCAAGGCGTTGAAGGGGGTCCACTCCAGGGATGTCCTGCACCGTGACTTGAAGGGGGACAACGTGCTGGTGCGCGAGACGGATGGAGCGCCGGTGCTGGTGGACTTCGGAGCCGGTGCCATGCCGGGCGCTCCTCGTGTCACCGGAGCCCTGGCCCCGGCCAACCTCCGCTACCGCAGCCCCGAGGCCGTGGCCTTCTTCCTGCGCGAGGATCGCAGGCGGGGGGAGAGCTACAACTACGCGGTGAGGGACGAGCTGTACGCGCTGGGCGTCATCCTCTACGTGCTCGCCACCGACGTGTACCCCTTCAACGGCCCGGACGACGAGCTGCTGGGGGAGATTCTTGAGGGCAACCCCAAGCCCCCGCACGTGCGCAACTCCCGTGTGCCCCGGGCCTTGAGTGAGCTGTGCCTGCGCCTGTTGGCCAAGGCGCCCGCCCGCGTGCCGGATGCCGAGGCGTTGTGCGTAGCGCTGGAGAAGCTGCTGCTGGAGGAGGCGAAGGCGGACCCACGGTGGGAGGTGCCCCTGTGCTACGGCTGGACGGTGGACGGGCGTACCACCGAGGACGCGCCGGAGCTGGTGGGCCATGACCCCCAGGGGTGGCTGCGCAGGTGGATCCGTCAGAAGCCCAAGCGGGGCAAGCCGCCCGCTCCTCCCGTTGTAGCTCCCGCCCCACCCGAGCCGCCCGCGACGAAGACCCGCCCCCCACTTCGCACCCGAGTGCGATGGGCCTTTCCGGTCCTCGTGGCAGTGGTGGGACTCGCGGTGGGAGTGGGCCATGTCCTCGGCCAGCTTCGCCCGCCGCCGTCCACACCGACTCCAGGCCAGCCGGTGCCTACGCTTCCCTTACCTGCGGAATTCTCCCTCGATGGTCCGATGCGATGGGCCACGCACGTCCATGAAGTAGCGCCACCCTGGAAGCCGCCCGAAGCTGACGCAGGCGCAGCGCCCTCGAAGGCGGATACCCCTGCGTCCGTCACCACCATGACGCTCAGCTCGGGAACAACTCGCATGAAGAAGAAGGCCCCCGGCTCACAGGCGGAGAAGGAGAAGAAGGGCAACAACTCCACCGGGGCCAACGTGCTGCTCGCGGTGGCCGCCGCCGCCAACATGGCCTGTCCCGGTGCCCAGGTTCGCAAGGAGCCCGCGCCCCAGGCGTGCCCGGCCGGTGCTGTCGAGACCATGACCCGCCAACTCGGCATTCCCGTTGGGGACCGCTCCTTCGCCGCTCTTCCCGGTTGGAAGATGGGCAGTAACGAGCCCATACCCGTGAAGGATGGCCCCATCTCACTGGAGCTGGCTGGCGCCTGGAAGGCGGGAGCTGATGCCATGGGCCGGGGTGGGCAAGTCGTGCTGCCAGACGTCACCCGGCTGTCCGGGCAGCTCTGCATCGGGGAGAAGCGCGTCTACGGCCGCATCACCCAGGCCGTCACGCCCGCTGGAGACACGTTCACCGTCTGCATGGAGCTGGTCGACCCGTACAGCGGAGATCGTGGACTCGAGATCGAGCCTGACGGGGGAGCCATCAAGGTTCGCCCCCGCGCGGCGGTGAAGACGGTGGAGCGGTTCGAGTAACGCCATCCGGGGGCTTGGCGGGCTGGTCGGTGAGGACGGCTCGCGCACGACCGGCCGTGTGTTAGAGCTCACGTTCCCGGTCTCTTCCTCGTTTCCGTGGAGGTTCCCGCTCCGTGTTCGCCTTGTCCTCCTCCGCCCTGCTCGGACTGGCCCTGCTCGCTGCACCCGTCGAGGCTACCGAGAGGGTGCCGCTCCCCACCTGCGAGGCAGGTACGCGCTACATCGAGCTGACGGCGGGCACCCCCAGCAAGACGCCGGAGGTGTGCATCCGGCCGGAGCTGTCCCTCACCCTGTTCTTCGACGCGAAGCTGGCGCGCGTGGAAGTCGAGGGACGGGAGCGGTTCCGCCGGGTAAAGGTGGTGGACGACACCCTGGCACTCGTGGCCTCGGAGGCGCTGCATGACGGGGAGCGTGTGCCGGTGACGGTCTACTTCGAGGATGGCGCGGCCCCGGTGAGTGCCACCTTCATGCTGGTGGTCCACCCCTCCCAGGCGGAGCGGCAGGTGGAGGTATCACGCCACGAGCGCACGCTGGCCTCTCTCCGGCAAGGCGAGCAGCAGGCGCGTGCCGAGGCCCAGCAGTGCCGGGAGGAGAAGGCGCGTCTCCAGGCCGAGTGTAGTGGCCAGGGCGGTCTCACGGGTTTCATCGCCAACGAGTGGATGGGCGAAAAGGGAGTCATCGCCCGGCGACTCCCGATGGGGGCTGAGCGCCCGGAAGACTCCCTCGCGGTGTGGACGGTCATCAGCTATCGGGCCGTGGGACCCAAGGGGCGGGGACGGGTTGCCGTGGAGGTGATGCTACGTAACCGGGGAACGGTGGCCTGGAGGCCGAAGGGGGCGGCCTTGGTGGGCTCCAAGCGCGAGGAGCTGACGGGGCTGACGGTGTGGCTCCTGGAGCCCATCCCGCCAGGAGAGTTGGGGCGCATCGTGGTGGAACTGGACGCGACGGAGAGCGAGGCCCGGGGCACCTACACGCTCAATCTGTGGGCGGGAGAAACCGGAGCCGGGGGCGTGAACCTCGACGGCGTGACGTTCCCATAGGTGGTGGACCGGAAGGATTTCCACCTGCTTGCGTCAGGTACGCTGCCTCAGGCGGCGGGCTTGTCCTTTCCAGCTTCGGCTTTGCCCCCGCTCTAATGGAGACGCCCGTGTGAGGTGCGGACCGGGCGACATAGGTCATGCCACCCACATGCACCTACGGTAGGACCGGAGATGCAGAATCGCTGATGCACGCCCGGGCCATGCTGAAGTAGGGTCCCCCGGCCCCAACCCTACGCCTCCCATGCCTATCGACCTCACGGTCTTCGCTACCCCAGTTCTCCGCGGGCAACGCTTCGACCACAACCCCGATCCGAACAATGTAACCATCCCGGTGGACGTCCTCCCGATGCTTGAGGAGTACCGGATGGTCATCCTTGAGACCGCTCGTGCGCTCTACCATCAGCGCACGGGCGCCCGGGTCCCTGCGGGCTTCGACGACAGCTTCGCTTTGCGGCTGGGGAGGGTTGAACCAGGCAGCACCATTCCGACCCTGCTTCGCACGGTGGCTTTATCGGCGGCGCTGATTCAGAACTATCCGGCAGTTATGGGTCCTGACGGGCGGGACATCTTCGAGGAGGCCCGCGAGGTTGTAGGGCAGACGATTTCCGCCATATCTCAACGGCAGCAACTCCCGAGGGCCTTCCCGCGCAAGCACCTGAACAAACTGCGTCACATGAGTGAGCACCTTGAGGAGGGTGAGTCGCTCGAACTGCGCACGCCGGGGGCACCAGCAGGGCCCAGGACCACCCGTGCACTCAAGGACGTAATTCGGGACATTGAGATCCAGCAAACATCTCGCGTTGTCTCGTTCGTTGGGCAAGTGACGGGCATGGACACTGTGTCCCGCTCGTTCACTGTTCGGACGCGGGACGGTGTGAACATTGATGCGACCTATGGCGAGGGGGTGGGGAGCGAGCAGGAGGTTGTCAACCTGCTGCGTGGCCGGCACTACATGCGTGCCGAGGTTGAGGTCGATGCGACGTTCGATGTTGATGGTAAGCTGAAGGACGTGTCACGCCTTCTCAGTTTCATGGCCGTGACCGTGGTAGCCGAGGCAACTGTGAAGCAGCTCGAGGACAGATTTGAGGTACTCGGGACTGTCGAGTCCGGTTGGCTCGATGGCAAGGGCGCTGCCGTGTCGGCGGAGCGGTTGCCATGGACGAAGGACCTGTTCCTCGAATTGATGGTGGAGGACGGCATCCCGAAGCCGCGTCTCTATCCGACACCAACTGGTGACATTGAGGCCGAGTGGTCCCATGGAGGCTGGGAGGTCGTCGCTACCATTGTGCTGATGGCGCGTACTGCCAGCGTCACTGTCGTGCACGCCGAACTTGACGACGAGGACGAGGGCGACTTCAACCTCAACACTGACGAAGGTCGGACTGACTTCGCCGCCTTCCTCAGGAAGTACTTGAACCCCACCGAGGAGGAGCGCTGATGGCCAACCTCATTCCTCCTCCTCTCCCCGAGAACGATGACGTGACGCTTTACCGCCACGTCCACCCGAAGTGGCTCGACAATGGGGAGCCGTCGAGCATGGCCTTCCGCCCCTTCGACGAATCCAACATCCACCTGTCGGTAGACCTCTCGACGAAGACGTCCGCAGAGGCCGCTCACAAGAACTTCAAGGGCGAGTCGGTCGGCGTCTTCGGCGTCACCCCGGCAGAGTGTAGCGCCGAAGAGCTCAAGACGTACTGGGCCCCAGAAGCGGGGAACGACGCTCACGGCGCCATTGACTACACCGAGACAGGTCTCGGCAAGGCCGCCAAGAAGAAGAGCAGTAGACTCGCCGCCAAGGCTCGTGCGCGCCGCAGGTTGTACCCGCCTCCAGACGACCTGCCTACCACTGCGACAGATGAGGGTGCCACGGCCACCGTGCAGCCTTCCGCCGAGGCGACACCGACCGGTGACATGCCTCCTCCCACGGCTGAGCAACCGCGCCGCGGTGACGAACCCAGCACGTAGGCTGCGCTGGCTCTGCGGAGCTATACCCTACTCCCAGCTAGCGCGAGGTGCAGTACGTCGAGCGCTAGCATTCCAGGTGAGGAGGCCACCCCTCCCGGTAGGAAGCACAGGACGGATGGGGCCTTGTTGAGGGGCGAGTTGGTGCGGAGAGGCAGAGAAGGGTCGCTGACGGGTCCCACCCAGGCCAGTGTAGAGGTCGTGCAGGGCCCTGGATCTGTCCAGGCCGTCACTGCCCCGTGGTCTCGTTAAGGGCCGAGCAAAGTGTAGGGAGGTTGCTTGTGGCTCTGCACTTCTCTCTGGAGAGGCCCCGTGCAGGGCAAGCTTCGGAGACACTGCGAGCCGGCCCAAGCGCTCCAGGATTGCTCCTAGAGGCTCCCCCGCTCCAACAGGTTGAGTTTAGGCGCTGACCTGCTTGGTTGGCCGGTGCTTTCTTTTGATTGCCTCCCCGTGTTACCTAAAAGGAGCTTGGTTTTGTTTGCGAGTACCTGAAAGGTTAAGAGGTGCCCTCGTGAAAGGTCCATCGACCAACGACAGCTTCCCCATCCACCCCACGGGTCCTGACGGTCTTCTCTTCGAGGGACCCGCGTACCGCTACACCTTCGTCTCCCCGCTGCTGGACGCACCGGACCCCATGGCCATCGCCCGACGCACTCCCGTGAAGGGGGAGGGTGCTGCGTGCCGCGTCATCCTCAAGCGGGTGCAGATGCCCCCCGAGGACGAGCGCCGCCAGCGGGCCGTGGAGGAGGTACAGCTCGCCACACGGCTGCGCCACCCCGGCATCGTCCAAGTGTACGGGCTGGAGGAGTACGAGGGCGCCCCCTACGTGGTGATGGAGCACACCCAGGGCATCTTCCTGGCGACGGCCATGGAGACGGCGCTGTTGCTGGGCAGGACGCTCGACCCGGCCCATGCCGTCTACATCGCCGCCGAGGTGGCCGATGCGCTCCACTACGCCTGGAACAGCCAGGGCGAGGATGGCCAACCCCTGCACCTCGTCCACCGGGCCGTGAGTCCCACGAGCATCCGGCTCGAGTTCAGCGGCAGGGTGACGCTCACCGACTTCGGCGTGGCGTACTCGCGGATGGTGGGCCGGTTGGACACCCCCTCCAAGGTGCTGCGTGCGGAGCTGGCCTATGCCGCCCCGGAGGTGATGCGCCGCCAGAAGCCGGATGGGCGAGCGGACCTCTACTCGCTGGGCATGGTGCTGCTGGAAATGCTGTCGGGGCAGTACCCGCTGGACCCTCCGGACGTGAACGTGCCCTACAGCGGGTCCTCGGAGGTGAGCCGGTACAACGCTCGCGTCCGCCCTGAGCGCCCTACCTGGACAAGCCCGGGGGAGCTGGCCAACCGCATCCTGAGCTTCGGCCCGGACGACGTGGAGCGGGTGGCCTCCCAGGTGCCCGAGCCGCTCAAGTGCATCCTCCACAAGGCCCTGCACGCCCACCCGGACGACCGCTACCAGACGGGCGGTGAGATGCGGGACGAACTGCGCGCGTGGCTCGCCAGCCAGGGCAACCCGTTCGGACCCGCCGAGGCGGAGGCGGAGTTGGGAACTCTCCTCCGCGAGAAGCCTCTCCCCCAGGAGACGCACGCCTTCCCCATCGAGAAGGGCGTCCTGCCCACCCCCGAGGAGGAAGCCACGGCCGAGGAGGAAGTCACCGAGGAAGAGACGAAGGACCGGAGCGAGTGACCATGAAGAAGAGCGACCACCTGACGAAGAAGAAGATGACCGTCCTCCTGGGAGACGTGCTGCGAGAGGCCCGGCTCAAGGCCGAACTCACCCAGGCGGACGTGGCCGAGCGCGTGGGCGTGGCCACCGAGGTGTACGGGCGGATAGAGCGGGGCAACCTGACGCCTAGCGTCCCGAACCTGCGTAGGCTCTGCATGGTGCTGCGGGTGGACGCCAGTGCCGCCCTGGGGCTCGACGTGGGCGAGGCGGCGGCCTGGTTGAAGGAGTCCGCGGCCCCCCCGGAGGAGTCACCGCGACTGCGCCGCCTGCTGCGCACCCTGCGCCAGTTGGATGACAAGCAGCTCAACGCTGTCGGCTACATGGTGCGCAGCCTCATGACGCCCGAGGCCCGTTAGCGCTCGTCCGAGAGGTGCGTGTCGGCTGTCTCCAGCAGCTTGCGCAAGAGCGCCAACCGCTCCGGCGGCCACCCTTTCAAGACGTGGATGATGCGGCTCAGCTCCGGGTGCTCGCCGGCCCCGAGCGGAGGAGCTGGTGCCGTCTCCTCGCGGGCCTGGGCACCCAGGGACAGGAGCACGTCCGAGGAGATGCCCAGGGTCTCGCACATGCGACGCAACGTGGGGACGCTGGGCGTCATCATCCCGCGCTCTACTCGGCCGTAGACGCCGGACTTCAGGCGCACCCTCTTGGCTACCTCCGCCTGCGTGAGCCCCAGCCGCAGGCGGGCAGCCCGGGCCGTATCCCCCAAGGCGCGTTGCAGCTTCTCGTCCATGGGGTGCCTCTACCGCGAAGGAGCTTGGAGGGGGAGAAGGTTCGGCGGCCAAGTTGCGCTGCGCTGCCGCCTCTGGAGGCACGCCCTCGACCACAGCGCTTGACACTCACCGGACGTCCCGAACTTCAACGCATGAAGGCGACGGCCAGACCCGGGTAGAAGGAAGCGCGCAGCTTGGCCGTCCGCGGATCCAAGTGGAAGTGAAGCACCGTGAGGCTGAGGTCCAGGTGCGTGGAGTCCGGGAGCTTGAACTTGCGGCCCACCCCCAGTTCCGCTCCGAGCTCCATCAGGGACGAGGTGCCCCGCTCCGGGTTGGAGCCCAGCAGCGCGAACAGCCCGGGGTCGATGAAGGCATAGCCTGCCGAGTCATCCTTAAACCCGCCAAAGGCCAGCCGGCCGGTCAATGCTCCCGAGAGGCCTCCTGCGGTGAGAGCCGGGGTGTCTTCGATTTGAAGGGTACTCCAGCCGCCGAGGACCTGCACTTGGATGCGGCTCTGGAAGTGGTCCGACTCCCAGCGGTACCCTCCCTGGAGCCCGAGGGCTGGCAGGGAGGGAGCCCCTTCAAAGCCAGGGGAAAGAAGCTGGAGCTTGAGACCCCAGAAAAACGAGTTGGTGGCGTGAGCCGGATGGGCGGCCAGCATCAACAGCAGGCCGGTGACAATAGAAGTGTGTCTCCGATTCATGCAGCACCTCCGTCGAGCGGACGAGGCCCGAGGGCCTTCCTTGGCTACTTGGTGCGCACCCCGAAGACGGTCTGGAGCAGTTGTACCGCCGCCCGGAGGTCCACGGACGCCGACCAGAAGAAGCTGGTCCGCCACTTCTTCGCGGTGGGAATCTGCTCCTCGCTGCTGAACTGCTGCCCCAGCGACACATTGGCGTTGGGATCCAGGACACTCACGTGGCCGACGTGGACGCCCGCAGTGATGACCACGCCATCCAGCAGGTCCACGCTGAGGCCCAGCAGGGCGTTCTCCAGCGGGTTGTTGACGACTAGGCCGAGGCTCGGGTTGATGTGCCGCAGGAGGGAGCCGGTGTCCCTCACCCCGCTCACTAGCAGCGCGGGCTCCTTCTCGAAATCGCGAGGCCCCCAGACGAACGGCGTGAGGAAGATGGCATAGAGGAGGCGGTTGGGCCCGAGTTCCCGGTTGGTGATGACCGTGACACCGTCTCGGGTCGTGGTCCCGAACGAGGGGTCGGACAACCCGGTCCAGACCCCTCCGAAAGAGAGCATGCCGCGGTAGAGTGTGCGGACATTGAACTCAATCACACTGCGGGTCTCCTTGTTCTGGGCGTCCACCGTGGTGATTTCAATCTGTCCCGCGCCCGGTGCGAAATCGGTCAGGGTCGACCAGGTGGGTTTGCAGGCCTGGGCAGTCTGCAGGACGACCTGGGTGCCCGCGCCCGCCAGCGCGAACGCATTAAGGTCACGTCGCGCGGAGGTGCGGCGGATCGTCACCGTGCTGTCTTGAGGTGCGATGACCTTGACCTCGATCGTGTCATTCTCGTCCACGAGTCCGAGTTCACCCGCCACGACATTGCCATTGGGGGTAGTGACGATATACGCCCGGTTCTTCTCCGCATCGTAGGCAGGAGGATTGGCCCGGGCCTGCTGGATGAGCTGCTCGCAAGTGAAAGCGATGCCGACAGTCTGCGCCGGGGCCTGGGTTGGAGCCGGAGCCGGCTGGGGCACGCTGAACCTGAAGAGCTCCGAGCCACCCACGAGCTTGATGCCGAGGACCGGGGTGCCTGTGGTGGGGATTTGCACCGGCGTGGCGACGGAAACCGCTTCGACCGTATTGACCACCCACTTCAATCCAGCCTGGGCGGCGGCGCAGTTGGCAACCGTCGCAGTATCGCAGTCGACCTTGGCGGAGTCGGCTTTGACCTGAAGCTCATAGACGCCGGGTGTGGTCTGCTTGAGCGCGTTGTCGTCCGGGACCAGCTTGAAGTTCGCATCGCTGACGGTGAACGCGAAACCCGCAGGGTCTGTAGGCGGGCGGATGGCCGCGACCTTCGTGGGTGTGGCTGCCAGGAGGCCGGCGGTGGTGAGGAGGGAGAGAGCAGACAGGGGCAAGGGACACCTCTCCTAAGGGATGGTACAACCCAGAGTGTTCAGGACGAGCTCGGAGGGTTGTGCGAGAGCGAAATCTGCGTTGTTGACGGTGATGCGTCCGACGAGGAAGCCAACGATGAAGCCATCTCCATCGACCAGGGCGGCGCCTGAATCTCCCTTCGCGGAAGGGAGGCTGATGGTGAAACAGGCCGCGAGGTTGTTCGGATGGATGTCGAGGTGGATGTGTTCAATGGTCCCGAGCGCATGGGGCGTCATGGCTCCGAGCATCCGGACCACGGTCCCTTCATCCTCGCGGAAGCGCAGGGGGCGTGAGCCACGGATGCCGGGCATCGGGACCATGGTGGAGGGGTCCTCCAACTGGATGAGGGCTGCGTCAATGCCATTGCGGCTGCCGCGCACGAGCGAGCCGAGGTTGCGCGCATTCGCATTGCCGACATTGCTGGGACAGAAGAAGGTCGGCCCCACACTTCCGTCAGGGAACTCGAAGAGGTGGGTGGCATGCATGGCCGTGATGGCGACGGTGCGGCCTGCGTAGGTCCCGAAGGCGCCCAGCGTGGCGAACTCTCCGAAGGGCCCGAGGCTGTCCCCGACACGGGCCTGCCAGCGCACCCGCCCCATCTCCTGGACGTCGACTGGGAGCGTCCTTCCGCCACACTTCACCTCTCGCGGTAAGGGTTGGATCTTCCGCTTCCGCAGCTCGGACAGGGAGCGCTTCCTGGGCACGAAGACCACGGCCGCGAGTTCCCCCGTCTCCCGCCCTTTTGTCATCTTCGTGCCAAGCCCGATGCCGCGTACCGATGTGTCGCACAAAAGCCCCGAACACTGGGTCAGCGTGTGCATCGCCCGAGCATGCTGCGGGTCGAAGACGGTGGGCGTGGAGGCGCTGCGGCTCATCCGAGCGAGCGCCTTCTTCTGGCGGATGACCTCCCGCTCGGCGCGAGCCAGCGCCCGGAGCGTCTGCATCAGGCCGGGCTTGGACTTACGCTGCGTGGAGACGCTCACCGACTGTGAGTGAATCTTATAGCCTATCGGAAAGTCAAGCTTCTGCGCGGCAGCGGGACGTTGGAACTCTGTCTCAGTTGCGCCCCCACTTGCGCGGCTGGGCGAATCGCGACTTCTCGGATGGTCAGCAGCCGTCCAGGTCCCTTGGCCACGGGTGGCGGCACCGGGGTAGGACGCAGCAGCAAGGTAGCAGCAAAATCCTTGGTGCCGTCGCGTACGGGCTGGGACGGCTGGACAGGCCCGCCTCCAGAAAACCGAGTATTTACGAGGGCTTGTGCACCGCTGATACCCGCTGGACGCTCCCTCGCCTTGGTTCGGGACCAAGGGGTCGCAGGTTCAAATCCTGTGAAGACGCACCCTGGGCGTGAGGACGAGGCGCGGGTGTTCGCGGCCCTCGCGCTCGCGGTGTGCTCTCCCCGTTCGTCAGTGGAGCGGAAGTTCCAGCGTGGACACGGCCCCCCGACCCGGTCCATCGCTGTCGATACTGAGGCGGCCATTCAGGAGTTGTGCCGCCAGCGCGCTGGAGTGCAGTCCGAAGCCATGGCCGTCCTTGCGCGTGGTGAAGCCGTGGGAGAACAGCTTCCCCTTCACCTCGGGGGTGATTCCCACGCCATCATCCACCACCTGGATGCGTGCCACCGGCCCGTCCGCCCTCAGCTTCACCCACAGGTTGCGCGAGCCCTCGGACTTCGCTTCCAGCGCGTGCCTGGCGTTGCTGATGATGTTGATGAGGATCTGCAGCACCTTGTGCTTGTCCACCTTCACCCGCGGCACCACCTCCAGCTCCCGGTGCACGGTGACGCCGTGGCGCTGTGATGCCCCCATCTGGATGCGCAGGGCGTCGTCGATGAGCTGGGCCAGCTCGCACTCCTCCGTCATCAGCGAGCTCCGCGCATACGTCTGTTGCACCTGGATGATGGCGCGGATGTGCTCGACGTGCCGGCTCATCACCTCCATGTCCTCCACCAGGCGCATCTGATCGTTCCCCAACTCCTCCCCCAGCGCCGTCAGGTAGTCCGGCAGATGTCTGCCCCGGACGTTCGTCGTCAGGAACTCCGCCAGGTTCTCCCGCTGCTCCACGAGGAGCGCCGCCGCCTGTCTCAGACGGCCCACGCGCAGCGAGCCCACCGCCTTGCGCATCACCTCGAGGTTGACGACGGCGCTGGTGAGCACATTGCCCACGTTGTGCAGCACGTTGGAGGCCACCTCCGTCATGCCCACTTCTCGCGCCGTATCCACCAGCCGGGTCTGGGCCTGCTCGAGCTCGCGCGTGCGCTCCTCCACCCGCTGCTCCAACTCTTCATTCGCCTGGCGCAGCTCCGCCCTGGCGCGCTGGACGTCCTCATAGAGCCGGGCGTTCTCGATGGAGATGGCCGCCTGGGAGGCCAGGTGCTCCAGCAGCGTCAGTCGCGCCGGGCTGAAGGCATCCGCCGCCAGGTCGTTCTCCAGGTACAGCACTCCGGAGAACCGCTCCTGCCTCAACAGGGGCAGGCACAACACCGACCGCGCTCCGCCGCGCGCCAGGTACGCATCGGAGAAGAAGGGGTGCGGCTTGGAGGCATCGCCGATGAGCACGTGCTCCCGCGTGCGCCGCACATAGGAGAGGAGCGTCCAGGGCAACTCGGGGGTCACCCCCTCCGACGGAGCATCGGAGATGGCCGCCACCGACAGGGTGTCCCCCTCGGGAAGCAACAGCGCGCCTTTCTGGGCTCCGGCGTTCTCAATCGCCGCGTGCAGCAGCGTGGTCACCAGGCGATCCAGGACGATTTCACTGGAGACGGCCTGCTGGACCTTGACGACCGTGAGCGCGTCGATGTGGCTGGAGGCCGTACCGCTGGTGGTCAGTTCGTCCCGGGTGTCCGAGGTGGACGAGAGGTGGGGCCACTGGGACTCCAGGTGCTGGACCTTGCCCAGGGCGCCCCACCGCAGGTACGCCGCCCGCGCTTCGCGCGCGAAGCCCTGGGCAACGAGCGGGGCCTGACGCGTGCGCCAGAAGTTCGCCGCGAGCTCGGCGGCCAATCCCACATGGTGGGTGGCCCCATTCTCCCGAGCCGAGCGGATGGCTTCCTCATAGGCGCGTATCGCCTCATCCAGTCGCCCCTGGAGGCGGGCCAGCTCCGCGGCCACCATCCGCTCCAGCGCGTGGAAGTTCTCGGGGCAATTCTCCGCCCACTCCGCCAGCTGCCGCTGGTGACGCTGGATGGCCTCGAGGAACTGGCGCTGCTCCTCCGCGGTGGCGCCCTCGAAGCACGCGGCCAGGGCCAGGGCGCGGTAGAGGTTGAATTCGCGGAAGAAGAGGATGCCATTGTTGGCCTTCAGGAGCTCGGCCGCCTTGTCCGCCGCCCGGCGGGCTTCCGCGTAGTCGCCACACATGAATCGCGACTGGAGCCGGGTGACCCAGAAGGCGCGCGTGCTCCTCCTGGGGACTGGCGGCAGTCGGGCCTCGAAGGCCCGCTCATCGAAGCCTTCCCCATCGAGCGTGCCGAACGAGGGGGAGCATCCGCGCATCTGCTGCACGTAGCGCCGCGCCAGGAGGAGCGACTCCTGGGGATCCAGGAAGCCCGTCTTGCTCAAGAACTCGCCGCGGACGAGCGACTCCTGGTGGACCTCCTCCAGGTCGTGTCCCATGGCCAGGCGGTTCAGGACGAGCTCGAGGCCGCAGTAGGCGGCGGTGGCCGTGCTCCCCACTTGAAGCGCGTGTTGGAAGCCGCTGACGACGAGCTCCTGCGCCTGGGGGAGAGGCTGGCTCCAATAGCTGCTGAACTGCATGCTGAGGAGGACATCGCCCCGGTTGGCGGACAGGTCGTACCGCTCGACGAGCTCGCGGGCGACCCTCGTGAAGGCAAGGCCTTCCCGGTACCGCTTGAAGAACGAGCCGGTGATGACGCCAAACCAGCTGAGTCCGGGCACCGCGGCGGCCACGAAGCCGTGACGCAGGGAGAGGGAGACCATCCGGCTCAAGAGGACGATGAGCAGGGGAGGGTGGGTGGAGTACGCGGAATTGAAGAGCTTGAAGAGGGCACCGATGACCAGCTTCATGTCCGGATCGGCCAGGAGTGGCAGGTCGATGAGGCTCTCGATGGAACGCTCCCCCAGCAAGGCCCAGACCTCCTCATGGGCGGCCGCCGCCTCCTCCCAGGTGGGGTGCCGCGAGAGCGGCATGCCCAGCAACACCAGGCATTCCAACATGCAGGTGACGCCCTCCTCGCGCTCACCCGCGGCGAAGTGGACGTCATGCTTCAGGCCGTAGACGGCCTCGATGTCCGAACGGGAGCTCACCCGGGGGAGGAGCTTCCCGACCAGGCGGCGCGCCTCGGCGATGTTGCCGCTCATGAGCTCACAGCGCGCCAGGGTGAATTGCAGCTTGAAGGCCAGCGCGTGGTCCGTCTCCCAGGGGTCTCCTGGAATGAGCGAGAAGGCCGTCGTGAAGTAGGAGATGGCGGGGCGGAGCGCGAGCGCGGCCTTGGCCTTGTCACCCGCCTCGGTGTTCAGCCGCGCGAGGTGGTGGCGCTCGGCGGCGTCCTCCATGAGCCCGGCCCCGGCGTTGAGCTGGTTCACCACGTCGAAGAGCGACTCGCGAAGTTCCTCCTGGGACAGGCTCTCGAGCAGCAAACGGCCGATACGCAGGTGAACGGCCTCGAGCTCCGACTGGGAGCAGAGGCTATGGGCCGCCTGCTGGATGCGGTCGTGCAGGAACCGGTAATGCGCCGGGCCGGAACGCACCAGCATGCCCTCCAGGAGCGCGGGCTCGAGCCCCTGTTCCACATCTCCCCTCTCGCCGAGGTTGGCGAGGACGTCCAGCATCTGGAGTGAGAAGACCTTGCCCACGCACGCCGCCAGGCGCAGCAGGTGCTGCGTGCCAGCGGGGAACTGGCGCAGCTTGCCCACCATGAAGTCGACGATGTTCTCCGAGTAGTCGCGCGTCCGCACCGCCTCGGCATCCCACTGCCAGCCGCCTCCGGGCCCTCGCACCAGCAGGCCATCCTGGTGGAGCGCCACCAGCAATTGCAGCAGGAAGAAGGGGTTGCCCCCCGTCTTCCCGTGCACCAGCGCCGAGAGGGGAGCGACCACCTCCCGTGTCGCTCCCGGCAGCGTGTCGGCCACCAGTTGCTCCACCTGCGCCACGCTCAGCGGCTCCACGCGGAGCTCCTTCAGCTTCCCCCCCGCCTGACGCACCCCCTCCAACATCTGCATGAGCGGGTGCGCGGAGCTCATCTCATTGTCCCGGTAGGCGCCCAGCCACAACATCGGTGGGATCTCCTTCTCGGAGAGCAGATGGGAGAGCATCTGGAGGCTGGCGGGGTCCGCCCACTGCAGGTCATCCAGGAACAGCACCATGGGATGCGCCGGGGTGGCGAACACCCCGTAGAACTGGCGGATCGCCCAGAAGAAGCGGCGCTGGGCCTCCTCTCCAGGGGGCATCGCCGGGAGCGCGGGCTGTGGGCCCACCAGCACTTCCAGCTGGGGCACCTGGTCCACGAGCAGCTGGCCGTAGTTTCCCCAGGCTTGGTTCACCTGCTGGCGCCACAGGGAGATCTCCTCCTCGCTCCTCGCGAGCGCCTGCTGCACCAGCGCCCGGAGGGTCTGGGCCAGGATGTCGTAGGGGATGTCCCGCTGGAACTGGTCGAACTTGCCGCTCAGGAAGAAGCCACGGCGCTCCACCACGGCCTTGTGCAGCTCATGCACCACCGAGGACTTGCCGATGCCCGAGTACCCGGTGACGAGGACCAGCTCCGGCGTGCCCGTGCGTCTCACCCGCTCGAAGCCCTCCAGCAGGGTGGACACCTGGGCCTCACGCCCGTAGAGCCGTTGCGGCAATTGGAACCGGATGGGTGTGTCCCGCGTGCCCAGCGCGAACACCTCTCGCACGTCCGGGCCCGATGCGTCGCGGCACCGCTCCAGGTCCGCCCGCAGTCCCTCGGCGCTCTGGTAGCGCTCCTCCGCCGTCTTCGCCAGCAGCTTGAGGACGACGGCGGACAAGGCCGGGGGCACCCGCGGGTTCAGCTCGTGCGGAGGCCTGGGCGCCTGCGCCATATGGACGTGAAACCACTCGAGCGCATCCCGTCCCTGGAAGGGCCGCCGTCCCGTCAACAACTCGTAGAACATGACGCCCAGCGAGTAGAAGTCCGTGCGGTAGTCCACCGCCCGGTTCATCCGCCCCGTCTGTTCCGGCGACATGTACGCCAGCGTCCCCTCGACCAGGTGCGTCGGAGCCGCGTCCAGGTACTCCACCTTCTGCAGCGTGGCCACGCCGAAGTCGATGAGTCGCGCCTCTCCCGAGGGCTCCAGGATGATGTTGGAGGGTTTGATGTCCTTGTGGATGACGTCGCGACAGTGGACCTCCCCCAGGGTGGCGACCAGGGAGAGGGCCAGGTTCAAGAACCGGGAGGGCTCCAGGGGCTGGCCCGTGGACTCGGACAGGGGCTGACCCTGCACCCGCTCGAGCAGCAGCACGGGCCGCTCGCTGATCCATTCACAGGCATACGGCCTCGCCACGCCCCGCACGTCGCGCAGCCGTTGCAGGATTCCAAACTCCCGCCGGTACCGCTCGCTCTCCGCACGACCCGGAGATGCCATCACGGGCGTCTTGATGATGACCGGCAGGCCGTCGGCCTCACGAACCGCGTGGAACAGCGCGTTCGAGCCCGTGCCCCGAATGAGGCCAACAACCCTGTACCCTGAAATATCGAGCATCGATGCGCACACCCGCTGGCGAGAACCGGTCCCCGTGACGTCGTCGCGCCCGTGCGCCGGATCATAGGCGTTCGGACCGGAACAGGGTGCTCGTCCCGGTTATTCGGTGCTCCGCGCCTGGGTGGCCCTCCTGGACGCGTCGAAATTCCAGACACGCAGGGGAGAGGGCTCGCCCGGTGACGTCAGTGCGACTCGCACCTCGCCCACTCGAGCGGTCACCCGGTCGTAGACTTCGCGAGCGAGCAGGCGAAGCGGTCAACACGGTCGCCGGCTCTGCTTGCTTCAAAAATAAACCCTGGAAGTAGAGGGGATGCCTACTACGTCTCGGGTGCTGAAAGGTATTGGCTACGGGATGATGCTGACCGCCATCATGGCCGGTCATGACCCTCAAGCAAAAGCTTTGTTTTTCCCCGCGAAAGAGGGCGAGGCACGAACGCGGAGGTTGTCTCCTCGGTACGGATGCGACTAATTTCGCACGCTGGGTACGGCTGCTCTTGACGCCGTGTCCTTCCTCATAACCAGGAGGTTGGTGTCATGACGAAGTTTCTCGCCGCCGCTATTTTCGTCGCTGCCACGGCCGTTGCCGCCGGAATCCCATGGCGTGAGACGGCACCCGTCGCAGCCCAGTCCGCCCAGGATCCTACCGTCTGCTATTCCTCGCCCTCCCAGGCCATCTGTCTGGCGAACGGGTGCGTCTGGAAGGGCAGCTACTGCACGCCTCGATAGCCGATTCCGGCGTGCAGAGCGTGAACGGGGACGCCGTGCTCAGCGTTCGGCCCGGTGTCCCCTGTCGTTGACGGGAACGGCCCACAGCTCGTGGAAGTGGACGCCGTCATTGGCGACGAAGAACATGAAGTCACCCGAGCGCGTGAAGTCGAACGGGAACGAGTTGGCGGGACCCGGGTTGACGTCCTTCAGCAACCGTGTGCCTCGGGGCGTGCCATCGGTCACCCACGGCTCCTGGCCGTGTGCCTCATCCGTGGCGGCGAAGAGCGCGAGGTCCTCGTTCACGGCGGTGAGCGTCGTCACGGGGATGTCGATGGCGTTGACCAGCCGCCGGCGTACCAGCTCCGTGGTCTGGCGGGTGCCGCGGGTGGCCCAGAGCTGCACGTCGGCCAGCGCGGGCCCGGAGGTGCTGTAGGCGAGGGTGAAGAGCAGTCGGCCATTGACCTCGGCGACGCCCCCCAGGGGCAGGAAGGCGCTCACCGTCGGGACGTCCGGGAAGGGGTTGGGCAGGTCCTCGATGACGGTCGAGCGCGGGTGGCAGTCCGGGTCCGGATTCAGCTTGCGCAGGCGCGCGCCGCGGTCCGCCGGCTCCAGGGTGACGAAGTAGAGGCGCCCCTCGAAGAGGGCGATGGGCTGCGCCTCCGAGCCCGTGGGGCCCGGCACGGTGTCCTCGGCGAGCTCGGTGCCGCTCAGGGTGCCATCCGTGCGCCAAAGCTCGCGTCCGTGCTCCGGCTCCTCGGCGGAGAAGTAGAGGAGGCCGTCGTCCACCCGGAGCGGTCGCGTCACGCCCGACCGGGCCGGGCCCGGGTTGATGTCCTTCAGCAGCCGGGTGCCTCGGGCGGTGCCATCGCTCACCCAGGGCTCGAAGCCGTGCTCCGCGTCCTCGAAGGCGAAGAAGAGCGTGTCGTCGTCCAGGGCGGCCTGCTCGAAGAAGGCGAAGCCCGGGCCCAGCTCCTTCACGCGCACCGTGCCCGACCGGGTGCCGTCGCTCTTCCACAGCTCGAGCAGCCCGACTTCGAGCGGGTCGGTGCTGAGATGGCGATAGAAGAACAAGGTGTCCCCCACGCGGGTGAAGCCTCCCAGGTCCGAGCTGGTGGGGCCCGGGGTGATGTCCCTCACGAGCCGGGTGCCTCCGCTCGTGCCGTCCGTCACCCACAGTTCAGCGCCGAGGGTCGGCTCGCTCGCGACGAAGAAGAGCCGGTCCCCCACCACGGTCAGGGAGCTGACGGAGCTGTCGGTCCCGAAGTCCCGCACCGCGAAGGTGCCCGGGGCCGTGCCGTCACTGCGCCACAGCGCCCCCTCCCCGAAGATGTTGGCCGCGAAGAAGAGCCTCCCCCGGAAGTCCACCAGGAACGTCGGCAGGGGGTCCTTGATGGGAAGAGGAGGCGGCGGGGGAGGGAGTGGGGGAGGGAAGATGTCCTCCACCAGGAACGGTGTGCCGAGCCCCGTCCTCTTCCACTGCGCGGAGACATCTCCCGGCGCGATCTCGTCCGAGCCCACCTCGTGCGAGGGCTCTCCCGGAAGTGGCCCGCCACATCCCGCGACCAGCGCACAGACCCATGCCACCTGAAGCCAGACACGCATGTTTTCCCCCTCCATCATGGGTTGGCTGCGTGACACGATGTGGCGCGAAGTGCCGGGTGCCCATCGCCTTCGAGGGCTGGAGGAGCGGAGACATCGCGAGGGCCGAGTTGCCCGACAGCTTGGGGATGGGACGGGCCGGGAGGCACCTCCGAGGCCACCGAGGGCAAACTTCTTCCCTGGTGGGGAAGGCGCATCGCCACTGTTGCCGTGCCGTGGCACGGGTGTAACACAAGCCCTCTGTGTGCCTGTCTATCCTCCGCGCCGGTTTCTTCACCCCAGACCGTATTCGAGGACGACGTGGACGAGCGCGCAGACATTTCCAAGCGGGGCCAGGATCCGGATGACATTGATTGCAACGACTCGGGCAACCCGACCTTCGACTCGGTGTTGCACGCCCGCCTGAGCCGTCGTTCCATCCTGCGCGGCGGCATGGGCACCGCGGCCCTGGCCCTCTTTGGTGGACTGCCGCTGGCGGCCTGCGGGGATGGCGGTGAGGGTGACGGTAACGGTAATGGTGGTGACGGCGGCCCGCGTGAAACCCTGCTGGCCTTCAGCGCGGTGGCGAAGAGCCTGAGCGACACCGTGACCGTGCCCCCGGGCTACACCGCCTCGGTGCTGTACCGCCTGGGCGATCCGATCGCCGCGGGCGTCGCGGCCTACAAGAACGACGGCACGGATGGCGACTACGAGAAGCGTGCTGGCGACCACCACGACGGCATGGAGTACTTCGGACTGAACGCGGCCGGGACGGCACGAGATCCGAACGGCTCCGAGCGCGGCCTGCTCGCGATGAACCACGAGGCCACGTCCGACGAGGGCGGTCGCGTCATCTTCATGCACCCCGCCGGGGGCAGCCCGATCAATGCCCGCGTCGCCGCCGAGGTGGACAAGGAAGTCGCCGCGCATGGCATCTCCATCGTGGAGGTGCGCAAGGTCAATGGCCGGTTCCAGTACGTGCAGGACTCGGCCTACAACCGCCGCATCACGCCGCTCACCCCGGTGGAGCTCTCCGGCCCCGCGCGCGGCAGCGCGCTGCTGCGGACCCGGTACTCGAACAGTGGCGCCACCACGCGCGGCACCATCAACAACTGCGGCACCGGCTACACGCCTTGGGGCACGCTGCTCTCCGGTGAGGAGAACTGGGCCAATTACTTCGCCCGTGGCGCCAGCGATGACGCGGCACGCGGTGACAAGAGTGTCGCGTCCCTGCGCCGCTACGGCAAGAACCAGGGTTCGACGGGCCGCCACGGCTGGGAGACCGCCGGTGCCGACGACAGGTACGCCCGCTGGAACATCAGCCAGCTCGGCGCGACCGCGCTCGATGACTACCGCAACGAGATGAACACCTACGGCTACATCGTCGAGGTGGATCCCTACGGCAACGACACGCCGGTGAAGAAGCGCACGGCCCTCGGCCGCTTCGCGCATGAGAGCGCCGCGTTCTCGAAGCTCGTGGCCGGTAAGCCGTTCGCGGTCTACATGGGGGACGACTCGCGCGGCGAGTACATGTACAAGTTCGTCACCCAGGCCAGCTGGGACGCAGCCGATGCCAACGCCACCAACCGCATCGCCATCGGCGACAAGTATCTCGACAACGGCAAGCTCTACGTCGCCAGGTTCAACCCGGATGGCACCGGTGCGTGGATTGAGCTGAACATCGCCGACACACGGATTGCCACGTATGCCGGCTACTCCTTCGCCGACCAGGTGGACGTGCTGGTGAACGCCCGCCTCGCGGCGGATGCCGTCGGTGCGACCAAGATGGACCGCCCCGAGTGGTGCGCCACGCATCCCACCACCGGCGAGGTCTATTTCACCCTCACCAACAACAGCAACCGCAAGGTCGACGCGACGGGCTCGTCACAGATGGCGGTCGACCCGGCCAACCCGCGCGCCTACGGCGACTCGTACAAGGGCGGGGCGGTCAGCGCTCCGGGCAACATCAACGGCCACATCATCCGTATCCGGGAGAACGGCGGCGAGGCGACCGCCAACGCCTTCGCCTGGGACGTGTACCTCTTCGGGTCGGAGGCGGACGCCGATGGCGCCCGCATCAACCTGTCGGGCCTCACGGCCGACCAGGACTTCTCCAGCCCCGACGGCCTGTGGTTCAGCAAGGCCACCGGCATCTGCTGGATCCAGACCGACGACGGCGCCTACACCGATGTGACCAACTGCATGATGCTCGCGGCGCTGCCGGGTCAGGTCGGCGATGGAGGCAAGACCACGCTGACCTACACGAAGGCCGATAGCTCCACGCTCAACGTCGACACCTTCATGGGCAAGAAGCCCACGGCCGATACGCTGAAGCGCTTCCTGGTGGGGCCGGTCAGCTGCGAGATCACCGGCTGCGCGGAGACGCCGGACGGCAAGGCGCTCTTCGTCAACGTGCAGCACCCGGGGGAGAACACCCCTCTGGCTGACGCCGCCAACCCGGCCCGGTACACCAGCCACTGGCCGGATGGCGGCACGGCGCGTCCGCGTTCGTCCACCCTGGTGATCACGAAGGACGACGGCGGCCGGATCGGCTCCTGAGTCCTGGGCGCGAGCGTCCCGGGAGGGCCGGGACGCTCGCCTTCACCAGGCGATGCGCTCGCCCCGGAAGCCGAAGAAGCTTCCGCTGTCCTGGAGGGTGAGTCGGTCGATGAGGCCGAGCAGGCCAGCGACCGACTCGGACACGGGCGTCGGTGCATCCTCGCCGCCCATGTCGGTCCGCACCCAGCCCGGGCTGAGCACCACGGCGATGATGCCCTCGTCCCGCAGGTCCTGGGCCAGCGAGCGCGACGCCATGTTCAGCGCCGCCTTGGACATGCGGTAGCCATAGGCACCGCCCGAGGTGTTGTCGTCGATGGAGCCCAGCCCCGAGCTCATGTTGGCGATCTTCGCGCCCCGGGAGCGACGGAGCATCGGCAGCAGCGCGTGGGTGACCCGCAGCGGGCCGAGCGCGTTCACCTGGAAGGTCCGCGCCGCGCCGTCCAGATCCAGCTCCTCGAGCCCGTCCGGCCTGTTCCTCATGCCGGCGTTGTTGATGAGCAGGTCCACGGGCTCGGTCACCGAGGCCGCGAACGCGCGCACGCTCGTCTCGAGCGCCACGTCGCAGGGGTTGATCCGGAGCCGGCCGCCGGAAGGCTCCACGAGCGCGGTGAGCTCGGGTGCTTGCTCGGGTGTTCGGACTCCCGCGTGAACGGAGTCGCCTCGGGCGAGATACTGGCGCACGAGCTCGAGACCGATGCCGCGGTTGGCTCCCGTGATGACGATCTTCATGGCGGCGAGCCTACTTCAAGGGCGAGGGAGCGTGACCCACCTTTTCCCAACGCGAAGAGGCCCACCCTCATCCTGAAGGTGGGCCCTCCGCTCATTCACCGAGCCCATCCGTTCCAGGAGGGCTGGCTGTTTGTATTACTTGGTGCAGAGGGCGCTGTTGGTGAAGCTCGGCGAGTAGCACGTCCAGCACGAGGAATTGCACGTCGTGCTGGTGCGGGTCCAACCCGACGGACACGTCGAACCGCAGGGATTGATCGAGCCGCTGGTGGGGATCGGATTGCAGACGACCTGGTTGGGGCTGGCGGCGCAGCTACCGCAGGTCGCGCTGCAGTTCTGTCCAGCCACGTAATAACCGCTGGGACACGACAGGCCACACTGGACCAGCGCGGACTCGTGCGTGGCCAGGGTCTCCGTCTGAACTTCCGCCTGGTCCATCTCCGTACCACCACAGCCCACGGCCAGCGTCACCAGGACCAGCTTCAGCAGGTTCTTCATATCGCCTCTGTTTGTCAGGGATTTGCTTCGGCTCCTCGCGCGAAGCGGCGCCATATTACGAACAATCGCTGTCCGGACAAGCAAAAAGACGGAAAGTCGGAACGTCTGACGTGAAATTGATGGGATTGATGAGGGGAATGTCTGCTCATTCAGTCTGTCTATCGAATGCCCGTCGGACTGGAATGTCCACCGCGACGATTCTCGCTCGTGTGACTCGAATCACGCCTCCTCGTCACGCCACCTCGCCTGTCCAAAGTCCTCCCCCCTCGCGAACCAGAACTGTTCCGCCCATGGAACAGTCCTTCTCGTTTGGCCCATCTAATCAAGAAAGGGGGGCACGGTTACCTTTCTTCTCGTCGGACACACGAAGCGAACCCGAAAGAAGAGGAACGACGCACATGGCCACCACGACCTGGAACATCGACACCACCCACTCCGGCATCCACTTCTCCATCCGTCACATGGTCGTCGCGAAGGTGCGCGGCGCCTTCAAGGCGTTCAGCGGCACGGTGCAGCTCGACGAGCAGGCGCCCGCCAGCTCGTCCGTCTCGGTCCGCATCGAGGTGGCGAGCATCGACACCGGCGTGGAGCAGCGCGACAACCACCTCAGGAGCCCGGACTTCTTCGACGTGGCGAAGTTTCCCGCCATCACCTTCCAGAGCACGAAGGTGGAGAAGGCCTCCGGTAACAACCTCCGCGTGACGGGCAACCTCACCATCCGCGACGTCACCCGCGAGGTGGTGCTCGACGTGGAGCAGCTCGGTACCGGCAAGGACCCCTGGGGCCAGCTCCGTGTGGCGTTCGAGGCGAAGACCTCCGTGGACCGCCGCGACTTCGGCCTGACGTGGAACCAGGCGCTCGAGGCCGGCGGCGTGCTGGTGGGCGAGAAGGTCGAGATCTCCCTCGAGGTCCAGGCGGTGCAGGCACAGGCCGCCAAGGTGGCTTGAAGTCCCCTGGACGCCCCCGAATCCAGAGGGGGCGTGCCGCATCATACGAAGCCCGTTAGAACAGGAACCGCCATGAAGAGCCCCATCCTCCAGACCCTGCCACTCGGCTCACCTCCCTGGGTGACCGCGGACCCGTTCCTGTTCTGCGTGCATCACGACGACCAGTACCCGGCCGGCAACGACCACATGGGGCCAGAGGCCTCGCTGGACGGCCGGAACATCGGCCAGGACTTCGAGGGCAAGGACGGCTGGCGCATGTACCACGGTGAGCAGGTGCCGGGCTTCCCCGGGCACCCGCACCGTGGCTTCGAGACGGTGACGCTGGTGCGCAACGGGCTCATCGACCACTCGGACTCGCTCGGCGCCACCGCGCGCTTCGGCCACGGTGACGTGCAGTGGCTGACCGCGGGGGCGGGCATCGTGCACTCGGAGATGTTCCCCTTGGTGAAGAAGGGAGAGCCCAACCCGACCGAGCTGTTCCAGATCTGGCTGAACCTCCCGGCCGAGGACAAGCACGCGCCGCCGCACTTCTCGATGCTCTGGAGCCAGGACATCCCTCGCCTCACGTTCACCGACGCGGCGGGCCGGCGTACCGAGGTGACGGTGGCCGCAGGGGAGCTCGACGGCCGACGCGCGCCGCCGCCCCCGCCCCGCTCGTGGGCCTCGCGTCCGGACACCGACGTGGCCATCTGGACCATCCGCCTGGAACCGGGTGCGACGTGGACGCTCCCGCCCGCGAAGAACCCGCGGGCCAACCGCACGCTCTACTTCTTCGCGGGTGACGCGCTGAAGGTCGCGGACCATGCCTTCCGTGAGCACCAGATCCTGGCCGTTCAGAGCGACGCCGCGTTGCGGCTGGAGTCCCTGGGGGGCGCGGTCGAGGTGTTGATGCTGCAGGGGCGCCCCATCGGGCAGCCCGTCGTGCAGTACGGCCCCTTCGTGATGAACACCCGCGCGGAGATCCAGCAGGCCTTCAACGACTACCAGCGCACGCGCTTCGGTGGCTGGCCGTTCCAGAAGGACGACCCGGTGCATGCGCGCGAGGAGGGCCGGTTCGCGCGGCACGCGGACGGACGCATCGAGCGGCCGTCCCGCTGAGGCCCCGCGTCTGACGTCGACATCCATGTTGTTCCGCGTGCCTCGATCGGCGAAGGATCCGAGACGAGACACGCGGAGGACGTGATGACGACGAGCGACGGTCGCCCCGGAGTGGTTGCTGGAGTGGATGCGAGACAGCTGTCCTACTTGCGTCACTTCGACAACCTCTCCCGGCGTCAGCGCAATGACTGGTCGTTCATGACCGGGCGCACGCCGAACCAGATGGACTTCGGCGGCTACCGATTCCAGCTGGCCTATGCGGCCTATGCGCTAGCGCTGACGCACGTCCATCGGCTGCCAGCGGCGCCGGGAGCCTTCCGGCCGATCTTCCAGCGGTTGATCGCCAAGATTCTCGAGCCCGAGGTCTGGATGTACTGGCGCGACTCGAGCAAGGCCGGCGGCATCTGGAACCCGCACATCCAGGGTCTCCCCGAGCAGTGGGATCCGGTGGCGCGCGACAACATCATGTACAGCGCCTACGTCCAGTCGATGGCCCTGATGTACAACGTGCTCTTCGACGACGCGCGCTACGCCGAGCCCGGCTCGCTGACCCTCGAGTATTTCACGCCGTTCTGGGGTGATGGCGGCTCGCCGGGCGGCCTCGACCGGAAGTTCGAGTACGACCAGTTCTCGCTGAACGAGAACCTGTACTGGCAGATGGTCCAGAACGGCTACCTGGGGATCGCCTGCGAGCCGAACTGCGTCTTCCAGATCTGCAACCAGCCGGCGATCATCGGCTTCCGGATGCACGATCTGCTGACGGGCGGGTCGACCGCGGATGAGGTGAGCCGAGGCTACCGGCAGGCCTGGGAGCAGTTCGGCGGATCCGTCGCCGCCAACGGGCACCTGTACCTCTACGCGGCCTCGGACACGAGGACGCCCATCCCCAACGCGGGCGTGATGCCGTGGGGCGACGCCTGGTACGGCACGCTGGCGAACACCTGGAATGGTCAGTTCGTGGAGGAGTACTACCGGACCGTGATTGGCAAGCACCTGCTCGAAGGACCGGATGGCACGCTGTCGGTCAGACCCCCGAAGCCCCGGACGTTCGGCACACGGCCGATCGAGAACGACAGCTGCGACTTCGGTTGGCTGACGGTCTGGGCGTCCGAGATGGGTGACACCGCGACCCTCGAGGGGCTGCTCCGTCACGCGGAGCGCCACATGCGGCCCACGATGCACGAGGGTGGCCGCTTCTTTCCTCGCCACGACGCGGTCACTGACGCGGAGGGGAACTACACGTGCGTCGAGCCCCTGACCGGCAACGTCCTCCTGGCGTACGCGAGCCTGAACGTGCCGCACGGGCTGCGCCGGCTCTATGAGCGGCCCTGGGCATCGGGCCACTTCGCCGAGCCGAACCTCGCGCTCGTGGGCGACGCCGTCGAGGTGCACCGGGCGTACTACGACGGCGAGCGAGCGACGCTGCACTTCACGGCCGGTGTCCGGAGTGATCGCACGGGAGACCCCGTCATCAGCCTGGCCAACATCTGGGGCCGGGGGGCGTGGGAGCTGCGGCGGGACGGCCGGACTGTCGCCACCGGTGACGGGCAGGACGTGCACGAGGGGAGGGGAGTGGACGTGCGGCGCCGGGAGCAGCATCTCGACCTGCACCTGGCGCGGTCCGAGGCCGGCACCGGCTACACGCTGTCCTGGTCGGGAGGTGTCCGATGAGCGCCGTCAGAGCCGGCTCGGGACTTCCGGTGGGGGGGGCGTTCGCCCTCGTCGATCATGACGGGCGACCGGTCACGAACGAGACCTTCCACGGGGCGTACGCCCTGGTGTTCTTCGGTTTCACCCACTGCCGTGTCGTCTGCCCTCGCGCGCTGGGACGCCTCTCCAGGGTGCTCGAGCTGCTCGGCCCCGAGGCCACGCGGGTGCGGCCCCTGTACATCACGGTCGACCCGGACCGTGACAGCCCGGCGGTCATGAAGGCGTACCTCGCGAGCAGGCCGGGATTCCTCGGGCTGACCGGCAGCCACGAGCAGATCGACGCGGCCAAGGCGGCCTTCCGGGTCTTCGCCCGGCGACGGGACGATCCCCAGGAGCCCGATGGCTACGCCGTGCCTCACACCGCCATCACCTACGTGCTCGACCCGAACGGTGTCTGCGTCGACCACTTCACCGACGCGCTCGGCGCGGAAGAGGTCGCCGAGCGCCTGCGGGCGCTCATGGCCGGAGGAGCGTTCCAGGCATGAGGGCGCCGGTGAGCCCCAATGCGCGCACCGATCTCTCCTATACTTCCCGCATGAGCCCGCCGACTTCGATCCTCGTGGACGATTCGCTCTGGCCGTTGCTGCGGGTGACGTTCCCGTGCGCGATCACGAATCAGCAACAGGCGGAGTTGCTGGAGCGCATCCTGTCCTATCTGCGACGCGGGGAGCGGCACGTTTGTCTGCTGGACACGCGCCAGCTCCGGTCGCTGACCACCGAGCAGCGCGAACAGCTGGGGATCTACCTGAGACAGCATGCGGACCTGATGCGTCAGGGCTCGATGGGCATCGTGACACTCATCAACTCTCCAGCCCTGGCGCTGGTGGTCCGGGTCCTCATCCACCGCATCAAGCCCTCGGTCGTGCCGTACTCCGTCCTGGCGTCGTGGCCAGCGGCGGTGTCGTGGGCGGCGGACCGGCTGGAGGGAAATGGTCTGCGCGAGCACGCCCAGCGGGTACGGCAATGCCTCATCTCGTCCGCGGATGGAGCGACGGGCTGAGCTAGAGTTGCCGCCCATGAACGCGCCTGCGCTGGGTGAGTTGGAAGCACGCTACCTCGACTCGGTGAGGGCCTCGTTCGAGCGCCTCTCCTTCCAGGGCCTCTCCCAGACGGGCTCGACGATGAGCCTGCCGCTCGAGCAGGTCTATGTCGACTTGAAGATCGTGGCAGAGGTGCCCGACACCGCGGATGACCTCAGCGCCGCCGAGCGGCGGCTCCTCCACGAGGCCGAGCAGCGCGGCTCGCTGGAGGCGGAGCAGGAGCGGGAGCTGGACGGCTTGCGCCACCAGCGCTGGATGCGGGCAGCTGGCGACGAGGAGCCACACCTTCGACGCCTGAGCCTGGAAGTCCTTGGGACCCAGGCGGAGCAGCCCGCCCTGATCCTCCTGGGAGATCCGGGCTCGGGAAAGACCACCCTGCTCCACGTCCTGGCCCTGCGGGCGCTGCGCCCCGGCCCCCAGCAGCGCCTGCCCATCTTCGTGCCGCTCGCCGCGTATGACGACTACCTGCGGCACACGCACGAGCCCCTGCCGCTCGAGCGCTTCCTCTCCCTCTACCACGCACGCTGGCGGGGCCTGCCCGGGCTGGAGCCGCTCTTCCAGCGCGCCCTGGAGGAAGGCCGCGCGCTCGTCCTACTCGATGGCCTGGACGAGGTGCTGGACCTGGAGACGCGACGGTTCGTGGCCCGGCAGGTGCGCGACCTGTTGCTCGCGTGGGCGGGGCGGGGCAACCGCTTCGTGCTCACCAGCCGCTTCATCGGCTACCGCGAGGTGCGTCTGCCAGACGAGGTGCCCCACTTCATGGTGTTGGACTTCGGGCCGGAAGAGCGCGAGCGCTTCGCCCATCAATGGTGCGAGGCCTATGAGGTGTGGGCGGCGGGCGGCCAACGCTCGGACGAGGTCTTGCACGAGGCGCGGCGGCAGGAGCAGCTCCTGCTGGCGGACATGAACGGCAATCCGAGCGTGGCGCGTCTGGCGTCCAATCCCCTGTTGCTGACGCTCCTGGCGCTCCTGCGGCGTCAGGCGGGGTCCCTGCCGGTGAGGCGGATCGAACTCTACGAGCGCTACGTGCGCACGCTGCTGGACCACTGGGAGCACAGCCGGAGCGAGGGCGCGCGCCGACTCGCGCTCGAGCGGCTGGAGCCCGAGGGATTGCAGCACCACCTGATGGAGCTGGCGCTATGGCTGCAAAGGCACCGGCCCAGCGGGACGGCACGCCGGGCGGACCTGCGGCGGGCACTGGCGGAACAGGCCCTGCGCCGGAAGGGGCAGGAGCCCCAGCACGCCACGGCCGCACAGTGGGAAGAATCCGAGCGGCGAGCGGACCGCGTTCTGCAAGAGGTCAAGGACATCGCCGGCCTGTTGGGGGAGCGGGGCCAGGACGCCTACGGCTTCCTGCACCTCACCTTCCAGGAGTACTTCGTGGGGCTGGCGCTCGCGCGCGAACCGGCCGAGGGGCGATGGGAGCTGCTGCGGCCCCATCTGCATGATCCGCGCTGGCGGGAGCCCCTCCTCATGTGCGCGGCACAGCTCGGGAGCATCGAGCAGCGGGAAGAAGAGCTCACCGACCTGGTGCGCCGAATCCTGGAGGCGCGCAGCGAGCACGAGGACGTGCTGCACCGGGATGTGTTCCTGGCGGCGGCGGCGGGCGCGGAGGATGTCACCCGCTGCGAACGTGTCCTGGGCGGACTGGTGGCCCGGCTCGAGGCGCTCCGAGGGGGGCGCATTCCGGCGATCCGGCAACAGGCACTCGCAAGGATGGCTCACCTGGTGCGCCAGGGATACGGGCCCGCCGAGGAGCGATTCATCCTGTGGCTGCGGGAGCGGGCCCACCTCGAGGAGACCCTCGCGGCTCTGGAGGGAAATCTCAACGAGTCGGCCTCGGCCGGGCTGCGTGAGGTATTGCTCGCCCGGCTCCATGATGGAGACGAGCCTGGGTACAGTCGTGTGCGCCTTGCCATCACCGGGCTCCTGGGAGCCCTGGTGGGCAGCGATGCACGGGTACGTGAAGCCTTGCCCGCTCGGGCTGGCGATGAGCCTCCCCGGATTGTTTATGATCTCGAGAAGGCTCGCGACGCCCTCCTCGCCCGGTTCAACGAGGAGTACTCCTCATTGCGGTGGGTGATGGATGGAGTGCTGAAGGAAATCGTGGGCGAGGACCAGGCGTTGCGTGAGGCCCTCCTCGTCCGATTCATGGAGGACACCACCCTCCAGAGGGCGGTGGTCAGCTCGGTGGCCGCCGTGGCGAAGTACGACGGGGAGGTGGTGCATTGTCCCTTCTGGAAGCAACCTGGCGACGAGGAGCACGAGCGCCGCTCGGACGCCGCCAGGCCGCTGCTCGACGTGGAGCGCGACGGACGGGAGTGCTACGGGTTCCCGGAGCTGCAAGAACACCATTCGTTGGAGATCATCAATCCCATCGTTCAGGCGCTGGGAACCCTGGTGGGCCGCGATGAGAAGCTGCGCCACGCGCTCCTGTCCGCGCTCGGCGACGAGGAACTCCAGGTGCGGGAGTTGGCCGTCGGAGTGCTTCGCGGCTGGGTGGGTCGCGATGAACGGGTTCGCGACGCCTTCCTCGCCCGGCTCGGTCACGACGAGTTCAAGGAGCACCTGGAGGTCATCATCCACACGCTCGGCGCCGTGGCGAGCCGTGACGAGAAGGTCCACCACGTCCTACGGGCCCAACTCGGCGGTGAGGATGCCAGACGACGACGGGAGATCGCCCAGGTGCTCGGACCCTGGGCAGGCCATGACGAGGAGGTGCGCGGGACCCTCCTGGCCTGGCTCGATGACGAGGATGAAGAGGTGCGCAAGTCCGCCGCCGACGCGCTGAGCGCGTGGGTGGGCGGCGATGAGGAAGTGCGCGACGCGTTCCTGGCCCGGCTCGACAGAGAGCCGAGCAAGTGGAGCGCGGCGCGAAACAGCATGTTCGAAGGGCTCGCGCCACTGGTGGGGAGTGATGAGAAGGTGCGCTACGCCTTCCTGGCCTCGTGGGACGCTCGATATTCCCGCTTCATGGGCGTCCGGGAATTGGGGGCCGTGGCGGACCGCGATGAAAACGTGCGCAACACCCTCCTGGCCCGGCTCGGCGACGAGAGCCCGGGCATGAGGAAGGCGGCCGCCAGCGCACTGCTGGCCGTGGCGGACCGGGATGCGAAGGTTCGCGCCCTGATCGTCCGGCTCGGCGGCGAGCGCTTCGACATGAAGCAGATGGCCGCCGAGGCGTTGGGCTCCGTCGTGAACCCCGAGGATGAGGTGTGCCATGCCCTCCTCGGGCTGCTCGACAACCCTCACATGGAGCTTTACTTCCCCGACACCCTGAGACACGCGGCGGACAGCCATGAAGAGACGCGTCACATGCTCCTCGCCCGGCTCGGTGATCCAAACAGGATGGTGCGGGAGAAGGCCGTCAGCGCGCTGAGCACCGCCATGGTCCGCCATGACGAAGTGCGCCGCGCCTTCCTGGGCCTGCTCGACGATCCAGAGCGTCATGTTCGGGATTCGGTGGTCGGGCGGCTGCTTGCCCTCGTGAGCAGCCACGAGGACGTGCGTCGCACCTTCCTGGCCCGGCTCCGCGATGGGAATTCCGAGCAGCGAGCCGGCATGGTCCGGGTACTGGGGGCTCTCGCGGGCCATGATGAGGAGGTGCGTGACGTCCTCCTCGCCAGGCTCGATGATGGGGAGCCCTCCGTGCGGCGAACCGCCGCCCAGGTGCTGGCAGCCCTCGTGCACCGGGATGAAGGGGTGCGCCGTGCCCTCCTCTCCCGGTTCCGTGAAAAGGACTTTCACGGAATGGGACTGGACTTCATCTCCTCCCTGGGCGCCGTCGCGGACCGCGAGCCGGAGGTGCGCAATGCCTTCCTGGCCATGCTCGGCGATGGGGACGTCAAGCTGCGCAGGACGGTCGCCGAAGCCCTGGGCGCCTCGGCGAGCAGTCACCCCGAGGTGCGCCGCGCCCTCCTCGCGAGGCTGGACGATGAAACGTGGACCCTGCGCGCCACGGTCATGAAGGCGCTCCTCGCGCATTCACCCGATGCGCTCGATACGGAGCGCTGGCTCCTGCCATGGTTGGGAGCCGTCACTCTTTCGATTGGCGACAAGAATTACGACTACCACGACAGTGAGCTCGTCAAGGAGGTTCGTCGCGCCGTCGCGCGGCGCGTGGCGACGCTCGCCCTCCAGGATGAACACCTGGTGGAACGTCTGGTAGAGATGTCTCGACACCCCGAGTGGCGCATCCGCGAGGGCGCGGCGATGGCCCTGCTGGCCATGCCCGGGGGACCGCCACCGCGTGCCAGGGCCAGCTTGCGCGGACTGCTGAAGGACTTCCGGGATGAGGGCAACTGGTCCGAACGTCTGATCGTGATCGAGGCCCTGTTGAACGTGCGGGATCGGAAGACGAGCCAGATGGCCATCGACCGTGCGATGAACGCGCTCGAGCATGGCACCCAACCCTGGTACGACGGCGCCTCCACGGGGCCGGTGCGCGCGGAGGCCGCGCGGATCCTCGGGCGGCTGGAACCCATCTATCGGGATGAGCGGGTGCTTCAGCGACTGCTGCGGCTGCTGCGGGAGGACGATCAGGAAGGAACGCGTGAGGCGGCCTACCACGCCGTGATGCGGCTCATCGCGGCGCCCGTCGAGTCCACCCAGGCGCCGCCACCCCCCGCTCTCGGCTAGCGGCTGGTCGAGCCAGGCGCGTAGCCGCCGAAGAGCGCCACGGGTGACCAGGTGGGCTCGACGGGCGTGGGGGCGGGCGCGAGCGAGGCGAAGTCGCCAGCCGCGAACACCACCTGCCCCCCCACCACCGTGAGCACGGACTCGAGCGATTTGATCTTCTCTTCTGGAACGGACAGGTAATCGGCGGAGAGGACCGCCAGGTCCGCGTACCTGCCCGGCTCGAGCGTGCCTTTCTGCTTCTCCTCGCCGGAGAACCACGCGCTTCCCACGGTCGCGAGCCGGAGCGCCGTCACCCTGTCCAGCCGCATCTCGGGCTGGTTCAGCTCCGTGCCACCGAGCGTCCTGCCGGACACGAGCCAATAGAGTGACAGCCAGAGGTTGTGGCTGGACACGCGGGTGGCATCCGTCCCGAGCCCCACGGGTATCCCCAGCTCCAACATCCGCTTCACGGGCGGCGCGTGCGCGGCCAACTCCTTTCCATACCGGTTGATGAAGTGCTCGCCCTGGAAGGCCATCCGGTCCTGCACCGCGATGCCTCCACCCAGCCTGGCCACGCGCTCGAGGTTGCGCTCGGAGATGGTCTCCGCGTGGTCGATGATGAAGCGCAGACCCTCCATCCCCCGGGTCGTCTTCACCCGCTCGATGACATCGAGGATGCGGGAGATGGACTCGTCATAGGTGGCGTGGATGCGGAAGGGCCAGCCCTTCTCCGCGAAGAGGGTCAGGATCTCCTCCAGCTTCGGCTCCATTCCCTCGTGAAGCTCCGGCCTCGGCTCGAGGAAGTTCTCGAAGTCGGCCGCCTCCCAGAGCACGTTCTCGCCGGCCCCTCCCACCTGGTAGCCATTGGGGCGCAGCAGGTCACCGTTCTTCCCCGGCCGGGTCATCGTCGTCCACTGCTTGTAGTCCTCCAGCTCCTGGCCCCGCTTCTGCGCGAAGAGGTAGTAGGCGATCCGGAGCGTCAGCTCGCCGCGCCGGGCCAGCTCCGTGCCGACCGCGTAGTCGCCCGGGAAGTTCTGCCCGCCGCCTCCCGCGTCGATGGTGCTCGTCACGCCCAGGCGGTTCAGCTCGCGCATGAACTGCCGTGTCGAGTTCACCTGCTCCTCGGGTGAGAGCTTCGGCAGGCGCCCCAGGGTCGAGTAGAGAATCAGCGCATCCGGCTTCGCGACCAGCAGGCCCGTTGGCTCTCCCCGCGCGTCTCGTTCGATGATCCCGCCGGACGGGTTCGGCGTGTCCTTCGTGATTCCGAGCACCCGGAGGGCCTCCTTGTTCAAGAGCGCCTTCCCGTACAGGTACAGCACGAACACCGGCGTCTTCGGCGCGGCCGCGTTCAGCTCGGCGATCGTCGGCATGCGGCGCTCGGCGAACTGGAACTCCGACCAACCGCCCACCACCCGGACCCATTGCCCCTCGGGCGTCCGCTCCGCCTGACGACGGACCCGCTCCAGGGCCTCGGCGAGGCTCGGGACGCCGTCCCACCGCAGCTCCAGGTTGTAGTTGAGGCCACCGCGGATGACGTGGATATGCGAGTCGTTCAACCCGGGGATGACCGTGCGTCCGCCCAGGTCGACCACCTTCGTCCCACTCGCGCGATACCGCTGGACCTCCGCCTCGTCACCGACCGCCAGGATGTTCCCTTCCCGGATGGCCACCGCCGACACGATGCGGTTCCCGGCATCCAGGGTGACGACCTTGCCGTTGTGCAGGATGAGGTCCGCGCCTGCTTCGTTCCGCGGAGTGGGGGTGGCGTGCGTGCACGCACCGATGAGGCCGGCCGTCAGGGCCAGGGCGCCGAGTCGATTCTTGAGCCAGTGCATGTCGATTCTCCAGAAGAGGTGGGCGCGGAAGCGGTGGTCGCTCTCGGAGGGGGGGATGCCGAGGAACAGACCACCGCTCCGCGCCCGAATCATCGATGACTTGCTGGTGCTACTTATCAAGAGGGATGCCAATTCCTTCGTTCTCCCAAGCCCTTGAAATCACGGCGTTGGTTGTTTCCCTTCTTGCATGAAGGGTCCCAGAATGGCATTCCAACAGTGCCATTTTGGTATGACTGGGAGAGAGCACCCATGCGGCTGGAAGACCTGGACCTGAGGGAGCTTCTCCAATTCGAACCGCGGGGAGGCATCCTCCGCTTCGCCGGCCAACGGGCCGTGCTCCTGGACGCGGTGGCCCTGGGGCTCCTTCGCCAGCAGCTCATCGACACCCTCGGACACGCGGGGGCTCGCGCCGTGCTCACCCGCTTCGGCTATGCCCTCGGCCGGCGCACCGCCGAGACGTTGAAGGACGCCTTCCCGTGGGACTCCGAGGAGGACTGGCGACGCGCCGGGGGGCGCTTCCACCGTCTTCAGGGCCTGGTCCTCTTCGAGCCCGTCAGGCGCGAGCATCCCTCGGCGGACACCCCCTTCGCCGAGGCCCTCTGGAACGAGTCATTCGAGGCCGAGCAGCATCTGCTGCACATCGGGCGCTCCGAGGAGCCGGTGTGCTGGACGCTGTGCGGCTTCGCGAGCGGGTACTTGAGTTACGGCCATGGCCGCCCCATCTACTGCCTCGAGGAGCGGTGCCGCGGGAAGGGAGATGCCACCTGCGTCATGGTGGGCCGGCCCCAGGAGGAGTGGGGCGAGGAGGCCGCCAGTCAGCTGGGCTACTACGAGAAGGACTGCCTGGACGAGGCGCTCGGTCGTGTCACCCAGGCCCTGAAGTCCACCGAGCGAACGCTCAAGGCGAAGCGGCGGGAGCTCGCCCGGGCGGAGGCGGAGGACGACTCGAAGGGCATCCTCGGAAGGAGCCCGGCCATGCTGCGGGTGAGAGATCTCGCCGAGCGCGTGGCCCAGGTGGATTCGACCATCCTCATCACCGGCGAGAGTGGCGTGGGCAAGGAGGTGCTGGCCCGCTTCATCCACGAGCAGTCGGCTCGAGCGGCGGGCCCGTTCGTGGCCATCAACTGCGGGGCCGTGCCCGAGAGCCTGCTCGAGAGCGAGCTCTTCGGCCACGTGCGAGGGGCCTTCACCGGCGCGACCCAGGACAGGATGGGTCTCTTCGAGGCCGCCCAGGGAGGCACGCTCTTCCTGGACGAGCTCGGGGAGGTGCCCCTGTCGATGCAGGTGAAGATCCTTCGTGCGCTCCAGCAGCGGGAGATCCGCCGCGTCGGTGAGAACACGAACCGGTCCGTGGAGGTGAGGGTGTTGGCGGCCACGAACCGGGATCTGGCCGCAGACATCCAGACGGGCCGCTTCCGGCAGGACCTCTACTACCGGCTGCGCGTGGTGGAGATCCGCATCCCTCCGCTCCGGGAGCGCCGGGACGACATCCTCGCGCTCGCGCGCCTGTTCCTCGTGCGCTCCGCCTCGCGGCTCAAGAGGAAGGTGTCCGGGCTCACCCCCGAGGCCGCGAACCAGCTCCTGCGCTACCACTGGCCGGGCAACGTGAGGGAGCTCGAGAACACCATCGAGCGCGCCGTCGTGTTGACGCGGGGAAGCAGCATCGAGCCCCAGGACCTGCCCGATGAGATCCGCGGGGCGGTCACGCCCGTCTACACGCCGGGCAACCTCCGCTCGCTCGAGGAGGTCGAGCGGGACTACATCCTCGCCGTGCTCGACGCCGTGGGAGGCAACAAGCTGAAGGCCGCCGAGACGCTGAAGATCGGCACCTCCACCCTCTTCCGGAAGCTGAAGCAGTATCAGGGCGCCTCGGGCTCGACGGGGTAGGCCGGCCGGGGGTCCTCAGTCCCCGGAGAGCCGCTCGAGGAGGTGGATCAGCTGGGCGCGCTCGCCCGCCGAGAGCCGGGAGGTGCGCTCGCGGTGGACCGCTCCCATGATGCCGTGTGCCTCCGTCACACGGTTCAGGCCCGCCGCGGTGAGCCGCAGTCGCGTGGCGCGCCGGTCGTTCGGATCCTCCTCGCGCTTCACCAGTCCCTCCGCCTCCAATCCATCCACGGTGTCGGTGAGGGTGCGCGGGACCACGCCCAGGGCCTCACTCACCTCCTTCATCCGCAGGGCGTCCTTCTCCAACAATTGCAGCACCTTGAAGCGGGCCAGCGAGAGCCCACACTCGCGCAGGCGCTCGTTTACTTCCTGGCGCATCCGGTGCGAGGCAGCGATCAGCGCATCCACCACTTCGTTTCCGGTCCGAGGTCGGGTCATTGACGGCGGCTCTCTTCGTGATTAATGAGGATCCTCACAATGCGCCCCCACAGCATATCGCGGTCGGGGCTCCTTGCCATTGAAGAAGGTTCGCGCATGTCCTGGATCCAGAGGCGTCCGGAGTACGCCGTCGCCATCGTCTTCGTCTCCTCCATGTTCATGAACATCCTGGACACCACGGTGGTGAACGTGGCGTTGCCGGCGGTGGCGCACCAGTTCGGCGTGCGGGCCACGGATGCGGAGTGGGTGGTGACGGGCTACCTGATGAGCCTGGCGGTCTGGATTCCGGCGTCCGGCTGGTTGGGGGACCGCTTCGGGACCAAGCGCACGCTCCTCGCCGCGGTCGCGCTGTTCACCCTGGCCTCGGCGCTCTGCGGGATGGCCACCAGCCTGCCCCTGCTGGTGGGGGCCCGCATCCTCCAGGGCGTGGGGGGAGGCCTCATGTCCCCGGTGGGTACGGCCATGCTCTTCCGGGCGTTTCCTCCCGAGCGCCGCGCGAACGCCGCGCGGGTGCTCATCATCCCCACCGTGGTGGCGCCCGCGCTCGGGCCGGTGCTGGGCGGTTTCCTCGTGGACACACTGTCCTGGCATTGGGTGTTCCTGGTGAACGTGCCCATCGGCCTGGCCGCCCTGGCCTTCGGCGCCTGGAGCCTGAAGGAGCACCGTGAGCCCACCGCGGGCCGCTTCGACCTGGCGGGCTTCCTGCTCGCGGGCGTGGGGCTGTCGCTGCTGCTGTACGCGCTGAGCACCGGGCCGGTGCTCGGCTGGGGGACGCCGTCCGTGGTGGCCTCGGCCGCGGTGGGGGCGCTGGCGGTGGTGGCGTTCGTGTGGAACGAGCTGCGGGTGCGCACGCCCATGCTCAAGCTGCGGCTGCTCACGGATCGGCACTTCCGCAACACCAACCTCGCCTCGGCGTTCGGCAGCGCGAGCTTCATGGGCCTGCTCTTCCTCATGCCCATCTTCCTGCAGTCCGCCCGGGGCGAGTCCGCCTTCTCCTCGGGACTCACCACCTTCCCCGAGGCGCTGGGCGTGCTCGCCTCCTCGCAGCTCGTGGGCAAGCTCTACCCGCGCGTGGGCCCCCGGCGGCTCATCGCCTTCGGCCTCACGAGCATGAGCGTGTGCACCCTCGTCGTCGCGTTCATGGGCCTGACGGCGAACCTCTGGGTGCTGCGCGGGTTGATGTTCGCCGCGGGCGCGAGCATGGCCTTCCTCTTCATCTCCCAGCAGGCGGCGACGTTCGCCCGCGTGTCCAGCGCGGACACCGGCCACGCCTCGGCCATCTTCAACACCCAGCGGCAGGTGGCCTCCATGCTCGGTGTGGCGCTCCTGGCCACCCTGTTGTCGGCCCGGCTGGGCGCGGGAGGTGTGCAGCCGGGTCCCCAGTCCTTGGATGCCTTCCGGCTCGCCTTCGTCGCCTCGGCGCTCATGGCCCTGGCCGGCGTGGGGGCCGGGCTCGCCATCCGGGACGAGGACGCCGCCTCGACGATGCGCGGCGGGCGGGGAAGGGCGGACTCCAGCGAGGCCGCGCAGGCGGCCATGCACTGAGCCGGGGCTTGATGCCCGAGGGGCGGGGCGTGCGACACTGAGCCCACGGCGAGACGCCGGACACTCGAGGAGTCACTCGCGGCATGGCCAGGAACGTGGGCAGTGCAATTCTCAAGACGATCGCCCTTGTCGGTGGGGTGGCCATCCTCGCCATCGTGGTGCTGACGGCGGGCTCGACCCTGATGCCCGGGACGAAGGTGCGCAGGCTGTTCGGCGCGTCGCCCGAGGCCCTGGCGGGCAACGCCGAGGGCTCGTCCACGCAGAAGACCCTGCGGGAGTTCGCGGACAACGCTGGGGCCGACATGGCGCCTGACGCGGGGACCGACGCGGGGACCCTGGCGAGCGACGGGCGATGACGCTCCAGCAGCTCCTGATGGACACGGCGCTGTCGTTCGTCGTGCTGGGCGCGACGTTCTGGCCCCTGGAGCGGGCGTTCTCCGCGTGGGCCGGCCAGCGTTTCCTGCGCCCGGCCTGGGGCGCGGATTTCGTCTTCTTCCTCGGCCAGTACCTCGTGTGGGGTCCGCTCTCGGTGCTGGCCATCATGGCCGCCCGGCCGCTCCTGCATCCAGAGGCGCTGGCGGGCCTGAGAGCGGCGGTGGCCCTGCAGCCCACCTGGCTCCAGGTCGTCGAGGCCACGGTGCTCTGCGATCTCTGCGTGTATGTCTGGCACCGCCTGTGCCATCAGGTGGACTGGCTCTGGCGCTTCCACGCCGTGCACCACTCGGTGGAGCACCTGGACTGGATGGCGGCGCACCGCGAGCACCCGCTGGATGGGCTCACCACGCAGTTCGTGTGCAACCTGCCCGCCTTCGTGCTGGGCATCCCCCTGGGGCCCCTGGCCATGGTGGCGACCTTCCGGGGGATGTGGGCCATCTTCATCCACTCCAATGTGCGGCTCCCCCTGGGCCCGCTGGGCTTCCTCCTCGGTGCGCCCGAGCTGCACCACTGGCACCACGCGCGCGTCGAGCGGACCCGGCACAACTTCGCCAACCTCGCTCCGTACATGGACTGGCTCTTCGGTACCTACCACCGGCCGGCGGACGAGGAGCGGTGGGCGCTCGGGCTCGCCGAGCCCTTCCCGCGTGGCTACCTGGCGCAGCTCCTCGTCCCCCTGCCCACGCTCGTCAGAGCATGGCGGTGTTGGCGTCCACGCCGAGCAGCACGCTGCCGATGAGCTCCAGGGTGGGCTGGGCCACCATGGCGTGCTGGGTGGCCACGTGGACGTCGCGCAGGCAGCGCTGCAGGGGGCTGGCGCGGAAGACGGCCGCGCCCCCCGCCACTTCGTACATCCGGTCCACCACCCGCGCGGAGCTCCGCGTGGCGTGGGTGTAGGCCAGCCGCAGCTCCGCCCGGTGACGCAGGGACACCTCGCGGCGCGTGGCGGCCTCGAAGGTGGTGTGCACGGTCTCCAGCAGGAAGGCGCGCGCGGAGCGCAGGGTGGCCACGGCCTCGGCCACGGCCTCCTGCACCGCGGGCCGGCTGGCCACCGGGAAACGGCCCAGGGGCATGATCTTCTTCTGGGGCGCCAGCGCCGTCAGCTCGTCGATGGCGCGGCGGGCAATGCCGAGCGCCACGGCCGGGAGCCCCACCCCCAGCAGCCCGAAGGCCGGGAAGGCGTAGAGCGACCGGTCCACGCGCGGGCGCTCGCTGACGAGCGACGTGCTCATCTCCGCGGGGACGAACAGATCCTTCACCTCCATGTCGCCGCTGCCCGTGCCGCACAGGCCCGAGGCGTGCCAGGTGTCGTGGAGCGTCGCGTCCTTCATGGGGAAGAAGAGCTGGCGTATCTCGGGCATGCCCTCGCGCATCACGGGGGCTCCGTTCTTCGTCACCACCGCGCCTCCCGTCAGCCAGTGACAGTTCTGGCTGCCACTGGCCCAGCCCCAGCGCCCGGTGACGCGATAGCCGCCCTCGACGAGCTCGGCGCGCCCGATGGGGGCGGCCACTCCTCCGGTGATGACTTCCGGGTTGCTGAAGATGGTGCGCGCCGATGGCTCGGGCAGCCAGGCCGAGCACATGGCCGTGAGGGCGCCGATCATCACGCACCAGCCCGTCGAGCCATCCGCCCGGGCGAGCGTCTCGACGGCCTCGATGACGAGGGCGGGGTGGAGCTCGAAGCCCCCGTAGGTCTCGGGCACCACCATGCGGAAGAGCCCGGCCCTGGCCAGCTCGTGGGCGAGGTCGGCCGGCAGCCGGCGGGCGGATTCGATCTCCTCGGAGCGGGCGGAGATCCGGGGAGCGAGCTCCCGCGCGACCGCGAGCAGCGGGTGTTCGACAGGGGTCTTCAGCGGAGAGGCGGAGGCAAGTGTCATGTGGAGAGCGTACGGCGAGGGACGCCGGGCTCGCCAGCGGGCGGACGGTAGCGGGGGTAGGAGCCGAAGACCTTGAAGAACGAGGTCTGCTGCCGCATCCGCTGGAGGGCGGCGGCCACGTGGGGCTCCAGACGATGACCCTCGATGTCGGCCAGGAAGATGTACTCGCCCAGCAGCTCCTTGGCCGGGCGGGACTCGAGCCGGGTCATGTTGATGCGAGCCTCGGCGAGCACCAGCAGGGCATCGAGCAGGGAGCCCGCCCGGTTCTCGGACATGGCGAAGCACAGCGAGGTGCGATCGTTCCCGGTGGGGGCCGCGTCCTCGGCACCGAGCAGGATGAAGCGGGTCTGGTTGTTGGGGTGGTCCTGGATGTCGTGGGCGAGGATGGCCGCGGAGTGAAGCTCGATGGCACGGCGGGTCGAGATGGCGGCGGCCGGGCGCGAGTCGGCCAGTGCGTCCGTGAGGGCCGCGGCGTTGCTGAGGGCGGCGACGATGGCCACGTCGGGCAGGCAGCGCTCGACGAAGCGGCGGCTCTGGCCGAGTGCCTGCGGATGGGCATGGAGCACCCGCACCTCGTCGAGTTGCAGGCCCGGGCGGACCGCGAGCATGTGGCGCACGGGCAGGACGAGCTCGCTGCGGACCTGAAGGGCGGTCTCCCGGATGAGCAGATCCAGCGTGGTGGTGACGGCGCCCTCCAGCGAGTTCTCCAGGGGGAGGACGCAGGAGGAGGCGGCGCCGGTCTCCACGGCGGTGACGACGGCCGGGAGACTGGCGAGCGGCAGCAGATGGGCCTCGGAGCCACCCCAGGCGAGGGCGGCCTCCTCGCTGAAGGTACCGGGCGGCCCGAGGTAGGCGATCGTCTCCATGGACGCGCTTCTACACGCCATCAACGTCCGCTGTCTCTGGGGACATCGAACAGTCAAGCCGCCTTCTTGTACCCCCGGACCAACGGGTGGCGTGGCTCCTGCCCGCGCAGCTGCCGCAGCTCCTCGCGGACGATGCCCAGGCCACCCCCGGCCAGGGCCCGCATCCACGAGTGGCCCGTCTCCTTCGCGATGAACTGACGCATCCGGCGCTGGTCCAGGAGAAAGGGCGTCAGCAGCGTCGGGTCGTTGAAGTTCTCCGCGAAGGCGTTGGCCAGCCGCTGCTCCCCGCTGTGGTTGTCGAAGCGGCCGTCACTGCCGTACTGCGCGATGAGCAGCTCGCGCCCCGCGGCGGGGATGGGCTCCAGCAGCAGGTTGTTGAAGGTGTAGGTGGCGTGGCCGTGGCGCCAGTAGAAGCGCTCGAAGGTGTCCGTCATCCAGTCCGCGTCGAAGGGCCGGTCCTGGTGGGCGATGATGCAGTCGACGAGGTTGCGCGCCATCTTGTTGCCGTTGTTGGCGCCCTGGCCGCCGATGGGGTCCAACGACATGGCCGTGTCCCCCAGCGGCATCACCAGCCGGCCCGAGGGCAGCCGCCCCACCGGCTTGCGAACGGTGGGCGCGAACTTTCCCACCAGCCAACCGTTGGGATCCGAGATCCGCGCGTCCTTCATCCACTCGTAATCCCAGGGCATGAGATCGCGGACCACCTTCTTGCCGATCTCCAGCACCTGCTCGGCGCTCCGGGCCTCCTGGAAGCGGTCCATCGGTCCACCGGGCCGGGCCTCGAAGAGGAGGTTCCAGCTGGCACCGGCGTCCTTGTGGAAGTAGGGCACCCAGAAGGTCTCGCCCGCGGGAGCCAGCAGGTTGAGCTTCACAGGCAACATGGGAATGCCATCGAAGCCCAGTCTGGGCCCCTCCACGCACACCATGGCCAGGTGGCGCTGGGGCTTGTCGTAGACGCTGCGCTCGGCATCGCGCTCGAAGAGGCGGCACAGCTCGGCGCGCCCGGCGGCCACGACGGTCAGGTCGTGCGCGGCGGCGATCTCGTCCAGGCGCTGTAGGGTGACGGATTCGATCTCCACCTTGCCGCCGCGCGCCACCAGCTCGTTCATCCACTGGTGGCTCTGCAGGCGCAGGTCGATGGCGAGGAAGGGCCTGCGCAGGCGGCCGGCGAGCGTCAGCATCCGGTTGCCGAGCATCGGACAGAAGGTGATGTGGAAGCCGTCACCCCATGGTGCGTCATCGACCCAGGAGTTGAGGTCGAGCTCGTACTCGTACTGCAGCGAGAGGTCGAAGCGCGTCGCGGTCCCGGTGGGCCGGCTCTCGTTCAGCCACTGCTCGGGTGTCCTGTCCGAGTAGAGCGTCACCTGATAGCCCGCCTTCAGCAGCGCGTGCGCCGCCAGGAGACCCGCCTGCCCGGAGCCGATGATGGCAATGTTTCGCATGATTCCCCTCCTGCCTGGTGGATGCTTCACCCGATGCGCTGCAACGGTTGTGCCCGTTTCCTCGGAACTGGGAGCGGCCCTCGATGACGCTCCGCGTGAGAGCCAATTCCTGGCACGAATGGTCTCAATGAGCCGTCTGGAACGGTAAAAACGGATTTTAGAGTAAAATTCGGTAGAGCTGAAGAGCCCGTCCGCGACCGGAGACGTGACTCGGAGCCTTTTGTTCACCGGGAGTGCTGGTGCCGGCGCGTTTCATCTTTGACCCATGGGGCGATGGCGACTCGGCGAGCGCTCGCTCGGCTGCTCGTCTGTCCCAGGTCTTCAACCGGCGGGAGCCGTCCCCCTCTGGGGGGGAGAATGACCCAGGGTTCCGGTACAGGGCGCTGCTCATGCATTCCCCTTGGTGGAAGCCGAGCCCAGAGTGCCGCCAGTCTCGTGGTGGCGCTGTGACCGCATTCACTCCCGGGACATGAGTGCCTTCACAGGAGGAGCCCCTCGTGGGAGTGGTCATCCCACGGGGCTTCGCGGTACTGTCCTGTTTTTCCCAGTCCGGCAGAATCGAACTCATGGACACCTCCTCGTTGCTGAAGTCCGGTGCCCTCCTTCCGCTGTGGCAGTCCCTGCAGAACGCCCTGGCCTACCAGCCGGGCCAGGGCTGGCAGATGGAGAGTCCCTATCGCCGTCCCACGGATCTCTCCCAACTGCCGGTGGAGGCGCTGGACGAGCCGTTGCGCAAGGACGCCCTCTGCTCGCGCCGCTCGCTGGTGCTCAACCGGCTGCTCTTCAACGCCTACGAGCAGAACCACCTCTACCTGCCGCCCTCGCGCTTCAGCGAGGAGGAGACGCGCGCCTTCCAGGGCTACTACGCCCCGGACTTCGTGGCGGCCAACGCCCTGGTGCGCCCCGTGCTGGAGCGCACCTGCTTCCAGTGGCTCTCGGAGGAGATCTCCGTCGACGGGCCGTGGACGCTCGAGCACCTGGAGGAGTACTCCCAGAAGCTGCTGACGGACTTCGAGGCCACCCCCAGCGAGCTGTGCCGGCGCATCGAGCAGGCGGCCTGCCCGGACAAGGCCGCGCGCCTCTTCCTCCTCCAGGTGGCCCCCGACTTCCTCTCCGAGGCCTCGCAGATGGCTCGCGCGCTGCCCGGCAACTTCGGGCCCGTGCACTCGGAGCTGATGAAGATCTTCATCGACGAGTTCGGCTACGGGGTGCATTCGGCCAAGCACTCCACCCTCTTCGAGGAGACGATGGCCTCGGTGGGGCTCAGCCCGCGGGTGCACACGCACTACTACTGGTACCTGCCCACCTCGCTGTTGATGACGAGCTACTTCCACTGGATCACCGCCAGCAAGCCGCGGTGGTTCGAGTACGTGGGCGCGCTCTACTGGATCGAAGCCGTGGTGCCGCACGCCAACCGGCAGTTCAGCAAGCTGCTGCGCAAGACGTTCGGCAAGGACGTCAACACGAAGTACTTCGACGAGCACGTGGGCATCGACCTGCACCACCGGCGCATGGCCTTCGACAAGCTCATCCGGCCGATGGTGGCGCAGTTCGGCAACGACGTCATCCCGGCCATGGTGCGCGGCATCGAGGCGAGCCGGCTGCTGGGCGACCTGAACGAGCGGGACTTCTTCGCGCAGATGGACTTCTGCGAGGCGCTGCACGCCGGCCAGGTCTCGGCCCCCTACGATGCGGCGCGGGCGCGCGAGCTGCCGGCGGGGCACTTCATCGAGCCGCAGGTGTACGACACGCCGCAGGTGCTGGGCGTGGTGCGCGGCCAGGTGGAGGTGGACGCGGGCTACTTGTCTCCGCGCGTGCTCGGGCCGGGCGAGTCGGTGGCCGTGCCCGCCGGCCGCATGGTGGGCGCGCGCGTGGTGGGCGAGGGCGCGCTCGTCTCCTTCGGTCCCCAGTCCGCCGGGGCCGCGCGGGGATGATCGTCCAGTTCGAGGCGCGGCACTGGGAGCGGGTGCGGGTGGGCGGCGAGCACTACCTGTGCCTGAAGCAGGGCGAGGGGCTGGTGGTCATCCAGGAGCGCTGCCGGCACCGCGGCGGTCCACTCGGCCTGGGCACCTGGGACGAGAAGACCCAGTGCATCGTCTGCCCCTGGCACGAGATGGTGAACTCGCCCCGCGAGCTGGGGCGCCGCAAGGTGCCCTCGGTGCGCGTGGGCAACGTGATGACCATTCTCGTTCCCGACCCGGCCTGAGCGTCAGCGCCGGTCGCGCGGCGAGGGCAGGAGCGCGAACTCCTTCGTCAGCCGCGCCGTGGTCAGCGCGGTGAGCTTCACGGAGTCCAGCTCCGGGATGAACTCGGAGACGTCCATGCCCACCAGCTCGTAGCGCTCGGCGAGCGCGCGCAGCAGCACCAGCACCTCGCGCAGGGTAGGGCCGCCGGGGTAGGGGGCCTCCACCGCGGGCACCTCGTGGGGCGCCAGGCCGTCCAGGTCCACCGAGAAGAAGACGCGCCGCACCTTCCCGAGCTGCGACTTCAGCTTGGAGATGACCTCCGGCAGCCCGAGCTCACAGAACTCCAGGGCGTGGATGATGCCGGGCTTCCAGCGCCACAGCCCCTTGCGCTCGGTCGCGTTCACCTGCCGCAGCCCCAGCAGGCTGGTGCGCTCCGGGCTCACGTGGGGCAGCAGCCAGGCGTGGTGAAGGATGGAGCCGAAGTAGAGCCGCTCCTCCTGGGCGCAGTCCGGGTGGGCATCCAGGTAGACGATGCCGCAGTCCTCGAAGGCCGCGCTCACCGCGGAGAAGGCCGCGTATTTGATGAGGTGGTCCCCTCCGAGGCACACCGCGCGCTGGCCGCGCTGGAACAGCTCCAGGAAGCGCGCGCGCACCCGGGCCACCTGCTCCTCCGCCGACAGCCCGCTCAGCGGGAGGTTGCCCGCGTCGTAGAGGGAGGCGCCGTCGGCGAGCTGCTCGGTGAGCGAGGGAGACTCGTTGTCGGCCTCGCGCACGAAGTCCCCGCTGAAGAGGTGACGCCGCTCACCGGCCTCGGCGGCCTTGCCGCGAGCGCTCTCGGAGAAGCCGGCGCCCTGGGTGTTGGCGCCGAAGAGGACGGCGCTGGCCTTGCGCTCGACGGCGCAGGTGGCGAACTGGAGAAGGGGGCTGCTCATGGTGGAGAAGGCGGGGATCCTCCTCCATCGGCGCTGGGAACGGAAGACCCGGGGCCCCCGGGGGCGCTCAGGCCGCGCGTGGCTGGGAGCTCCCCTGGCGCGGTGCCACCGTGGCCAGCGCGGGGATGGCCTTGGGCGCCACCCAGCTGCGCACCACCGACGAGGGGCCGAGGAAGTAGGTGTCGCAGTGGTGCGCCGAGCCGTAGCCCGAGGCCTCCGTCAGCAGCACGTGCAGCCGTTGCAGGTTGGCCAGCGGGATGCGCGGAAAGAGGTGATGGGCGAGGTGATAGTTGTCGTGGTGCGGATGCAGGAAGTGGGAGAGCCAGTTGCCCGGCAGGTTGCGCGTGTAGCCGATGATGGAGCCCGGCTCGAGCCCGATGTGGTCCGACACCTCGGCGAACACCTTGATGGCGTGGTACGTGGTGGCGCGCGCCAGCATCCACAGCCCCGCGAAGGACAGCGCCGCCTTCGGGCCCGCCACCCCCGCCAGCAGCGCGAGCGCCACCAGCCACCACGCCAGCACCTTCCACCGCTGCGCGGGCTTCATGCGGTCCATCACGCCGATCAGCGACTTGCGGAACATCGTCCCGTCCAGCAGGAAGCTCCGGTAGACGGCCCAGGGCGCGCGCGGGAGCTGGCCATCCGCGCCCCTCGGCAACGACAGGAAGTCCGGATCCTTCTCGGGCACGCCCAGGTAGGCGTGGTGCCGCAGGTGCTCGATGCGGTACAGCTCGAAGTCCTCGAACATCGGCAGCGAGCACAGCACCGTGCCCACCCGGCGGTTCGCCTCGCGGCCCTCCAACATGTTGCCGTGGGAGGCGTCGTGGAGGCTGTTGCCCAGCGCGCGCTGCCGCGAGCCCACCACCACCAGCGCCAGGGGCAGCCACAGCGGCGACACGTAGAAGCACAGCGCCCAGGCGGCGAGGATGAGTCCCCACGTCCCCAGCACCTGCGGCCACACCACGCCCGGACGGGGCCGGTGCAGCTCCTCGAAGAGCTTCGCCCGCTCGCCCTCCACCAAGAAGGCCCGGAAATGGCGGATGTCCGCCACGCCCAACCGCGCCGGAGCCTTCTCCTTGTCCTCGTTCTCGACGCCCCTCATCTCTTCCAGAATTCCCTTTTTCCTTTTCTTTCAGCAATGAAAGATTTCTACCACCTTCTTGCCAGGTAGGTTCCTCCGCCCGGAGGGCTTGACGTGTCCCGTCGTTCCTGCGAAGGGCCCCGTCCCTTTCGCCTTTTTGGGAGGACCCGTGGACCTCAAAGTTTCCGACGAGATGGCCCAGCGCTACCCGGACCTGCGCATCAGCTTCCTGACGGTGCGGGGCATGGACAACACCGGGGAGAGCGAAGCCCTGGGCAACGAGCTGCGCGAGGCGGAGCAGCGCTTCCGTGGCCAGTTCGCGGATCAGCCCGCGCTCGAGGCGGACCGGCGCATCCTCGCGTGGCGCGAGGCCTACCAGAGCTTTGGCGTCAACCCGAAGAAGTTCCGCCCCAGCGCCGAGGCGCTGCTGCGCCGCGTGGTGAAGGGGGACCCTGTCCCGTGGATCAGCAAGGCGGTGAACGCCTACCTGCTGGCGGAGCTCTTCTACCTGCTGCCGGTGGGCGGCTACGACGTGACGGGCGTGAAGGGTGATGTGCACCTGCGCCTGTCCAAGGGAGGCGAGTCCTTCACCGCCATCGGCTCCGACAAGCCCGAGCAGACGGACGCGGGCGAGGTGGTGTACGCGGATGACGAGAAGGTGCTCACCCGCCGCTGGAACTTCCGCGACTGCGATCAGGCCAAGGTGACCACCGGCTCCAAGGACATCGCCCTGTTCGTCGAGGCCACCTCGGCGGCCATCCAGACCGAGGAGCTCACCGGCCTGGCCGAGCTCATCGCCCGGAAGATCCAGCAGTACTGCGGCGGCACCACGACCACGGGGCTGCTGGACGTGAAGACACAGCGCGCCATCCACGTCCTCTGAGTCCTTTCCAACGCCAGGTCGCCATTGCCTGTCGGGCCATGGACGGCCGTGATGCGAGGACTGGCGGGACAATGACAATCACTTGTCCCGGCTCGTACCTGGAGATGATTTCCTTGTAGGTTGAAGACATCACCGATTGGGGGATGTCTTCGTGCATCGAACTTCCACGCTGGCGATGCTGTGTTGTGTCATTGCTCTTTCCGCCTGCACGCAGGTCGGAGAAGAGTCGCCTGATTCCTTGCGGACCACATCCGCGCACTTGCAGGTGCAAGTATTCACGCATCAGGCCGACTTCGCCTCGACGACCGGTGCGAGGCCGGTGGCCTTCCCTCCCTCGGCGGAGGCGGCCTACCCGACGAAGATCGTCTCGTCCCCCGACCATAGCTGTACCCAGGCGCTCTCCGGCATCGCGCTGCCCTGGCACCAGGAGCTGCCCGGCCTCGTGGTCCGCGCTCCGCACTCCCAGGAGTGGATCTGCCTCATCGGCCCGGGGTGGAACGTCAACAACACGAATCCCAGACCTCGCGTCCCGACCATCGTTGGACGGGGGGAGGATGACTACGAGCTCACCTTCACCCGGCCCGTCTCCGCGGTGGGCCTCGAGCTGCTGACCAATCACTCGGCGGTCGAGACCGTCACGCTCACGTTCGCCGATGGGTCGAGCCAGACGCTCACGGATGACGTGCTCGGCACGGCGGCGAACGCCTTCGAGTTCATCGGCTTCGGGTCCTCCACGCCCATCGTCGCGCTCTCCATCGACACCACGGGGGGAGACGTCCAGAACGAGGGCCTCGCCAGGATCTGGACCGCGCCCTTCCCGCCGCCCGCCGAGTCCTCCGGGTGGGTGCTGACGGGCAGCATGGAGCGGAGCCGGTTGCAGCACGCGGCCGCGCTGCTCTCCGGTGGCAAGGTGCTCGTGGCCGGTGGCTTCAACGTCACCGCGGAGCTGTATGACCCGGGGACCGGCTCCTGGACGCGCACGGGCGATACCCTCACCACCTACCGCGCCCATGGCCTGACGCCGCTGAAGGATGGCCGCGTGCTCATCTGTGGTGGCGGTACCTCGGAGCTGTATGACCCGGTCTCGGGCCTCTGGTTCTCCTCTGGCGCCATGGTCTCGGCGCGCTTCCACCACACCGCCACCCGGCTGCCCGATGGCAGGGTGCTGGTGGTGGGTGGTGCCGACGGGGAGCACGGCGGAACCGCGCTGGCCTCGGCCGAGCTGTATGACCCGGCCACCGGCTCCTGGTCGGCCACCGGTCACCTGGGCGTGGCCCGTCGTTCCCATGCGGCCGTCCTGGTGTCCGGGGGCAAGGTGCTGGTGATGGGCGGCCTGGACGCCAGCGGCAACCTGCTGACCTCGGCCGAGCTGTATGACCCGGCCACCGGCTCCTGGTCGGCCACGGGGGCCATGGGGGTGGGCCGCGCCTGGCACTCGGCCACCCCGCTGGGGAGTGGCAGGGTGCTGGTGGTGGGCGGCGCGGGGATCGACCCGGCCCTCGGGGCCTCGGCCGAGCTGTATGACCCGGAGACCGGTACCTGGTCGGCCACTGGCGCCATGGCCACGCCGCGCCGCTTCCACTCGGCCACGCTCCTGCCCGGCGGCAAGGTCCTGGTGGCCGGTGGCTTCCACGAGTACACCGGCATCGTCACCTCCGCGGAGCTGTATGACCCCGCCGGCGGCACGTGGAGCGCCGCGGTCAGCATGAACGTGGAACGCTACTCCCATACCGCCACGTTGCTGCCCGATGGCCGCGTCCTCGCGGTGGGAGGCGTCAGCAACCACGACCAGGCCACCGCGGAGCTATACGGGTCCGGGCTGTCGTGCGACACCGGCAACCCGTGCAGCCGTGGCGTCATCGACTTCTCGAGCGGCGCGCCCGTGTGCGTCGACAGCCCCCTGCCCGCCAACACGGAGTGCGGGACGAATCAGATCTGCGACGGCCACGGGGCCTGCGTGCCCAGCGTGCGCACGGCCCAGGTTTCCTGTGGACGGGGCACGCGCTCGGGAGACCAGCTCTGCCAGGAGCTCGGCTTCACGGGCGCCACCACGGCCAACGGCTACTGGTGGGGCCAGTGCGCGGGGACGCAGGACCGCTGCCCGGGGGGGTGGCAGGGCGATGGAACGACCTGTGCGAACTGGTGCTCGGCCGAGGCGGGGGATTGCGCGGGCGTGTCGTTCTGCGGCGCGCCCTGGGGCTGGGGCTCCGTCCGTGAGCGGCTGGGTGACGGCTCCACCACGTTCACCGCGAACGAGTACTGGTCCTGCTCCGGGTGGAACCCGGGTTGGACGGTCCGCGTGCGTTGCTTCTACTGAGCGGCGTCAGGCGTGGGGCCCGGCAATATCTCCCGGAGACACCGGGAGATGTCCCCGCGCCAGGCCCACTGCTGCGGATAGCCGAGTGACACCTCCTCGAAGCGCACCCCGTCACGCCACAGCGTGGCGGGCATGTGGAGGTGGCCGCTGACGACGACCTCGGCCCGGAAGCGCTGGTGCCAGTCCTCCGTCTTCTTCGTCCCGCACCAGATGGAGAAGCGGGGGATGCGCGGCAGCCGCACGTGCTCGTAGCGCAGCGGGAAGTGGTTGATGAGGATGGTGGAGCAGTCCGCCGGCAGGGCCTCCAGCCGGGCGAGTGCCTGCTCCACCCGCGCCGCGCACCAGGCGGACCGTGAGGGGTACGGGTCCGGGTGCAGCACGGCCTCGTCCGTGCACAGCACGTGCGACTCCAGGGCCCATTCGACGGCGCCCTGCTCGGAGACGTGGTCCGGGCGGAAGGAGTAGTCGTAGAGCAGGAACAGCGGCACCAGCACCCGGTGCGGGCCCTCGCCCGGCCAGCGCGGGTAGGGGTCCTCCGGGGTGAGCACGCCATACGAGCGGCAGTGCTCCACGACCTGCTGGTAGCGGGCCTCGCCGCGCAGCGCGGGCTGCTCGCGCGTCAGCGTCCACAGCTCGTGGTTGCCGGGGACCCAGATGAGCTTCTGGAAGCGCGCCGTCAGCGTGCGCCACGCGAAGTCCATGTGCTCCTGGGTCTCTCCCACGTCTCCAGCAACGATGAGCCAGTCCTCGGGATGGGGGGCGAGTGATTCGAGCGCTTGCCGGTTCTTCTCGTAGCGCAGGTGGAGGTCACTGAGGGCGTAGAGCTTCATGGTGGGGGGCGCTGACCGTCTACCTTACTGGACTCCCGACCCGTTCAGACGTTTCAGCGAGGCCCGCCTGCTTTTCCTCTGCGCCTCCACAGGGCACCATGGCGTTGTCCGGTCCGGCCTTCCGAATGGGGAACGAGTCAGCACAGGCACGTCATGCCCGGAAGCCTGCTCCCCAGGCTCCTTCCACCGCGGCCCCGTCCGCCGAGCCCGCCGACCTCGTCGTGCGCTCGGTGTTGCCGGAGGACCTGCTGGCGGCGTTGGAGAGCGAGCGCTCCCTGTACCGGTGGGTGATGCTCAAGGGCGCCGAGGACGTGCGGCTCGAGGACGAGTCCCTGCTCGGGCTCACCCCCCAGCCCGCCGCGGACGCGAGCTGGGGTGGGGGACAGCTCATCGGCTTCCTCCCGAACGAGCGCCGCTTCGTGGGGGAGATCGTCCACGTGGACCCCACCCAGGGCCGCGTCTTCATCTCCACGCGCTCGCTGGGCCATATCCCGCCCGAGGTGGCCTCCGCGGAGCGCTGGGCCTTCCAGCCCTTCGACTTCTCCGAGGCGCTCCTCGCCGCCTCGCGCGCCTATGACTCGCGCGGCTCGCGCGTCCGCGAGGCGCTGGACCGTGTGCGCGGGGACATCCCCGACGACGGCGCCGGCCCCTCTCCCGGCCCCGAGGACCTCTGGGAGAAACCCTGGGGCCTGCTCTGGGGGCCTCCGGGCACGGGCAAGACGGAGACGATGGCGCGGCTGCTCGCGCAGGCGATTCAACGCAACCCCAAGGAGCGCATCCTCGCGGTGGCGCCCACCAACCGCGCCGCCGATACGCTCGCCCTGCGCGTGGCCCGCATGCTGTCCAAGGCCGGGGCCCTCCATGCGCCGGACACCACGTGCCGCATCTTCCGGGGCGGCGTGGGCGTGGGCCTGGAGCTGACGAACGCCTTCCCCGCCGTCCTCCACGACTCGGGCTACCAGAAGCACGCGGCGAGCATCGAGCACATGGAGGAGCGCGTGCGCCGCGAGTTCCTCAACGGCGCTCCTCCCTCGCGCATGGCCACCGTGAAGGCCGAGCTGCGCAAGGTGCGCGAGGGCCTCACGGACGAGACGCTCTTCGTCGCCCGGGAGGGGTACGCCACCCTCATGGTGCTCACCGTGCACCGCGCGCTGCGGCTCGTGTCCGAGCTGGAGGGCGCCGAGCGCTTCGACCGGCTGGTGGTGGACGAGGCCGGCATGGTGTCTCGCGCCGCCGTGGGGCTGATGGCGCCGCTGGCGCGCAAGGTGTTGCTGGGTGGGGATCCGAAGCAGATTGGCCCCGTCAGCCGCGCACTGGAGGGCGCGGAGCGGCCGGTGCAGACGTGGATGCGCAGCTCGCCGCTGTCGCACCTGGAGGACGCCCGGGCCGCGTCCGAGTCCTCGCACGTGCTGCTGTTGCGGACACAGCACCGCATGCACCCGCAGATCGGCTCCGTGGTGAGCCACTTCTGCTACGCGGGCATGCTGGAGGACGGCGAGGGCCCGCGCACCCGGCAGCCGAAGACGGTGGACGTGTACCCGGCCGCGCGCGCCTGCTGGGTGGTGCTGGACGAGGCCACCCGGGACGCGCGCCGCGTCTGTCACGAGCGCGGGGAGTCGGGCCACGGCTACCGGCGGCCCTTCTCGGCGGAGCTGGTGGTGTCGCTCGCCGCGCCGGCGCTGAAGGCGGGCCTCAAGGTGCTGGCGGTGACGCCGTACCGGGCGCAGGCGGCCCTGCTGCGCGCCCTGGCCCTGGAGAAGGGGTGGAGCGAGTCACGCTTCCAGGCCTCCACCATCCACCGCCAGCAGGGCACCGAGTACGACGTCGTCGTGGTGGACACCGTGGCCGCCGGGCGCCCCTTCGCCCCGAGCGAGCTCACCCCCATGCTCAACGTGGCCGCCAGCCGCGCCCGCGAGTACCTCTTCGTCCTCTCCTCGCGCGCCGAGTCCGAGGCCGCCATCCCCTCGCAGCTCCTGGAGCTGCTCACGCCCGTGGCGCCCTCGCTGGAGCCCCGCTTCTCGCTACAGCCCCTGCTGGTGATGCCGGGCGTGCGCGCCCAGGTGGCCCGGCGGCCCGAGGCCCTCGGGCAGGAGATCGATTCGCTCCGGGACATGGGGCCGCTCTTCACCCAGGAGCAGGTGGCCCTCTTCGAGCGCCGCTTCGACGAGGGGCACCACCTGGTGCGCGGCGTGGCCGGCAGCGGGAAGACGTACGTGCTGGCGCACTGGGTGGCGCGCTACCTCGCCGAGCACCCGGACGCGCGCGTGCTGGTGTCCTTCTTCAACAAGGCGCTGACGCCCCTGCTGTCGCGCCTGCTGGTTGCGGCCATGCGGCAGCGGCTCGGCAAGCGGGCGCCGCTGATGACACAGCGGGTGACGCTCATGCACATGACGGGCACGGGCTCCTTCGCCCCGGACAGCTTCGACGCCGTCTTCGTGGACGAGGCGCAGGACCTGAGCGCCACGGAGCTCGCGCACCTGTACTCGCTGGCCCGCCCGCTCACGCGCGGGGAGGGGCCGCCACTCAAGGCCTTCCTGCTCTTCGCGGACGACTCGCAGAACGTGTACGGGCACAGCGCCGTGGAGGCCCTGCGCAAGGAGCTGCCGGACGGGCTCGACTTCACCGGCCGCGTGCGCGTGCTGCGCGAGGCGTTCCGCTCCACGCGCCAGGTGTCCGAGCTGGCCTTCAACGTGGTGTTGGATCCACTCGGCCTGCACAAGCTGCCCAACCCCGGCATGCGCGAGTTCATGCGCTCCCACGAGCTGCGCGAGCAGGGCCTGCTGGAGGAGCCGGTGCCGGGGGTGGACGGGCTGTACCGGCTGCAGTGCACCGAGCGCGAGGGCGTGGTGCCGGTGGTGCGCGGCTTCGACTCGGCGCAGGCGGAGGAGGCGTGGCTGGTGCGCGAGGTGAAGCGGCTGTGCCAGCGGGAGGGGGTACTTCCCTCGGACGTGCTGGTGGTGGCCCCGGTGCGCCCGGCGCGGCTGGCCGAGGCCCTGGAGCGCGCGGGCCTGCCGGCGGTGGCCTTCGGTGGCCGCAGCGGGCAGGACGTGTCGGGCTTCAGCGTGGGGAAGGTGGACTACATCCGGGTGACGACGGCCTTCTCGTGCAAGGGGCACGAGAGCCCGGTGGTGTTCTTCTGCGGTGTGGACGCGCTGGACGGCATGTCCTGGATGGAGGGCAAGCCGGGCCGCACGGAGCGTGAGCTGGAGCGCACGCGCCGCGCGCTCTTCTACGTGGGAGCCACGCGGGCCATGGTGCGCCAGTACGTGAGCGGGCTGGCCACGGCGCGCTTCACCCGGGTGGCCTGGGAGTACGCGCGGGCCCTCTCCCGGGGGGTCCGGTAGGAGGAGGGGGAGCCACCCTGGCAGGTCCTCGGAGGTGGTCTCCCGGACGCATCCGGCCCAAACCCGACAGGTCCTGCCCTCCGTTTCCTCCCGGCGGCTCCGAGCCGACCCGCGAGGTCGGGCGGGTGCTCCGGGGGAAGGGGCTCCACGCGGCCCCCGCGCATCCGCTCATTGACCCCCCGTGAGCCGGCGGGTTCAAATGGGGACATGAGCACTGAGGACACGCAGCGTTACAAGGTCGTGGTCAACCACGAGGAGCAGTACTCCATCTGGCCGGCGGATCGTGAGAACGCGCTCGGCTGGAAGGACGCGGGCAAGGAAGGCACCAAGGACGAGTGTCTCGCCTACATCAAGGAGGTGTGGACGGACATGCGCCCCCTGAGCCTGCGCAAGAAGATGGAGCAGTCGAAGTCCTGAGGCGGTGGGCCCCGCTCACTTCTCTTCTTCGGTGGCCGCCGACATCAGGAAGGCCCTCATCCGCTCGGGCGGGCAGGGCTTGAGCAGCACGGTGATGTCGGGCGGCAGCATGTCCCTCGCGGGCCACTGCGTGGTGTGGAGGGCGCAGTGCAGGCCGGGGGTGCGGGCCCGCAGGGCCGCCAGCAAGGTCAGTCCATCCATGCCCGGCAGGATGTACGCCGCGACGACGACGGAGGGGGGTTCCTCCTCCGCCATCTGCAGGGCCTCCTCTCCACTGGTCGCCATGCGCTTGGTACCTGGCACATCCCGCAACATCCTCCGCAAGGCGGAGAGCTGCAGAGGGTCCTCGTCGACGAACAGGTAGGAGGGCTTGCCGTCAGCGGTCATCCCGAGCCTCCAGGACCTGGCATGTAACGTGACGGGTCCTCGGTCGGAGATACTACCCCAGTCGTCCTGGGAAACCAACCTCCCGAGTCATATTGCCACCGGTGAACCACTCGGGTCCCGGGACAATGGCAAAAAAGCTGGCAACCAGGCTGGGAGAGAGCGCACGCGCAGCCCGGCAGCGCCTCAACCTCACACAGGAAGACGTGGCGGAGCGGATCGGCATCGCCACCGAGGTGTACGGGCGCCTGGAGCGGGGAAACATGCTTCCGAGCGTCCCCACCTTTCGCAAGCTGTGTGCGGTGCTCGCCCTGTCCGCGGACGAGGCCCTGGGCCTGTCCAATGAGAGTCCCGTCGCCTGGACGCCGCAGCCTCCACCTCCCGAGGCCAATGAGCCCGCCGAGCTTCGCCGCCTGCTGCGCCGGGCCCGCCAGTTGGATCGCAACTCGCTCCGGGTGCTGAGCCTCGTGGCCGCGCACCTGGGACAGAAGAACGGGTAGGCAGGGTGTCCGTCTCACGGTGAGAGCCTCGCGCGCAGCCTCTTCGCCGATGGGAATCCATGGAAGAGCACCACCTGCGGGTGTGCCTCCAGAGCAGCGCGCTCCCCGGTGTCCTTCGCCAGCGCCCGATCCACCCCCAACAGCAGCCCCTCATCCGGCCGCGAGCGCAGCTCCTCGAGCCGCCGCGCCAGGGGGCCCGCATGCCACGCGTGGAACAGCTCCAGCGCCACCTCGCGCCGCGTCTGCTTGTGACGGAAGGTCAGGTCCGGCACGCACAACCCGGTGGCTCCCGTGTTGCGGGGCAGGGGCAGCAGATCCAACTCCCAGTCCGCGTCGTCGAAGCCCTGCGCCAGCGTGGCCACCTCCGGCGGGATGTGGCCCAGCGCCGAGCCGTGCGGGGATACCAGCGGATCCTCGTGACTCAGCACCAGCGTCACCCGGCGCCGGGGGCTCTCGATGGCCGCCGTGAGCTGCCAGCGCTCGAGCACCGGCACCACCGACAGGAAGCTGGCCAGCTGCAGCCCGTACTTCTTCTGCAGCGACAGCATGGCGCCCGGGCCCTCCACCTCCAGCACCCAGTCGTCGCCGTCGCGCCGCACCTCCGCCACCAGCCGGCAGAACTTCAGCCAGCGCAGCACCTTGCGCACCCTCAGCAGCTCCGGCGCCCGGGCCCTCAGCGTCAGCCGGCGCGCATCGAACAGCGGCCCCTGCGCCAGCGACAGGTTGTAGCGATCCAGCAGATCCGCCGGAGCCACCGCCTCCCAGTCCAGCAGCCGCCGGTTGCCCGGGAGGTCCGCGTACAGCGCCTCGCGCAGCTCGGGCAGGGGGCGGGGCAGGGCCTCGGCCAGCCGCGACTCGTAGGCCTCCACCGTCGCGTCTCCGGGCAGCGCGCGCAGCACCCGGGCCGCCTCGCGGAAGGCCGCCGCGCGCGCCTCGGAGATGCCCTCCGAGGGCTCGTCGAAGAGCATCCGGTCCACCAGCAGCTTCGCCAACCCCCGCGCCACCTTGGGCCGCGTGTGCGCTCCGGCCCTCAGCCCCAGCGTCTCCTCCACCTCGTCCCGCGTGCGCCCGCGCCCCGCTTCCACCTCGGCGATGAGCTCGCCCGCCAGCGCCAGCAGCCCCGCGTCCCCCCGCTTCACGAAGGAGGGGCGCAGCTTCCCGTCGCGCACGCGGAAGAGGAGGAGCTCGCGCGTCAACAAGGCTCGTCCTCCTGGTAGGCCCGGTGCTGGCGCCGCCGCTCGCTGATGGAGGCCTCGGCCGTCTGCGCCGAGCACACCTCGTACAAGAGGGCGCGCTTGCCCGGGCGCTGGCGGAGGATCCGCCCCAGCCGCTGCACGTGCTCTCGCACGCTGCCACTCCCACTGAGCACCACGCCCACCCGCGCCTCCGGCACGTCCACGCCCTCGTTGAGTACCCGCGAGGTGAGCAGCACCGGCAGCTCCCCGCTCGCGAAGGCCGCCAGCAGCGCCTTGCGCTCGGGCACCGGCGTGTGGTGCGTCAGCGCCGGCAGCAGCAGCCTGCGCGCCAGCGTGTACACCGTCTCGTTGTCGTCGGTGAAGACGATGATGCGGTCCTCGCGGTGCTCCAGCAGCAGGCGCCACAGCACGTCCACCTTCGCGCTCGAGGTGAGGGCGATGCGCCGCTGCTCCCGGTAGCCCCGGTACGCCGCGCGCCCCTCGTCCGTGCGCTGGCTCTCCGCGAGGAAGCGCGCCCAGCCCTCCGGCACGTCGAAGCGGATGCCCCGCTGCCGGATGAAGGCCAGGTAGCGCGCCCGCGCCTCGTCGTGCCTCGTCTGCTCGTCGGGCGTCAGCGGCACCTCGATGTGGCGCACCTCGTACGGGGCCAGGTAGCGCCCCTGCAACTCGCGGATGTCCGTGCGGTGCACCAGCGGCCCCAGCAGCTCCTCGCACACGCGCTCGCCACCGTCCGTGCGCTCCAGCGTGGCGGTGAGGCCCAGCCGGTACGGCGCCAGCGAGCCCTCCGCGATGAAACGGTAGCTGGGCGCCGGCAGGTGGTGGCACTCGTCGCAGATGAGGAAGCCGAAGCGGTTGCCGTGGAACTCCGTCTGCATCGCCGCCGAGTCGTACGTCGTCACCGTCAGCGGCTGCCGGTCACTCACTCCGCCTCCCAGCATTCCCACCGCGACGCCCAGGTGCCTCGACAGCACTCCCTGCCACTGCGTCATGAGATCCAAGGTGGGCACGACCACCAGCGTGGGCCGCTTCACCCGGGCGATGGCCAGCACCGCCAGCAGAGTCTTGCCCGCGCCCGTGGGCAGCTCCACCAACCCCCGCCCGCCCGCCTGGTTCCAGGCCTCCAGCGCGGCCCGCTGGTGGGGGAAGGGCTCGATGGGCTGGGTGAGCACTACCTCCAAGGGCTCGAAGCGCTTCGCCCTGTCCTCGTAGGGCAGGCCCAGCTCGCGCAGCCGCAACACCACCTCGCGGTAGTGCCGGGCCGCGGCCCGGTACACCCCGGTGCGCGTGTCTCGCTGGAAGAGGGCTCGCAGGGCACCATCCTCCGGAAGCGAGGGCGCAACCAGGGTGCCGCAGTCGAAGTGGAGCTCGGTCGCCATCGGTGCGAGACGGGAGTAACCCGATCTCCGCGCCAGCGCCAGAGCATGACTTTCGAGGTTGGTTTTTTGCGTCCAGCAGGCTGTCCAGGGAGGAAACTTGCAGGTGCTTTACCAGCGGAATGCCCCTCATTCGTCCAGGAGTGTACACTCGGCCAGAAGCGGGCCCCGCGCCAGATTTCCTTCCTACTTCTCGTGTGGTCCAGCGAGGGGGTTCAGGGAAGGCTCGGACGCCTCCTCGCTGGAGCCGAGGCCCTGGTGGTGCCGAAGGGGAGGGTCTACCCTTCCGGCATCATCATGATGCGCCGCATCGTCATCCTCAGCCCGCACCGCCCTTCCCGGGAGCTGCTCTCGCGCATCCTCGCGGAGCCGGACCTCTCCGTCGTCGCCATGGCGGACGCGGACGAGGTCCTGGACTCCATCGCCGAGGACGAGCCCGCCCTGGTGGTGGTGGACGCGCGCCGGCCGGACGAGGACCACCCGTTGATGCTGGGCCTGCTCAAGCGGCGCCACCCGCGCCAGCCCCTCATCACCCTGGTGCCGGGGCGCCTACGCGTCTTCGACGGCAACGAGGAGCGCGTGCGCGACGTGCGCGACGGCTCGGCCGAGGGCCTGCACCAGCTCCTGAGCGAGCTGCAGCGGGCCACGAGGGATCTGCTCGCCCAGCACCTGCTGCGCATGCTGCGCCCGCCCATCGGCGAGGCCTGACGCACCCCGCCCGCGTCAGTGGAGCAGGGAGTCGGGGCCCGAGGCGGTCTCGCTCCGGGCGACCTTCAAGGGCGCGAGCCGCTCCAGACGCTCCCGGTCCACGCGGGTGCCGCCGGTGGGCAGGAAGAGCCCCTGCTCCGTCCACTCGGGGACGAAGAGGATGGGCTCCGCCTCGCCGTTGTACCCGAGCTGGACGAGCTGCTCGTGCTCGAAGGTGCGGCAGTCCTTCGCGCAGCAGGTGAAGGACGCGAGGACGCGGTAGAGGCCCTCGGCCAGCAGGGGCTCGAGGTTCTCCGCCCAGGCCGCGTCCGGCAGGAGCGTGCCCCGCGAGTGCCAGCGGGCGCGGTTGGAGGCCCAGCCGCTCGGCAGATAGAGGCCGGGGCCCGGCTCTCCATGGTTGTGGAAGTAGACGAGTCGGCCCGCGGGGATGTCCGTACCGAGCGCTCGGCGTGTCCGGTACAGCCCGCAGGGAGGAAGGCTGGCCATGGGCGGGGTTGTAACGTGGGTAGGGAAGGTTTTTCCCACCCTCTCGCATCCCCTTTCCGCCTCGCCTGCGCCGGCCCCGGGAGTTTTTTCCGGGCCCCGGCGCGCGCGGACCTGCCCCACGGGACGAGTTGGCTCCCAAGCTCCTGGAATCACGAGATTTCATCCCCTACGCGGGCTTCGGCACGACTCGTGCTGATGCATCGGTGCGCAGGACGGGGCGGTATCGCGGGACGGGGTGGGGCGGGTTGGGTTGAGCGGTGCCGTGGGGTGCCTCGCGGCGGGGCGGCGGTGAAGGGGTGGGGGATGGATGGGCCGCCCGCCGTGAGGTGAAGGGGTGGGGGAGGGCGATGGGGCGCCCGGTGCGGAGCCCGGCCGGGTCACCCCGGCCGGGCGCCCGCATTGCGGGAGGAGAGGAAGGCCAGCATCTCCGCCTCGCCCCAGAAGGACGGGGAGAAGGCGCTCGCGGCGACGAAGCCCACGTGGCCACCGTGCTCGGTGACGACGAGGTGCAGGTGGGGGTTGGCGGACACGTCCCGCGGGTGGGTGGCGGCGGGAATCATCGGGTCGTCCTTGGCGCTCAGCAGCAGGGTGGGGCGGCGGATGGCGTGGAGGCGGGGACCCGAGGAGGCCTCGGCGTAGTAGTGGGTGGCGTCGCGGAAGCCGTGGAGCGGGGCGGTGACGGAGTCGTCGAAGCCGCGGATGGTGCGCGCGCGCTCCATGGCCTGGCCGTCGAAGGCACCGGGGAAGCGGCGGAGCTTCTCGCGCGCCTTGGCCTTGAGGGTGCGCAGGAAGCGCTCGCGGTAGAGGCGCTGGAAGGGGCCGGGTCCATCCAGCGTGTCCGCGCAGACGCCCAGGTCATAGGGCGCGCTCATGGCGGCGGCGGCGTCCACGGGGGAGTGGTCCCCCGTCTCCTCCAATAACCGCAGCAGCACGTTGGCGCCGAGCGAGAAGCCCACCGCGTAGAGCGGGCCGGTGAGGCGCTGGCGCAGGTGCTTCATCACCGAGAGCGCATCGCCGATGTCCCCCGAGTGGTAGGAGCGGGCGAGCCGGTTGGGCTCTCCGCTGCAGGAGCGGAAGTTGATGGCGGTGGCGCCCCAGCCGCGCTCGGCGGCGCCGCGGAGGATGGCGGTGATGTAGCCGGCGCGCGAGGAGCCCTCCAGGCCATGGAGGGTGACGACGTGGGGGGCGCCCGTGACACCGTCGAAGGAGTCGAGGTCGACGAAGTCTCCGTCGGGCAGCTCCCAGCGCTCGCGCTTCAGGGCGGGAGCGTGCGTGGGGCGCACGAGCGAGGCGTAGATGGTCTGCGCGTGCGGAGAGGCGAGGCCGCGCGCGGGGGCGAAGGGCTCGGAGGGCTGGAAGGGCACGGCCCGGGGGATATCACCCGGAGCGGGCCTTCCGCATGGAGGAACAGCCGCGCTGGCGGATGGACTCGGCCTCGTCCGTGAGCCCGAAGAGGGCGAGGTACTTCTGGACGCGCTCCTCGAGCGTGGGGGCCTCGATGAGGTGGCAGACCTCGTCGGCCGCGTAGTCGCGGCACACCTGGGGCCGCCGCTCGTACACCGAGCACAGGTTGTCGGCGGTGAGGTGGGGGCAGCGCATGCCCAGGGGCTTGTCGAGGGCGGCGATGTCCGGCGCCACGCAGCAGGCGCCACAGCGGGTGCAGTCCATGGCCCATCCTAACGGGTCGTCAGACCCAGAGCCCTCGCGGCACGGGGAGGAGGGCCGGCGGGTGCACGTCCGGGCGGAGGGGCCGCACCATGGGCAGCGAGCCGTCGCGGGCAATACGGGTGGCGCCGGCCACGAGCGGCAGGAGCGAGGCATTCCCGGGCTCCTCCCAGAGGACGACCCGGGACAGGCCCGCGCGGTGAGCCTCGCGCCGGGCCGCTTCGAGGAGGGCGATGGCCTCGGCGGGCGAGCGGGCGTCGAACATCAACACCGTCAGCTCGGCGCTCCGGCCCACGAGTCCCCAGAGGGCGGTGGAGCCGCCCACGGTGGCGCCAGCGGATTGGGGGAGCGAGCAGCCGAGGTGCTCGACGTAGATGCGCCCGCGCTCGAGGTGCCAGTCGAGCTGGGTGGGAGTGGGCCAGAAGAAGAAGGGCAGCTCGGGGCGGCGCATGCGGTCGAGGGCCGGGCCGAGGTCCGACTCCCGCAGGAGCGAGTCCACCGTCTCGCCGGGCGCCCCCGGGGAGGGAGCGAGGTGCCAGTCCCAGGCGGGGAGCTCGCGGTAGCCGGAGCGCGCGTAGAGGCGGGGGCCCACGTCGGAGAAGAGGAGGGCGGCGTGGGCGCGAGGCTGGCGCTCCAGCTCGGCGGCGAGCAGGTCCATGAGGCGGGTGGCATGGCCGTGGCCGCGCAGACGCTCCTCGGTGAAGACGCTGGCGATGGCGAAGGAGTCTCCCGGGAGGAGCGCACCGCCGGGAGCGCGCTGGAAGCTGCCGGTGCGGAACGTCTCGCAGGAGGCGAGCACGGCGCCATCGTCGGCGCACAGCAACCAGGTGCGCATGTCGGCGCGGGCCCAGGGGTGTGCGCGCAGACGAAGCTCCCGGGAGAGGTAGCCCTCGAGGGTGAGGAGCCTGCCCCATTCGGAGTACGTGAGCGCATCAAGCTGGAGCTTCTGTGCGTCGGAGGCGGGGACGAGGTGCATGGGGTGCGCTCCCTCTCCCTCTGGGAGAGGGCCGGGGTGAGGGTCGTCGGAAGGGAGCGAGCTCCCGCCCGCAAATGAAACGCGGCGCCGGGGAAGGGTCCACGGCGCCGCGAGGGGAACGTCGAGTCGGCGGAAACCTACTTCGGGTTGGTGCCGGGCGACTTCAGCCCACCGCCGTAGCGGCCGGCCTGGCCGGTCTCCACGGGGAAGTTCGTGATCAGGGAGCCCGAGGGCCGGGTGGGGAGGAAGCGGGTGCCCACGTCGAAGAGCGTGAACAACAGCAACAGCACCACGAACAGCATGGACGTGGCGAACACCAGCCGGTTGGCGCCCTTGTGCTCGGCCAAGTGCATGAAATACAGCGCCACGAGCGCGCCCTTGACGGAGGCGATCACCAGGGCGAGCAGCAGGCCGAACTGCGGCAGGTGCATGCGGCCGGTGAACACCGTGACGACGGTGAGCACCATGAGGGCGCCCCAGACCAGGAGGTACCGGCCCGGTCCGGAGTGGTGCTCCCCACGCATCTCTTGGGTTTCCTTGAATGACTCATTGGCCATCGCGGACATGTGCGAGGAGCTCCCTTAGATGAGGTACAGCATGGGGAAGAGGAAGATCCACACCAGGTCGACGAGGTGCCAGTACATGCTGCCCAGCTCGACCGCGGTGTAGTTGCTGTGGTTGAACTCGTTCCTCATCGCCTTGAGGGTGACCCAGCCCAGGACGATCATGCCGATGATGACGTGGAAGGCGTGCAGGCCCGTCGAGAGGAAGTAGATGGTGAAGTACATCGACACGCCGGGCAGCTGGATCTTGTCGTAGGCGTAGTAGGGGCCCGGCAGCTGGTGCACGTGGAACTTGTGGGAGTACTCGAAGTACTTGATGACGAGGAAGCCCAGCGCCATGAGGATGGTGAGGACGAACATCCACACCACCTGCTTGTTCTGCCCCTCCTTGGCGTAGTGCACCGCCATGGCGGCGGTGAACGAGGAGGTGATGAGCACCAGGGTGTTGATGGTGCCCATCGTCAGATCGAGCTCGCGGCTGGCGGCGGCGAACGCATCCGGGAAGGCGAAGCGGTAGTTCGCGTAGCAGACGAACAGGCCGGCGAAGAGCAGGATTTCAGTGGCCAGGAACAGCCACATGCCCAGGCGGGCCGCATGGTCCTGCACCTCGCGCGAGGCGAAGTGCGCCGCCACGTGCGGCACGTGCGGGGCGCCGGGGGTACCGGCGACGGAGCTAGACTGCATCGGGCACCTCGGCCTTCTCGGGCTCCACGTAGAAGTGGGGCTCCTCGGTGTAGGTGGGCTGCGGGCCCACGAAGTTGTGGGTCGGAGGCGGCGACTCGGTCAGCCACTCGTAGCCGCGGCTGTGCCACGGGTTGGCCGACGCGCGCTCGCCGTACACCAGGGCGTACGTGAGGTAGACGGCGGCGATGATGAAGCCGAACGCCAGCAGCGACGCACCGGCCGTGGAGGCCACGTTGAGCGTCTGGAAGCGCTCCGGGTACTCGTAGTAGCGCCGCGGCATGCCCGCGTTGCCCAGGAGGAACTGGGGAATGAACGTGGCGTTGAAGCCCAGGATGATGAGCGCCGCGGACACCAGGCCCCACCCCTCGTGGTACGTCTTCCCGAACATCTTCGGGAACCAGTAGTGGAGCGCCGCCATGAAGGCCATGATGGTCGCGCCCACCATGATGAAGTGGAAGTGCGCCACCACGAAGTAGGTGTCGTGCCAGGGCACGTCCAGCGACGCCGTGGCGAACGCCACGCCCGTCATGCCGCCGAACACGGTGAAGTAGAGGAAGCCGCAGAAGTAGGCGAAGGGCGTCTTGAAGTCGACCGCGCCCTTGTAGACGGTGCCCACCCAGTTGAAGACCTTGATGGCGGTGAACACGCCCACCAGCATCGTCAGCACCGCGAACACGCCCGCGTTGAACGTGGACTGGCCCGACACGAACATGTGGTGGCCCCACGCGAAGAAGCCCACGAAGGCGATGCCCAGCGACGAGAACGCCACCGCGCGGTAGCCGAAGATGTTCTTGCGGCTGTAGGTGGCCACCACCTCGCTCATCACGCCGAAGGCCGGCAGCACCATGATGTACACGGCGGGGTGCGAGTAGAACCAGAACAGGTGCTGGAAGAGCACCGGGTCGCCACCGCGCGCCGGATCGAAGATGCCGAAGTGGAAGATGTTCTCACCCACCACCAGCAGGAGCACCAGACCCAGCACCGGCGTGGCGAGCACCTGGATGCACGCCGTGGCGTACATGGCCCACACGAACAGCGGCATCTTGAACCAGGTGATGCCCGGCGCGCGCATGGTGTGCGTGGTGACGATGAAGTTCAGGCCCGTGGCGATGGAGCTGAAGCCGATGATGAACGCGCCGAAGAGGATGGGCGCCACCGTCGTCGTCGTGTGCGTGCTGTACGGGGTGTAGAACGTCCAGCCCGTGTCCATGCCGCCGTTGATCATCCCCCAGATGGCGATGACCGCGCCGCTCAGCAGCAGGTAGAGCGACATCAGGTTCAGCTTGGGGAACGCCACGTCCTTGGCGCCCAGCATCAGCGGCAGCATGAAGTTGCCGAAGGCGCCCGGGATGGCCGGAATCATGAACAGGAAGATCATGACCACGCCATGCATGGTGAAGGCGCGGTTGTACGTCATCGCGTCGATGATGGTCGGTCCCGGAGTCAGCAGCTCCAGGCGGACAATCAGCGCGTAGATGCCGCCGATGAGGAAGAAGAGCAGGACCCAGATGAGGTACATCACGCCGATGCGCTTGTGATCCAGCGTCAGCAGCCACGACTTCACCGTGGTGCCGTCGACGAGGTAGCTCGGGTGGTGCTCGTGATGCTCATCCGGCGCGGGCACGGCGCCCGGCTCGGCTGCGATGCTACTGGATGGGCTCATAGACAGGTCCTTGAGAGGAAGCGCCGGTGCGGATGTCCGGGGTGCGCAGGGTCTTGATGTACTCGACGATGGCCGCCGTCTGGGGCCCCGTCAGCTTGCCCTGGAAGGTGGGCATGACGTTGGGGAAGCCGGACGTGAGGTGGGCTCCCGGGTCCATCATGGACTGGGTGATGTAGGCCTCGTCCACGCGCAGGCTCATGCCGTCCTGCAGCGTCTCCTGCTTGCCGTACAGTCCGAGGAACGTCGGGCCGATGTGCGGCTCGCCATTGACGGTGTGGCACTTGAAGCAGCCCACCTCGGCCGCCACCTTCTGACCCTGCTCCGCCATGCGGGCCGGCTGCGGCACCAGGCTCAGGTCCGCCAGGGCGTCCTGACGGTTCTGCAGGCTGCCCTTGCGCTGCTCCTTCACCCACGCGTCCCACTCCTCGGGGGCCAGCACCACCACCTCACCCAGCATCTTCGAGTGGGAGAGGCCGCAGTACTCGGTGCACAGAATCTGGTACGTGCCGGGCTTGGTGGCCTCGAACCAGGTCTGCGTGTAGCGGCCCGGCACCGCGTCCATCTTGATGCGGAAGGAGGGCACGAAGAAGGAGTGGATGACGTCGCGCGAGGTGATGAGCAGGCGCACCGGGCGGTTGGCCGGCACGTGCAGCACGTTCACGCCGTTGGGGCCCTCCGGGTAGGAGAACTTCCACATCCACTGCTTGCCCATGACGTAGACGTCCATCGCGTCCTTGGGCGGCGTGGAGACGAACACGAAGTCCCGGAAGCCGATGACGAACCAGGTGAGGAAGAAGAGCAGCGGCAGCGAGACGAAGAGGAACTCCGTCTTCACCGACGGCACCACGTACTCGGTCGTCTGGGTGGGAGAGCGCCGGCGGTAGCGGAAGAAGAAGAACACCGCCGCCGTGCCCACGGCGAACGACATCAGCATCGTCACGCCGACGACGAAGTAGTGCAGGTTGTCCACCCGCTCCGCGAAGGTCGACGCCTGCTCCGGAAGGAACAGGATGTTGTTCAGCAACTCGTTCATGCTGCTGCGCCTTTCTTCAGCTCACGCCTCCAGTAGTAGGCGAGCATGGTCGCGAGCGCGGCGAAGACCATGAGCGAGCCTATCCGGAGGAATCCAAAGATGTAGAAGCCGTACCGCCGGGTGGCGGTGTCATACTTGAAGCAGGTGAGGATGACGCGATCCAAGCTGGTACCCACGCGGCCACCCGCCGCCTCCACCAGGGCCAGCTTCATGTCCTGGACCCGGAAGGACGTGCCATAGAGGTAGCGCGAGATGGAGCCCTCCGGCGTCAGCACCATGACCACCGCGGGGTGCACGTACTGCTGGGTGCTGGCGTCGTAGGAGTACTTGAAGCCCACCGCGTCCGCCAACAGCCGGATGTTGTCCTCGGTGCCGGTGAGGAAGTGCCAGGGCGCCGTCTCCGGCAGCCCCATGGACTGCAGGTGCCGCCGCCGCCGCTCCAGGCTCTGCGCCGGCGTGTCCTTCGGGTCGATGCTGACCGTCACCGCCTCGTAGTCCTTGCCCAGCTCGAGCCCCAGCTCGCGCATGTTGCGGATCTGCTCGTTGATGACGAGGTTACAGAGCAGCGGGCAGTTGTAATACACGAGCGTCAGCAGCACCGGCCGGGTCCGGGGCAGCACGTCGCGCAGCTGCACGGGCTTGCCCAGGGCGTCGGTGAACCGGGACTCCAGCGCGACGAGCTCGCCCAGGTGCTCCTCCACGTCCACGCCGCGCACCTGCGGCGGCGTGTCGGACTGGGCGTCGATGATGCTCTGCGGTGTCCTGCCTCCGCCCGGGAGGGCGTACGCCGGCATCCCGGCACCCAGCGCCAGGAGCAGCGCGGCCATCCCGGCGCGCAGAGACAGGGAAGAGGAGGGAGGGGTGGACATCATGATGCTTCTCTACCGCGAAACTACGGCTGCTGGGGCGCCGGCTGCGGCGCGGGGGTGGGCGCCGGCGGCGGCGTCTGACGGCTGGCCGTCTGCTCGGCGATGATCTGATCCATCGCCTGGGAGATGGTGGGACGCGCCACCACATTGGGCTCGTCCGCCCAGCCGTTCTGCAGCGCCTGGGTCTGGGCGTGGATCTTCTCCTCGGCGTGCGTGTCCTGCTCGAACAGACGCTGGTTCACGATGCCGATCTCATAGGCCGTCTTGTGGTCCTTGTCCGGCGTGATGAGGGCCGGAATCTCGGCGGGACCCTCGGGGGCGAACTCGTTCGTGGTGGCGATCTGCAGGCGCCAGGCCCAGATGCCGCCGACGATGAAGATGACGAGGGCGCCCACGCCCACCTGGACGACCTTGCCGGTGAGGATGTGGTCCTCTTCCGCGGCCACGCCATGCGCGCCACGGATGACGCGCGACTCGAGCTCCGACTCGGTCTTCTTCATGGCTGCACGTACCTCAGGGACTCCGAGATGTAGGGATCCTTCACCGGCAGCGAGTAGCGGCCCCGCGCCAGCCAGATGGCCGCGGCCACCGACAGCCCGCCCACGCCCGCGAAGGCGGTGAGCAGCGTCCAGTGGAACGACGGGCCCTGGGGGGAGTACGCCGGCCAGATGAGCCAGTACATGTCCACCGCGTGCATGACCAGCAGGTAGACGGCGACGATGGCCAGCAGGCGCGGCTTGAGCTTCAGGTTGCGTGACAGCAGGGTGAAGAAGGGCAGCACGAAGCCCAGCAGGAAGAGCGCGATGGACAGCGGGCGCCAGGCACCCTCGATGCGCAGCTTGAACCAGCCCGCCTCTTCCGGAAGGTTGGCGATCCAGATGAGCAGGAACTGGGAGAAGGCGATGTAGGCCCAGAAGGCCGTGAAGGCCAGCATCAGCTTGCCGAGGTTGTGGTAGTGCGCCGTCGTCACCAGGGTCCCGTACTCGTCCTTGCCCTGGGCGTTCACGGTGGCGATGGTCAGCACGCAGAACGCCGCCAGGAAGCTACCGGCGAAGTAATAGACGCCGAAGATGGTGGACTGCCAGAGCGGCGTGAGCGTCATCAGCCAGTCGAAACCAGCAAAAGTAATGGTCAGCGCAAGGAAGGGCAGGGAGCCCGGCGCGAACTTGCGCAGCTTGACGGTCAGCTCGAGCGCGCCGCTGGTGTCCTGCTCGGTGCTCCAGCCGCGCAGCCGCCAGGAGACGAAGATCCACGTGGCGAAGTAGATGACCTGACGGATGTAGAGGAAGGTCAGGTTCAGGTAGGGGTGCTTGTGGTGCAGGTGGTGCAGCTCCACCTCGGTGAACTTCAGGCCCTCGGTGCCGGGGAACACCCAGGCCTGCGGGTCCACCCAGGGGAAGATGTACTTGGCCCCGAAGAGCAGGGGCAGCAGCAGGATGACGAAGACGACCACGCTGGAGCCCATGGTCTCCATGGAGCGGCGCAGGATGGTGGTCCACTTCACCTTGGCGGTGTGGAAGATGGCCACCATGATGATGGAGGCCACCGAGATGCCCAGCCAGTAGGTGAAGGCGAGCAGGTAGCTGAACGTCGTCGGCTGGGGGGCGGTGAAGAAGCCCACGAGGGTCAGCACCAGGCCGATGACGCCCACGGCCCCAGCCAGCGTCATCACCTTGGAGCCGCCGTTGAAACGATCCACGGCAATCATCGGTTCTCCTGGGGAACAGGCTGCTGGCCGCCCACCTGGGTGGTGCGAGCGCGCTGCAGCGCACGGACGTAGGCCACCACGGCCCACCGCTCCTGGATGTTCAGCTCGCCGGCGAAGGACGGCATGACGCCGTAGCCCTCGGTGATGGCGGCGAAGAAGTGCCCGTCCGGCTTCTGGGTGAGATCCTGGAGGGAGGGCGGCAGACGCAGGGCCATGTTCTCGGCCACCACGCTGTTGCCGTCACCGAGCCGGCCATGGCACTGCGCGCAAACGATGTTGTAGTGCTTCTGTCCCTGCTCGAGCACCTGACGGTTGAGTTCGATCTCCTTGGGGATGGCCGTCACGAGCGTGCCGTTGACGCGGCCCGTGGTGAGGCCGGGGCTGCCCACCAGCCGCTCACGCGGGACGGTGCCCTCGGGCGGGGTGCGCATGGCCTTGCCATCCGCCCAGAACTCGCTCGTCTCGTAGTACTCGTACTTCGCCTGAGACTCCATGCGCTGGAGGAACTCGGACGGGACGTTGCAGCCGGCCAGGGCGAGCCCTGCCGCCGCGGGGATGAGCCACCTCATTCCGTCTCTCCCGTGACCACGGTCACGTGGGTCGCGCCCAGTGACTTGAGCTGGTCCATGATGTCTTCCGCCTTGGCGGTGGTGAGGGCCTTCGGGATGCTCAGCCAGTAGCCGTGCGTGGAGGCGCTGCGGAACTCCTCGCTCTCGAAGACCGGGTGGTAGGGCTGCGGCAGTCGGCTGAGCCCCAGCAGCCCGAAGAAGATTCCGAAGGCCGCCAGCAGCACCGCCAGCTCGAAGGTGATGGGCACGTAGGCCGGGATGCTGAGCACGGGACGACCACCCACGTTGAGCGGGTAGTCGAGGCCGTTCATGTAGGCCTGGAACGAGATGGCCGTGATGATGCCCGTGAGGGCCCCACCCAGGGCGATGAAGGGCACGCGCGAGGGCGGCAGGCCCAGCGCCTCGGACCCACCGTGCAGCGGGTAGGGCGAGTAGGTGTCCATGCCCTGGTAGCCCTTCTCCCGCATCTGCTGGGTGGCGGCCACGAGGACGTCAGGGGAGGGGAACTCGGCGAGCACCCAGCTCTCCAGCACTTTGGTCTCGGCGGACATGGCTCAGTGCGCTCCGTGGGTGAGGGTCCCGGCGGCGCCAGTCTCCGCGCCGTGGGCGGCGTGGTGGGCGGCGTGCTTGAGCTCCAGCTGGAGCTCCTTCACCTCGCTCACCGCGACCGCGGGGACGAACTTGAGGAAGAGCAGGAACAGCGTGCTGAACAGGCCCAGGGTGCCGATGTAGATGCACCAGTCCACCCAGGTCGGCGTGTACAGGTCCCACGACGAGGGCAGGAAGTCCTGCGTCAGCGACGTCACGATGATGATGAAGCGCTCGCACCACATGCCGATGTTCACCAGGATGGACGCCACCCACATGATGGGGACGCTGGTCCGGCACTTCTTGAACCAGAAGATGTTCGGCGTGATGACGTTGCAGGCGATCATCAGCCAGTACACCCCGGCGTACGGACCGCGCGCGCGGTTCACGTAGAAGGTCCAGATTTCATACTGGCTGCCGGAGTACCAGGCGATGAAGTGCTCCATCAGGTACCCGTAGGACACGATGAGGCCCGTCGCCAGGATGACCTTGTTCATGTTCTCCAGGTGGCGGTCGGTGATGACGTCCCGGAGCTTGAGGTACTTGCGGGCGGGCACGATGAGGGTGATCACCATCGCGAAGCCGCTGAACACGGCGCCGGCCACGAAGTAGGGCGGGAAGATGGTGGCGTGCCAGCCGGGGATGAGGCCCGTGGCGAAGTCGAAGGACACGATCGTGTGCACGCTGACCACCAGCGGGGTGGAGAGGCCGGCGAGCAGCAGGTAGCCGATCTTGTAGTTGTGCCAGTGACGGCCGGAGCCGCGCCAGCCGAGGGCGAACAGGCCGTAGATGGTGCGCTGCAGCTTGCCCTTGGACGAGTCACGCAGCGCCGCCAGGTCGGGGATGAGACCCACGAACCAGAAGAGCGCGGACACGGTGAGGTACGTGGAGATGGCGAACACGTCCCACACCAGAGGCGAGCGGAACTGCGGCCAGGCGCCCAGGGTGCTGGGGTAGGGGAAGAGCCAGAAGGCGAACCAGGGACGGCCCGTGTGCAGCAGCGGGAAGAGACCCGCGCAGCACACGGCGAAGAGCGTCATGGCCTCGGCGAAGCGGTTGATGCTCGTGCGCCACTTCTGCTGGAAGAGCAGGAGGATGGCGGAGATGAGCGTACCGGCGTGACCGATACCGACCCACCAGACGAAGTTGATGATGTCGAACGCCCAGCCGTTGGGCTGGTTGTTGCCCCACATGCCGATGCCGCGGGCCAGGGTGACGGTCACCCCGAGCACCAGCAGGCCGAGGCCCGCCAGGGCGATGCCGAACAGCATGAACCAACCCTTGCCGGGCTTGGCCCACACGTGGTCGAGCAGGGTCTCGTTGAGGCTCTTGTCGTCGTGGTGCGGCGCGACGAGAGGCCGCGGCTCGAGCGGGTCGAGCGAGGCGATATGTGCAGCGGTCTCGGCCATGACTCAGTGGCCTCCTTCGTGCTGCCCCTCGGCGGGCTTGGCGGGCGCGAGGGCGGGATTGGGGTTGCGCAGACGGATGAGGTGGGCGGTGCGCGGCTGGGTACCCAGCTCGTGCAGCAGCTTGTAGGCGCGCAGGTCGTGGTGGTGCTTGGTCACCTGGGCGTTGGGATCGCTGAGCGTGCCGAAGACGATGGCCTCCGTGGGGCACGCCTGGGCGCAGGCGGTCTGCAGCTCCTTCTCGAAGATGGGCCGCTTCTCCACGCGCGCCTTGATGCGGACGCGCTCGATGCGCTGCACGCAGTAGGTGCACTTCTCCATGACGCCGCGGTTACGCACCGTGACGTCCGGGTTCATCATCATCTTCTGCGTGGGCGTCTTGTCCGCGGTGTAGTGCAGGTAGTTGAAGCGGCGGACCTTGTACGGGCAGTTGTTGGAGCAGTACCGCGTGCCGACGCAGCGGTTGTACACCATGTCGTTGAGGCCCTCGTCCGAGTGCACGGTGGCGTTCACCGGGCACACGTACTCGCAGGGGGCCTTCTCGCAGTGCACGCACATGACCGGCTGCATGACCATCTCCGGGTCGTGCAGCTCATCGCCGGTGAAGTACCGGTCGATGCGCAGCCACTGCATCTCGCGGCTGCGGGCCACCTGCTCCTTGCCCACCACGGGGATGTTGTTCTCCGACTGGCAGGCCACGACGCACGCCGCGCAACCCGTGCAGCGGGCCAGGTCGATGGCCATGCCCCACCGGTAGTCCTCGTACTTGAACTCCGGCAGGAGGTTGGCGTTCTCGCCGCGCACGCGGGCGAGCAGCGGGCTGGCCTTCTTCTTCTCCAGCTCCAGCTCCTTCTGGAAGTCCGCCACCGTCATGTCGAGGGCGATCGGACGGCCCTCCATGCGCCAGTGCTGCTGGGTGAGGGAGAACTTGTGCGTGCTGCGCGTCTTCTCCAGCTTCGCGCCGCCGTCGAACCAGGGCGCCTTCACGCTGCGCACCAGGTTGGCGTTGAAGCCGATGTCCCGCGCCACCGTCTCGAAGAGACCCGTGCGGCCGTAGCCCAGGGGCAGCACCACCACGCCGTCCGCCGTGCCGGGGATGATCCACACGGGCACTTCCAGCGAGCGGCCACCGTAGGTGAGCTTCGCCACGTCACCGGGGCTCAGCTGGAGCTGCTCGGCGGTGGTCGGGCTGATGTAGGCCGCGTTGTCCCACGTCATCTTCGAGATGGGATCCGGCAGCTCCTGCAGCCAGGACATGTTGGCGAACTGGCCGTCGTAGACCTTGTAGTCCGGGACGAAGTTCACCTCGAGCTCGCCAGAGGCGGGCGGGGTGTAGGCGTCCACGAGCGCGCGGGCGCCATCCACCGTGGGCGCGCCGGCGAGGGCCGCCGGGGCGGTGTCGGGGACGAGGCCCACGGACACCCACGTCTCCCATGCCGTCTCGAAGTCCGCCGCGCTCGGGGCCTTGGTGCGCCAGAAGTCGCGGAGGATCTGATAGCTGGTGCGGTACGGCTCACCGAGGAACAGCGCGAGCAGCTCCGAGGTGGGCACGCCGTTGAAGAGCGGCTGGATGAGCGGCTGCACGATGGACACCGTGCCGTCGATGGACCGGCCGTCGCCCCAGGCCTCCAGCTCGTGCGCGGCCGGGATGAACCAGTCGGCGTACGCGCTCGTCTCGTCCTCGAAGAGCGAGGTGTAGACGACGGTGAGCTTGCTGCGGTTGGGATTCTTCGCGGGATCCAACAGCTCCTGGAGGCCCAGGTCCACCGGCGCGCGGTAGAGCGGGTTCCAGGCGGTGATGACCAGCACGTCCACCGCGCCGTTCTTCAGCTCGTCCACGAGCGGGCGCAGACCGGCGGCGTTGGTGGACTCGGAGACGGTCGCGGGGATGTAGCGCACCGTCTGGCCCACGTTGCCGAGCGCCGCGTTGAGGGCGGCGGCCAGCGCGTGCACCGCGGCGGGCTGACGCTCACCGGGCACCACCACGCACTTGCCCGCGTTGGCGCGCAGGTCGGCGGCGACGGCATCCACCCACTTCTGGTGGCTGGCGTTGAGCTGCGCCTTGGCGGCCGCGGCGGCACCCAGGCCCTCCACCGCACCGCCCACGCGCGAGGCGATGGCGGCGGCGATGGCGAACACCTCGGCGGACTTCGCGCGCAGGCGGTGATCCGCCATGCCACCGGTGATGGTGAAGCGCGGCTCGCACACGTAGAGGCGGTTGAGGTTGCCCTCGGACGGATCCCTCCGCTTCGCGAAGGCGCGGGCGTAGGCCAGGTTGGCCGGGCGGCTCTCCAGGAAGTCCGCATCCAGGGAGAGGATGACGTCGGCGCGGGCGAAGTCGTACACGGCCGTGGCCGGCTGGCCCAGCACCGCACGCGTCCCCTCGTTGGCCGGGTCCTGGTCGACGGAGGTGTAGCTGGTGAAGCGGGCGTTGGGCAGGCGCTGCTGGATGCGCGAGCGCAGGTGGTCGAGCACCGGCGAGGTGTTCGGCTCGGTGAGGAAGCGCACGCGGGCGCCACCGTTCTCCTGCACGGAGCGGCCCACCAGACCGAAAATCTCCTCACCGAAGGTGCGGAGCGAGCGCGGATCCTTGCGGTAGCGCAGCACGCGGGCGCGCTGCGGGTCGTACAGCGACATCAGGAAGGCCTGCTCGAAGACACCGGCGGCGCCCAGGTTCACCGGGTGCTGCGGGTTGCCCTCCACCTTGATGGGGCGGCCCTCACGCGCGGAGACGAGGATGCCCGAGGTGTGACCCCCGAACGTCATGCCCGTGGCGTAGTGCAGCGGGTTGCCCGGGACGAGCTCGGGCGGCGTGCGGGTGTAGGGCACCATGCGCTCGTCCACCGGACGGGTGGAGCAGGCGGTGGCGCCGGCCAGCGCCAGCGAGGCGCCGAGCAGCTGCATGAACTCACGGCGGGCCACGCCGGTGGGGGGCAGGTCCGCGCCCGCGGGGAACTCGGGGCGGGTCTCCTCGAGGTACTCGGGCTTGCCGAGCATCTCCTCGAGGCTGCGCCAGTAGGTCTTCCCGTAGGCGCCCTCGGCGGCCACGCTGTGGGCGGCGGCGTGGTCGAGCGCCTCGGCCACGACGTCATGCGCGTGGTCGTGCGCGGGGGCGGCCTCGGCCGTGTCCGAGACGACCGGCAGGGCGAAGGAGGTAGGGGTGTCCTTCATGGGGGCTCCGTCGAGCTTGGGCTTCAGCGGTGGCATGTGGAGCAGCTCGTGCGCGCGTGAACGTCGTAGTCCTTGTACAGCTTCTCCCCGAGGGCCTTGGCCTCCTCGGGCTTGGGCTGCCAGGTCATGCTGGTGATGAACTCCTGCGGGCGCAGGTTGGGCGTGGGATTGCGGTGGCAATCCAGGCACCACTGCATGGTCAGCGGCGCGAACTGCTCGATGGCGCCCATCTGATCCACGCGGCCGTGGCAGGTCACGCAACCCACGCCCTTGGAGACGTGGATGGCGTGATTGAAGTAGACGAAGTCCGGCAGGTTGTGGACGCGCACCCAGGGGATCGGCTGATCCGTGAAGTACGCCTGCCGTACCAGGGTCAGGTACGGGCTCTTGTTCCACACCTGCGCGTGGCAGGACATGCAGACGGTGGTGGAGGGGATACCCGCCGACGGCGACTTCTCCACGGAGAAGTGGCAGTAGCGACAGTCGATCTGCTCGTCACCGGCGTGGTGCCGGTGATCGAACTCGATCGGCTGCTCGAGCGGTCGGTTCTGGTTGGTGACGAACGGAGAACGCACGTACGCCATCAGACCGCCGAGCGCGATCGCGGGAATTGCAAGGAGCGCCGCGGCGGAAGCCCGCGACACCGTGTTCGTCCATCGTGGGAAGAGAGGACCGCTCATACCAGGACCGGGGGGCTAGTCAGTGGGCTCCGGACAGACGCGACCGGGAGGACGGCGCGGCTGGCTCGGAGACGGCACAGGGAGACTGGAACAAGAAGATCATGCACGGCGTTGCTGTGGCTGCGACGGCCCCTGCCCTGGCAGGAGGCATGCGGACACGCCCGACCCCAACCGACTGAAGAGTTGCCGTGGGCGGGGTCCCTCCTCTTCGTCCCGTCCCAACGCGGCGCGTGACCATCGAGCATCATTATCTGGCTGTCAACCTTTCTCTGTCCGCGAACGGCGGGATACCACGACCCACGGCGTTATGGCGCGGCTGCAAACTTGTCTGGATGATGTTGGCTTCTACGAGATGGAAGGGGGGTTGAACCCCTGGGGCTTCAAGCGTCGTCTGGATCGCGCCACCGCTCGCGACGTCGCTGTAGCAGGCGTTCCACCAGCTCCCGGACCCGGGCATCCCGGTGGTAGTGGCGATCATGCCGGGTGCCCTTGCCCTGGTTGCAGCGTGCACACGCCAGGCCGAGGTTCTCCAGGGCATCCGTTCCGCCGTGGACCCGGGGGACGATGTGCTCGATGGTGGCGCGGCTGATCGGCTCCCCATCCAGGCCGACCAGGAGATGGGCGTTGCAGTGCAAGCACTTCCCGAGCCAGACCTCGCGGCCGCGGTACTCGGTGCACTCGAAGGTGGCGTCGGTGGCCACGATGTCGAGGATGCGGCGGCGCTTGGAGGAGCTCACACCTCTTCTAATAGGTAGGGGGCGGCACGCGTGCCAGCATGGGGACCCATGATGAAAGGAAAGACGGCGGTCATCACCGGGGCGTCCTCGGGAATCGGAGAAGAGCTGGCGGTGGCGCTCGCGGGGCGCGGAGCCAACGTGGTGCTCGCGGCCCGGAGCGAGGAGCAGCTGGCCGGGGTGAAGCAGCGGTGTGAGCGGGCCGGAGCACGGGCGCTCGTGGTTCCCACGGACGTGAGCGACCCGGAGTCCTGTCGGCGCCTGGTGGAGCGCTCCGTGGAGGCGTTCGGCGGCATCGACTCCCTGGTGAACAACGCGGGGGTGACGATGAGCGCCCGGTTCGAGGAGGTGACGGACCTGTCCCTCTTCGAGCGCCTCATGCGGGTGAACTACCTCGGGTCGGTCTACTGCACGCACTTCGCGCTGCCGCACCTGAAGGCGCGGCGGGGCCTGGTGGTCGCCGTCTCCTCGCTCACGGGGAAGAACGGCGTGCCCGGCCGCACGGGCTATGCCGCGAGCAAGCACGCGATGCAGGGGTTCTTCGACTCGCTGCGCATCGAGCTGGTTGGCACCGGGGTGGACGTGCTCGTCGTGTCACCCGGGTTCGTCGTCACCCCCATCCGCTCGCGGGCGCTCGGCGCCGACGGAATCGCCGGCCACGGGGACACCGTGGAGGAGAAGAGCAACAAGATGATGGACGCGCCGACCTGCGCGAACCTCATCCTGCGCGCCATGGAGCGCCGCGAGCGCGAGGTGGTGATGATGCCGGCCGCGAAGTTGGTGATGGCCCTCAAGGTGTTCGTGCCGGGCGTGCTCGACCGCCTCGCCGCGCGGATGATGAAGCAGGTGCGGCCCTGAGCCCCCGCATATAAGGAGGGCATATAAGGAGGGCCCGCGACGCTCAGGACATGGGCGGACGGTAGGACACCTGGGTGAGGGTGTACTCGATGGCGCCGCGCGGGCGCTCGAACTGGAGGGACTCGCCCACCTCCTTGCCGATGAGCGCCCTGGCCAGCGGGGACTCGACGCTGAGACGGCCCGCCTTCACGTCCGCTTCGTCCGGACCGACGATGCGGTACGTCGTCTCCTCGCCCTCCTCATCCTCGAGCGTCACCCAGGCGCCGAAGTAGACGTGCTCCTCGTCCGGAATCTCGGTGGTGACCACCTGGACTTCCTCCAGGATGGCGGCGAGCTGCTGCGCCCGGCGCGCACGTTCCCGGGCCCGTGCCTCACCTTCCAGCGCCGGCATGCCCTTGTCTCGCGACGCGGGGTCCGTGAGCGCCGCGAGCTCTTCCTGGAGGGCCCGGTAGCCCTCGGGCGTGATGTGCCGCTTCTCTCCGGAGGCAGAACGGGGTCGGGGGGGAAGGAGGACCTCGTCCCCACCGGAGTCCTCTTTCGTGAAGGCCTTCGACATGGTGCTCCCTCCCGGATGGTCGCCATCCTGCCTGGGTGAATGTTCGTTGTCCCGGAGGACAGGGGGGCCTTGTGAGTTCCATCAGGCACACCGACATTCAAACAACCATGGGACTCGCCCAACTCATTGAAAACCACAAACAAGAGGTTCTCGTCCGCTGGAAGGAGATGGTGCGCACGCTCAGTGATGCACGGAAACTCTCCGAAGAGAGTCTGGAGAACCACATCCCTCACCTGCTCGACTGGTTGGTGGAGCGGCTGCGCGAGCGTGCCTCGACCAATGATTACGGGAGTCAGATGCTCTCCCGGGAGCATGCCTTCCAGCGGTTGGGGGACCAGTTCGACCTCGTGGAGGTGCTGACCGAGCTCGCGGTGCTGCGCGAGGTGCTGATCGGCCTCTGGGTCGAGGAGCCAGCCGGGGTAGCGCCCGTCGAGGTGCTCCAGCTCAATCAGGACCTCGATGACGTGGTGACGGTCTGCACGACGGAGTTCGCCCGCCAGGTGCTGGCCCGTTACGGCGCCTCGCGGGAGGCAACCGAGTCGATAGGGCATTGACCGGGGGATGATGCTCCCCTGGCCGCCCACCCACCGGGGGAGCCTCGCGTGCCGGGCACGAGGGGGATGCCGAGGATCTCTCAGGTCAAAGGACCGGGAGGCACAGGCATGGCGAGGAAGACGTTGAAGGGCATCCGGGTGGGGGTGCTGGCCGCGGATGGTTTCGAGCAGGTGGAGCTCACCATTCCCGTGAAGGCGCTTCGCAAGCGGGGCGCGCAGGTGGACATCATCTCCCTGCACAAGGGCCGCATCCGCGGGATGAACCTGATGTACCCGGGCAAGAAGGTCCGCGTCGACGAGACGGTCCACGCGGTGCGCCCCGAGGACTTCGACGCGCTCCTCATCCCCGGAGGTTTCGTCAACCCGGACTCCCTCCGCCAGAGCGAGGAGGTCCTCCAGTTCGTCCGCGACATCGACCGGCATGGCCGGCCCATCGCCACGCTGTGCCACGGTCCCTGGGTGCTCGTGTCCGCGGGTCTGGCGAGCGGACGCAAGCTGGCCTCGTGGCCCGGCATCAAGGACGACATCCGCAACGCGGGCGGCCAGTGGATGGATGAACCGGGTGTTCGCGACGAGCGGTGGTTCTCCAGCCGCAGCCCGCTGGACATGCGCCACTTCCTCAAGGGCATGGTGCAGCTCTTCGAGGAGCACGCCCCGCGCAACCACCCGGTGCCGGAGCGCTCGCACTGGGGCCGCTGGCTCGTCGCCGCCCTGCTGGGGTTGGTGGCCATCCGCCCGCTGCGCACCGCCCTCGCGCGCTGAGGTGCCCTCGAACGCCGGGTTGGCAGGTCCCATCAGGGGCGGCTAGCGTCCGCCCTCATGCTGAAGATGACACGGCGCCGCCTCCTCGCCACCGGGCTCGGGGGCGGAGCGCTGCTCCTGGTGGGCATATGGACGTGATGACGCTGGAGAAGAGGGCCCGCACCGAGGGCTCGCCGGTCATCGATGGAGAGAAGGCCACCTTCGTCTGGCGCGGGCGCCGGCCCGTGTCCGTCGCGGGCGACTTCCAGGACTGGTTGGGTGAGCCCATTCCCCTGAAGGAGGTGGCGCCGAGGCTGTGGACGCACACGCTGACGCTGCCTCGTGACTCCTATGTGGAGTACGCCTTGCTGGACGCGAAGGGGCAGCGGGTTCGTGACGCGTTCAACTCGCGCCTCACTCCCAACGGCTTCGGGGACTTCAACCACTACTTCCACATGCCCGAGTCCGGGCCCACTCCCCTCTCACGCAGGCAGCGGGACGTGCCGCGGGGAATCGTCACGCGCCACCTGGTGGAGACGCACGAGTTCTGCGTGGGCCGCAAGCGACCGGTGTTCCTCTACGAGCCTCCCACCACCGAAGCCTGCCCTCTGGTGGTGGTGTTCGACGGGCCGGACTACCTGCGGCGCGCGAAGCTGCCCACCCTGGTGGACAACCTCATCGCCCAGGGCCGCATCCGCCCCATCGCGCTGGCGATGGTGGCCAACGGCGGCACCGCCCGCACCGTCGAGTACACGTGCAGCGAGGCCACCCTCGCCTTCCTGCTGCGCATCGTCCTGCCGCTCGCCCGCAAGGAGCTGAACCTCATCGACGAGAAGCGCGAGCCCGGTGTCCATGGCGTGCTCGGTGCCTCCCTGGGCGGACTGATCTCCCTGTACACGGGGCTGCGCGCGCCGCAGATCTTCGGCCGTGTGCTCTCCCAGTCGGGCGCCTTCAGCGTGTGGGACCGCGACTTCGTGGTGTTCGACCTCGCCCGCCAGGCCCCGGCCCGGCCGCTCGACGTGTGGATGGACTGCGGTCACTTCGAGGCCCTCGTCGAGGGCAACGAGCGCATGCTCCCGGTGCTCCAGGCCTCCGGCCACCGGGCGGAGTACCGCGAGTATCACGGCGGTCACAACTACTCGGCCTGGCGCGATGACGTGTGGCGCGGTCTCGAGTGGCTCTTCGGCCCCAGGCGCTGAGTTCGTGGCGCGGGTTGAGGCACTCGCGTCAACGGGGCTACCGTTGCCCGGATGAAAGCATGGACGAGGGTGGGGGGACTCTTGATCGTGGCCCTGGTGCTGCTGGGGCCCGTGGGGGTGCTGGCGTGCTCGCGCGTTCCGCCCAGGGCCTGGACGCTGCGGACCCCCGACGAACGCTTCGAGCTGTCCATGAAGCCGGAAGGTGATTCCCCCAGGGCTTCGCTCACCCTGTTCGACCGCCGGGCGGAAAAGATCGTCTGGCAACGGGCGCTCGAGCATGGCCTCTACCCGGGCGAGGCCCTCGTTTCGGCGGATGGCCGCTACGTGGTCCTGATCCGAAGCTTCTCGGAGACGGTGGTCGCCTACGGACCCGAGGGGAAGGAGAGCGGTCAGTGGTCCCTGGGGTCCCCACTCACGCCCTCCGAGCGGCGGCGGCTCGTCGAGACCCCTTGTGGCGTCAGCTGGGTGGAGGCGCCTCAGCTCGACGGCGATGTGCTCACCCTGCGGGTTCCCAGCATCGTGTCCCTGCCTCAACGTCCTCCTCCCGCTGAATCCCTGTTCCAGGGCACCCCGTTCCGCATCCAGCTGTCCACGGGCCGGATGTCCCGGGGCGCGCGGCCTCCTCCTCCGAGCACCGCTTCGCTCATCCAGGACTTCCGGCGGGAGACCCGCACGTTCGTGCGCCTCGGCATCGCCCGGGAGCTGTTGATACGCGCGCACGAGGCCGATCGCCGCGGCGGCGCTCCCGAGCTGAGCCGCTTCTGGCTGGAGGTGCTGCGCGACCCCAGGGAGGCGAAGGACCTGTACCCCCTCGCCACCGAGGCCCTCGACTTCATCGGCTCGGACGAGGACATTCGCGGCCTGGCCGAGGCCTCCCTGCCCGCCGAGGTGGAGGACTCCAGCGCGGCCCTCCTCTCCTTGTTCGAGCGGCGGCTCCCCGAGGATGCCGTGCGCTTCTCCTTGTATGTCATCCAGGAGCGGCGCCCTCCCGACCACCTTCGCGAGCGCGCCCTCGCGCACCTGGGCGGGCGAGCGGGAGAGGACTTCAGCAAGGTCTTGATGTTCGCGGTGCGGGATCCCTCCTCCCGCGTCCGCAAGGCCGCGCTTCGCTCCATGGAGAAGCGCGGTGCCTCGCGTCATGACTTCGACCTGGCGCTCCCCCTCCTCAATGACCCCGATGATTCGGTCCGGCGCGCCGCCGAGGCCTCCCTGTGCCGCGTGCTGTGGACGTTGTCGGGCGATGAGTTCCAGACGGCCTTCGCCCATGCGCGCCGCGCCAGGGCCGATGTGAAGCTGGCCGAATGCCCCCGGTGAAACTCCCCTGGCCAGGCGGGTGGCCAGGGGGTCGTCCTCCGTTGTCAAGCCGGGAGAGCGGCCGTCGAGCAGGCCGTGTGGCCCTTTTCCGGCCGCGCTGGACGGGGGATAACGGAGGCTATCCCCCAGTGACGGGGTGTTGGTCACGAAGACCCTCACCCCAACCCTCTCCCAGAGGGAGAGGGGGCATACACAGAGGAACGTGATGAACGCTCAGGAGCGCAAGGCGGCTTACCGCCAACGCGCGGAGAAGGGCGAGGCGGTCCCCGTCTCGGTCGTGCTCCCCGCCGACCTCGACACCCCGCTGTCCGCCTACCTCAAGCTCGGTGGCGCGCGCGGCTTCATCCTCGAGTCCTGCCACGGTGGCGAGCGCTTCGGCCGCTACAGCCACGTCGGCTCGGCTCCCTCCGGTCGGCTCCGGCTCGACCGCAATGGCGGCACCCTCTGGCGTGGCGACCAGTCACAGCGTATGGACGGCAAGCCGCTCGATGTCCTTCGCTCCGTCTGGCGCGAGCACGCCGTCGCCACCCTCCCCGGCGAGCCTCCCTTCGTCGGCGGCCTGGTGGGCTACCTCGGCTACAACTGCATGTCCTGGTTCGAGCGCCACGTGCCCGACCGGCACTCGCCCGACATCTCCTTCCCCGACTCCGAGTGGCTGCTGTGCGATGAGTTCGTCACCCACGACTCGCGCACCCAGACGCTCCACGCCACCGTCATCGCCCGTCCGTCCCGTCACGGCAGCGCCGCCCAGGCCCTCAAGGACGCCGAGGCCCGTGCCGAGGCCCTCGCCGAGCGCCTGCTTCGGCCGCTCCCCGTGGATGCCTACGTCCCCAACCCGCCCATGCGCGGCGAGGCGGACGTCACCGTCCACTGGGACCGCGCCGGCTATGAGGCCGCCGTGGAGCGCGTGAAGGAGTACATCCGCGCCGGTGACTGCATGCAGGTGGTGCTCGCCCGCCGCTTCGAGGCGCGGGGCGCTCCGCCGCCGCTCTCGCTGTACCGGGCGCTGCGCCGCATCAACCCCTCGCCGTACCTCTTCCACATCGAGCTGGGCGAGGCGCGCGCGCTGGTGGGCGCCTCTCCGGAGCTGCTCGTCCAGGTGCGCGAGGGTGATGTCGTGGTGCGTCCCATCGCCGGCACCCGCCGCCGTGGCGCCACCGAGGCCGAGGACCTGGCCCTGGAGAAGGAGCTGCTCGCCGACGAGAAGGAGCGCGCCGAGCACATGATGCTGGTGGATCTGGGCCGCAACGACGTGGGCCGCGTGGCCGCGCCGGGCTCGGTGCGTGTCGAGGACCTCATGGTCATCGAGCGCTACAGCCACGTGATGCACATCGTCTCGCAGGTGCGCGGGAAGCTCGACGCGAAGTACGACGCGCTCGACGCCCTTGCCTACACCTTCCCCGCGGGCACGGTGTCCGGCGCCCCGAAGATTCGCGCCATGCAGATCATCGACGAGCTGGAGCCCACGCGCCGCGGCCCCTACGCGGGCGCGGTGGGCTACCTGTCCTTCTGCGGCGCGCTCGACCTGGCCATCGCCCTGCGCACCTTCTTCGTCGACGGAGACCGCACCATGTGGGAGGCGGGCGCGGGCCTCGTGGCGGACTCGGTGCCGTCGAAGGAAGCGGATGAGACGGAGGCCAAGGCGCGGGTGCTCGCCACGGCCCTGAAGCAGGCGCGTGAGGGAGGTGTGCGGTGATCCTCGTCATCGACAACTACGACTCGTTCACCTTCAACCTCGTGCAGCTCCTCTACACGCTGGGAGCCGAGGTGAAGGTGGCTCGCAACGATGAGATCGACGCCGCGGGCGTGGCGGCCTCGGGGGCGTCGCACCTGGTGGTGTCGCCGGGGCCGTGCACGCCGGCGGAGGCCGGGGTGAGCATGGAGGCCATCCGCGGCGCGAAGGTGCCGGTGCTGGGCGTGTGCCTGGGCCACCAGTCCATCGGGGCCGTCTTCGGCGGCAAGGTGGTGCGGGCGCCGGAGCCGGTGCACGGCAAGACGGCGGCCATCCGCCACGAGAACCGCGGCCTCTTCGAGGGCATGTCCCAGGGCTTCCAGGCGGCGCGCTACCACTCGCTGGTGGTGGAGGCGGCGAGCCTGCCGGCGGAGCTGGAGGCCACGGCGTGGACGCCGGACGGGCTCATCATGGGCCTGCGGCACCGCGAGCGGCCCGTGGTGGGCCTGCAGTTCCACCCCGAGAGCGTCCTCACCCCCGAGGGCCCGAAGCTGGTTCGCAACTTCCTCGACGGGCGCCTGTAGTCAGGCGTCCCGGAGCGGGGCCCGTGCACCTCGCCGGGCCCCGGGCGTTCAGTCGCGCGGAACGGTCTCGACGCCGAGCGCCTCGCGCGCGAAGCGAACCATGCGCTCCATCAGCGGCTGCATGAGCTCCAGCGGGTGCCGGCCGGACCGGTCCGCCACCGACTCCAGCTTCTCCTTGCAGCGCAGGTCCATGCAGAGGTTGATGCCCACCCGGCGCTTCGAGTTCACGTCCGTGGTGAGCAGTCCGATCTCGTCCGCCGCTCCGTACGAGTGGCACCAGTCGCACATGCAGGAGCCCGGCCCACCGCCCTGAGAGTCCCGGCGGAACGAGATACCCATGGGCCGCCTGCTGTCGCCCGGCGAGGGAAGCATCAGGAAGACGCGCGTCCCAGCGGGCTCGGTCCACGCCAGGTAGTCGCGGACGAAGAGCGGGAACTTGATGCCCTCGGGGAGCTCGAGCGTCTTCCGGTCTCTCGGGCGGAATGCTTGCAGGAGGTCTTTCTCTGTCTCGATCCGGAACATGTCATCTCCCTGGGCGGCCTGAGCGCCTGTGCACCCCCTTCATAAGATCTTGGGTGGAGTGGGTGCACGCTCTTGAAAAGCACGAGCGCCCGGCGGGTCGGCCGCTGGTCACCCGAGCAGCCGCGCGGAGTCCGCGATCAGCTTCCGCACCAGCTCCGCCGCGGGAAGCTCCTGGGAAAGCGGCGCGGCCTGGCCCGACCAGAGCGTCATGAAGCGGGGGTCGTTCCGGGCCGCCGCTGCGCTCCGCAGCGGGCTCGTGGCCGCGTGCTGGAGGGGGAAGGGGAGGATGTCCTCCGAATTCCCGAGCTCCTCCGTGAGGACGTTGGGGAGGCCGCGCGCCGGCCGGCCGGAGAGGGCCCGGGTGATGAGGGTCGACTCGTCCCGCGCCGCACGGAGCGCGGCCTTGTAGGCGGCGGAGGCACCCGATTCCGGACAGCGCAGGAAGGCCGTCCCCAGCTGCACGCCACTGGCCCCGAGCATGCGCGCGGCGGCGATCCCCCGCCCGTCCATGATGCCCCCGCTCGCCACCACCGGCAGGCGCACGGCGTCGACCACCTGGGGGACCAGGGCCATGGTGCCCACCATCCCGGCGTCGAAGGGCTCCGCGAAGGTGCCCCGGTGTCCGCCCGCCTCGCTGCCCTGCACGACGATGACGTCCACCCCCGCGGCCTCGAGCAGCTTCGCTTCACGCACGTTCGTGGCGGTGCCCATGAGCACCATCTTCCGCGCCTTCAGCCGCTCGAGCTCCGCGGGCGGCGGAATTCCCATCGTGAAGCTGAAGAGCCGGACCCCCGTCTCCAGGACGGCGTCCACCTGCTCCTCGAAGGGAGGGAAGGGCGAGGTCGGTGGCCGAGGCGGCGGAAGCCCGAGCTCCTGGTGATGCCGGGCCAGCACCGCCAGCATCCGGCTCGGGTCGACCTCGCCGGGAGAGGGCTGGGGCGCGAAGAGGTTGATGGAGTAGGGCCGGTCGGTGAGCTCCCTCACCCGCTGGCCGAACCGCACGATGTCCTCAGGCTTCAGGTAGGCGGCTCCCACCGAGCCCAGCCCGCCCGCGTTCGAGACGGCGGCGACCAGCTCCGGCGTCGTGCTGCCTCCCGCCATCGGAGCCTGGATGAGAGGGTGCTCGATTCCGAGCAGGGTCGAGAGCTGACGCCACGTGTCCATCGGCCTACCTCCTCGTGAGTCTTCGGCATCAAGACATACGCGGCGTCATGACGAAATCATGAAGAAGAGAGGGCCCCCTCATGATGCTCGATGAGGGGCGCTTATCGGATGATGCTCACGTCTCGTTGATGGAGGTGGCCCATGATGAAGCGCATCACTCGTCCTGTGTCCCGCTGGTGCCTCCCGCTCCTCCAGGTGCTGTCCGTCCTCTGCTGCGTGGGTTGTGTCACCCCTTCCAGCTCCGCCCCCTCCCAGAAGCCTGGAGGGAACATCTCGTGGCCGGGCAGGAAGGACATCTCGGAGGTCTCGAACCTGGGCGCCATGGATGGAGGGGCGGCGCTCGCAGCCAGTGTCGTCATTCGTGAGGTCGTCCAGTCGCTCGGGCCCCAGAGCGAGCTCTTCGCCAGGTGCCCGAGTCCGGCGGAGGCGCTGGATGTCCGGGTCACCCGGTGGCGGGGCCTGTATTACGTCTACGTGGACGAGCGCTTCGACAGGTGCGGCGGCACGAGGAACCGCATCCCCGGCTGGTTCGAGTCCTATGCCGTGTCGCCCGCGGGCGTGGTGCTCGCGCGTCGCGGGAATGGCCTCTGATTCAAGGCGGCGCCACTTCCCGGAAGGGTAGCACCCAGCCGTGGAGATCGTCCCACGGTCCCACCGTGGTCAGGTTCACGGTGGGATCCACGAGCCTCTGGCGCGGCCGGCCATTGAGGCTCGCGAAGGCATCCACCCGCACCTCCACCCCGGGGTGTCCCCGCTCGGCGAAGTGGCGCGCCAGGTAGTGCGCGAACGTCAGCAGCATGTCCGGCTGCGTGGCCATCATCCTCACCTGGAAGGGCGTGAGGTGCTCCCTCGGCGACACCACCCAGCGCTTCCCGGTGCCGGGCTCCGTCACGCGGAACTCGGCCAGGCCGTCCTTCTCCATCAGCATCACGTTCCACGAGAAGCGGAAGCCCTCCTCCGTCCACATCACCTCTCCCGGATAGAGCAGGTGCCGGAACGGCAGCAGGCACTGCATCCCGATGAAGGCCACGGCCAGCGCCGGCCCCACCCACGCGCTTCTCGAGGGCGGTGCCTGTGCGACCTGGGGCTCGGGGGGGCGCACCGGCCGGCGGAGGACGCGGCTCGCGAGCCGCCTCGGCCAGTCGGGCGGGAAGAAGAGCAGGGCGCCCGCGATCATCAACCACGGGAACATGCCGATGGGGAAGAGCAGCCGGGTGATGACGTGGAACCCCACCACCGCCGCGTAGGCCAGCCACCTCGTGCGCCGCCACAGCAGCGCGGGCACCACGCACAGGTCGAACACCGCTCCCGCGATGCTGAAGGCATGCGGCGCCCAGGGTTGCTCGAAGAGCCGGCCGAGTACCGGCAGATCCGTGCTCGCCGCCAGCCAGCTCTTCATTGGTTGCGCGTGGATGAGCCAGTCGCTCTTCAGCTTGGCCACGCCTCCGAAGAAGTACACGAGGCCCACCTGCGCCCGCAGCAGCCACAGCCACCATGCTCGCGCCGCTCCGGGGGTGTGCAGCGGGAGCAGCACCAGCACCAGCCCGACCAGCGAGATGAAATAGTAGTGGTTCAGGTAGTACGTCTTGTCGATCAGGTGCGCGTACGTGAACGTGAGCAGGAACGTGAGCGCGCTCACCCGGTACGCCACCCCGAGCGCGATGCCCAGCGCTCCCAGCCCCATCAGCCCGAAGTGGATGTACATGCCCACCCCCGGCCACGGGCGGATCCACTCGAAACCCGTGAAGGGGAAGAGCACTCGCGGCGCCAGGTAGTGGTCGTGGATCCACCCGTACGCGAAGAAGCGCGCCACCGCGATCACCATCAACAGTCCGAAGGTGACCCGGTATGCCACGAGTGAGGCTGCATCCACGGGCCCCAGAAGGGCCTCGCGGAGCCGTTGGTGGGTCGCGCGGAGGGAGAAGCCGGGGTCCGCGCTACCCTCACCCCCGCCCCTCTCCCGGTGGGAGAGGGGAGTGGTGCTCTCAGTCACCATCGTTGTCGTTGAACTTGAGCGTCACGCCCAGGTTCGCCACTACTTCCGAGGTGAGCGTGGCTCTCAGGTTGGCGATGGCCGCTCGGGCGCTCTCCACCGACTCGCGGTGGTTGTAGAGCGCCGTGCGCAGTGGCGGCGGAATGGCTTCCAGTGCCGTGCGCACCGCCGCCAGGTCCCCTCGCACCGTCTCATCCAGGTCCTTGTTGCTGGCTGACACCACCCGCGACAGGCCTCCGTCCCCGTTCGGTCCGAGCCAGACGCGCTCCATTCCTTGGAGCGTGTCCATCAGGTCCTTCAGCGTGTTGTCGCTGCGCCGCGTCTCCTCCTGGTCCGGACGGATGGTGCCTCCCGTGTCGAACCCGAGCGGCTTCGACAGCTTCAGCTCCGCCGTCTCCACGCTGGCGATCAGCCGGTTGACCACCTCGTCCACCGCGTCCTTCTGCGTGGCGTACTTGCTCCCGCTGCTCCCCGCGCTGGAGAGCTGCGCGATGAAGTTGCCCTGCTCCGGCTCCCACTCCGTGCGCACCGCCCTGGCGTCCTTGCTCAGCACCGCCCCGAGCGCCTTCAGGTACGCCCGGCGCCTCGTGCCCGCGTTCCCCTCCGCCGTGAGCCGCGAGAGCACCGCCGCGTTGCCTCCCTCCGCGTCGAACAGCACGTACTCCATCGCCAGCATGCCCTTGCGGTTCGCCCCCAGCTCCGCGACCGTGTTCTCGTCGAGCGGCGTGCTCCCCGCCAGCAGGCTGTCGATGCCCGTCGTGCTGGGCACCTGATCCACGGCAGCTCCCGTGTGCAGCTCCTCCGAGGGTCCGACGTGGAAGGACTCCTGCGTCGACCACGGGATGCGAACGGCCCGCCACGCGGACTGGGCCGCGGTGAGCGTCGCCTCCGTGGGCGTGGCCTCCAACGTCGCCAGCGCTCCGGCCAGCGCCTCGGCGCGCGTGTCGAAGTCCCGGTACGTGGGGAGGATGACGTCGCTGCCCAGCTCCTTCAGGAAGGCGGAGCGCAGGGCGGTGTTCTGGGAATCACCGCAGCTCGCCAGCGCGAGCGACAGCAGGACGGCGGCGGGGATGACACGGCGGAAGAGGGGGCTCACAGCGACTCCAGGAAGCGCAGCAGTGCCGCGCGATCAGTGGCGGACAGGTTGCGGAAGCGCTCCCGCGAGCGCTCGGCCTCGCCGCCGTGCCAGAGGATGGCCTCCTCCAGCGAGCGCGCGCGGCCATCGTGCAGGAAACGCGTGTGACGGTTGACCGTCTCCACCAGCCCGATACCCCACAACGGCGGCGTGCGCCACTCACGCCCCGTGGCCTCGTAGTCCGGGCGGTCGTCGGCCAGCTCAGGCCCCATGTCGTGCAGCAGCAGGTCCGTGTACGGGAAGATGACCTGCTTCGACAGCTCCGGCGCATCCTCCAGCGTGCCCGTCTCGTAACGCGGCACGTGGCACACCGCGCAGTCCAGCTCGCGGAAGAGGCGCCGCCCGCGCAGCACCTCGGGCTCGTCCACGTTCCGTCGCGCGGGCACCGCCAGCATCCGCGTGTAGAACGTCACCTGCTCCAGCTTCTGCGCTTCCAGCTCGGGCACGCCTCCAGAGGGAGCCTCCCGGCACACCTGCTGCGCGGCGGTGCACTCCTCCTCGGGGAACAGGTCCGAGGTGATGCCGATGTCCCCCCGGAAGGCTCCCGCGTTCTGCTGGCGCAGGGAGGGCTGGTTGGCCTTCCAGCCGAAGCGGCCCACGCGCACCTCGCCGTGCTCCACGTCCCAGACATGGTTGATGCGGCCGGAGATGCCATCCCCATTCTTGTCGTCCGGATCCGCGAGCGCCTCCAGCGCCGAGTCCGGAATGGCCTCCAGCAGGCCGAGGCCCACCATGGCCGGTGCCACGCGCGGGCTCATCATCAGCTCCGGGTGCGCCGGGCCGAAGGCCAGGTCCACGAGCGTGTAGTGCGGCTCCTCCAGCGTGTACGCCGTCCCGTCCCCGTAGCTGCCCTCGCGCGGCGTGTGCGAGAGGGCCACGTGTCCCTCGGCCGGCACACCGAGGATGGACTGGGGTTGGAGTTGACCGCCGTAGGTCGCGTCCCCGACCGGTCCGCCGTGGGCGTCCTGCCCGGGAATGCTGAGCCGGAAGAGGAGCGACAGGGGCTTCTCGTCCGGCTCGGTCGGGGGCTTGCCGCGCCCGTCCTTGAAGTGACATGCGGCGCACGAGGGGGCGTTGAAGGTGGGCCCCAGTCCGTCCAGTCCCTCGGTGGAGGAGGGCGCCGTCACCCAGTTGCGATTGAAGAGCGCGTTGCCGACGAAGAAGGCATCGCGCCGCTCGCCCTGGAGGTTGCGCGCCGCCAGGGTGAAGGCGTTGCGCGTGGTGTCGTGGACAGTGGTCTCACCGCCGGACAGCTCCTCGCCCGGCTCCGGCCCCTCCTCACCGCAGGCGCAGGCGAGAAGGAGCAGCAGACTGATCGTGCGCCGCATGTTCATCACTCCAGGTTGAGCTCGATGCCGAGCGCGGTGGCCACGTCGACGAGCGTCTCCGTCTGAGTCTTCAGCGCCTCGACGGCCGCCTTCACCTTCTGACGGCCGGGGCTATTCTCCGCACCGAGGATGGCCTGGTCGAACGGGCCGGGGATCGCCTGAATGGCGTCCAGGCTGGCCTGCAGCTGCTCCTTCATCTTCTTGTCCAGCGCCGGGTCCACCTGGGCCACCAGCTCGTCCAGACCCGCGCCGTCCTGGCCGCCGTAGCGCCCCAGGTACACGTTCTGGATGCCGACCGCGTTGGCGTACAGGTCCGCCAGCGTGCTGTCGCTGAAGCAGGAGTGCTCGTCCTCCTGGTCCTTGTTGTCGTAGGCCACCGTCATCCGCTCGCCGGACAGCTCGGCGCCGCTCAGGCTGCCCATGCCAGTGAGGATGCGCTGCACGGCCTCCTCCGCGTCCAGGGCGATGAACTGCTTCGCGTAGTTGTCCGAGCCCGGCGTCCACTGCGCCCGCACCGACTCGAGGTCCTTCACCAGCAGGTCCGTCGCGAGCTTCAGGTACGTGCGGCGGCGCGCGGCGTTGGGCGCCGTGCCCCCGTCCACGAAGTCCGAGGCCGGCCGGTTGCCCGGACCCGTCTCGCTCCGGTCCTGGCCCCAGAGGAGGAACTCGATGGCGTGGTAGCCGGTGGCGATGTTCGTCTCACCGTCGCGCTCGTTGAGCGACTTGAGCAGCTCCTCGTCCAGCTGGGCGTAGCTGTCCGTGGCGTTGATGATGCCCGCCGTCGGCGAGCCCTCCACCGCGTCGATATAGGCCTCGTCCAGCGGCCAGGCGTTGATGCGACCCTCGGGGCCGGTGTCCTCGTCGTCGATGGGGCCGCCGTAGAAGCGGAAGGACTCGCTCTGTCCGTACGCGGGACGCGCCGCCAGCCACGCGTTGCGCGCCGCCGCCAGCTTCGCCTCGGTGGGGTCCGCCACGAAGACGTTCACCGCCGTCTGCAGCGCCCGCGCCTTCTCCACCGCGTCCGTGTAGTTCTCGTTCACCAGCGCCGCGTACCGCTCCACCACCGGCCGCGCCCGCGCCTCCTCCAGCGGCTCCTCGCCACAGCCCGTGGAGACCAGCGCTCCCGCCACCAGTGCCATCCAACCGTGCTTCTTCATGTGTGCCCCTCTTGCACTCGGGCCGCGCTCTGGGGCGGCCGCGTGTCTGTCCGACGAATGGAGAGGCCTGATAGCGAGATTGAAAATCAATGTCAAAATGGGGGCGGGCGAAGGGTCACGGAGTGCATGGGGCGTCTTGGCCTCAGCCGCGCAGGTGGGTGGTGTCGTTCCAGAGCTGGAGGACCTGCTGGTCCCCCTCGCTGTCGAAGCCGAGCACGCTGATGGAGGCGGTGCTCAGGGTGAAGAGGCGTCCCTCGGAGGGAGGCAGGCCCAGCCAGCGCGCGGTGAGCACCCGCAGCAGGTGGCCATGGGCGAAGAGGAGCACGTTGCCCTCCACCGCGCGGGCCTCGGCGATGACGCGGTCGGCGCGGGCGCCCACGTCGCGCGCCGACTCACCGCACGGCACGCCGTCCGTCCAGATGGTCCAGTTGGGGCTGGCGGCGCGGATCTCGCTCTTCGTCTTGCCCTCGAAGGTGCCGTAGTCCCACTCCATCAGGTCCGCGCGCATCTCGGCCACGTCGCCGTAGCCGGCCAGGGCGCACGTCTCGCTCGCGCGGCTCAGGGGACTGGTCCACACCGCGGCGAAGCTCCAGGCGTGCAGCGGCTCGCGCAGCTCGGTGGCCATGTGGCGGCCTTCTTCCAGCAGGGGGATGTCCGTGCGGCCGGTGTGCTGGCCACTGCGGCTCCACGCGGTTTCTCCATGGCGGACGAGGACGAGCACGGGTGATCGGGGCTTCATGGGGTTCCTCTCGGGGCCGGCGCACTCTGCCATTCCCCGAGGGCCCGGCGGAACACCCCCCGGGTACGAGCTTTCAGTGCGTCACGGACGGGCCTTCTGGTCGTCCTAGGGGAGTGAAGGGTGCCCCCAGGAGGCGCGGGAATGACGGACGAGAAGCCGATGGGTCCCTCGTGGGGTGAGGGGTTGGAGGATCTGGGCGAGCTGGGCCAGGGTGGCATGGCCCGGGTGAGGCGCGCGCGGGACACCCGGCTGCGGCGCGAGCTGGCCGTGAAGGTGCTCGCCCCAGAGCTGGCGGAGAACCCGGAGGCGGTGCGGCGCTTCCAGGCGGAGGCGCAGGTGACGGCGCAGCTCGAGCACCCGCATGTCCCGCCAGTGCACGAGATGGGCCTGGCGTCCAACGGCGATCATTACTTCTCCATGCGGTTGGTGGAGGGGAGCACGCTGGATGTCATCCTGCGCGACCCGGACTTCGACGTGGAGGACGAGGCGCGGCTGTTCCGCGTGCTGCAGGTGTTCCTCAAGGTGTGTGACGCGGTGGCCTTCGCGCACAGCCGGGGCGTCGTGCACTGTGACCTGAAGCCCTCCAACATCATGGTGGGCAGCCATGGCCAGGTGTACGTGATGGACTGGGGCATCTCGCTGCTCAACGAGATGGGTGAGCGCCCCGTCACCGTCGGCCCCGAGGAGCGGCGTTCTCCGCGCACGGGCAACGTGATGGGGACACCGGGGTACATGGCGCCCGAGCAGGCGCGCGGTCACCACCAGGCGGTGAATGCTCGCACGGACATCTTCGCCCTCGGGGCCATCCTCTACCGCATCCTCACGGGCCGGCGGCCCTACTCGGACTCCACGGGGAAGGAGGCCTACAGGCGCTCGCTCTACGCGGAGGTGACGCCTCCGGAGCAGATGGCTCCGGACAGGCGGCTGCCGAGGTGGTTGTGCGCCATCGCCATGCGGGCTCTGTCGTTCGGGCAGGAGGAGCGCCACCCCCGGGTGGAGTCATTGCAGGAGGACGTGGAGTCCTACATACGGGGAGTGGGGCGCTATCCGCTGAGGGCCTTCGGGGCGGGACAGGTCATCGTCCGCGAGGGGGAGAAGGGAGAGCGGGCCTACGTCATCCACCGGGGGCGGTGCGTGGCGTACAAGCTGGTGGGAGGGCGGAGGCAGGTGCTGCGCGAGATGGGGCCGGGGGACATCTTCGGGGAGACGGCCATCTTCGCCTCGCAGGTGCGCACCGCGACGGTGGAGGCGCTGGAGGAGACGGTCGTCTCGGAGGTGGGCCGCGACGCGCTGGAGCAGGAACTGCAGATGACGTTCATCATGAACCGGGTGGTGCGCTCGCTGGCCCGGCGCTTCCATGACGTGGACCGGAGGACGAGCGTGCTGGCCGCGGAGGTGGACGCAGCCCATCTGGCGCGCGAGGTGCTGCTGCACCTGAACTTCCATGGCACGGCGGTGTCGGGCGAGGAGCGCACGGCGCCGTGGAGGCCCCTGTGCGAGCGGCTCGTGCGCCAGCTGGGGCTCTCCGCCGAACAGCTGGCCACCGCCGTGCGCGCCGTGCCCCAGGTGTCGCTGGACGAGGCTTCCGACTGCATCACCCTGCGGGCCTCCGAGGTGGAGAGCGGGTGAGCGGAACCTGCTCATTCCTGGGGGCGCGGAGTGAGCGGCTCGAGTGAGCGAAGCGGAGCATCCCGCCCCAGGGCGATGAAGGGAGCCCAGGCATAGGGGTGAGGATGGAGCTGGCGCAACTCCAACATGGCTTCGCGCAGTGCCGAGACGCGTGGCTTGCCCGCCAGCAGGTGCCGGTAGTAGCCCTGCATGAGCTGATGGGTGGTGTCGTCATTCACCTTCCATAGGCTGCTCACCACCGTCTCCGCGCCCGCGGAGATGAGGGCGCGGCGCAGGCCATAGACGCCCTGGCCGAGCTTGACGTCACCACGACCGGTTTCGCAGGCGGAGAGGACGACCAGCTCGGTGCCCCAGAGGTCCAGACTCGCGAGCTCCAACGCGGTGACGAGGGAGCTGTCAGGGGAGTGGGGCTCCTGGGTGGTCGCGCCGGAGAGGACGAGACCGGAGCGCAACAGAGGGTCTGGCAGGTGTTGGGTGGAGAAGTCCCCCGAGAGGGCGCCGGAGTGGACGACGGCGCGAGAGGACTCGGGCGTGGCGGAGTCCTCGAGGAAGAAGCCATGGGTGGCGATATGCAGGACGCCTGGGGTTGGGAGTGAAAGCAGTCGTTGTTTGGAAGCCGCGGAGCCGAGGAAGAGCTGGGCTTGGGGGAGCAGCTGTTGGATGGCCTCGGCTTCCTGACGGGTGCCAGGCAGGGGCACCCAGGTGCGAGAGGCGAGGTCGGCTCGGAGGGTGGAGAAGAAACGCTCGGCGGACGAGGAGCGCGGGGCCAGCGAGGAGGGGTGTTGCGGTGCGTCGGAGGCCGTGGAGGGAGAGGCGCCAAAGTCCGGGTCCGCGAGGACGACGACGGAGCGAGAGGGAGGAATGTCCTGGGGACGGGGTAGCAGATCCTTGCCGGAGGTGAGGTAGGTGAAGTGGAAGGAGTCCACCAGGAGGCCCTTGCCGTCGTGGAGGGCGGCGAAGGGGACGAGGTTGAGCTGGCCATCCGGTGAGAGGAGGAGGTGGCGGACGTTGCCGAGCAGGGGCCGCAGGGGGCGGAAGGCCAGGGCGTGCAGGGCCTGGGCGGGGCCCAGCCAGGCCGCATCTCTGCTGGCCAGTGCGTCTCGAAAGGAGGAAGCGGCCTGGTCAATGGCAGCCGCGGGTCCGAGGTCGACGGTGCGGATGGTGGCGTTGGGAAGGAGCACGAATGCCAGGTAGCGAAGCTCACCAGGCACTTGGGACTCGGGCGTGCCGGGCTTGGGCACCACCGGGCGGTCCGTGTAGGCGACGAACTCGACGAGGGCGCCGTCTCTGGGGAGTGAGGAGGCGACGCGGTCGACGATTTGCTCGGGGCCGGGGAGAGCGGTGAGGGCACGGAGGGGGGCGGAGTGTCTGGCGATTTGGGTTTCAAGGGCGTCCCCTTGTTCGGTCAGAGATTTAAGGCGCTGCTGGTAGTCAGCGGGGGAGGAGGAACCGGGGCCCTGGTGCGACAGGGTGGCGAGTTGGGTGCGCAGTCCCCGCAGCCGCTCGAAGGTGTTGCGGTCCTCCTCGCCGAGGCCGAAGTAGATGGTGCGGGATGTGTTGGCGGTTTCCTCGATGGAGCGGCCCTTGCGCAGCAGGACGGAGGAAAGGGCCAAGCGCCGCACGCTGGCATCACCAGGGTGCTTGCGCAGCAGGGAGTAGAGGAAGTCCTCCTCGGAGCGGAGAAGTTGCAGGAAACTCGTCAGACGCGACTCGGAAAGGTCGAGTCCCTCCTGGCGCAGGCGCAACTCGGAGATGCTGAAGGCGCGCGTGAGGAGAGCGACGGACTGGACACGTTGATTCCGGGAGAGGCGGAGTTGGGCGAGGCCTTTGAGCGAGGAGGCGACGTCAGGGTGCTGCTTGCCGATGGCTGTCTCCAGAATGGCGAGCGCGCGCTCATACAGTGGCTCGGCCTGGCTGTACAAACCCTGATCCCTGTAGAGGTTGGCGAGGTTGTTGAGCGAGGAGGCGACGTCAGGGTGCTGCTTGCCGAGGGCTGTCTCCAGAATGGCGAGCGCGCGCTGATACAGAGGTTCAGCCCGGCTGTACAAACCCTGATCCCTGTAGAGGTTGGCGAGGTTGTTGAGCGAGGAGGCGACGTCAGGATGCTGCTTGCCGAGGGCCACCTCAAAGATGACAATCGCGCGCTCATACAGTGGCTCGGCTTGGCTGTACAAACCCTGCTTTCTGTAGAGGATGGCGAGGTTGTCGAGCGTTTGGGCAACGTAAGGGTGCTGCTTGCCGAGGGCCGCTTCTCGGATGGCGAGCGCGCGCTGATACAGAGGTTCAGCCCGGCTGTACAAACCCTGCTCCTCGTAGAGGATGGCAAGGCTGTCGAGCGAGTCGGCGACGCCAGGGTGCTGCTTGCCAAGGACTGTCTCTCGAATAGCGAGCGCGCGCTCATACAGAGGCTCGGCCCGGTTGTACAAACCCTGCTTTGCGTAGAGGATGGCGAGGTTGTTGAGTGAGGAGGCGACGTCAGGGTGCTGCTTGCCGAGAGTCGCCTCGAAAATGGCAAGCGCGCGCTCCTGTAAAGGCCCGGCCCGGCTGTACAACCCCTGCTCCCTGTAGAGGATGGCGAGATTGTTGAGCGAGGAGGCGACGTAAGGGTGCTGCTTGCCGAGGGCCGCTTCCCAAATGGCAAGCGCGCGCTCATACAGCGGCTCGGCTCGGCTGTACAACCCCTGGCCACTGTAGAGCATGGCGAGATTGTTGAGTGTTACGGCGACGGCAGAGTGCTGCTTGCCGAGGGCCGCTTCATTGATGGCGAGCGCGCGCTCCAGCAAAGGCTCGGCCCGGCTGTACAACCCCTGCTCCTTGTAGAGGCGGGCGAGGCTGTTGAGCGAGGAGGCGACGTCAGGGTGCTGCTTGCCGAGAGACTCTTCTCGAATGGCGAGCGCGCGCTCAAATAGAGGCTCGGCGCGGCTGTACATACTCTGCATCCCGCAGAGTATGGCGAGGTTGTTGAGCGAGGAGGCGACGTCGGGGTGCTGCGGGCCGAGGATCGCTTCTCGAATGGCGAGTGCACGCTGAAGGAGCGGCTCTGCACGGGCATGGTTCCCCTGCCTCAGATACAAGTCGCCCAGCAGGCTCAGGCTCGCAGCCACCTCCAGGTGCGAGTCCCCGAGTACGGCTTCTCTAAGCGTGAGCGCCTGCTCCCCCTTGGTGATTGCCTCAGTGTACTTGCCAGCCTTCTGAAGCTTTGTCGCCTCCTCGAATGCTGTCCGTGCCTTGGACAGCCGTGGCTCCAGCTGCTCCTCTCCCGCTGCCTTACCCGCAGCACAGTACAGAACGACCACTGTCATCCATCCGAGTATCCGCCACATGCTGGCTCTCCGTATTTCAATTCCGGGTCTGTCAAAGCTCGTTTCAACAGCAGGTCCACCCTCCTGGGCCAGAAGGGTGCGCCTGGTTCAGTACGCCCGGTTGCGCAGCAGCGCCGCCCCGGGGCTCACCCCCGCGCGCTGTACCGTGCATCGGTCCCCGTTGCCCAACTCCACTGCCTGACCCGTCTGGAAACGCCCGGGGCACTCCCGCAGGACCGTCTCGAGCGCGCGCCTGTCCCGGGTGCGAGCCATGCAGGAGGCGCCGTCGGCGGCCCAGGTCGCTTCGAACGAGGCTCGCTCCGGGTCCCACACGGCCGAGCGCTCCATCGTGGGCGCGAGCACCCCCAGCGTGTCAAACATGTCGATGGGGGTGTCCTGGCGCGTATGGCTCTGGCCATTGCCGCAGTAGTCCGCGCGAGCCATGCGCGTGCACGCCTGGTGGAGCTCGGCCAGTGAGTGCCCGTCGTGGCTCGCCCATGGCTTGTAGCCCCAGTTGATGCATTTGGTGATGACGCCATTCTCGCACGCCAGGGTGAACTTGCCCTCCACCCCCTGGTGCGCTCCGCTTGCGTCCCACACCCCGCTCACCGCCAACGCCCGCGGGTCGGGTATCTGGCTGGTGCCCACGCAGGGGTTCTCCCACCGCTGGGCCCGCGAATTCCACGCCTCAATGCGGTACCACACCAGCTCCGAGTCTGCTGGCGAGGGCTCCGCGCCGCACACCGCGACCTCCACCGGCTTGCCATCGCTGGACGTGCCCTGGAGCACCGTCCCCACCAGGCTCCGGGATGCCTCGGGCGAGGCCACCAGCCGCCCTCCCTCCAGCCGCAGCGAGGGCACCTTGGGAGACACCGGCTTCAACGGGGCCAGGTCCACCGAGACGAGCACGCTGCGCCGCTCGTCGGGCTCATGCCGGTCGCCCCAAACACGCCGGGTACCCCACAGCATGGTGCCTTGGGGCCACACGGCCCGGTTGGATGTACGGTCTTGGCAGCGCCGTGCGTACCGCTCGGCTTCGGACACCGGGGCCACGGCCAGCCCCGGGCCCGGCTTCTTCTGCGTGGGGGCACTCGGCTCGCCGGCAAACGCGGGCCCGGCGAGGACAAGGAACAAGCCGCCAAGTACGGACTTCCTCATCACGCTCTTCATGGCATTCCTCCCGTGGGGAGCGCTGGCGGCAGGCCAGTGTCCTCCCTTCTGTTGGGCTAGACACAGGCACGCGGCGGGCTATGCACGAATTCGTACCTGCTACGGCCGAGGGGCGAATGGCGCACAGACGCGCACGCCAATGAGGACGTCACGCTGGGTCGGATCGCCCGCCGTGCGGTTGGCGACGCGGGCGCCAAACTGGTCGTAGTACCAGGCGCCTCCACGCAGGACGATGCGGCCGAGGTCCGCCGTCGCCGGCCTTGTCAGCTCGAACGCGTTGCCCGCCATGTCGAGCAGACCGAAGGGACTCGCCGAGGCCGGATGGGCGCCGACCTCGTCGGGTCCGAAGGACCTCCGCCCGTACGTCACATCGATGTTGACGTCGTCGGGCTCCAGTCGGTCGCCATGAGGGTAGGTGCGGCCGTCGGCGCCCCGGGCGGCGCGCTCCCATTCGCGCTCACTGCACAGGCGCGCCCCGGGCAGCCGCCCGGACTGGTCGAGCCAGTAGAAGTACCCCTGGAGGTCATCGGCCGAGACGCCAGTCAGGGGCAGCTTGCGCCAATCCACCGTCTGTCGCTCCTCGCGGCCGGGGTAGCGGATCGGCTCCCCCTCGTGTGCTGTGAGGACGAGGTCGCTGGAGCGGCGGAAGGAAAAGGTCCAGCCTCCTCCTGGTTGCTGCCGCAGGGTGACGGCGCCGGCGGTGCTGAAATGTGGCTGCTCGAGGACGCGCCGGGCCTCGGCCCCGGGGGGCAGCGTGTCGAGGTAGTCCAGCCAGTCCTGGAACGTCACCTCCCTGCGCCCGATGAGGTACCCCTCGCCGAAGCAGACGCGGTGCAGCGGCGCGGCGGTCATGAAGAGCCGAACCTGCTCCGGGTCGGCGCTGCCCAGCAGGAAGCAGCCGGGAGGAATGTAGACATGGCCCTCGGGCACGGCCTCGGGGAGCACGAGGTGAAGCCGCTCGCGCCCGCCGCGCGTGAGCAGCAGGGGCAGGTCGACGGGTGCACGGCCAGGACGCGTCACGCGCAGGTGATAGGAGCCCGCGGGGAGCGACGCGGGGGAGAGGGGCGTGGGACCGAGCTCGCTGACGGGCTCGCGGCGCAGCACCCCCTGGGCGTCGCTGACGTAGCGCTCGATGGCGACCTTCGCGCCAGGGGGCTCGGTCACCAGCTCGAGCTCGGCTGGGGCCGACACCCGCTGCCGCCACTGCGCTCCATCCCTGGCATCTTCGATCAGGTGCTCCAGGCGCTGTCGCAGCTCCTCCTGCGCACCTTGCCGGTGGAAGCTCTCGGCGAGCAGCAGGCGCTCATAGGTGGCCTCCAGAAGCAACTGGCGCGCCTGGCCCTGAGCGCGCCCGCGCTCAAGCGCCCGCTCCAGGGCGCGGGTGGCGCGAGCATAGGCACCCTCCGCCTGTGTGAGCAGGGCGAGTGTCTCACTCCAACGTTGCTCGGCGGTGGGCCGGGAGTACTGGGAACCCGGTGCCGCGGCCAGGGGTGAGGAGGCAATGGGCTGTTCGTCGAACTGCGCGAGTGCCTCCTCCCGGCGTGCTTGCACCTGCGCCCCGAGGGTACGGCCCATGGCGAGCGCCTCCCGTGCCTCCTGGAGACGCTCGGAGACGAAGCTCACGTCGGCCAGGTACTCCCTCAGGCGGAGGGCGCCATAGATGACGGCGGGCGCGAGCAGTACCAGCAACAGGACCAGGCGCCGTCCCCAGCGCTGGCGCCTCGCGGCGCGGGAGGAGGCGAGCAGGAAGGCCCGCTCGCGCCCCCCCAGCGTGGAGGCGTCCAGCGGGTGGGCCTCGTCGAGCTGACGCTGGCCCCACAGCGCCTCCCGGGGACGCGACAGGCGCTCCCATTCGGCGCTCGCCGCCTCGATGCGCTGGCGCACCGCGCGGTGGCCGATGTCGTTGTCGAGCCAGTTGCGCAGCGTGCCCCAGCGGGTGAGGAGCGAGTCGTGGGCGATTTGATACCGGGCCTCGCCCGCCGCGGTGCTCGCGTGCAGCAGCCGGCCCTCGACGAGCACGCGCAGGGCGGCGCTGGTGGCCGCGTCCTCCGCCGTGCCGAGCTCCCGCTCACCCCGCTCTCCGCGCGTGCCCTCGGCCGTCACCAGCCGCAGCAGCAGCCGCCGTGCCGCCTGCAGCCCGGCCGGATCGAGGCGCGCGAGCACCCCGTCCGCGTGCCGCGACAGCGCTCCGGCCACCCCGCCCATCTCCTCGAGGGCCGTCCGGGTGATGCGGCCGTGCACCGGATCGTGCCGCCGCCAGAGCTCGGTGAGCGCGAACTGGAGCAGCGGCAGGCTGCCCGCGCCCTGCGCCGTGGACGAAATGAGTGTCTGGATGAGCTCGTCGGACTCGAAGACGACGCCCTGGCCACGAGCGGGGCCGACGATGGCCTCGCGCATGCCCTCGGCGCTCAGCGGCCGCAGGATGTAGAGTCCCCGCTCGGCCTCGTCGCCCAGCCCTGGCAGTGCGCACACGCGTGTGAGGAAGTCGCCGCGCACCGCCAGCAACACGCGCACCCCGGCGGAGGGCAGGGCCAGCTCGCCCAGCAGCAGGGCGAAGCGCTCCGCCTGCTCGGGCTCGGCCAGGGTGATGAGCTCCTCGAGCTGGTCGATGAACAGCAGGAGCGCGCGCCGGCCCTCGTGCGCCTCGCGCAGCGCCTGCCCGAAGCCGGTGGGAGTGGAGGAGAATGCCTCGAAGAGCTCGGCCTCCTTGCGACGCAGCAGGGGCGCGAGCGCGGCGGCCAGGGACTGCAGCGGGCGGCGGCCGGGGCAGAGCGTCACCGTGGTGCACTCGCGGCCCTGGTCCAGCTCGCCGAGGGCCACCCGGGGTAGCACGCCAGCGCGGCACAGCGAGGACTTGCCCACCCCGGAGTCCCCGGCGACGAGTACCAGGGACTGGCGCTGGAGGCGCTCGAGCAGGGCGCGGATGTCGTCGTCGCGTCCGAAGAAGAGCGCCCGGTGGTTGGCCTCGAAGGGGGCGAGGCCGCGGTAGGGATTGCCGGTGGCCAGGGGCGCGGACGCGTTGTCCTTCTCCAGCCGCTCCAGCAACTCGCAGATCCGTTCGGCCGAGGCGAAGCGCTCGGAGGGGTCGGGCGCCAGGCACTGGTGGATGAGCGCGGCGAAGTCCGGATCCATGCCCTCGGCGAGCCCGGCCGGTACAGGGGCGTCGTGCGGCTCCTGGGCGGGAGCCCGGCGGCTGAGGCGGGCGAGCAGCTCCTCCTGGGCGCGTGGCAGCCGGTCCGTGCACAGCTCATGGAGCACGAGGCCCAGGGAATAGATGTCACTGCGAGGCGTGGCCGAATCGCCGCTCAGGAGCTCGGGGGCCATGTAGCGCGGCGTGCCCGCGAAGAGCGGTTCGCCCGAGCGCAGCGAGTCGGCGCTACGGTCGAAGCGCTCGGCCAGGCCGAAGTCGAGCAGCTTCACGTCGCTCTGCTCGGTGACGAGGGCGTTGGAAGGTTTGATGTCGCGGTGCAGCACCCCGTGGCGATGCGCCGCCGCCAGCCCCCGGGCCAGGCCGAGCCCCAGCGTGAGCACCCGCCGCCAGGGCACCGGTCGGGGCAGCTTCGCCAGGCTCTGACCAACGACATACTCGGAGACGATGTACGCGTGCCCCTCGATTTCACCGACGCGGAAGACGGTGACGACATTGGGATGCTGCAGGCGGGCGATGGCGCGGGCCTCGGCCTCGAAGTGCGCGCGGACCTGGGGGGAGGGGTGCTCGGAGGCGATGAACTTCACCGCCACGAGCCGCTCCAGGGAGGTGTCCTGCGCCAGGTAGACGACGCCCATGCCGCCTCGGCCGATGGGGCGCATGAGGCAGAACTCGTCGAACCGGGAGGGAGGAAACCAGGGATTGCTGTCTGGCGGCGCTCCACCGGGCGCGGTGCTGCCGCCCGGATCCGCTCTCTCCATCGTGGAGGTGCTGTCGTCCAGGGGTTGCTTCTTCGCCTCGGGGGGAACGCCTTGCACCGCCAGGCCGCCGCGCGCGACCGTGGCGAGCAGGGCACGGCAATCATTGCACTGGGCGGCGTGGCGATGGGCGCGCGCCAGCTGCTCTTCCGGCAGCCGGCCCTCCATCAGCTCCACCATCAGCTCGTCGGTGAGGCAGTCGCCCTTGTCGGGTCCGGCCTTGGGTGAGTCTTTCGGTCTCACGGAGCTCATCGACGTGGATTCCGGTGAGGACTCAAGGGTTGTTCAGCGGGACCCGGCTCATGGTGCGGCGAGACGGGATGCTAGGCTGTGGATCATGACACAGCCGTCGGAACTGGTCGCCACGTTTCTCGCCCACACGGGAGGGCGCCTCGAGGCATCCGCGGAGGCCGACGCACTGGAGGGCCTGCTGCGCCGCGTGTGGGAGGATGCCCGCGCCCAGTGGCCAGAGGTGGAGCTGCCCGCCGAGAGGTTCATCCGACACCTGGCCGAGCGGCTGCCGGAGGCGGGTTCCGACGGGCAGATCGGGCCTCGGCTCGAACAACTGTCCTTGCCAGAACTCTATCTCGCGTGTGCGTGTGTGCAGGGGATTGCCGAGGCTACCGTGGCCTTTGATAGACACTACCTGTCGAGGTTGCCAGGGCTGCTTGGATACTTGAGGCAGCCAGCGGCAATCATCGACGAGGTCTGTCAGCTGACGCGGGTGAAGCTCCTGGTCCACACCCCCGAGGGGGCGCCCCGGCTCAATGACTACACGGGCCAGGGTTCGTTGTTGAGCTGGGTGCGAATCACCGCGGTGCGCATTGCCCTCAGGGTGTGTGGCTTGGACAAGCCCGCGCCTGACGAGGGCGTGGTGGAGGTGCTCGAGTCGCTACCAGCGCCGGGAGATGTGGAGTTGGACCTCATCCGGCGGCGCCATCACGCCGAGTTCCGCCAGGCTGTCCGCGAGGCTTTCGCCGCGCTGTCGATGGATGAGCGGCACCTGTTGCGGCTCCATGTCGTGGACCAGCTGTCGACGGTCGAGCTGGGAGCGCTGTTTCGCGTGAACCAGTCCACGGTCTCTCGCTGGTTGAAGAGTGTGCGGCAGACGGTCTTCAACGAGACCCGGCGTCGGCTGCAGGCGCGGCTGGGGCTTTCCGCGCGAGACTTCCAGAGCTTCCTGGGCGCTCTGGACAGCCAGCTCGAGCTGGGCATCAGCCTGATTTTCGGCGAGGAGGACGCGCAGGCCCGCAAGTGAGCTCCGGCAGGAGAAAGTGTGGTTCACTCGGCGCGGGATGAATGGCATGCGAAGGACTTCACGAGGTCGGAGCGGCGGGATTGGAGGCGGAGAGGGCGTGGTGACCGTGCTCGGTCAGCGCGCGCTCAACCGGGCGTTGCTCGAGCGGCAGCTGTTGCTCCAGCGTGGGAAGCTTTCGATTCCCGCGGCCATCGAGCATCTGGTGGGCTTGCAGGCCCAGGCGCCGAATCCACCCTACGTGGGCCTCTGGACACGGTTGGAAGGCATCCGGCTCGACGCGCTGACGCGTTTGATGGAAGACCGGCGTGTGGTGCGATCGGCCCTGATGCGCGGGACGCTGCATCTGGTCACCGCGCGTGACTTCCTGAAGTTGCGCCCGGTGCTGCAGCCGGTCCTGGAGCGTCTTCACAACGGAGCCTACGGTCGTCGGTTCGAGGGTCTGGATGCCCACGAGGTAGCGGCCGTGGGCCGGGAGTTGCTCGAGGAACAGCCGCGCACCAGCGCGGAACTGGGCAAGCTGCTGCGCGCGAGGTGGCCCGGCCGTGATGCGGCTGTGCTCGCCAGCGCTGTCCGCAACCTCCAGCCGCTCATCCACGTGCCGCCCGCCGGTACCTGGGACTCCCACAAGCCCGCAGCCCTCATTCCGGCGGAGAGCTGGCTGGGCCGCGCTCTCGAGCCCGCGTCCTCGCTGGATTCACTGATCAAGCGCTATCTGGCCGCGTTCGGTCCGGCCACGGTCCAGGACGTGCAGACCTGGTCTGGCCTGGTGGGTGCGCGCGACGCCATGGAGCGGCTGCGGCCGCGACTGCGAACCTTCCGGGACGAGCACGGTCAGGAGTTGTTCGACGTGCCCGACGCCGCACTTCCCGATCCGGACACGGAAGTTGCGCCCCGCTTCCTTCCCGAGTTCGACAACGTCTTGCTGTCATACGCGGATCGCTCCCGCATCCTCTCGGAGGAGGCTCGTGCGCGGGTCTTCACCAAGAATGGTCTGGTGCGGTCCACCATCCTGGTGGACGGCTTCGTCCGCGGAATCTGGCGGATCCACCGCGACCGGGACATCGCGACCCTTCACATCCAGCCTTTTGAAAGGCTGTCCAAGCAGACCCGTAGCGCTTTGAACGACGAGGGAGCACGGCTGCTCGACTTCGCCGCCAGCGATGCGGAGCGCCACGACGTGCGGTTCGACCCTTTGGAGTAGGCCGGCCCCGGCTCAATCGTTCGACGTCACCATCCGGGCTCCACGGGCCATGCGCGAGGCGTATAGGCGGGAGAGGAAGTCGTAGAAGACGAGCTCCTCCCGTGTCCCCGCCGCGCGCAGGAGGCGATTCGTCTGCATATGGGCGAAGACGGCCGCCAGCTCGGGAATGCGCACGCCCAGCCGGCCTGAGCTCTCCGCCTCGTGGAGCGCCGCGGCGATGGGGGCCAGCCGCTCGGAGCGGTGGCGGAGGATGTCCATCGCGGGCGTGAGCGGATGCGATTCGAGGGGGCCGGGCGCGAAGAGGGGCTCGAGCTCCGCGCGCTCCTGGCGGTAACGGGCGCCGAGCTGGTGCTCCAGTGAGGTCTTGGGACGGAGCTGCTTCCAGAGGCCCGCTCGAAGGTCTCGGGCCAGCTCGCCGCGTGCGGCCAGGTCGAGCCCGAGCGACTCCCAGAGCGCATCAATGGCTCTCAACGCGAGCCGCCAGCGCCACGGCGAGCTCACGGCTCCTCCCAGGCTGGAGAGGAGTGCCAGCACCGACTCGCTGTCGATCTGGAAGATTTGCTCGGCGAGGAGGATGCCCGTCTCGCCGCCGTAGCGCTCCACCTCACGCTGGTAGGTATCGAGCTGCACGCGCCAGATCCGGCCATCGGCGAGCAGCGGCGCGGTGGCCTCGTGGAGCGCGGGCAGCAGCTCGCCCAGGAGCCGCCGGGGCTCTCCGTGGAAGCGCAGGCGCAGGTGCCACTCGGGGTCCCGGTAGCGGATGAAGAACCAGCCATCGGCCGCGCCGGAGTCCAGGGTGTTCTCCACCAGTGGCGCCACCACGGTGCGCAGGACGCGGTCCGCGGTGACCGGGCCGCAGGAGAGCTTCACGTAGAGCCACTCCGAGCCGGGAGGAAACTGGCGCGGGAGGTTGGAGGCGGGAGTCCGGGCTGGAACCGACACCTCACGGGCGGTCCGGGCGGGCTCCTGCGTGCGCACGAACGGAATGACGAGCTCGTGGGCGAAGCGCCCTTCCGGCCCCTGGACGGGGAGCGCATCCGGCCCGGGGAACAGCTCGACCAGCCGTGCCTGACGCAGGCCCCTGGCCCGCTGGGCGAATGCCTCGATGCTCAGGAGATTGTCGAGATCGACGGGAAGGCGCTGGTCGTTCTCCTCGAGTGCGACGTACCGGGGGAGCCGTAGCCGTTCGCGCAGCGCCTGGACGGCTCGGAAGAGGGGCTCGCCGCTCGTGGAGCCCAACATGTGCAGTGTCTGCTCCGGCAGCCACCAGCGCGCCAGGGAGAGGACGAGCCGCCCCGAGACGACCCTCGGGAGGTATGGCGCGCCCTCCAATGGCCCCCAGCGCCAGCGGAGGTTGGCGGCCACCCCCTGCCCCTGCAACGCGCCCAGGAACCGGTAGACCGGGAGGCCTCGTTTGACGTTGTGCGTGGTGGTGAGACGCGGAAGGACCTCGCGGCCCAGCCTCGCGGAGCGGAGGACCACCCGATCTCCGACCACGGACACGAGCAGCTCGCCGAGCGGAATCTGTTGCTCGGGCGGCGCACCGGAGCGGCCGAGGAACGGAATCTCGTGCTCACGCAGCAGGGGCCGGAGGAGGACGTTGCCCACGTGCCCCTCCGGGAGGTGGGCGAGCTCCGCGTGGAGGGCCTCGGGATGATGGGCTTCCTCGGCCCGGAGCAGCGCCCGGACGTGGTCGGCCAGGCCCGCATCGGCATGGCAGAAGCGGGCGAGCACGTTGGCTCCCGAGGGTCCGTTCACCGAGTGCACACAGAGCTGGAACTCCCCGCCATCCAACGCGGCCTCGGAGGCGGCGGCGAGCGTGGCCGCCATGGAGAAGGCCGCGGGCAGCGGCAGCCGCTCCTTCTGCTCCAGTGCCTGGAGGTCCTCGGGTTCCAACACCAGCGCGGACGCACCCGAGCGCAGGACGTCATGGAGCTTGCGCTGGAGGAAGGTGTGACGCTCCTCCCAGGGCATGGTGGGGCTCGCGTCCTCCGGGTCCAGCTCCAACCCCGATAGCAGCGGCGCGGCCTCGACGGCTGGGGCCTCTCCATCGTCCGGGAATCCAATGCCGGACTCCGCGTCGAGCACCTCCAGGAGGGGCACCTCGCGCCGCTCGTAGCGCTCGCGAAAGGCCGTGCGAAAGCGCAGCAGGGCGTCTTCCTGGCGAGGGGAGATGCGGTGCAGGAGCTCGACGGCCGCGAGCGCCTCCTCGAGGACCCTCGGGCCCAGCCTTGCCTCCCGCACCGGCTTCACCAGGTCCACCTGGAACACGGGCTGCCCGCCCGTGGGCGCTGGCAGGGCTTCCAGCGGCCTCGTGGCGGCGTGATACCGCGCGGGCGGGACACCGAGCCCTTCCCGGTCGAGGGCTTCCAGTGCCACGCGGGCCTCTTCGAGGACGGCCGCCGCGTCGATGCCGGATTCGAGCGGTGGTCCGCCCCGGAGCTCTCGCACGAGCGCCAGAGCCGGATCGATGCCAGTCACCGGCGGCTCGAGGTCTGGCACCAGCACCTGGCTGTCGATGAGCTTGTCGATGAACTGCTCCGCGTCCTCCAGCTCGATGTCGGGATCGTGCGCGGTGAGGGCCTCGGCGAGCGCGCCGCGAAGCACTCCGTGCCGGGCCTTCTCCAGCGCGAGCTCAAGGTACTCCGAGGGCGTCAGGGAAGTAGCGCGATAGGCGCGCCCCTCCTGTCCCGATGTGCTCGGGAGCACCTCGGAGAAGCGGAGCTGGCCAGCGGCGCGGTACAGGCTCGAGTTGGGCCGCCAGATGAGGCGCTCCCGCCGTGCTGGCTCCCGCGCGAATGACTCGGAGAGCACCACGAGCAGGCCCATGTCGAGCCGCGTCCGGCGCTGGTAGTCGGTGAGCCCGGCGAGCGAGAGCCGCGTGTCGGCTCCCACCCTTCCGCTCGAGCTGCCGCTGAAGAGGCCGAAGGGCGTCGCCCGGGCCGCCATGCGCTGGACGTAGCGCACCAGGGCGCGCTCCACCTGGAGGCCGGACCTGCTGTCCGCCGCCTCGCGCCAGCGCGCCAGGTGCGCCTCCAGGCCGGGAGAGGCGACGAAGAGCGCTTCACGCACCTCGGGCCGGTCCACGAGTGCCGCGAGCCGCGCGCGCAGCAGGGCCCTGTCCGCGGCCAGTGCATCCCCCAGCCGTCCCGGCTCGGCGAGCGCCCTCACGCCGGAGAGTCCCTCTCCCCAGCGCACCAGCTCGTCGAAGGGGAGCAGGGGCGTCCGGAGAACGAAGAAGCCCGCGGGCCGGGCGGAAGCGGAGGCGTTCCTCATGGAATGTCCATCAGCAGCAGCCTGTCCCATTCGGGCTCCAGCGGCGTGACGGCCGAGAGCAGGGCCAGCCCGATGCCCGTGGTCCCCGTCAGCAGGCGCTCTTCCCGCGGCACCTCGGGTCCGCACAGGTCGAGCGCCCGGTCGAACCAGGCCCACGCCGCATCGAGGAACAAGGCCTCGTCCGTGGCCTGGTACAGGCGGTTGTAGAGGTGTCCCAATCCGGCCGCGCCATGGCAGAGGAACGCATCGACGACGCCGGTCTTCTCGGGAGCGAGGGTGGCGGCACGGCGGGCTCCCGCGAGCGCCGCTTCCTCCCAGGAGGACTCCCCCAGGTGGCGCGCGGCCATCAGCAGCGTGACGGCGATGCCGGGGTTCCCGTAGCACCAGGCGCTGCGCGCGGGCTCGCGGGGCGCTCCAGGTGCGAGGAGGGCCGGAAAGCCACCGGGTGCCTCTTCCTCCGAGAGGCGCCGCGCGAGCAGCCAGCGCACGCACCCTTCCAGCAACTGACGCCCTTCCTCACCGCCCACGCCGAAGCTCCGCGCCCGCGCCAGGAAGCCGATGACTCCCGGCACCCCATGCGCGACCCCGAGATCCTGACACCCCTCCGGGTAGCGTGACTGGCGCTCGGGCGCGAGCAGCTGGGGTGGCGTCCGGAAGCTCCATCCCTCTGGCTGGGGCTCGGCGAGTGCACGCAGGTGCTCGAACACCCGCTGCACCAGGGCGTGCCCCTGGGGACGCCGGTGCCGCTCGAGGCCGTAGACGCCCAGGCCGACGAGGCCGGAGATGAGATCGTACTTCCGCTCCCAGCGCGGCACGGCGAGCGTCTCCAGCAGCACGCCGTCGATGTTCGCGTTGAGGTCCACCTCCTGGGATTCCCGCCCCCAGGTGTGTTCCACCACCCAGGCCACGCCGGTGAGCCCCTCGTGGAGCGCCGGGCCCAGGCCGGCCGAGCGGAGCGCGTCGATGGCCTCGTCGAGGCACGCATTCCGCCGCTCCTCGTGGCCCTCGTCCGGGAAGGCGCGTGCGAGGTAGTGCCACCACAGGGCCTGCTGGCTCCTCACGACGCAGGTGGCGGAGAGAGCGCGGTCCTCGGGCGCCGGGGCGTCGAACGCCTCGGCCACGGCCCGGAGAAAGGCCAGGGCCCGCTCAGCCCGCGTGCCCTCGAGGATGGGCGCCCACTGCTTCACGCCACGGAGCGCTTGGGCTCGGGCACCGGCCAGGCTTCCCACCCGGCGGGCCATTGCACTCGGTCGTAGGTGAAGTGCAGGTCATCGCCCTCGGGCCAGGGCGCGTCCACCGGCTCCTCCACGAGGCGGAGCACTCCATGGTCGAACGGCTGGCCGGGAGCGGGGACGTCGCGCACCACCCGCTCGCGCACCCCGCGCCGCGCCTGCTCGAGCGTGCGGGAGTGGCAGTACGGGTTGTTGCCGCGCCGGTTGAAGAGGACGCTGGCCATCTGGCTGCATCCGCCCCGGCACACCTCGGCATAGCGGCAGCTTCCGCAGAAGCCCCACATATGGGCGGCGCCCTCGTCCGTGCCGGCGGTGGTGTTGAAGGTCAGCTCGCGCGACTGGAGGATCTCACTGAGCGGCTGCTTGCGGATGTTGCCGCCGATGTACTCCGCCGGCAGGGTGGGGCACCCCTTGATGGAGCCGTCGGCGTGGATGCCCAGCACGGAGATGCCGGCCATGCAGCCCGTCCAGATCTGCCCCGGGCTCTTGGCGAAGATGGCGTCGTCGTACGGCCCGAAGTAGCCGATGTCGTTGGCCGGCTGCACCGAGATGACGCCCTCCGCCTGCGCGCGCAGGGCCACCCGCGCCAGCGTCCGGTAGAAGGCATCCAGCTCGGCCGGCTGGAGCAGCATCCAGATGTTGTCCCCGCCGTTGCCCATGGCCGAGGTGAGTTGGATCTGCCAGCCCTTCACCCCCGCGTCCCGCAGGCGCTCGTAGAGCTGGGGCAGCTCCGGCGCGGACAAGCGGTTCACCTGGGTGTTGGCCGTGTACAGCAGGCCCGCGTCGCGGAAGTGACGGAAGCTCTGGAAGCAGAAGAAGAACGAGCCGTCCCGGCCGCGGATCCGATCGTGCGTCGCCTGCAACCCATCCACGGAGACGGACACCTGGTTGATGCCCGCCTCCTTCATCTTGCGCGCCGTTTCGCGCGAGATGCCGTAACCGCCCGTGGTCATCGAGCAGGTCATCCCATGGGAGGTGATGGCCTGCGCGATCTGCAACCAATCGGGTCTCAGGAAGGCCTCACCGCCCTCGATGGTCACCTCGGTGATACCGACCTCGGCGAGCTGCCGCGCCAGGTCCAGCGCTTCGTCCGTCGTCAGCTCGTTCTCCCGTTGGCTCCCCGCTCGCGAACCACAGTGGTTGCAGGCGAGGTTGCACTTGAGGGTCAGCTCCCACACTGCATACGCCGTACGACGGCGTCGCATGGGAGTGGGTTCGGGCTGTGAGGCGCTGGTCTCTGGAGGTGCCAAGGTCGTGAAGTGGCGGAGGGCGGTTCAGGACAGCCCGTACGGAGGGCCTACTTGGTAGTGGGCGTCTTGGTGGGCGAGGAGGGGTTGCACTCGAGCTCGGTCGGGGGCAGGCCGTAACGTGCCGCACCGCCGCGAACCGTCTCGAGGGACTCCTTGTCCAGGTCCAGCAGCTTGCGGGCGCGCTCCTTCTGACGCTCCACCACCTCGGTCCGCGGGAACACCGGCTTCTTCTCGGTCTTGTTCATCTGCCGCTCTCCTGTGTGAAAGGGGGATGCTCAGCGTACGCGTCGACTTCTCGCTGAGTCAAACCCACCTAATCAGAACTCAGGGCAAGGCGGGGCCCCCCACGAGGCCCCACCCGGCACGGCTCAGCGCTTCAATCCGCGCTTGATGTCAGCGCACACCTGACGGGCCGCGGCGGGCCCATCGGCCTGTGCGGCACGGACGATGGCGCTGCCCACCACCACGCCATCGGCGTGGGCGCCCACCACCCGGGCCTGCTCGGCGTTGGAGATGCCGAAGCCGGCGACCACGGGCACGGGCGACAGGCGCCGCACCAGCTCCAGCCGCTCGGAGAGGTTGGCCGGCAGCTCCGAGCGCATGCCCGTCACGCCCGCCACCGACACGCAGTAGACGAAGCCCCGCGCGTCCTTCGCGATGGACTCGGCCCGGGTCGGCGACGTGGTGGGAGCGCACAGCGGGATGAGCTCCAACCCTTCCTTGTCGAAGGCGACGCGGATGCCCGTGCTCTCCTCGGGCGGCAGGTCCGGCAGGATGGTGCCCGACACGCCGCGCTCCCGGGCCAGCTTCGCGTAGCGCTCCTCGCCCATGGCCATGACGACGTTGACGTACGTCATCACCACCAGCGGCGTCTGGGGGCAGCGCGCGCGCACCGCGGGCACCACCTCGTCCAGCACCCGCTTGAGCGTGGAGCCCGCCTTCAGGGCCCGCTCGGACGCGCCCTGGATGACGGGACCGTCGGCGATGGGGTCGCTGAACGCCACGCCAATCTCCAGGATGTCCGCGCCACCCTCCACGCACGCGGCGAACACGTCCACCGAGCCGGGAAGGTCCGGGTCCCCCGCCATGGCGTACGCCACCAGCGCGCCCTCACCGCGGGCCCTGGCCCGGGCGAACGCTTCCGCGATCTCCCCGCTCATGCTCCCTCCTGACCGATGGCGGCGGGAATCCCGCGCGCCGCGATGGTGGCCACGTCCTTGTCGCCGCGGCCCGAGCAGTTGACGACCAGGTGCTTGCCCTTGCCCAGCTCGCGCGCCAGGTCCCCCGCGCGCGCGAAGGCGTGCGAGGACTCCAGCGCGGGCAGGATGCCCTCGGTGCGGGACACCAGATAGAAGGCCTTCAGGGCCTCCTCGTCCGTGGCGGTACGCACCTCGAGCCGGCCCGTCTTCGCCAGGTACGCCAGCTCCGGCCCCACGCCCGGGTAGTCCAGGCCCGCGGAGATGGAGTGCGCCTCGATGATCTGCCCGTTCTCGTCCTGCAGCACCAGCGAGCGCGAGCCGTGCAGCACGCCCTCGGTCCCCAGCGTCAGGGACGCGCCGTGCTGGCCCGAGTCCAGGCCGTGGCCACCGGCCTCCACGCCCACCAGCCGCACCTGCTTGTCCTCGACGAAGGGGTGGAGCGCTCCAATGGCGTTCGAGCCTCCGCCGATGCACGCGATGACGGCGTCCGGCAGCCTGCCGAAGGCCACCAGCGACTGCGTGCGGATCTCCCGGCCGATGACGGCCTGGAAGTCGCGGACGATGGTGGGGTAGGGGTGCGGACCGGCCGCGCTGCCGATGACGTAGTAGGTGTCCTCCACCTGCGACACCCAGATGCGCATGGCCTCGTTCATCGCGTCCTTGAGGGTGCGCGAGCCCGACTCCACCGGGTGCACCTTGGCCCCCAGGGCCTTCATGCGGAAGACGTTGAGCGACTGGCGCTCCACATCCACCGCGCCCATGAAGACCTCGCAGGGCAGGCCGAACAGGGCGCACGCGGTGGCGGTGGCCACGCCGTGCTGGCCCGCGCCCGTCTCCGCGATGATGCGCTTCTTGCCCATCCGCTTGGCCAGCAGCACCTGGCCGATGGTGTTGTTGATTTTGTGGGCGCCCGTGTGCGCGAGGTCCTCCCGCTTGAGCCACACCTCGGCGCCACGCCACAGCTCGGTGAGCCGGCGCGCGGGCGTCAGCGGCGTCTCGCGCCCGACGTACTCGCGCAGCACCTGCGACACCTGCTCGTCGAAGGCTGGATCCTTCCGGGCCTCGGCATACGCCTGCTCCAACTCCAGCAGCGCCGGGACCAGCGTCTCCGGCACATAGCGGCCGCCATAACGCCCGAAGCGGCCAGGGGCGGTTTGCGTTTCCATGGTTCGTGTCACTCCCAAAGCGCGGTCTTCGCGGCGCGTACGAAGGCACGCACCGCGTCCGCATCCTTGATGCCGGGGCTGACTTCCACCCCGCTCGCCACATCCACGCCGTAGGGCCGGGTGGCCCGCACGGCCTCTCTCACATTGTCCGGGTTGAGCCCGCCGGCCACCAGCACCGGCACGCCCGCGTCCGCGAGCCGTGCCACCAGCGACCAGTCGAACCCCACGCCGCCGCCGCCGTAGCCCGGCGCCGCTCCGTCCAGCAGCAGCGCCGCCACGTCGCCCGCTCCCACGTAGGTGCGGGCCTTCTCCACGTCCTCGGGGCCGCGCACCCGCATCGCCTTGATGACCGGCACGCCGTAGCCCGCGCAGGCCTCGGGCGGCTCGTCCCCGTGCAGCTGCACCGCCGTCAGCCCGCACTCGCGCACCCGCGCGCGGATGACGTCCGGTGACTCGTTGACGAACACGCCCACCACCGAGCCCAGCGCCGGCCGCGTGCGCGCCAGCTCCGCCGCCACCTCCGCCGTCACGTACCGGGGCGAGCGCGGGTAGAAGTTGAGCCCCAGCGCGTCCGCGCCCTCGGCCCACGCCCGCCGCGCGTCCTCCACGCGGGTGACGCCGCAGATTTTGACCCGAGTGCTCACGGCGCACCCGCGAGCAGCCGCGCCAGGGCCCGGCCCGGCTCGGCGTCGCGCAGCAGGGACTCGCCCACCAGCACCGCGTCGGCTCCCGCGGCCCGTGCCGCCGCGAAGTCCTCGCGTGTCTTGAGGCCGCTCTCCGCCACCAGCGCCTTCGCCCGGCTGCGCAGCGTGGGAATCACCCGGAGCGCCGTGGAGACGTCCGTGCGCAGCGTGGCGAGGTTCCGGTTGTTGATGCCCACCAGCTCCGCGCCCGCCTTCAGCGCGCGCTCGGCGTGCTCCTGCGTGTGGGCCTCCACCAGCGCCGCCACCCGGCACGCCTTCGCCGCGGCCACCATCTCCGCCAGCGGCCCGTCCTCCAGCGCGTCCGCGATGAGCAGCACCGCGTCCGCGCCCATGGCCGCGCTCTCCTCCACCTCCTGCGGGGCCACCAGGAAGTCCTTGCGCAGGACTGGCAACGAGATGGCCGCTCGCACCTGGAGCAGATCGTCGAGGCAGCCCCCGAAGTCCACGTCGTCGGTGAGCACGCTGATGGCGCTCGCTCCGGCCGCCTCGTACGCCCTCGCCACCGCCACCAGGTCCTGGTGCGGGAAGTTGCCGCCCGAGGGGCTGCGGCGTTTCACCTCGGCGATGACGTTGACTGGCAGGTCGGGCCGGTGCCGGGTGAGGGCCGCCGCGAAGTCTCGGGACGGCGGACGGGGCGTGTTGGCCACCAGGCGCTTGCGCGCGGCGAGCTCCCGGCGCTTGCGCGCGAAGATGGCGGCCAGCTTGTCGGACTCGGGGCCCGAGGTACCCTCACCCCGTCCCTCTCCCGGAGGGAGAGGGGAAGTGGGCGTGTTAGGGGAAGGGGGCGTGCCAGGGGAAGTGGGCTTGCTCATGTCGTGCCTCCCTTCACCAGGGCCTGCAGTTTTGCCGCCGCCGTGCCGGAGTCGATGGCCTCCACCGCTTGTTGCACGCCCTCCTTGAGGTTCGTCGCCCGGCCCACCACCACCAGCGCCGCCGCCGCGTTGAGCAGCACCGCCGTGCGCACCCCGGAGCGCTCTCCGGCCAACAGCGCCTTGAAGCGCCGGGCGTTGTCCTCCACGTCCCCTCCGACGATGGCCTCGGGCGGCACCCGCTCCAGCCCCGCGTCCTCCGGGGTGAGGGAGAAGCGCCGCACCGAGCCGTCCTCGCGCAGCTCCGCCACGTCCGTGGTCGTGCACGGGGAGATTTCGTCCAGCCCATCCTGGCCGTGCACCACCCAGGCCCGCTTGCTGCCCAGCCTGGAGAGGACGCGCGCCGTCTGCTCCAGCCGCTCGCCCGCGAAGGTGCCGAGCAGCTGGTAGCGCGCCCCCGCCGGGTTGGTCAGCGGACCCAGCAGGTTGAACACCGTGTGCAGGCCGATCTCTCGCCGCGCCGGTGCCACGTGCCGCAGGGCGCTGTGGTGCGAGGGCGCGAAGAGGAAGCCCACGCCGTGCTCGTCCACGTCACGCGTCACCTGCTCGTGCGTCCGGTCCATGCCCACGCCCAGCGCGGCCAGCACGTCCGAGCTGCCGCACCGCGAGGACACCGCGCGGTTGCCATGCTTGGCCACCGTCACCCCCGCGCCCGCGGCCACGAAGGCCACGGCCGTGGAGATGTTGAAGGTGTGCGCCCCATCGCCACCGGTGCCGCAGGTGTCCAGCACCACCTCGGCCCTGGGATGGATGCGCGTGGCGCAGGCCCGCATGGCCTCCGCCGCGCCGAGGATCTCCTCCTCGGTCTCTCCCTTCATGCGCAACGCGACCGCGAAGGCGCCCACCTGGGCAGGCGTCGCCTCTCCCGCGAGCATCAGGCCCATGATCTGGACCATCTCCTCGCGAGTCAGATCGCGCCGGCCCACCACCCTGCTCAGCGCTTCCTTGAGCGTCATGTGCCTACTCCAAGGTGGCCGTGCGCATCTCGCCAGGGATCGCGTGCTGTTGCCAGCCGCGACGGCGGATCTCGTCGTTTACACGCTCGATGTCCTGGGCCGTCGCATCCGGTCGCATCACGATCAACATGGCTTGCGGGTCTCCGAAGTATTCCGCCGCCCTGGGTAGAGAAGGCGGTCGGTTCGAGTCACTGATTTTAGTAGAAGAACGCGGGACGTCTTTCAGTGAGAAAGGTGTCCACTTCTTCCCATATTCCCAGGGAGTCTCGTCGGGTGGTGTCCGGGAATCAAGGTAGGACGGGAATTTTCACTTTTACGGAGGGTGCGCCTTGGCGGGTCCGGAGGTCATCGTGGTGGGGGCGGGGCTGGCCGGGCTGACGTGCGCGAGGGTGCTGCAGCAGGCCAAGGCGAAGGTGCGGGTGCTGGAGGCAAGCGACGGAGTGGGGGGCCGTGCGCGCACGGACGTGGTGGACGGCTTCCTGCTGGACAGGGGCTTCCAGGTCTTCCTCATGGCCTACCCGGAGCCCCAGCGCTGGCTGGACTACGAGGCGCTCGACTTCCAGCGCTTCTTCCCAGGAGCGCTGGTGTGGCGCGAGGGGAAGCTGCACCAAGTGGCTGATCCGCTGCGCCGGCCGCTGCGGGCGGCGGCGCACGCGTTCAACAAGGTGGGCTCGTTCGCCGACAAGTTACACGTTCTCGACTTGCGCCAGCAGTCGCTCGCGGGCTCGGTGGAGGACGTGTTCCACCGGAGGCAGCGGACGGCGCTGACGTACCTGCGCGACGTGGGGTTCTCCGAGCAGATGGTGGACGCCTTCTTCCGGCCCTTCTTCGGCGGGGTGTTCCTGGAGAAGGAGCTGAGCACCTCGAGCCGGATGCTGGAGTTCGTCTTCCGGATGTTCGCCACGGGGGCCACGGCGGTGCCGGCGAAGGGAATGGGAGCGCTGGCGGAGCAGCTCGCCGCGAAGTTTCCCTTCGGGGTGGTGAAGCTGAACTCGCCGGTGGAGGAGGTGTGGGGCCACCGGGTGAGGCTGGCGTCGGGGACGGTGGTGGAGGCGGACGCGGTGGTGGTGGCCACGGACGCGCCCGCGGCGGAGGAGCTGCTGCTCGGCATGCCGCCGAGGAAGATGAACGCGGTGACGTGCCTGTACTTCGCGGCGCCGGAGCCACCGGTGCGAGGCCCCTACCTGGTGCTGAACGGGGAGGGGAGGGGGCCGGTGAACAACCTGGCGGTGATGAGTGAGGTGGCGCCCGCGTACGCGCCCGAGGGGCAGGCGCTGGTGTCCGTGTCGGTGCTGGAGACGGCGGAGGACTTGGAGGAACTGGAGAGGCGGGTGCGCGAGCAGCTCACGGAGTGGTTCGGTGGAGGGGTGGCGGGGTGGAGGCACCTGCGCACGTACGCGATTCCGCACGCGCTGCCGGCGCAACAACCCGAGCTGCTCGAGGAGCCGCACCGGAGGGTGAGGATGTCACCGGGGCTGTACGCGTGTGGGGACTACCGGGAGAACGGGTCGATCGACGGAGCGATGGTGTCGGGGAGGCGAGCGGCCGAGGCGCTCTTGAGGGACCGGGACCTGCCGCTGCCATGAGCCCTCCTGTGCGAGCAAATACCCCTCTCCCTCTGGGAGAGGGACGGGGTGAGGGTAGAAGTCACTGGGGTTGGCTCCTGGCCACCACAGTCGCGATGCTCCTGTGGACCGCGCTGGTGCATGTGCACCCGCCGTACTTCTTCGCCTGGGCCACGCTCTACTGCGCGGTCTGGAACGCGCTCTCGTGGAAGGCGCTGGGCGAAGAAGGGAGGAAACGTCTCCGCCCGAGGAGCGCGGACCTGCTGTGGGGCGTGGCGCTCGCGGGGGTGCTGTACGTAGGGGCGCGGGCGGTGCTCTGGGCGCTGTGCGGAGGCTTCTCGAACTTCCTGTGCGAGCCTTTGATGGGCGTCTACGCGCGCTTCGGAACGGGCTCGGTGGGAGCGGGGCTGGCCCTGGCGCTGGTGATTGCTCCGGCCGAGGAACTGTTCTGGCGAGGCGCGGTGCAGCAGGCTTTACGGCCGAGGCTCGGGAGGGTGGGGTGCACGGTGGTGGCGGCGGTGCTGTCGAGCCTCGCGCTGCTGGCCTTCCGTGAGCCGCTGCTGGCCCTCGCGGCGTTCCCCACGTCACTCGCGTGGGGACTGCTCGCCGAGTGGCGCCGCAGCCTCGCGGTCTCGTGGGTGAGTCACTCGTTGTGGGACGTGCTCATCGTCATCCTGTTGCCGGCCGTGTGAGACGGACAAGACCGCCGCCAAGCTTCAAGGGCGGAAGCTGCGAGCGTCTCTTGATTCACGAGCAGTGCAAAGGCTTTCCGACGGATTCGCTAGTCAGTGCCGAGCGTTTCTCGGTCCACTGAGCTCCTTCCGGTCCAACCCGGGATGTTCGATACCCTCACCCCGTCCCTCTCCCGGAGGGAGAGGGGAGTGATGCTCGCTGGCATGCCCGATGGCTTCGGATAAAAAGGCCGCCATGACCCGCAAACTCCTCTCCCTCGCCGCCGCCGCGATGCTCTTCTCGGGCTCCGCCAGCGCCGCCGAGACCCAGCTGGCCTCCTCCCGTATGCCCACCGCTCCCGAGCTCCAGCGCATGACGGCCCGTTTCGCTCCCGTCGACATCCAGGCCGACATCTCGAAGCTCCCCGACAACGAGCGCCGCGCCCTCGCGAAGATCGTCCAGGCCGCGAAGATCATGGACCCGCTCTTCCTCCGCCAGGTCTGGGCCGGCAACGAGACCCTCCTGCTCGACCTCATCGAGGACACCTCGCCGCTCGGCCGTGAGCGTCTCCACGCCTTCCTCCTCAACAAGGGCCCCTGGTCCCGGCTCGACCACAACGCGCCCTTCCTCCCCGGCGTCCCCGCCAAGCCCGCCGAGGGCAACTTCTACCCGGCCGGCGCCTCCAAGGCCGACATCGAGGCCTGGGTGAAGTCCCTCCCCGAGACCCAGCAGCGCGAGGCCACCGGTTTCTTCACCACCCTCCGCCGCGACCCCGCCGGCAAGTTCGTCTCCGTCCCCTACAGCGTCGAGTACCAGGGCGAGCTCGCCCAGGCCGCCCAACTGCTGCGCGAGGCCGCGGAGCTCACCACCCAGCCCACCCTGAAGGCCTTCCTCTCCAAGCGCGCCGACGGCTTCCTCAGCAACGACTACTACCCGAGCGAGGTGGCCTGGATGGAGCTCGACGCCAGCATCGAGCCCACCGTCGGCCCCTACGAGGTCTACGAGGACGAGTGGTTCAACTACAAGGCCGCCTTCGAGGCCTTCGTCGGTCTGCGCGACGACGCGGAGACGCAGAAGCTCGCGAAGTTCAGCGGCGAGCTGCAGGACCTGGAGAACAACCTCCCCATCGACCCGAAGCTGCGCAACCCCAAGCTGGGCGCGCTCGCGCCCATCCGCGTCATCAACAGCATCTTCTCCTCGGGTGACGCCAACCGCGGCGTGCAGACCGCGGCCTTCAACCTGCCCAATGACGAGCGCGTCGCCGCCGAGAAGGGCACCAAGCGCGTCATGCTCAAGAACGTCCAGGAGGCCAAGTTCAACCGCGTCCTCGTCCCCATCACCCAGGTGGCCCTCCCCGCCAAGGACCGCAAGGACGTCGCCTTCGATGCCTTCTTCACCCACATCCTCATGCACGAGCTGATGCACGGGCTGGGGCCCCACAACATCACCGTGGAGGGCAAGCAGACCACGGTGCGTCAGGCCCTCCAGGCGTCCTCCAGCGCCATCGAGGAGGCCAAGGCGGACATCTCCGGCCTCTGGGCCCTGCAGCGCCTGGTGGACAAGGGCGTCATCGGCAAGGAGATGGAGCGCACCATGTACACCACCTTCCTGGCCTCCGCGTTCCGCTCCATCCGCTTCGGTATCAACGAGGCCCACGGCAAGGGCATCGCGCTGCAGCTCAACCACTTCCTCGACACTGGCGCCGTGGTGGTGAACAAGGACGGCACCTTCTCCGTGGTGCCGGGGAAGATTCGCGAGTCCGTCACCTCCCTGACGAAGCAGCTCATGGAGCTGCAGGCCGCCGGCAACCGCGCCGCCGCCGAGTCGCTGCTCGAGAAGATGGGCGTGGTGCGTCCCGAGGTGAAGCGCGTCCTCGACAAGCTGGAGAAGGTCCCCGTGGACATCGAGCCGCGCTACGTCACCGCCGAGAAGCTCGCGGCCGAGGCCTCCGCGCCGGCGAAGAAGTAATCGTCGTCCGCTCGCCCGCCGCGTGCGTTTTCCCGTGCGCGGCGGGCCGGGCATGATGAGAGATGAGGCGGATGCGCAGCCACGTTCCTCGAGGTCCCTGGGGTATCCTCATCGCGCTCACCGTGCTCGGCGCGTGGTTGGGTCATCTCGTCTGGCTGCTGGTAGGGGCCCACCTGTCCCTCGCCTCGCCGCTCACCTGGCTCCACATCGCCCTGCAGGCCTACCTGAGCACCGGCCTGTTCATCACCGGCCATGACGCCATGCACGGCACGGTGAGCCGCCACCGGTGGGTGAACCAGACCGTGGGCACGGCCGCCTGCTTCCTCTTCGCCGGGCTCTCCTACCGTCGTCTGGTCGTCAACCACCGCGCCCACCACACCGACCCCACCGGCCCGGACGACCCCGACTTCTCCACCCGGACCCAGTCCTTCTGGCCGTGGTTCGCCACCTTCATGGTGCGCTACACCACCTGGCCGCAGCTGCTCGTCATGGCGGCCAAGTTCAACCTGTTGCTGTTCCTCGGCGTGGCCCAGTGGCGCATCCTCGCCTTCTGGGTGGTGCCCGCGCTGCTCGGCACCGTGCAACTCTTCTACTTCGGCACCTTCCTGCCCCACCGGCGGCCCGACACCCCGGACATGGCCCCCCACCACGCGCGCTCCCTGCCTCGCAACCACCTGTGGGCCATGCTCTCCTGCTACTTCTTCGGCTACCACTGGGAGCACCACGAATCTCCCTCCACTCCCTGGTGGCGCCTGTGGACGATGCGCGATGCCCGGGTCCGCTCCGAGGCGCGTGCTTCCGGGTCGCCCGCCCGGATGTAACCGGATTCCGGCTCGGGCGTTATGGTGGGTATCATGCGCAAGAAGGTGCCCGAGCCCCCGAGCTCCGAAATCACTTCCGAGTCGCTGTACCTGCGCCGGCGTGAGTTCCTCAAGAGCGCCGTCCTCTTCACCGGCACCGCCACGGGTGTGGGCGGCGGCCTGCAGCTGCTCAGCGGCCGGCCCTCGGGTACGGATGGTGGCCTGCCCTCCGCTCCGGGCGATGCCCCCAAGAAGAAGCCCCGCGGCCCGTACGACACCGACGAGGCCCCCACCTCGTACGACGACGCCACCACCTACAACAACTTCTACGAGTTCGGCCTCGACAAGGGCGACCCCGCCGAGAACGCCCACGTCCTCAAGCCGCGGCCGTGGACCGTCGTCATCGACGGCGAGGTGAACAAGCCGCAGACGGTGGACATCGACACCCTCCAGTCCTGGTTCCCGCTGGAGGACCGCGTCTACCGCATGCGCTGCGTGGAGGCCTGGTCCATGGTGATTCCGTGGATGGGCTTCCCGCTGGCGGGGCTGCTGCGCCGCGTGGAGCCCACCGGCAAGGCGAAGTACGTCGCCTTCACCACGCTGAAGGACCCCAAGCAGATGCCCGGCCAGCGCACCTCCGTGCTCGAGTGGCCGTACGTCGAGGGCCTGCGTCTGGACGAGGCCCTGAATCCGCTCACGATGCTCGCGGTGGGCCTCTATGGCCGCGTCCTGCCCAACCAGAACGGCGCGCCCCTGCGGCTGGTGGTGCCGTGGAAGTACGGCTTCAAGGGCATCAAGTCCATCGTCCGCATCACCCTCACCGAGCAGCAGCCGCCCACCACCTGGAGCCGCTCCAACCCTCGCGAGTACGGCTTCTTCGCCAACGTGAACCCCGAGGTGGACCACCCGCGCTGGAGCCAGGCCACCGAGCGCCGCATCGGCGAGCTCCGCCGCCGGCCCACGCTCCCCTTCAACGGCTACGCCGAGCAGGTGGCCAGCCTCTATTCGGGCCTGGACCTGCGCCGCAACTTCTGACGCCCATGGCCTCGCCCCCGCTCCCCTGGCTCAAGCCCGCCTTCCTCGTGGGCGGCCTCTCCCCGCTGGCCCTCCTGGCGCTCCAGCTCGCGCGGGACACCCTCGGGGCCAACCCCATCGAGCGCGTGCTCAACCAGACGGGCATGCTCGCCCTCATCCTCCTGGTGGCCTCGCTCGCGTGCACGCCGCTCAAGGTGGTGGCCGGGTGGACGTGGCCCATGCGCGTGCGCAAGCTGCTCGGCCTGCTGGGCTTCGCCTACGCCGTGCTGCACTTCCTCACCTACGTGGTGGTGGACCAGGGGCTGGCGCTCGCCACCATCCTCGAGGACATCGCGAAGCGGCCCTTCATCACCGTGGGCTTCCTCGCGCTGGTGCTGCTCGTGCCGCTGGCCGTCACCAGCACGAACCGCATGGTGCGCCGCCTGGGCTTCCCCGTCTGGCAGCGGCTGCACCGGCTGTCCTACGTGGCGGCCTCCCTGGGCGTGGTGCACTTCTTCTGGCGCGTGAAGAAGGACCATACCGAGCCCCTCGTGTATGGCGGTGTGCTGGCGCTGCTCTTCGCCATCCGCGTGGCCGAGGCCCTGCGCAAGCGGCGGGCCCGGTCGGGCGCTCCGGCTTCGGCCATCTGAGGGGGGAGCGACTCCGGACCCTCCTCCCTTCTAGACTCCGCGTGGGGAGCGAGAAGCCTCGCTCGATGAGCCCCGTCCGGAGATCGTCTCGATGAGCAACAGGTTCAACCTGCTGGCGCCCGATGTCCGCGCCAACCCGTACCCCGTCTACGCCGAGCTGCGGCGCAACCGCCACCTGTGCCAGGTGGATCCCGGTGGCATGTGGGCCGTCACCCGGTACGCGGACGTCATGACGGTGATGAAGAACCCCCTGCTCTTCTCCTCCGAGGGCTTCGGCAGGGCCGTCAAGCCGGCCTGGCTCGGACACAACCCGTTCGCCGACTCGATGATCTGCATGGACCCGCCGAACCACACCCGGCTGCGGGCCCTCGTCAACCGCGTCTTCGGTGCCCCGGCCCTCGCCCGGTGGGAGCCTCGCGTGCGCTTCTACGCCGAGAAGTTCGCCTCCAGGATTCCCGCCGGGCGCACGGTGGACGCCGTCGAGTCCTTCACCTCGCTCCTGCCCTCCAGCATCATCGGAGAGCTGCTCGGGCTGGATGCGTCGCTGCGGCCCCGGTTCAGGCGCTGGACGGACGACCTCACCAGCATCACCGGCACGGCTCCGGACGATCTCGCGAAGCAGGCGCAGGTGCGCGACACGGTGGCGGAGTTCGAGCAGTACGTGTCCGAGGTGCTGGAGCTGCGGCGCCGCGAGCCGCGTGAGGACCTGGTGAGCGACCTGCTCCGCGCGCGGGTGGAGAGCGAGGCCCTCACCGAGGCGGAGGTGCACAGCTTCCTCTTCATGCTGCTGGTGGCCGGGTTGGAGACGACGGTCCACCTGTTGAGCCACACGTTGCGGCTGCTGGCGGAGCACCCGGAGGTACTGGCTCGCGTCCGCGCGAACAGGTCCCTCATCCCCCAGCTCCTCGAGGAGGTGCTGCGCTGCGAGACCCCCGTCCACTCCGTGCCGCGGCACACCACCGCCGACACGGAGCTGGGCGGTGTCCCGTTGCCCAAGGGCTCCCGCCTCCTCGTGGTGCTGGCCTCCGCCAGCCGGGACGAGGAGCAGTTCCCCAACGGCGAGCGCTTCGACCCCGAGCGCTCGGGCCAGCACAACCTGTCCTTCGGACACGGCATCCACTTCTGCCTGGGAGCGCAGCTGGCCCGGATGGAGGCACGCCTCGGCCTGGAGGCGCTGCTCGATCACTTCTCGGGCTTCTCGAAGGACCCGGAGCCCGTCGTGTGGAACCGCTCCATGACGGTCCGCGGTCCCGTGGTGCTGCCCCTGCGCTTCCACGCCGCCTGAGGTGGACGGGGAGCCCGCCTCCTCCGTCGCGGGGAGGCGGGAGCGGCCCGCTCAGCTCTTCTTCGGCGGCGGGAGGATGGTGTCCACCAGCGTCATCAGCTGGGCGCAGCTCACCGGCTTGCGCACGAAGGCGTTGATGCCCGCCTTCTGGCCCTTGTTGCGCACCTCGGCCGCGTTGGCGTCGCCCGTCATCATCAGGATGGGAATCTTGGACACCTTCACGTCGCGGTTGGCTCGCACCGCCGCCGCGAAGTCCGCGCCGTTCATCCCATCCATGTGGAAGTCGGTGAGGATGAGGTCCACCGTCTGCGTCTTCAGCACGTCCAGCGCCGCCTCGGCCGACTCCGCCTCGATGTATTCGAAGGAGCGTGCCATCAGGTAGATCTTCAGCAGCGTGCGGATGGAGCGGCTGTCATCCACCAGCAGCACGCGCTGCGGCTGCACGTTGGGCGAGGGGCGGGCGAAGGGCCGCGACTCGGAGGCGCTGGCGGCCGCGAAGGCCTTGGCCGCCTCGGCGTTGAGCGCGCCGAAGGGACGGGGCGTCGTCTCGGCGAGGGGAATGGGCGTATGCGCCGGTGTCATGGGCGCAACGGGTGGCCGCGCCGCGGCGGTGCTGGACGCAGCGGACGGCCGCGCTGGCTCGGTGGGAGCCGACGGGGTTCGGGGCGATGCGTTCGCCGCTGCTTCAGGCACAACCGTTGCCGGCTTCATTGGAGAGTCTCCCTGCACTGTCCCCCCCCGCGCGCTGTCCGGATTCGACAGCGGGTATGTTGGACGACCCACCGCTTGAAGTCAAAGCGGCGCAGGCTTCGAATCAGGAGATTTTCGTTCTGCTGGGATGAGCCGTTTTCACGGCACTTCGATCACGAAGGACTGGCTGCCCACGGAGGGCAGCCCGAGCGCGGGGGCCACGGCCGGGGACAGCTCGTTGGGCACGCGCCACGTCTGCCCGGTGAACTGGACGAGCGTGACGGCGTAGCGTCCGCGAGGCACCGACTTGAGGGGCACCGGGGGGTGGAGCGGGTCGCGCGCGTCATAGGCCCTGGGGGCCACCACCACCCGGAGTGAAGTCACCGGTACTGCGGTCCCCAGGCTCTGGGAGCGCAGGGCGTCCTGGGCCGCGGCGTCCGGCTCCAGCGCCGCGCCGAGCACCACCTGGTCCGGCAGTCCGTCGACCGTCCCATCGGCCCGGGGGTAGTCCGCGCCCTGGTCATCGAGGACCCCGTTGCGGTCGAGGTCGTTCTCGTCGGCGAGCATCGCCGCGCCGGTGAGGTTCTCGCCGTCGGCCAGCTTGCGCACCAGCACGCGCGGCCAGAGGTCCGGCTGGCCGTCTTTGTTGGTGTCGTCGGCGACGCTGTTCTTGTCGCTGTCCACGTAGTGCAGGTGGAAGGCGGCGGGCCGTTGGTCCACCACGCCCTCCTGGAGCGGCAGGGGCTTGAGGTCCAGCCGCTTGGGGCCGAGCGTCGGGTCGAAGCGGGGCTCGCTCATGACCTGGAAGGCGGGCCGGTCCGTGGGGATACGGGCCAGGTCGCTGAAGCTCACGGTGACGCCGGTGGCGGCCTGGAGGGTGCCGTCCGGGCCCGCGGCCAGCTCCACCACGCGCGGGTCCTGGGTGGCGGCATCCACCGCGGCGCCGCCCACGTCTCCGGCGTTGGGCTCGCCGGTGACGGTGTACCAGGGGATGAAGTCCGAGCCATGGCAGGGTTGCGCGCCGGTGCGGCACGTGTCCGCGTCGATGAAGCCGCGCAGCACGTAGCGCCCGGGCCCCACCAGGCTCAGGGAGAAGGGCGCGGTGAAGGGGCCGGAGCTGGCCGTGTCCGCCATGGCCGGCCCGAAGAGGCGCTCGGCGGGAATGACGGTGAAGGTCAGCGGGCGGCCCGAGCCCTGGGGCGGAGGCGGGCGGTCGGCGTCGTAGAGCAGGACGATGGCGTTGCCGCGGGCGCGGCTCTGCACCACCACGCTGCCCTCGATGCGCGAGAGCTGCTGGTTCTGGCGGCGGTCCGCGGTGGGCAGCACGGGCGGGGGCTCGCAGCCGAGGGCGAGCAGGGACGCGAGGGCCAGGCCCGTCAGCGTCTTCTGGCGGAAGGAGCTCATGGGGTCACCGTCAGGATGGCGAGCACGCGGCGCTCGACGCGGTTGCCGAAGGGATGCTGGGCGTGCGCGGGGCCCAGGTTGGAGCCCACCAGCGCCACGGACACCCGGTCCTTCACCGGCGTGTAGCCCACGCGGGCATTGATGATGGCGTGGGCGGGCAGCGGGTTGGCCAGGGCCTCGATGCTCGTGGGGTCCTGCGCCGCGGGCTCGCGCTCCACCCAGGTGGTGGAGGACGTCCACGCCGCGTCCACGCCCAGCTCCAGTGCCGAGCGCGTGCGGTAGGTGACGCCGCCATACAGCTTGAACCGGGGCGCCTGGCTGCAGGGGCCGCACAGGCCCTCCTCGCCCTCGGCCGCCACCTGCTGGAAGGCGGCGCTGGCCTTGATGCCCAGACCATCCACCGGGGCCAGCGTCACGCCGGCCTCGGCGCCGCGAGCGGTGTAGACGGCCGCGTCGTTCTGGAAGAAGGAGCGGCCCAGCAGGTAGGTACCCGTGGCCGCGTCCCAGGACTCGCCCGCCGGCAGCCGCTCCACGGCGGACAGGTCGATGAGGTCCCTCACCGTGTTCTGATAGAGCGCCACGTCCCAGTCCATGCCGAGCGCGGGGGCCTCGCCGCGGTAGCCCAGCTCGAAGGCCAGGAGCCGCTCCGGCTTGAGCGCCATGTTGCCGCTGGTGAGCGCGCTGGCGCCGTTGACGCCGGGCAGGGGGATGCGCAGGCCCGTGTAGCTCTCGAGGAACGTGGGCTCGCGGAAGGCCGAGGCGGCGCTGGCGCGGAAGGCGTGCCCCTCGAGGGGCATGAAGAGGGCGGACACGCGCGGCGAGTGGGCCAGGCCCGGCTTGCCACCGTCGAGCAGCGGGTGCCGGTCCACGCGGTAGGAGGCCAGCACGCGGAAGGGCCTGGCGATGCGCCACTCGTCCTGGACGAAGGCCGCGGCGTGGAACTCCTGGCGCAGCGGGCCGAGGTAGTTCCAGGCCACGCGCTTGAGGCGGCCCTCCACGCCCAGGTTCACCTGGTGCTCCCCCAGCAGCTGGAAGCCCTTGCTGAAGAGCACCTCGCCGTTGAAGAGGTTGGAGGTGACGCGCGTGGCCAGCGAGCGCTGCCCCTGGGCCTCGTACTGCGGCCCCACGTCCGCCGACATGTGGTTCCAGAAGGCCTTCACCTTGAGCGGGCCCAGGCCCGCGTCCGCCTTGGTGAAGGCGCTCACCCCATCCAGGTAGTAGTTGCGCAGCAGGCCCAGGGGGTAGGCCTCGGTGTAGAGGCGATTGACGCCGCCGGACAGGCCCAGCTCGCCACCCGAGGCGAACTGGTAGACGGTGGACAGGGTGCCGCGCGCGCTGCGCAGGGCCAGGTCGGGCTGGGGATCCGTCACGACCATGTCGGGCCGGCCGTCCGCGAAGTCGCGGCTCCACTTGTCCGCCTGGGAGTAGGCCGCCGAGGCGCGGTAGCGCAGCGCGCCCGTGCCGCCGTGGCTCACGAAGCTGCCGCCCGCGGCGTTGCCGTTGCCGAGCTGGCCCTGGAAGCGCGCGCGCGGGCCGGTGCCCGGGGCGCGGGTGATGATGTTGACCACGCCCAGCATCGCGTTGGCGCCGTACAGCGCGCTGCCCGGGCCACGGATGACCTCGATGCGCTCGATGTCCTCCAGCTCCACGGGGATGGCCGACCAGATGGTCATGCCCAGGAAGTCCTGGTACTCGGTGCGGCCGTCCACCAGCACCAGCACCTTGTTGGCGATGCGCTGGTTGAAGCCGCGCAGCGACAGGTTGGCGCTGCCCTGGCCCATCATCATCACTTCCGCGCCCGGCACGCGGCGCAGCAGCTCCGGCAGGGTGGTGGCGCCGGAGAGGCGGATGTCCTCGGCGGTGATGACGGTGGTGGCGTTGGGCGCCTCCAGCGAGGACTGCGCGCGGCGGCTGGCCGTCACCACGCGCTCCTCGTAGGGCACCGCGCCGTCGTCCTCGTCGGAGGCCGCGACCGCGGAGCCGGTGCCCTCGGCCCCGGTGGTACCCGGAGCGGCCTGCTGCGAGGCGGGCGCGGCGGGCAGGGACTCGGCGCGGGCGATGGCCTTCTCCAGCCGCTCGACCAGCACCGCCAGGGACTTCGCCGCCTCGGAGCCGGGCGGGGGAGGCATGGGGGGCAGCCCGGACTTATTCCCCGGCTCGTCGGACGCCGTCGCCTCGCTGGCGCGCAGCTTCTCCTCGAGGCTCGCCAGCGCGGACTGCACCGGCGCCGAGTCCGGCGGGTTGGTGGCGAGGTAGCGCCTGTAGAAGTCCACCGCCTCGGGCACCCGGCCCGCGTGCTGGTAGGCGCGGGCGATGTTGTAGAGGACGTTGGGGTGGGGCTTGATGGCGTACGCTTCCTGCAACTCGGCGATGCCCTGGTCGTACTTCCCCTGGGCGATGAGGCTCATGCCGTTACGGAAATGACGGCGGGCCTCCAGGCGCGCGTCACCGAGGGCAGTCCCCGCGTACAGCACCAGCGCGAGGGCGCCCGCTCGCTTCAAGGCGGTCGGGTTCATCACAATCTCAGTAGGGGTCGTCCTTGTACCCGGCGGAGTCCCTGTCCGTCGAGGTGCGGGACGCGGACTTCTTCTTCAGCTTCTGGTTGAAGCGGATCACCGGCCCCTCGCCCTCGGCGATGGTGGTGAGGCGCTGGTAGCCCTCCAGCACGAAGGTGAGCCGGGCGCTCGCGCGTCCATCCGCGCCCGGGGGCACCATCAGCTCCACGGGCGTCTCACCCAGCATGCGGCCCTCGTACAGCACCCTCGCGCCACCGGGCTCGCTGGCGATCAGCATGCGGATGGGGGTGGGCTGGGCGGCCTCGGTCGGAGCGGCCTCCGCGGCGGCGGGCTGGGCCGCGGGCTGCGGCGGCACCAGGGGCGCGGGGATGATTTCGGGCTCGGGCGCTGGAGTGGCCTGCTTCGCCGGGGCCGTCGCGGCGACGGGCTCGGGCGCTGGGGTAGGGGAGGGCTGGGGCGCGGTGGAGCGCAGGGCCACCACCGCGGCCACGCCGAGGCCGAGCAGCAGCGAGCCACTGAAGAGGGCCAGGGACAGCGTGCGCCGGGCCGCTGGCTTCGCGGGCTCCTCCACGGCGATGTCCAGGGCCACGGTGCTCGCGCCGGTGGAGGCGGGGCCGGGCAGGGGACCGGTCTGCGGGCCCGAGATGGGACCGCTGCCGGTGACGGGAATGGGCGTGGAGCCGGTGATGATGCGCGGGTTGGAGAAGGCCCCGCTGAAGCCCGCGGACGAGGCGGCGCGGCGGACGGCCTCCAGCACTTCGTCCATGGACTGGAAGCGCTCATCGGGGCGCTTGCAGATGCACCGCATCACCAGGGCCTCCACCTCCTGGGGCACGGAGTTGGCGGGCCAGATGGAGGCGAAGGTGGGCGGGGCCTCGTTGATGTGCTTGAAGATGACGTCGATGCTCTGCGCCGCCTGGAAGGGGGGGCGCCCCATCAGCATCTGGAACATCACCACGCCCAGCGAGTACACATCGCTGCGCGGGTCGGACACGTTGCGCGCCTGCTCGGGCGCCATGTACTGCGGCGAGCCGAGGATGACACCGGCCTGGGTGAGCTCGGACTCGTCGGGCCGGCCCCGGTCGGGCAGGAAGGACTTCACCAGGCCGAAGTCGAGCACCTTCACCACATCATGGTCGTCCTCCTGGTTGAGGACCATGATGTTGGCGGGCTTGAGGTCGCGGTGGATGAGGCCAACGCGGTGGGCCTCGCGCAGCGAGCGCGCCACCTGCGCGACGATGTTCAGCACGCGCATCCACGGCAGGGGCCCCACCTGGGTGAGGAGCTGCGCCAGCGTCTGCCCCTCGAGGTACTCCATGGCGATGTACAGCACGCCGTCATCCGACTTGCCGTAGTCGATGATGGTGACGGTGTTGGGGTGGCGCAGCTTGGCGGTGACGGCCGCCTCCAGGAAGAAGCGCTTCTGGAAGCCGGGGTCCTTGCCTTCGCTGTACTGGGGGTTGAGCACCTTGAGGGCGACCAGCCGGTCCAGGGGGGCCTGCACGGCCTTGTAGACCCGGCCCATGCCGCCCGAGCCGAGTGCCTCCAGGATACGGAACTTGTCGTTGAGGACCCGGCCGATGAGGGGATCTCCGACGTCGGCCGGTGCGCTCTGCGCCTGGGCGCCGCTTTGTACCATGAGCTCCCCCGCGGCCCGCCGGGTGTGGGGCGGTGCAAGATGTGACTTGTACCGGATGCTAGCACCAGACACGCGTTGTCCGAAAAGTCCGGGGCTGCCGGGATGGCGCGCTGCGGGGCCCGAGAATACGGCGCGGGCGGAGATACGTCACCTGCCGGACAGGTTCACCTGGGGAGTCCTTGCCTGACGCGCTGCGTCCTACCGGATGGCTCTCACGCGCTTGGAATTGGTGCACTGCGTCAGCGGGCGCGGAGGGCGTCGAGCAGTCCGGCCCGGTCGAGCAGCTCGCGTACACGCTCGGCCAGGGCGACATGCTCGGGGTTGCTCGCGGTGAATCGTTCGGGGGTGAGGACGATGAGCGTGCCCTTGTCCTCCACCCGCTCGATGTGGACCGGGGCGGGCAGTGGGGGCACCGTGCCCCGGCGGCGCGAGAGGTAGGTCACCCAGCCGACCAGTGCATCGGGTGGGGGGTCTGGGATGAGGTTACGGTGTTGGTCGGACATGGCGACAGCATCGTCCGGGTCCCAGGCCACAGCCATGGCACGCACCAGGCCAGTCAGCACGGGCGCTGTCAGCACTCTCTGCGAATTGGGTCCACTCCCGTTGGGCAGGTGGAGCAAGCAGAGATTGCCGACTTCCTCCGCGTAGCCGCCACACGTGATGTAGAAGCCGCAGGCATCCTGGTCGTTGCTCTCTCCGTTCCAGCCGCTGATGCGGAAGCCGAGATCCTCGAACGTCCTGTCCTTCCCGCGCCGGAACATCTTCTCCAGCGTGACAGGGTCCAGCTCGATGCGATGTTTGAGTGCTTCCTTTCGTGATCTGCCCTGCTTGAACCATTGAGCGAAGGTGGGATCGATTGGGGCAAGGGCTTTGAAAAAAGCTTCCGCGCGTCGGCTACACTCTTCTGGGGATTCTTTCCGAAGGCGCCAATAGGCGCCTGCATAGTACGTCTCGACCACGTATTTTCTCCTTTAGGGGAGAGCCGGTGTGTGGATGACGTCAATTCCCTGCACGCTGGCCCTCCTCAAGAGCAGTCGGATGGCCTCGGCGGCTTTGGTTTCCGCCACGTGCCAGTGGATGGGGATTCCATTGGCGGCTTTTGACTGGCGTTGTACCTGGTCAACCATGCTGCGGGCTCCCTTGTTGGCAAACCACAATTGGGGAGTCAGATTGCCGAGGAACTTGTTGGCGTAGCCGCGACCTTTGGCCTCCAGCAGCACACCGTTCTTGTAACCGTCGAAACGCACACCTTTGACGATGTACGACTGGTCCACGGGGTGGCCGGAGATCTGTTCCTGGTAACGCGCCGCGCGCCGGCTCATCGACTCCTTCACTGGGCTCCACTGTCCAGGGCCTTGGGCCTGCGCGGATGAGCCCGCGCCTTTACCCGGCCCTTGGATCGACTGGTTGGCCATGTGCAGGACGATGGCGGCACCGGGCCCACCGCCCAGTGCGGTGATGGCTCGCCCCGCTGGAATGGCCGCCCGCTGGAACATCAGTGCGCCATCCGCCGACAGCGACAGCGCGGGCATGGAGAGGAATTCCAGGCCTCGGCCTGCCGTGGCAACCGTCCGAGTGGTGCCAGCGGCGGTGCCATAGGTGGCCAGCACGGTGACGGTCAGCCGTGAGAGTGTGCGGATCTGCTCTCCACGCGTCATCAACTGGAAGCGCTCGAGGTACTCCGGGGAACGGAGGATGAGCGCCGCCACTCCCTGCGGGAGCTGTGAGAGCGCCGCGAGGCTGTCTCCCGGGTGGAACACCAGCCCGCCCATCGCCAGCACCGTGTCGCGGAAAGCGTCTTCCGCTCCGTCGAGGGTGCGGTTGATGACATCCGCGTCGCTGTACACCTCGGCCAGCGGTGGTGCGGTACGGACGGGCTGGAGGTGCTCGTCCACCTTCAGGAAGACACCGCCGCGGCCACTGTAGAAGCGGCCCACCTCGAAGGGGCCGGCGCTCAATGCGCCTTCCTTCAATACAATCTGCCCCACGCGCTGCTGGGCCTGTCCATTCAGCGCCCAGGCCAGATAGCCGTCGGGGCGCAAGACCGCCAGACCCGCGAATCGTTCCACGCGTGCCAGCAGGGTGGAGCGCGGCAGTTCCTCCTCTCCCTCCATGACTTCGCGCAGGAGGTACGAGGCCGCCAGCCGTGGGCCGAAGCGGGCGAGCGTGACAGGACGGGACAGCAGCACATCGTGGAGCTCGGCGGCGTCCTCGGGCGTGAAGTCCGCCTCTCGCGGAGGCAGCAGGGAGGAATCATTCAACCCCGCCCCAAGGAGCAGCGCTTCGAAGGCATCCAGCTCGACCAGCCGGCCCTGCACCAGCTGGGGTGGAATCGAGGCCGGGCCCGGGCCACCCCCTCCCGTATCGAGAGGTGCGCCCGTCACGCAGCCCGTCAGCAACACCAGGAGAGTCAGCGCCAGGGCGCTCCTGTGATGCCGCCATGGATGCCGAGCGGCGCGGGCTTCCGTGGGACGAAGCGACATGCCTGCCTACCGCTTCTTGCGCGCGAGTGCCTTCTCGCGAGCCGCCTCCCGGGCCTTCTTGGCCTTCTCGAGCTTGGCCTCGCGAGCCGCCTTGGCCTTCTCGAGCTTGGCTTCGCGAGCCGCCTTGGCCTTCTCGAGCTTGGCTTCGCGAGCCGCCTTGGCCTTCTCGAGCTTGGCTTCGCGAGCTGCCTTGAGCTTCTCGCGGGCCTCCCTGGCCTTCTCCAGCTTCGCCCGGAGCTTGTCCCGCTTCACCTGGGCCTTCTCCAGCTTCAACACCACGCGCTGGATGGACTTCTCCTTCATGTCGCACCGGGTGGCGACGGCCTTGATCGCCATCGGCCGGCCCTGGACCGGGACCGTGCTCCGCGCGAGCTCGGGAACCTCCGTGAGCAGCTTCTCCGCTTCCTCTCCGCAGCGTTGGAAGCGCTCGCGCATGTCCTTGTAGAGCGACAGCCGGGTGTCCAGGTCCTTCTCCTTCCGGGCCTTCTTCTCCAGCTCGGGCACTTCCTGGCTGCCGGTGAGCGGCCCGGAGATGAAATCAATCACCCGCTGGGCGATCCGCAACCGCGCCTCCGACTGCTCCAGGCGCCGCTCGGTGTTCCGCGCGGAGGCCGCGTAGTCCGCGTCCTTCGCCTCCAGCTCCTTGCCCGTCTGCAACTGCTCCCGGGTACGCTTGATGGCCTCGCGCACCGCCGTCACCTGAGCGGCCCCGGCGTCCTTGCCCTCGAGCGCGTCGAGCGACTCGGTGACCGCGAACATGGCCTCCACGACCGCGTCGCGCTGCTTCTCCACCGCGGCCTCGAGTTCCTTGCGCGCCTTCTCCTCGACGGACCGGTTCGCCCGCTTCACCCGCTCCTCGCGCACCCGCGGCACGAACGCCTGGAGCTGCGCGAGCTGCGAGCGGCACATCTCCCCCTCGGGCGAGAGGTCGACATCCGGGTGCGCGAGCAGCTCCCGGGCCTTGGCCAGCTTGGGCTCGGCGCTCTCAGCGTCCAGGCTGCGCAGCGCCTGCTCCGCCTCGTTGAGCAGCACGGTGGCCTCGTCCGTCCGACTCTCTCCGTTCTGCTGGCGCTGCTGCTTCGTGCTGTGGCCGCCACAGGCGGTCAGGGACACCACCAGCAGGAGAAGGGTCAGCCAGGTCGCGGAGGTCGTACGTACGGAAGTCATCGGGCCAGGGGAGAGCATCGTCCGAAGACGCGGCGGAAGGAAGCCCACCCCCGTGTGATTCCACACGCCATTCCAGCGAGGCCGAAGCCTTACACTGCGCCCCATGACCGACCGCTTGAAGGCCCTGCTCTCCTCCGCGCCGCGCTACCCCCAGCGCATCGTCTGCATGACCGAGGAGACGACGGAGACGCTCTACCGCATCGGCGCGGGGGACCTCGTGGTGGGGGTCTCCGGTTTCACCGTCCGGCCTCCCGAGGCGCGCAAGAAGCCGCGCGTCAGCTCCTTCCTGGACGCCAACTTCGAGCGCATCCTCGAGCTGAAGCCGGACCTGGTGCTGGGCTTCTCGGACCTGCAGGCGGACCTGGGCCGCGAGCTGTGCAAGCGCGGGGTGCCGGTGGTGCTCTTCAACCAGCGCTCGCTCGCGGAGATATTGCAGACGGTGCGCGTGGTGGGCGCGCTGGTGGGCCGGGCCGAGGCCGCCGAGAAGCTGGCGGACACCCTGGAGGCCAACCTCGCGCGGCACGCCGAGGCCGCCGAGCGGCTGCCTCGCCGGCCTCGCGTCTTCTTCGAGGAGTGGCACGAGCCGCTCATCTCCGGCATCCGCTGGTGCTCGGAGCTGGTGGAGCTGGTGGGCGGCGAGGACGTGTGCCGCGAGTCGCGCGAGCACCAGGGCGCCAAGGGCCGCATCTTCGACCCGGCCGAGGTGGCCCGGCGCGACCCCGAGGGCGTCATCGCGAGCTGGTGTGGCCGCAAGGCGAAGCGTGACAAGATCGTCACGCGACCGGGCTGGGAGCGGGTGAGGGCGGTGGTGGACGACCAGCTCTACGAGGTGAAGAGCTCGTTCATCCTCCAGCCGGGGCCGGCGGCGCTCACGGATGGGGTGGATCAGCTCGCGTGCATCGTGGCGGCCATCGCCCGGGGAGAGAAGTTGCCGTCCCCCCGTCCCGGAGACCTGCGCGCGGCGCCGCTACCCGTTGGCCACGCGTAGCAGGGGAATCGACTCGCTCACCACCCGCAGGAAGTCGTCGATGTCCAGCGGCTTGTGCACCAGCCGGACACCCGCCGGAGGCCGCACCCTCGGGTGGGCGGTGATCATCACCGCGCCCGTGTCGTGCAGCCGCTGCTCTCGCGCCGCCTGCTCCAGCAGCCACCCGCCGTTCTCGCCAGGCAGCATGTAGTCGGTGATGACGAGATGGAAGGACTCCGCCCGCAGACGGTCCAGTCCCTCCTCCGCCGAGCCGCTGCCAGCAACCGAATAGCCTTCGCTCTCGAGCAGGTCGGTCAGGCCCTCGCGGATGTCCTCGTTGTCCTCTATCAGGAGAATCTTCACGTTGCGTCCGGACTCTACGGGGTCCATCTCTCGTAAAGACGGGAGTCTCCCGCTTCCGACCCTGGATGGGAAAGCCCCAGTCTTTCCGATCAGTCAGGAGCTGTTCACTACCGTATTCCCTGGCCCTGGGGGCGTGACAGGATGGGCCCCCGTGTCGCTCGCCTGGCTCGCACTGATCGTCGCCCCCCTGCTGGCGGCCGACCCCGCTCCACCGCCCGTCCAGGGTTACGAGGATGAGCTCGTGCAGTGGGGTCTGGCCCAACATGGTCACCCGGTCGAGCCCGAGCCCGAGGGCAAGCGTCTGGAGGCGGTGCTGGTGGCCTCCGAGGACGTCGTCGCCTCGAGCGACCCGTACCCGTTGCTGCTCAACGTGTTCCACGCGCGCACCCGCGAGGAGGTCATCCGGCGCGAGGTGCTCCTGGAGCCGGGGGCGCCCTGGTCCGCGGAGCTCGCCCTGGAGACGGCGCGCAACCTGCGCAAGCTGGGCATCTTCGCGGTGGTGCGCGTGGTGCCGGTGCGGGGCTCCACTCCGGACGCGGTGTCGCTGCTCATCATCACCAAGGACCTGTGGTCGCTGCGGCTCAACCAGGACATCCAGCTGGTGGGCTCGCTGGTGCAGTCGCTGCGCCTGCAGGCCACCGAGCAGAACTTCCTCGGGCTCAACAAGAAGCTGGCGGTGGACTTCCTGCTGCGCCGCGACTCGGTGAGCCTCGGGCAGACGTATCTGGACCCGCGCCTGGGTGGCAGCCGCTGGTCCCTCAACGAGTCGGCCGCGCTCATCTTCGGGCGCGAGGGCAGCGGGCTCGAGGGCTCCAAGGGGAGCGTGCTGTTGAACCGGCCCTTCTTCTCCCTGGACACGCCGTGGAGCTTCCAGACGCAGGTGGTGTGGCGCGTGCAGCCCGTGCGCGTCTTCCGCGGCGCCGACGTGTGGCAGCTGCCGTACCCCGAGGGCGGCACGGTGCCCTACATCTACGATGCGCGCGAGCTCAGCGGCAACGCACTGTACCTGCGCTCGTGGGGCTCGCGGTACAAGCTGGACGCGGGTGGGGGAGTGGGCGCGTACCACCGGCGCTATGGGGCTCCCGAGAGCTCCGGGCTCGACGAGGCCCGGCGCACGTGGTTCCAGCAGACGCTCCTGCCTCGCAGCGAGGACGCCACCTACGTGCTCGGCTACGCGCGCTTCTGGGAGACCCGCTATGAGGTGATGCGCGACGTGGACTCGTATGCGCTCTCCGAGGACTTCCAGGTGGGGCACTACGTCACCGCCACGGCGCGCTACGCGCCCGCGCTGCTGGCCGATGCGGGGAACTTCGCCGAGCTGGGCCTCACCGCCCGCTACCGTGTCCGCCTGGGGGATGCGCTCTCCTCGGTGGCCGCCGCCGCGTCCGTCCGCCGGCTCCTCGGAGGAGAAGGGCAGGGGACCTGGGTCAACCGCCGCTGGGCCGTGGAGGCGCAGCAGGTGTCCCCGAAGGTGCTCGGCGGGCGCTTCGTGGTCCGGGGGCTGCTGGACGTGAACATCGATGACCTGAACGAGCGCGTACTGCTGCTTGGAGGCGGCAACGGGCTGCGGGGCGCGCTGCCGGAGGCGTACTCGGGCAAGCGCATGGTGCTGGTCAACGTGGAGTACCGCACCCGGCCGCTCATCCTCTACACGGTGCACCTGGGCGGCGTGCTGTTCTACGACACGGGCTCGGCGTTCGACCGGCGCCCGAGCTTCGTGCACTCGGTGGGCGTGGGTGTGCGGCTGCTCTTCCCCCAGTTCAACACCTTCCCGTTCCGGTTCGACTTCGGGTACGTCATCAACGACGACCGGCCCGATTTCGGCGGACGCTTCTCCTTCAGCGGAGGGCAGGTGACGGAGTTCCGGCCGGGGTTCCTGGATGCTCCCATCTAGGTTCCTGACCCGGTCCTCGTGGCTCGCCGCGGTGGGGGCGTTCCTCGCGGTCGGAGTGGCGGCGCTCGCACGCGGCCGGGTGCACCCGGACGAGGTCTTCCAGTTCCTGGAGCCGGCCCATGGGCTGGCCTTCGGGTACAACGTGGTCGCCTGGGAGTGGGTGGACGGCCTGCGCAACCCGGCGGTGCCCGGGGTGCTGGGGGGACTGCTCGCGCTGTGCGGGGCCGTGGGGCTCGAGCACCCGTGGGCCCTGGCGGCGGTCGTGTGGTGCGCGTGCGCGGCGGTCCAGGCCCTGGGGACGTGGGCGCTGTTCCGGCTCGTGGAGGAGCGGGACGGTCGCGAGGCGGCGCTGCTGGCCGCATGCATCCACGTCACCTGGGGCGGATTCCTCCTCTACGCCGCGCGGCCGATCGGGGATGCGCTGAGCGCGGTGCCCCTGCTGGGCGCGCTCCTCTGGACGCAACGTGCGCGGGACCGGGACGGATGGCGCGAGGGGCTATGGAGCGGCGTGCTGCTGGGCGTGGCCTTCGTCATCCGCTACCCCTCGGCCGTCTTCGGGGTGCCCCTCGCCGCGAGCCTGTTGGGGGCCCGGCGCTGGCGCTCGCTCGTGGGCTTCTCGGTGGGCGTGGGCGGGGTGCTGTTGGGGCTCGGGGTGCTCGACTGGCTCACCTGGGGCTCGCCCTGGCACTCCGCCTGGCGCTACTTCCAGTTCAACATCTCCAGCGGTTCCTCGGCGTCCCAGTTCGGCCAGCGGCCGTGGTGGTGGTACGCGCCCATCCTGGCCGGCATGGCGCCCCTGCTGCTCGTCTGGCACTTCGTGCGCGGGCTGGCCCGGCGAGACGTCGTCGTGGGGGCCTTCACGTTCTACCTCGTGGTGGTGAGCGCCCTGGGACACAAGGAGGCGCGCTTCCTGGTGCCGCTGCTCCCCCTCTTCGTGGCCATCGCCGCCGGGCCCGCATCGGGAGATCTCGCCCGGTTGTCGGGCCGGCGCGGAGTGCTGGGGCTGCTTGGGGGCCTGTACGTGCTCTCCTCCGTGGCGGCGGCCACCGTGCTGTTCCCGGTCGGGCTGCGCGCGGGTGTGCTCGACGCCACCGTCGCCGCGGGCAGGGACCCGTCGCTCACCGGGCTCGTCATCGCCGGTCCCCCCGAGTGGAACACGGGTGGCCGCTTCTACCTGCACCGCGACGTGCCGCTGTTCGTGGGGTACGGGCGTCCCGAGGCCGAGCTCCAGGAGCGGCTCGCGGACGCGCGGTTCTCCCACGCGCTCGTGGATGGCGGGGCGGTGGGTGAGGACTCGCTGCGCTCGGCGGGCTTCTGCCTCCAGCGCCAGTGGGGCAAGGTGGCGCTCTGGAAGCGCTGTCTCAGGCGGGACTGAAGGTGCGGCGGTAGTGGGGCCACGCGTCCCACAGGTAGAGGGAGAAGGGCACCCACCAGATGAAGTCATTGGTGAGGCAGAGCACCAGCGTCGCCCGGGGCCACTCGCCCTGGAGGATGAGGAGCGCGAGCCCGATCGGTCCCAGCACCTTGCCCAGCAGCCCCACCGCCGCCAGCGCGAAGCCGTGCTCCGGCCGCCGCGCCACCTCGGCGTAGAGGAGGCCGTAGACTCCGATGACCATGCCCAGGCAGGAGAAGAGGGCGGGCTGGTTCAGCGGCGGCATGCCCGCGAAGCGGAAGAGCCACTGCGGATCCACCGCCGCGTAGAGGCCCCAGAAGATGTTGTAGAGGGCCGCGGCGGCGAACACCCCGCGATGCAGTGCACGCCGTTTCATGGTGCCCGGACCTCCTCCACGGGCCACGGCCAGCCTCCCCCCGGAAGCTGGAGCGCGGCGTACAGGTCCCTCAGCCCCGAGCCGAACACGCCCACCGCCATGAGGCCGAGCACGAGGCGCAGCGACTCGGGGATGGGCGCGGGTGCCAGCACCAGGCCCGTGGGCAGGTGCCACCATGCGAGCACCTCGGGCACGAGGTGGGCGAGCACCGCGCCGTAGAGGATGGCCATCACCGCGTGTGTGCACCGCTCGCCGGGAAAGACGCCCCCGAGCGGCTGGCGCACCCGGTCCTCGACCACGAAGTCGGCGAGCGTGATGACGATCTCCGTCGCGACGACGAGCGCGAGGACGGCCGCCCAGGCCCCTCGCCACGCCAGCCAGGGCAGGCTGCCGAAGAGGAGCGCGTAGAGGAAGTCGCGCGCGGCGTGCAGCATCAGCTCGGGGCGGGTGCCCGGGACTCGCGCGGGAAGCCGTGCACGCCACTCGTGGTAGTAGAGCGTGTCGAACGCCCCCAGCGTGCCCTGGATGGCGAGCAACCACAGCGCGGTGCTCATGGGGACTCCTCCTCGGGGATGACGAGGCCCTCGTACGACAGCAACGCGCCCACCAGGGCCGAGCCGATGCGCACGTGGACGCGCATGCCCGTGGCGGCCTCGACGGTCTCCGCCTCGATGCGCGGGGAGAACAGCCGGGGGACGGGCAGGCGCCAGGGGCCGAGACAGAGCCAGGCTCCCACCTGTTCGTAGAAGAGGCTCCGACCCTCGGCGCGCAGTCGGAAGACGCACTCCATGGGGCCGAGCCGCTCCGCGAGCAGGCCCCCGTCCCAGGCGCGCTGCGTGGTGGCGAGCGCATGAGCGCCGAAGGTGCGCTCCCAGCACTGGCCCGCGCCCTCCCGCCGGACGACGAGGCGGGTGGGCACGTTCTCTCCGGCCGCGGGGAACCGGCACAGCCAGCCGATCAGCGCGCACAGCACGCCCCGGCCCCGGCGGATGGTGAAGTGTCCGGCGGCGTGTCCCTCGAGGTGCATGCGGCGCAGCAGGGGCGTCAGTGCCTCCCAGTCCGGTCCGAGCAGCTCGGCGTAGAGCGACGACTCCCTGCTCACGCCGGGGGATCCTGACGCTTGAGCTGGTACCTGCGGGCGATCTCCGTCACCTCCCGGGTGACGGCCTGGAGCGTCTCGGTGGCCTGCAGCGTCGTGTCCAGACGCTTCATCGTCTCGTCCATCCCGGACGACAGGTGGGCGATGGCGTTGAAGATGTGCGAGATGCCCGTGTTCTGCTGGTTCACGGCGCTGGCGATCTGCCGCACGGCCGCGGCGTTCTCCTGGATGATGAGCGACATCTCGCGCAGGTTCTCCCCGGACGAGCGCACCATCTCCAGTCCGCCCGCGACCTGCAGGGCGCCCTGCTCGCTCATGGAGACCACGTCCCGGATGGCGGTGCCGATGTCCAGCAGGCTCTTGCGGATGAGGGACGTCTCCCGGATGGATTGATCGGCCAGCTTGCGGATCTCACTGGCCACCACGGCGAAGCCCGTGCCCTGGTCTCCCGCGTGCGCGGCCTCGATGGAGGCGTTGAGTGCCAGCAGGTGGGACTGGTCGGCCAGGTCCTTCACCGTGACGGCGATGTTGGCGATCTGCGTGGCGCTCTCGTGCAGCCGCAGCACCTTGCCGCGGATGCCGTCCACGAAGTCTCCGATGGTGCTCAGCCCCGTCAGGGTCCGCTCCAGGGACTCCTCGCCATAGCGCCCCAGCTGCTCCGCGTGGCCGGCCACGCGCAGCACGGTCTCGGCCTTGAAGGACGCCAGCTCGGAGGTGGTGCGGATCTCCTCCGACGTGAGCTGGGCCTGCTGGAGCACGGCGGCCTGTTCGGTCAGGTGCTGGCGTTGCTGGTGGCTCGCCGAGCCGAGCGCCGTGCCCGCCGATAGCAGCAGGCTGGCCGAGGCATGCAGGCGGGTGGGAATCTCCTGGAGCCCCTCCAGGACCTCGACCACGCCCGCCGCCAGGTCTCCCATCTCGTCGGTGGAGGCCCACGCGGGGGGGATGGGCTTGCCGTGGGCCAGCGCCTCGATGGCCTCCTGCACCGCCGTCGCCGCCCGTACCTGCCGGCGCGCCAGCAGCCAGGCGGTGAGCGAGGGCACCAGCAGGATGAAGGCCCCCAGCGTCAGCAGGGGCGGCCCCATCGACGAGAGCAGGGTGTTGCTGAAGCCCTGGAGCCTCGCGGCGATCAGCTGGGCCTGGTCGTGGGAGAGGGTCGGGTCGGCGAGGATGGCGCGCGTCTCGGAGTCGCGCAGCTCGAGCGTCTGGAGGACGACCACCAGCCCCGTGAGGACCACGGTGCTCGTGAGGGTGGCGGCGAACGCGTAGGGCAGGTACCAGCGCTGCCGGGGCCAGAAGGCCCCTCGACCGAGGGCGCGCACCCGCACGCGGTTCTGCTCCTCGACCACGTAGGGCATCAGCATCTTCTCGAGCTTGATGCCCACGGGCAGGGTGAGGGACTGGGAGAAGGTGGCGGCCACCAGCAGGCCGATTCCCACGTGCATGGGGCTCTTGTGGAACCGAAGCACCAGGGGAATGGTGAAGAGGGCACCGCCCACGAGGTAGGCCACCTGCGTCCCCACGAACGAGAGCTTCCAGGGAAGCATCTGCAGGCGGATGAGCCGCTCCTGGGGGGGCTCGCCGGGAAGCGGGCTGAAGTTCCGGTGGAGCATCACGGACATGCCCGTCCAGGTCAGGAGCACGCCGGCCACCAGGAACGCGGGGGGCAGCAGGTGGAGGATGGCCCAGAGGATGTCCTGGGTCGACAACCCCAGCGACAACCCGACGAGGTAGGCGGAGATGGGCGCCGAGGGCGCGAGCCACGCCGACACGACGAGGAAGATTCGTCGGAGCAGGTCAGGGGGGACGGTCTGCGGGGGGGAGCCGTTCATGAGGCGGGGCCATTCTCCCAGGAGGGAGACGTGGCGGGGGGATGGAGACGCGGAGCAGGGCCTGCCTGGATGCTCCTCGGGTAACCGGATGCTAGCAGGGAAGTCGGGATTAAGGCGGATCTGTCCCCAGCAACTCCCGGAAGAGCACCTCCGCCACGTCCCGGAACAGCTCTCCAGAGGCCAGCAGCCCGCCACAGTGGTGCGGCTCCCTGGCCAGCGTCAGGGCGACGCACCTGCCCAGCACCGCCTCCCAGAAGGACTCCGAGTCCGGTGGCAGGAGGTACTCACGGATGACACCTCGGGGCCAGGGCAGCACCGTCGTCGGGTCCGCGTCGCTCAGGCTGGTGAAGCAGTCCAGGTCCACGTCCAGCAGCACCCGCTCGGCCGCCTCCAGCACCTCGCGCACCGCGTCTCCAGGGGCGGGCGCGTTGAAGGCCTCCGCCGCCCGGTCCACCGTGGGCACCACCACCAGCCGGTGCGAGCGCCCGCGCGTGTCCACGTAGATGTCTCCGGCGTAGGTCCCCCGGGGCCGTCCCCGTGCAATCACCAGGGCGTCCCCCACCAGTCCGGCCTCCATCGCCGCCAGCACGTGGTCGTAGTTGCGCACGTCCAGGGCCCACCGCGCGTGCTCGTCCAGGGCCCTCAGCCCCGCGGAGCGATCCGGTACCGCCCTGGGCGCCATCGGCATCACCAGGTCCAGGTGCCGGTCCAGCGTCACCAGCAGCGCCGCCGGTCCGTCCTCCCCGAGCGCGCAGGCCCACGCGGGCAGTGCCAGCCGGTGCGGGTCGAAGACGTACGCATCCGTCGGCCCCCGGCCGCCGCCGAGTGCCAGCCGGATGACTCCCGCCAGACGCAGGTGCCGCTGTGAATCGTCCATGACAGGGGAATAACCGTTCTCGCGCGGCATTTCGCGGGCCGCGCGCCGCCAGAGTGTAGGCTGCGCGCGCTTTCCAGCTCAAAGGAGGGAGCGCCCCCTTCCGGGCGCCAGCCTCGCATGCGCATCCTGCTCGCCGCCGCGCTCCTGTTCGTGGGCGCTTCCGCTCTTGCCCAGCAGCCCCCCGCCAAGACCATGACCGCTTCGCAAGACACCTTCCTCAAGGACTTCGCCGAGACGCGCCGCTTCATGAGCGGACGTCCCGTCAACCCCCGCATCACCCCGGACGAGAAGACGGTCCTCTTCCTGCGCGGCCAGCCCCGCGCGCCCGTCCAGACGCTCTTCGCCTTCGACGTGGCCTCCGGTGAGACGAAGGAGCTGCTCACCCCCGAGGCCATCCTCAAGGGCGGCGAGGAGACGCTCACCGCCGAGGAGAAGGCCCGCCGCGAGCGCATGCGCGTGAGCTCCCGGGGCTTCACCTCCTATCAGCTCTCCGAGGACGGCGAGCGCATCCTCGTGTCGCTCTCCGGCAAGCTCTACGTCGTGGAGCGCTCCACCGGGAAGTCCCTGGCGCTGAACACGGGCGCGGGCGTCATCGACCCGCGCTTCTCCCTGGACGGCAAGCAGGTGGCGTACGTGCGGGACCACGACGTCTTCCGCATCGACCTGGCCACCAACAAGGAGCACCGCGTCACCAGCGGAGGCACCGCGAAGAAGACGCACGGCCTGGCCGAGTTCGTCGCCCAGGAGGAGATGAGCCGCTTCTCCGGCTGGTGGTGGAGCCCGGACGCGAAGCTCATCGCCTACACGGAGTCCGACACCTCGGGTGTGGAGAACCTCTCCATCGTCGACGTGATGCACCCCGAGCGCGGCGCGGAGGACTACGCCTACCCGCGGCCGGGCAAGAACAACGCGAAGGTGCGCCTGGGCATCACCCCCGTCACCGGCGGGAAGACGGTCTGGGTGCAGTGGGACGCCGAGCAGTACCCCTACCTGGCCACGGTGGACTGGCCGAAGGCGGGGTCCCTCACCGTCCTCGTGCAGAACCGCACGCAGACGGAGCAGAAGCTGCTCGCGGTGGACACGGCCACCGGCAAGACGCGTGAGCTGCTCACCGAGAAGGACGAGGCCTGGATCGATCTGGAGCAGACCTTCCCCAAGTGGCTCGAGAGTGGCCAGGGCTTCCTCTGGTACACCGAGCGCAACGGCGGCCCCGAGGTGGAACTGCGCAACGCGGACGGGAGCCTCGCGCGCTCGCTGGTGAAGCCGGAGGCGGGCTTTCGCGGCCTCGCCCGCTACTCGGAGAAGGACGGCACGCTCTACTTCGTTGGCGGCCCCAACCCCTCGGAGAGCTACCTGTGGCGCGTGAAGGACGGCGGCGCCCCCGAGGTGGTGCGCCCCGGCACCACCGGTCCGGCCGTGGAGACCGGCAGCGTGTCCAAGTCCGGCGGCCTCGCCGTCGTCACGCACGCGAGCCCCACCTCCATGCCGCGCACCTACGTGGCGCGCGCGGACGGCACCCGCGTGGGCGAGCTGCCCTCCGTGGCCGTGGAGCCCGGCTTCACCCCCGTCGTCGAGTACCGCGAGGTGGGTCCGCTGAAGTTCCAGTCCTCGCTGGTGCGCCCGCGCAACATGAAGCCCGGCCAGAAGCTGCCCGTCATCGTCGAGGTGTACGCCGGCCCCACCGTCACCGTCGTCCACAAGAGCATGGCCCCCCACCTGCTGTCGCAGTGGATGGCGGACCAGGGCTTCCTCATCGCCCGCTTCGATGGCCGGGGCACTCCGCTGCGCGGCTCGAAGTGGCAGCGCGCCGTGCACCTCGACTTCTCCGGCGTGACGCTGGAGGACCAGGTCGCCGCCGTCCAGGCGCTCGCCGCCCAGGTGCCCGAGGTGGACCTTCAGCGCGTGGGCATCGAGGGCTGGAGCTTCGGCGGCTACATGTCCGCGCTCGCCGCCCTCAAGCGTCCGGACTTCTTCAAGGCCGCCGTGGCCGGCGCTCCCGTGGTGGACTGGCTCGACTACGACACCCACTACACCGAGCGCTACCTGGGCCTGCCCCAGCAGCACCCCGAGGCCTACGAGAAGAGCTCGCTGCTCACCCACGCGCGTGACACGAGCAAGGGCATCTCCCCGCTGCTCCTCATGCACGGCACCGCGGACGACAACGTCTACTTCTTCCATACGCTCAAGCTGTCCGATGCCCTCTTCCGCGCCGGCAAGCCGCACCAGCTGCTGCCCCTCAGCGGCCTCACGCACATGGTGCCGGATCCGCTCGTCACCCAGCGCCAGTACGAGTGGGTGATGAACCACTTCAAGCAGCACCTGGCGAAGTAGCGCCCGCGGGCGCGCCGCCCCGCAAAGAGAAAGGCCCGGCTCTCCTCGTGGGGGCCGGGCCTTTTTCCGAGGCCACTACTTGTACGGAGTGGCTCGGGGCGACATCAAACCGCGCGAACGTTCTGCGCCTGCAGTCCCTTCGGGCCGCGGGCCAGCTCGAACTCAACCTTCTGCCCCTCGGCGAGGGTCCGGAACCCGTCCATGTTGATGGCGGTGTGGTGGCAGAACACGTCCTCGCCACCGCCGTCCTGCACGATGAATCCGAAGCCCTTCGCGTCGTTGAACCACTTCACGGTACCAGTTGCCATGGTGCTTCCTTGTCAGGAGCGGACCGAGGCCCGCTCGATCTCCCGTCCCCCGTCCGTCGGGTGACAAGTGAAGTTGTAGGCGGGCAGCCGAGCGCCTGTCCAGCGGCCGCCCTGTTTTCCTGCTTGGTCAGTTTATCCAGATTTCAAATTTCCAGCAGGAGTCGAGTCGGGTCCTCGATGCACTCCTTGACGCGCACCAGGAACTGCACGGCCTCGCGGCCGTCGATGAGGCGGTGGTCGTAGGAGAGGGCCAGGTACATGATGGGCCGGATGACGACCTGGCCGTTGCGGGCCACGGGGCGCTCCACGATGTTGTGCATCCCCAGGATGCCCGTCTGGGGCGGGTTGAGGATGGGGGTGGAGAGCATCGAGCCGAAGATGCCGCCGTTGGAGATGGTGAAGGTGCCGCCCTGCAGCTCCGCGAGCGTCAGCTTGTCGTTGCGAGCGCGCGTGCCGTAGTCGCCGATCTTCTTCTCCAGGTCGGCCAGCGACAGGGTGTCCGCGTCACGCACGACGGGGACCACGAGGCCGCGCGAGCCGCTCACCGCCACGCCGATGTCGTAGTAGTGCTTGAAGATGACGTCGTCGCCGTCGATCTCCGCGTTGACCTGGGGGAAGGCCTTGAGGGCCTCGACGGCCGCGCGCACGAAGAAGCTCATGAAGCCCAGCTTGATGCCGTGCTTGGCCTGGAACTTCTCGTTGTACTGCTTGCGCAGGTCCATCACCGCGCCCATGTCCACCTCGTTGAAGGTGGTGAGGATGGCGGCGGTGGACTGGGCCTGGATGAGGCGCTCGGCCACGCGGCGGCGCAGCGGCGTCATCTTCACGCGCTCCTCGCGGTCGGCGCGGGCGCGCGGACCGGAGGGGGCGGGAGCGGGCGCCGGAGCGCGCTGGGCGGGAGCCTCGGCCGGGCGGTTGAGCTGACCGAGCACGTCCTCCTTGGTGATGCGGCCGCCGGTGCCGGAGCCCTTGAGCTGGGCCACGTCCACCTTGTTCTCCTCGGCGATCTTCCGGGCGGTGGGCGTCATGCGGGCATCGGACGAGGCCGCGGGAGCCGCGGCGGCGGCGGGCGCCGGAGCGGCGGCGGGAGCCGGGGTCTGCGGGGCGGTGGCGGTGGCGCCAGCGCCGGCCTCGATGGTGCCCAGCACGTCGCCCACGCGCACCTTGTCGCCCTCGTTGAAGGCGATGGTGGCGATGGAGCCGGCGGCGGGAGCGGGCACGTCGATGGTGACCTTGTCGGTCTCCAGGACGACGAGGGGCTCGTCGGCGGAGACCGCCTCGCCCTTCTTCTTGTTCCACTTCCCGACGACGGCTTCAGTGATGGACTCGCCCAGGGGCGGGACTTTCAATTCAACGGCCATTCTTGGTTCCTCGGAGGATGGCTTCCTCGACGATGAGCTGCTGCTCGAGGTTGTGCGTCTGCGTGAAGCCGGTGGCGGGGCTGGCGGCCTCCGCGCGGCCGATGTAGCCCAGCTTCAGCGGACCCTGGCCTCGAGCGGCGGCCAGGTCGTGCAGGCGGGGGAACATGAAGTGCCAGGCGCCCGAGTTGCGAGGCTCTTCCTGGACCCAGAAGAGCTCGGTGAGCTTCGGCATCTTCGCGACGAGGCCTGCCAGCTCGTCGAAGGGGAAGGGGTAGAGCTGCTCCAGGCGCACGATGGCGATGGAGGAGTCCTTGTGCTCGTCGCGGGCCTTGACCAGGTCGTAGTAGACCTTGCCGCTGCACAGCAGCAGCCGCGTGACGCCGGCCGGGTCCACCTTGTCCGGGATGACCTCCTGGAAGGTGCCGCTGGTCAGCTCGTCCAGCTTGCTCACCGCCTCGGGGCGGCGCAGCAGGCTCTTGGGCGACATGACGACGAGCGGCTTGCGCAGCGGGCGCAGCACCTGGCGCCGCAGCAGGTGGAAGATCTGCGCGGGCGTGGTGGGGTAGGCGACCTGGATGTTGTCCTGGGCGCTCAGGCTGAGGAAGCGCTCCAGACGGGCGCTGGAGTGCTCGGGGCCCTGGCCCTCGTAGCCGTGCGGCAGAAGCAGCGTGAGGCCGCTGAGCCGCCGCCACTTGCTCTCACCGGCGGCGATGAACTGGTCGATGATGATTTGAGCGCCGTTGGCGAAGTCACCGAACTGGGCCTCCCAGATGACGAGGCCGTCCGGCACGTCCAGGCTGTAGCCGTACTCGAAGCCGAGCACGCCCATCTCGGACAGCGGGCTGTTGTAGATGTCGAGGCGGGCCTTGCCGGTGGCGAACTGCCGCAGCGGCACGAACTTCTCACCCGTCTTCACGTCGTGCAGCACGGCGTGGCGGTGGCTGAAGGTGCCGCGCTCCACGTCCTGGCCGCTCAGGCGGACCATGTAGCCCTCGGACAGCAGCGTGGCGTAGGCCAGCGACTCGCCCTCGCTCCACTGCAGCTCCTCGGTCTGCAACATGCTCTGGCGCTTCTTGAGCACCGTGCGATCCACGTCGCGGTGGACGTTGAAGCTCTCGGGCACCTCCGTGAGCCTGGCCAGGGCGGAGCGCAGCGTCTCCTTGCTCACCCCGGTGGTGACGTCGGGCACACCCGACTCCGGCCCGCCCTTGTAGGGCTTCCACAGGCCCTCGAGCGCGTTGGGCTCCTTGAACTGGCTCTCCGCGCGGGCCCGGCTGAGCGCCGCGTCGAACTCCTGCAGGCAGCGCTGCTTGAGGGCCTCGGACTCCTCCGCGGGCACGCGGCCCTTCTCCGCCAGCTGCTGCGCGTAGAGCGTGCGCACCGTCGGGTGCTTGCGGATGATGTCGTACATCGACGGCTGGGTGAACGAGGGGTCGTCGCCCTCGTTGTGGCCGTAGCGGCGGTAGCAGACGAGGTCGATGACCACGTCGCTCTTGAAGGTCTGCCGGTACTCGGCCATCAGGCGCGCCACGTGGACGCACGCCTCCGGGTCATCCCCGTTCACGTGGAAGACGGGGACGTCCAGCATCTGCGCCAGCGCCGTGGAGTAGATGGAGCTGCGCGAGTCGGACGGGTCCGTGGTGAAGCCCACCTGGTTGTTGATGACCAGGTGCAGCGTGCCGCCCGTCTCGTAGCCCTTGAGCCGCGCCAGGTTGAGCGTCTCGGCCACCACGCCCTGGCCGATGAAGGCCGCGTCGCCGTGGATGAGCAGCGGCATCACCTTGGTGCGCTCGCCGTCTCCGCCGCGGTCCTGCTTGGCGCGCACGCGGCCCTCCACCACCGGGTTCACCGCCTCCAGGTGGCTGGGGTTGAAGGCCAGCGACAGGTGGATGCTCTGCCCGCCCCGCGTGCCGTGGTCCGAGCTGAAGCCCATGTGGTACTTCACGTCGCCACGGCCCATGTGCTGCTTGGGATCCTTCGGGCCCTCGAACTCGCTGAAGATCTGGTCCGGCTTCTTGCCCAGGATGTTCGTCAGCACGTTGAGGCGGCCGCGGTGGGCCATGCCGATGACGACCTCCTTGAGGCCCAGGTCGCCGCCCACCTCGAGCACGGCGTCCATCATGGGCACCAGCGCCTCACCGCCATCGAGCGCGAAGCGCTTGGCGCCGACGAACTTGGTGTGCAGGAAGTTCTCGAAGCCCTCGGCGTAGGACAGCTTGGTGAGGATGTGGCGCTGCTCCTCCACCGTGAACTCCGTGCGGTTCTCGGTGTACTCCATGCGCCGCAGCAGCCAGCGCCGCCGCTCGCTGTCGAGCATGTGCATGAACTCGACGCCGATGGAGCCGGTATACGTGCGGCGCAGCCGGCCCATCAGGTCCTTGAGCTTCACCCGCGCCTCGGGGAAGACGTTGGAGCTCTCCACCATCTGCTCCAGCTCCGTGGTGGAGAAGTGCGAGTCATCCACCAGGCCCACGTCGGCCACGTGCTCCAGGGGCGGGCGCGGCCGGCCGAGCGGGTCGAGCTTCGCGCGCAGGTGGCCACGCAGGCGGAAGGCCGAGATGACCTGATCCACCCGGGCCTGCAGCTTCATGTCCTGCTGGAAGGCGACCGTGGGGGCGGTCTGCGGGGCCAGCGCCACCGCGGCGGCGGTCGGTGCCGGAGCGGCCTTGGCTCCCTTGGCCTCCTTGCCCGGCACCACGGGCGCGGGCGGCTCGATGAGGGTGGGGTTGAAGATGGGCCGGCCGGCGCCGTCGTTGCGCTCGAACAACTCGCGCCAGCTCGGGTCCACGCTGGACGGATCCTCGAGGTAGCGCGCGTAGAGCCCCTCGATGAAGTCGATGTTTCCGCCGGAGAGGTACGAGTCCTGGAAATTCGCCATGGCGTGCTGTCTTTTACTGGAAGGCCGCCCCGTTGGGGGGTTTTCGGCACGATTTGTTGATCAGGGGAGCATTGTCCGCCGCCCCATGCTCGCCGGGACGAGCAGCAGGATTGATGCGCCACGTGAGCGCAACTTCACCCCTGTCTCTTCCCGGGCGGATGGAGGATCCGGGCTTCTTCCTGGCTTACCCGGGCCTCCGGGAGTGATAAACCGCCCGGACTTCCTCTCTACTCATCCAGAAAGGCCTTCGCATGCTGCTGCAGGGCAAGAAGCTCCTCATTACCGGAGTGCTCACCCCCCAGTCGCTCGCCTACGGTATCGCCGAGCACGCGCTGGAGCAGGGGGCGGACATCATCCTCACCGGGTTCGGCCGGGCGCGCTCCCTCACGGAGCGCAGCGCCAAGCGCCTCAAGGCGGGTACCGAAGTGCTGGAGCTGGATGTTTCCAACCCCGCCCACTTTCCCGCCCTCACCGAGGCGCTGCGCCAGCGCTGGGGCCGGGTGGACGGCGTGCTGCACTCCATCGCCTACGCCCCCGAGGACGCGCTCGGCGGCAACTTCCTCAACACCCCCTGGGAGAGTGTGCAGACGGCGTTCCGCATCTCGGCGTTCTCCCTCAAGGAGCTGGCCGTGGCGGCCCTGCCGCTGATGACCCAGGGCGGCTCCATCGTCACGCTGGACTTCGACAACCGCGTGGCCTGGCCCATCTACGACTGGATGGGGGTGTGCAAGGCGGCCCTGGAGGCCACCGTGCGCTACCTGGCGCGCGACCTGGGCCCCAAGGGCATCCGGGTCAATGCCCTGGCCGCCGGCCCGCTGGCCACCGTGGCCGCCAAGGGCATTCCGGGCTTCAAGGCCCTCGAGAAGGGGTGGGGCACCCAGGCCCCCCTGGGCTGGGATGCGCGCACCAGCCATGACATGGTGGCCCGCACCGCATGTGCGCTCCTCTCCGACTGGCTGCCCTCCACCACGGGCGAAATGGTTCACGTGGACGGTGGTTATCACGCCATCGGGGCGCCCCCGGTCAGCCCGGACCCCGAGGAGAAGGAAGGTGGCGGCGAGTCCGGCTCCCCCGGCTCGGCTGGTTGACCGCCTCCCGGTGGGACGAGCTCGCTTTTCCCTCTGAAGCCCGAGTTTTGATGCCCCCCGCTTTTGCTGAATGGCGGGGTCACGCTACAGTCTGATCGTTTCCTTCAACCAGGTCCCGATCTTCGGGCCCCGGTAGGAGCCTGGGTTTGAGCGCCAACATCCTCCTCGTGGATGACAGCCCGACCGTACGCAACATCCTCAAGATCTACCTCATGAACCTGAAGATGGGGTTCGTCGAGGCGGAGGATGCGACGCGGGCATTGCAGCTGCTCCGGCTGGTACCGGTGAAGCTGGTCATCGCGGATATCAACATGCCCGGCATGGACGGCATCACCTTCGTCAAGCAGGTGCGCCAGAGCCCCCTGGCTCAGGTGCGCGACGTCCCCGTCATCCTCCTCACGGGGGAACGGGGCGGCGACCTGCGCCAGCGAGGCGTCGAAGCCGGTGCCAATGCCTTCATCAACAAGCCCGTCTCGCATCACGATCTGACAGAGACCGTGCGCAAGTTCCTGGCCCAGAACTGAGAGTCGAGTCGTGAGCCTCCCGTCCCTGCTCCTCGTCGACGACAGTGATGCCATCCTCGCGCTCGAACGCGCCATCCTCTCCGGCCATTACGCGCTGAACACCGCGAGCAATGGCAAGGAGGCGCTCGAGAAGGTGGGGCTGGTGCAGCCCGCCGCCATCCTGTTGGACCTCTCCATGCCGGAGATGGACGGCGATGAGGTCCTCCGCCGTCTGAAGGCGAACCCGGTCACCTCGCCCATCCCCGTCATCATCATCTCCTCGGAGGCGGCGCGGGCGGAGGCGTGCCTGGCGCTGGGCGCGGAGCTCTTCCTGGCCAAGCCCTTCCGCGCCGACGAGCTGTTGAGCGCGGTGGAGAACGCGCTGGCCAACGCGCGGCGCCGCGCCCGGGCCGGTTCCATGGCCCTGCTGCGGCTGACGGTGGGCGGGTTGGAGTTCGCCATCCCCCTGGATGCCGTGCGCCAGGTCATCCTCCAGCCCGCCACGCGCCCGCTACCGCTGGGGCCCGCGTACATGTCCGAGTTCTTCGAGCTCCGGGGCCAGCCGGTGTGCGTGCTGGACCTGGCGCGCCGGCTGGACGTGGATCACCGCGAGACCGTCGAGGAGCGCAAGCTGGTCATCCTGGAGCTCAACGGCGTGCAGCTGGCGCTGAGCGTGGACGCCGTGCAGGACCCCGAGGAGTACCAGTCCTCGGACATCGAGCGGGCCGAGCGCGTGGGCGGTTCCGGACACGGGCAGCTGAGGGATACCCTGGTGGGCATGCTGCGCGCCGGTGAGCGCTCGGTGCCCATCTTCGAGCCGGGCGCCTTCGCCACGCAGGAGCTGCTGCGCGAGGCGCTCGAGGTGCTGCGCCCGGCGGAGGTGGAGCGCAGCGCATGAGTACGGGGGTGGAGCCGCAGCAGGTTCTCGCGCGGGCGCGTGAGGTCGTCTCGTCGTGCACGGGTTTCCGTGACACGGCCATCTCGCCCTCGGCGGTGGATCGCGTCGTGCGCGCGGAGCTGGCGCGAGGCCGGAGCGCGTCGGACCTGCTGGCGGAGCTGCAGCGTTCCGGCACGGCCCTGGAGCGGGCGTTGCTGGATGCGGTGCTGGTGGGGGAGACGTACTTCTTCCGTCACCCGGAGCAGTTCCGTTTCCTCGCCGCCGAGGCGGTGCCCGCGGCGTTGCGCCGGGGTAGTCCCGTGCTGCGCGGGTGGAGCGCGGGCTGTGCCTCGGGCGAGGAGGCCTACTCCATCGCCGCGTGTCTGCAGGGGACGGCGCCCCAGGGCGTGCGCGTGGAGGTGCTCGGCACGGACCTGCACGAGGGCCGCCTGGAGTACGCGCGCCGGGGCGTGTATGGCTCCTGGTCCCGCCGCGAGGCCGGGCCGCTGCTCTATCCCCTCTATCAGGACGCCGCCGAGGGCCGGGTGAGCATCCTCGACTCCGTGCGCGCCGTCACCCGCTTCGCCCAGACGAACCTGCTGGAGCCCCTGCCAGAGGTGCACGGCAGCTTCGACGTCATCTTCTGCCGCAACGTGCTGACGTACTTCTCGCCGGACGCGGTGCTGGTGGCGCTGGGCCACCTGGCGCGCGCGCTCGTGCCGGGCGGCTACCTGCTGCTGGGCACGGTGGAGGTGGATCATCCTCCGGCGGGGCTGGTGCGCGTGGGGGCTCCGGAGCTGCAGGCCTTCCGCCGCCCGCACCCGCGGGAAGTGACGCCGCCGCCCCGGGCCGCCGTGGTCCGCGAGCCCGAGCTGCCTCGGCCAGCGCCCGTCCGTGCCATCACCCTGCCGCCACCGCCTCCACCCGCTCCCTCGCCCGTGCGCCTCCATCTGGAAGCGCTCCAGCGTATCGAGGGAGGCGACGAGGCCGGCGCCGCCACCGTCCTGGAGAAGCTGCTGCAACAGTTCAAGGACTACCTGCCCGGCATGCTGGAGCTTGCCCTGCTGCGCGAGCGCGCGGGGTCACGCGAGGCAGCCTTCGCTCTCATGCACACCGTGCGCGACAACGCCGCCCGGCTTCCGCCGGATCTGATCATCGAGGGGCCCGAGCCGCTACCGGCCCGCTTCTATAGGGCGTCCGCCGACGCCTTCCTCACGCTGGGAGCCATCGAATGACATCCTCCACCCCCCGAGGCCCCGAGGAAGTCCAGGATCAAGAGGTCAAAGCCCTCCTGGAGGAGCGCGCGACGCGCCTGCGTGGACGCGCCGATGGCACCGCCGACGAGACGGTGCTCATGGTGGCCGAGTTCCCCCTGGGCGAGGAGCGGTACGCCATTCCGCTGGAGTCCCTGCGCGCGGCGCTGCCGCTGCGCCTGGTGACGCCGGTGCCCCTGTCCATGCCGCACGTCATCGGCGTGCTGCGCTACCAGGGCCAGGTGCTCGCCGCGCTCAGCCTCGCGGCGCTCATGGGCGGCCACGGCTGGCGGCAGGATCCCGCCGTGCTGCTCGTGCTGGACCGCGGTGACGGGGAGCTGTGCGCCCTGGACTGCGAAGCCATTCCGCGCCCGCTCAGCCTGCCCACCGCGGCGGTGGAGGCGGCGCGCACGCAGGCGGAGGGTGCCGTGGTCGAGGTCCCTCTGAAGAACAACCGTCAGATCATCCACCTCATCGACCTGCCGCGCCTCTTCGCGCGCGGCGCCGGGGCTCGCAATGCCGGTTGACCCCATGCTGCAGAGCCTCGTGGCGGGCTTCTCGTCCGAGGCGCAGGAAGTCTGTCAGAAGGTCACCCTGGACCTGCTCGAGTTGGAGCGGGAGGGGATCGACAACGAGGCGCTGAGCAAGGTGTACACCCGCCTGGCGCGGCACCTTCACACCCTGAAGGGCAGTGCGGCCAGCCTCGGGTTGCAGGACCTGAGCTCCATCGCCCACAAGCTGGAGGATGCCCTCGCGCCGCTGCGCAAGGACATCCAGCCCATGCCGCGGTCCATGGTGGACATGCTGCTGCACGGGTTGGACCTCTTCCTGCTGCGCGCGCAGGCGCACGCGGACGGGCGCGGAGACGCGCTGCCGGATCCGACGGACGCCCTGGCCCAGCTCGTGGCGGAGGCGCCACCCCCGGAGGCGGCCGCCGGCAGGGTCGCCGCCGAGGTCGAGGCCGAGTCGGAGCAGGCGCCGGCGAAGGCCGCCCCCGCGAGGGCCGCCCCCGCCCCGGCCGCGGCGGCCCCCGCGTTGTCCATGGCGGACGACTCCGAGTCGATCGACGCCGGCTGGCGCGTGGCCGCGCACCAGGTGACGGCGCTGATGCGCGAGGTGGAGCGCCTGCGCGAGTTCCGCATGCGCCTGGAGGACCGCCTCCGGGACATCTCCAAGGCCGTGGAGCTGCTGGCCGTGCGCGAGCTGATGGCCCCGACGGCCCGGGCGCGCGCGGTGCTGGCGGCGGTGACGGCCGGCGTGCGCTCGGACGGCCACGAGGCCACCGACATCGTCGACAGCCTGGAGGAGGGCCTCAAGTCCATCACCACGCGTCCGGTGCGCACCATCCTCGAGCCGCTGCAGCGCATGGTGCGTGACCTGTCGCGCCAGCTGGGCAAGCAGGCCCGGCTCTCCGTGGTGGGCGCCGAGGTGTCGCTGGATCGCCGCCTGCTGGAGAAGCTCAAGGGCGCCATGGTGCACCTGCTGCGCAACGCGGTGGACCACGGCATCGAGATGCCGGACGAGCGTGAGCGCGCCGGCAAGCACCACGAGGGTGCCCTCACGCTGCGCGTGGAGCAGCAGGGCAACATCCTCATGATGGAGCTGAGCGACGACGGGCGCGGCATCGACGTGCTGGTGGTGCGTGCGTCGGCCGAGCGCAAGGGGCTCATCACCTCCGACGAGGGCGCGCGGATGCACGAGGCGCAGATCCGCGACCTCATCTTCCGCCCCGGCTTCAGCACCCGCGTGGATGTCACCGACACCTCGGGCCGCGGCGTGGGCCTGGACGCGGTGCGCTCCGCGGTGGAGTCCATGCAGGGCCGCATCGAGGTGGTGAGCACCAAGGGCTCGGGCACGCGCTTCATGCTCACCGTCCCGGTGGAGCTGGGCAGCTCGCCCGTGCTCACGGTGCGCACCATCGACACCGCGGTGGGCCTGCCCATGCTGGCGGTGGAGTCCACCCAGCTCGCCTCCCAGGACAACCTGCGCATCGGCCGCCTGAGGACGCAGCTGGACTACAACGGGCAGCTCGTGCCGGTGGTGGACCTGGGCGCCCGCCTGGGCCTGCGCGCCTCGGCGCCTCCGTCCGAGGGTCAGCCGCTCATCATCGTCCAGAGTGGTGGCAAGCGCATGGCGCTCGCGGTGGACGCGGTGGTGGGTGATCGCGACCTCGTCATCCGCCCGCTGCCCGCCGAGGTGCGCGACGTGCCCGCCTACCAGGGCGCGGCCATCCTCAGCCGCGGCGAGCTGCTGCTCATCCTTCGCCCGGGTTGGGTGGTGAGCGAGAGCACCCCGCAGGCGGTCGCCATGCCGCAGAGCCGCCGGGCCCTCGTGGTGGACGACTCACTCACGGCTCGCGCGCTCCATCGTGCCATGCTGGAAGCGGGTGGTTTCACCGTGCACCTGGCAGCCAGTGGCGCTCGTGCCATGGAGCGGTTGCAGACGGAGAGTTACGACGTGATCATTTGTGACCTCGAGATGGAGGAGATGAACGGGACCGAGCTCATCGCGACGTTGCGTGGGCAGCCGGACACCAAGGACATCCCCGTCATCCTCGTCTCGGCCAACGACAGCGCGGGCGCAAGAGCGCGCGGGCTGTCCGCGGGTGCCGACGGGTTCCTCAGCAAGCGTGAGTGCGCCGCGGGCCGTCTGCTCGCCGAGGTGCTCGACGTGATGAGCCGGAGGGGGGCCCGGGCATGAGTGGCGGGAAGGATCCCATCCGCGTGTTGGTGGTGGACGACTCGCCCACCATGGCGGACGCAGTCAGCGCGCTGCTGACGGACGATCCCCGCATCGAGGTGGTCGGTCGGGCCAACACCGGCAGCCGGGCGGTGACGCTGGCGCGCCTGTTGCGCCCGGACGTCATCACCATGGACTTGCTGATGCCGGACCTGGACGGCCCGGCGGCCATCGCGGCCATTATGGCCGAGGCGCCGGCGCGCATCCTGGTGGTGAGCGCCGTGGCGGATCAGCGCAACCTGGAGGTGTGCTTCCAGGCGATGAGCGCGGGCGCGCTGGAGCTCATCGGCAAGCCCTCCGTCACCAGTGGCGAGGAGCTGCGCCGCTGGGGCCGGCAACTGGCCGAGTCGGTGTGCCTCATGGCGGAGGTGCCCGTCATCTCCCGCCGGATGCGCATCGCCTCCCCGCCGCCGCCGGTGATGGGCGCCCGGGTGGACATCTTCGGGCTGGCGGCCTCCACTGGTGGCCCGCCCGCGCTGTCCGAGGTGCTCTCGCGCCTGCCGGCGGACCTGCCCGTGCCCATCGTCATCGCCCAGCACATCACCGAGGGCTTCACCCCGGGCATGGTGCGCTGGCTGTCGCAGGTGACGCCCCTCAAGGTGGTCATCGGCCGCGAGGGCGAGCGGCTGGAGCCGGGCCGGGTGTACTTCCCGCTGGACGGGCATGACCTGACGGTGGAGGGCAACGGGGTGGTGCGGCTGACGCGCACGCGCGGCGGACCGTGCCCCTCGGGAGACCTGCTGCTGGCCTCTCTGGCTCGCACCTATGGGAGCCGCGCCGGTGGTGGCGTGCTCACCGGCATGGGCGAGGATGGGGCGCGGGGCCTGCTGGACATCCGCAAGGCCGGCGGCGTCACCTTCGCCCAGGACGAGGCGTCCTCCGTCGTCTTCGGCATGCCCCGAGTGGCCATCGAGCTGAAGGCCGCGGACCGGGGAGTGCCCCTGTCCGCCATGCCGGACATCATCCGCATGAGCTGCCGTCGTGGCCCCATGACTGGCCGTCCCCCCGGTCCGGAGGGTGTGTCTTGAGTCTTCCTGTTCGCCGGCTCCTGGTGCCGGCTTCGATCTTCTCCGCTGAGGAGCTTCCGTGAGCGCCAACGCCACCTCCAAGCAGTCACTGGGCATCGGACCCAAATTCATCCTCATCACGGCGGTCGTCAGCGTCGCCGTGGCCGCCGTGCTCACCGTGGTCGCCGCCCAGCGGCTGCGGAGCAACCTGGTGGACACCACCGTGAGCGAGGGCAAGGCGATCGTCATCGGCTTCTCGGCGGCCGCCGAGCGGGCCTCGGCGGACGGCGCCACCTCGCTCGAGCCGCTGCTGCGCGCGTTCCAGGATGCCGGCAACGTGCGCTACGTGTACGTGGTGGACAGCGCCAACAATGTCCTCGCCCACTCCTTCCCCGGCGAGTTCCCCCAGGTGCTGCTGAGCACCAACAGCCTGCAGGCCGGGGAGCTCACCAATGGCCAGCGCGTGAAGGTGGCTGACTCGGTGGAGGTGGTGCTCGAGAACGGCAAGCAGAAGGTCATCGACCTGGCCGCGCCCCTGTCCGGTGGCGTGCGCGGCGTGGTCCACGTGGGCATGAAGTACGAGGCCGTCAACGGACAGGTGGGCTGGCTGCTGCTCAACATGTCGGTGCTGGGCCTGCTCCTCGTCGGCGCCGGTGTGGCGGGCGCGTCCATCATGAGCCGCTCCGTGGTGGGCCCGCTGCGCGAGCTCACCGACCTGGCCGCCCACATCGTCGAGTCTGGCGATCTCACCCGCCCCATCCAGGTGAAGGGCAGTGACGAGGTGAGCCAGCTGGCTCGCTCCTTCGCGCAGATGGTGGATCGGCTGCGCGGGGTGACGCAGAACCTCCAGCAGGCCGCCGAGGCCCTCAACGGCGCCACCGAGCAGCTCAACAACTCCGCCGCCGACCAGTCGCAGACCGTGTCCCGTCAGGCCTCCGCCCTTCAGGAGACGCAGGTCACCGCCCAGGAGATCCGCCAGACGAGTCTCCTGGCCGCCCAGAAGGCCGACTCGGTGCTCTCCGTGGCCGAGCGCGCCGACGAGCTGAGCCGCGCCGGCGAGGCCGCCCTGGAGCAGACGCTCGTGGGCCTCAACGACATCCGCACCCAGGTGCAGGAGATCGCCCAGAAGATCCTCGAGCTGGGCGAGCGCACGGTGCAGATCGGCAGCATCACCCAGACGGTGAAGGACCTGGCCGACCAGTCCAACATGCTCGCGCTCAACGCCGCCATCGAGGCCGTTCGCTCGGGCGAGCACGGCAAGGGCTTCGGCGTGGTGGCTCGCGAAATCCGCGCCCTGGCCGACCAGTCCATCGAGTCCACGGACCGCGTGCGCGAGCTGCTGGACGATATCGGCAACTCGGTCGCCATGGCCGTGCGCATCACCGAGCGCGGCTCGCAGCGCATGGAGGCCGGCCTCGAGCAGGTCCGCACCTACGGCAAGAACCTGCGCGAGCTGTCCTCCATCATCCAGGACAACGCCGCCGCCGTCCGGCAGATCGCCGCCGCCGTGGGCCAGCAGAACGTCGGCATCAACCAGATCACCACCGCCGTGAGCGACCTGTCCAAGATGATGGACGAGACCGTCTCCCGTATCGGCGCCACCGGTGAGGCCGCCACCACGCTGCAGATCATCGCCGACCAGCTCAGCAGCGCGGTGAAGACCTACCGCGTGCAGTAGCCAGCGACTCTGGGAAGGACGAAGGGCCAGGAGAGGGGAGACCCTCGACCTGGCCCTTGTCGTTTCTGGGGGGCGCTGTGGCCGGGTTTGAACCCGGGGGGCGACTTACCCTCACCCCGACCCTCTCCCAGGGGGAGAGGGACTAACCTGGTGCTCCCTCTCCCTCTGGGAGAGGGCTGGGGTGAGGGTCTGCTGTTTCTACGCCGCCGGAGCCGGCTGCGGCGCCGGGAGCGTCTTGAGCTTCAGGCCTTCTCCCTCCACGTCGAAGCGCGCCACGCCGCCATCCTTCAGCTCGCCGAAGAGCAGTGCCTCGGCCAGCGGCTTCTTGAGCGTGTTGTCCACCAGCCGCGCCATGGGCCGCGCGCCGAAGGCCGGGTCGTACCCGTTCTCCGCCAGCCACGCCCGCGCCGCCGGCGTCAGCTCCAGCTTCACCCGCTTCTCGTCCAGCATCTTCTGGAGCAGGCCCACTTCCTTGTCCACCACCTTGAGGATGACCTCGGGCGGCAGACCGGAGAAGAGCACCCACCCGTCCAGCCGGTTGCGGAACTCGGGCGTGAAGGTGTTCTCGATCGCCTTCTTCGCGCGCAGGGCGTCCGCCGGCGCCTGCTTGTCGCCGAAGCCGATGGACTTGGTGCTCATCTCCCGCGCACCCGCGTTGGTCGTGAGGATGAGGATGATGTTGCGGAAGTCCGCCTTGCGGCCGTTGTTGTCCGTCAACGTCGCGTGGTCCATCACCTGGAGCAGGATGTTGAAGAGGTCCGGGTGGGCCTTTTCAATCTCGTCCAGCACCAGCACCGCGTAGGGGTGCTTGCGGATGGCGTCCGTGAGCAGACCGCCCTGGTCGAAGCCCACGTAGCCCGGAGGCGCGCCGATGAGCCGGCTCACCGTGTGCTTCTCCGAGTACTCGCTCATGTCGAAGCGCAGGAACTCCACGCCCAGCACCGAGGCGAGCTGCTTGGCCAGCTCCGTCTTGCCCACGCCCGTGGGGCCCGAGAAGAGGAAGCTGCCAATCGGCTTCTCCGGCGCCCGCAGGCCGCTGCGCGCCAGCTTGATGGCGTCCACCACCGACTTGATGGCCGACTCCTGCCCGAAGATGACCTTGTTGAGCTCGGGCTCCAGGTTCTTGAGCTGCACGCCCTCGCTGGCGGACACGCTCTTGGCCGGAATCTTCGCCATCTTCGAGATGACGTTCTCCACGTCCGCCACCGTCACCTGGCCGGTGCGCTTGCCCTCGGGCTTGAGCCGCTCGGCCGCGCCCGTCTCGTCGATGACGTCGATGGCCTTGTCCGGCAGGAAGCGGTCGTTGATGTGCTTGGCGCTCAGCTCCGCAGCCGCCCGGATGGCCTCCGCGACGTACTTCACCCCGTGGTGGTCCTCGTAGCGGCTCTTCAGCCCCTCGAGGATGAGGATGGTGTCCTCCACCGACGGCTCGCCCACCTCTATCTTCTGGAAGCGCCGCGACAGGGCCCGGTCGCGCTCGAAGGACGCCTTGAACTCCTGGTACGTCGTCGAGCCGATGCAGCGCAGCCGTCCGCTGGCCAGCGCGGGCTTGAGCAGGTTGGACGCGTCCATGGAGCCGCCGCTGGTGGCTCCCGCACCGACGATGGTGTGGATTTCGTCGATGAAGAGGATGGCGTCCGGGTGCTCCTGCAGCGCCTTGAGCACGCCCTTGAGGCGCTCCTCGAACTGCCCGCGGAACTTGGTGCCCGCCAGCAGCGCGCCCATGTCCAGCGAGAAGATGACCGAGTTCTTCAGCGCCTCGGGCACCTTGCCCTCGTGGATGTGCAGCGCGAGGCCCTCGGCGATGGCCGTCTTGCCCACGCCCGTCTCGCCCACGTAGAGCGGGTTGTTCTTCCGGCGCCGGCAGAGCACCTGGATGGTGCGCTCCAGCTCCTTCTCGCGCCCGATGAGCGGGTCGATCCGGCCCTGCTTCGCCTCCTCGTTGAGGTTGGTGGTGTAGGCCTCCAGCGGGCTCTTGCGTGGAGACTCCCCCTCCTCGTCGTCACCGGCGGGCGCGCTGCCGCGCGGCGCGCTCTCCGCCTCGCCCTCGTCGGAGGACTCGTCCTTGGAGAGGCCGTGGGAGATGTAGTTGAGCAGATCCAACCGGGTGACACCCTCCTGCTGGAGCAGGTAGAGGGCATGGCTCTCCTCCTCGCGGAAGAGGGACACGAGGATGTCGCCGCCGTCGATGAACTTCTGCTCGGCGGACAGGGCGTGCATGGCGGCGCGGTGCAGCACCCGCTCCACGCCGATGGTCTGCTGCGGCTCGGCCTCCACCCCCTCGGGCAGACGCTCGACGGTCTCCTCCAGGAATGCCTCCAGGCGTTCCTGCAGCCGCTTGACGTTGGCGCCGCAGCCCTTGAGCACTTCCCGGGTGCGTGCCTCCTTGGTGAGCGCGAGCAGCAGGTGCTCGAGCGTCAGGTACTCGTGCCGCATCCGCCGCGCCTCTTCGAGCGCGCTGCGGAAGCTGGCCTGCAACTCCTTGGCAATCAGCGGTCCTGCCACGATTTCAACCTTCCTCTGGTTCCATCGAGAGGCGCAGCGGGAAGCCATTCTCCCGCGCCGCCGCCTCCACGGTCCTGATCTTCGTCTCGGCGACCTCGAACGTATAAACGCCAGCTACGCCGACTCCGTTGTAATGGACGTGCAGCATGATCTGCACGGCATCCGTCTCGGACTTGTGGAAGATCTCCTTCAACACCGCGACCACGAACTCCCGCGTCGTGTAGTTGTCGTTGTGCAGGAGCACCTTGTACAGGGTGGGCCGCTTGAGCTTCTTCTGCGGTACCGTCTCCGTGACGACGTTGGAATCCGGATCGGACTTCTCTCGGGACATGGTCTCCCTCTAACGAGTAGGGGGCACCAACGGCCCCCGCTTGAATCCTGTTTCAGCTCGCCACCGGGGCAGGCCAGCCAGCACGGCCGCCCGTTCGTGCTCCAGGAAGGAGCGTACCGCCCGGTCGACCCCCGGGTGGAATAGCAAGTGAGCGCTGAAAGTGGGTTGGGGCTCGAAGCCGCGGGTGAGCTTGTGCTCCCCACCCGAGCCCGGCTCGAAGCGCTCCAGCCCCCGGGCGATGGCCTCGGCCACCGGGTGGTAGAGGCAGGCGTTGAAGTGGAGGAAGGGGTGCTCCTCGAAGCAGCCCCAGTACCGGCCGTACAGCGCCCGGGGCCCCATCAGGTTGAAGGCCCCGGCCACCAGGCGTCCGTCCCGGCGGACCTCCACCACCTCGCAGGCCTGGCGGAAGGTGGACAGCATCCGCGCGAAGAAGCCTGGGGTGAGGAGGCGCCGGCCCCAGGGGTACTTGTCCACCGTGGAGACGTAGAGGCGGTGCAGGTCGACGGGGTCCACCCCGGCCAGCGCCTCGCCGCGCAGGGTGCGCAGGGTGAGACCCTGGGCGGCCGGGGCGCGCAGCTCGCGGCGGATTTGATGGCGCCGGTGGCTGTGGAAGCGGGCGAGGAAATCCTCGAAGGAGCCGTAGCCGGCGTTGCGCCACTGATACTGGACGCTCAGACGCACCGCGTAGCCGGCGGCCTCCAGGGCGGTGGCCTCGGCCTCGGTGGGGAAGTGGACGTGGACGCTGGAGAAGCCCTCGGCGTGGGCGTACTCCAGGGCGGCGCGGGCGAGCTCCTGCTCCCGGGCGGCCCGCTCCTCGCCCGGAGCCACCAGCAGGCGGCGTCCGGTGACGGGGGTGAAGGGCACGGCCAGCACCAGCTTCGGGTAGTAGCGCACCCCGAGCCGCTCGGCGGCGGTGGCCCAGGCCCCATCGGCGACGAACTCACCGTGGCTGTCGTCCTTGAGGTACGCGGGGGCCGCCGCCACCAGCCGGGAGCCCCGCCACAGGGTGAGGTGGCGCGGGTGCCAGCCGACATGGGGGCCGACGCTGCCGCTCTCTTCCAACGCCGCGAGGAAGGCCCACTCCAGGAAGGGCCGGGCCGCGTCGTCGAGCAGCGCGTCCCAGGCCCCTTGGGGCACCTCGGTGATGGCGCGATGGAGGCGCAGGGTGGGCGGCAGCGGGTCGGACATCGTCGGGCGGTGTCAGCCTATAACGGCCCGACCGTGGACCCGCCAGCCCGCCCGGTCCGCGCCTAGCGTCCCCGGGTGAGCTCGGCGGCCAGGAATCCGCCCACCTCGGCCAGCCCGGCCCGCGCGCGCTCCCGGCCATCGGGGGACTCCATCACCCGGCGGGCCGCCTCGCTGGCGGTGCCGGCCTCCAGATCCGCCAGCACCAGGAAGGCGCTCCACCCGGGGGTGAGCTCCGCCACCCGTCCGGGGCGCATAGGCCTGTCCCTGAGCGTGGTGGCCACCTTCTCCACGAGCGCCTCGTCATCGAGCCGCTTGGACTTGCCCCGCATGGCCAGCCACGCCTCCTCCAGCAGCGAGCTCCACAGCCGGCCCTGGAGGGCGGAGGCGAGCCGCTGCGAGGCCTCCTCCTCGTCGATGTGGTGGGCGCGCGAGTAGGTGGGCACGAGCTTGGCCACCACGACGGAGCGCGTGGCGAGGTGGGCGAGCCGGGGAGGGTAGGCCATGGAGTGCCTTCTACCAGCGAATGAGGAGGCGGAAGCCCTGAGGGGAACGGTCCTCGACGGTGACGAGCGGCTGCGCGTGGGCCCGCTCCAGGGCGACCTCCAGCGCACCGGCGATGAACTCCGGGCGGTTGTGGATGTCCAGGATGGTGACACGCCGGGCGCGCTCGCCCACGGACACCATCTGCACCTCCAGGTCCTGCCGCCCCATCATCGCCAGGTAGCGCGGCAGCCGCTCCACCACGCGCGCCGGGCCAATCATGGGCAGCGCCACGGCGGCCACCCGGCCCACCAGCGTCTCCGCGAAGCCCGTGGTCAGCTTGCGGCCGAGCAACCGGTAGGCGTCCGCGTCTCCGAGCTCCCCACAGACCAGGTCCCTGGCCAGCGCGACGCACCGCTTCCAGACCTGGAGCGGGTAGTCGACCTCGGGACACCGTGGGTCGTAGCCCTCCGTCTCCAGCGCTCGGGCGAGCTGGCTGTTGGGCTCCAGCCCCCGGACGAACAGCCCTTCGAACACGCTCGAGGGGATGCGGGGCTGTGCGACGGGGCTGGGTGTCCTCGCCGGCAGACTCGGACTTTCCATGGGACATCTCCCCGGTTGGGGGTCCAACCGTTCTCTCAGCTTATCATGGCGTGAAAGACAATCGCTGAAGTCGGGTAAAAATCTGATTGTCCGATAGAGCAACTCGCAGGGGGAGCATTCCCCCGTGCTCGTGGTTGCCAGGGGAGGGCTGGCGGCTTAGAGGAAGGGCACAGGAGAGATTTCCACATGTCGGTGAACATCCAACTCGAGTGGACGCCCAACCCCAGCACGTTGAAGTACGTAGTGGACCGGAGGCTCGTGTCGTCCGGGGCGGTGAACGTCACGAGCAAGGAGGCGGCGGAGGAGAAGTCGCCGCTGGCGCTCAAGCTCATGGGCATCCAGGGTGTGACGGCGGTGATGGTGGGCAGCAACTTCGTCACCGTCACCAAGGGCGATCAGGGTGAGTGGGACGAGCTGAACGACGCGGTGATGGCGACGCTGGACGAGCACCTGGGAGCGGGGCTGCCGGCGGTGAACGAGGACGTGCTGGCGGCGGCGCGCGCGGCGGCGGCGGCGGGAGGAGGCGGAGGCTCGGTGGAGACGCGCATCCAGGAGATCCTGGATGGGGAGATCCGCCCGGCGGTGGCGCAGGACGGCGGGGACATCACCCTGGACCGTTTCGAGGACGGAATCGTCTACCTGCACATGAAGGGCTCGTGCGCGGGCTGCCCCTCGTCCACGGCGACCTTGAAGATGGGCATCGAGTCGCGCCTGCGTGAGCTCGTCCCCGAGGTCACCGAGGTGGTGTCCGTCTGAGGCGGCAAGTCAAAGGCCAACAGGTCCGGCGGGAGCTGTTGCCGGACCAGTCCAAGGAGCTCCTGCGCGAGCTGCACCTGCTCACGCGCGAGGGGAACCTCAACGCGGACGCCTTGCGCAAGCTCAAGCAGGTGAACCACCTGGTGGGCCTGCTCAAGCCGGCGATGGAGGACGTGCAGACGAGGCACGGGGCGCCGGTGGTGGTGGACGCGGGCAGCGGCAACGCGTACCTGGGGTTCATCCTGTACGAGGTGTTCCTCAAGGACGCCGAGGCGGGCACGTTGCTGAACGTCGAGGGGCGGCCGGAGCTGACGCAGCGGGCGAAGGAGCGGGCCGGGCGGCTGGGCTTCGGGCGGATGGAGTTCCAGACGGCGCACCTGGAGACGGCGCAGTGGCCGGAGCGCATCCACCTGCTCACCGCGCTGCACGCGTGCGACACGGCGACGGACGACGCGCTGGCGGTGGCCATCCAGAAGGGCTCGGACCACGTGGCGGTGGTGCCGTGCTGCCAGGCGGAGGTGGCCACGCAGCTCAAGGAGAGCCGGCAGGCGGTGGACCCGACGCTGGCGCTGCTCTACCAGCACGCGTGGCACCGGCGCGAGTTCGGCAGCCACCTCACCAACGTCATCCGCGCGCTGACGCTGGAGGCCTTCGGCTACCAGGTGACGGTGACGGAGCTGACGGGCTGGGAGCACTCGCTGAAGAACGAGCTGATTCTGGGCCGGCGGGTGCACAAGGAGAACCGGCAGGCGCGCGCGAAGCTGGAGTCGTTGCTGGGCTCCTTCGGGGTGCGGCCCAAGCTGACGCGGATGTTGGGAGTGGAGCCCGCGCCGCGCACGGCGCCCACCGCTGGCTGAGCACCTGGGAATCCCCCACCTGGATGAACTGTGCCCGGGCGGGCCAGGTCGCGGCGCGTGACTGCGGGTGACGTGTGAAATAGTGTGGGGGACCAGACTTCTGCCGTCACCTGGAGCCCTCCCCATGCAATGGTTGTCGTCCATCCCGCCGCTGCCGCTGATGCTCGTGCGCGGTGTCCTCATCGTGGTGGCGCTGGGCGCGCTGCTGTTCGCCTGCGCCCTGGTGGTGCAGTACTTCGTGCACCGTCACTGGTTCCGCTCCTACGGCCGTGCCCGCGAGCTGCTGTACCAGGGCGGGAGCGTTCTGGCGGAGGCGTGCTTCCGGGACGTGGCCCGGGTGTCGTATGGCTTCCGTCGCACGGTGGCACTCTCGGGAGTGGCCGTCTGCCGCCTCAAACAGGGCGCGTACGCCGAGGCCGCGGCCATCCTGGAGCCGCTCACGCGGCAGCCGCTGCCGCGCTCGCTGTGGTTGGACGAGCTCGCCCTGTACGGGCACCTCGCGTTGTGCCTGGCCATGCTGGGAGAGACCCGGCGGGCCTCGCGCCTCATCCACGAGGCCTGCCGCCGCTTCAATGGAATGCCCACCTTCCTGGTGATGCCCTGGGTCGCCATTCTCTGCCGGGATGGGCACCTGGGCGCGGCGTTGAAGTGGTTGGACGAGAGCTGGCCGCTGGTGGTGAAGGATGGCCTGGCGTGCGACCGGATCCGGCTGCTCCGCGCCTACGCGCAGAGCAAGGTGGACCCCGAGCGCCATGCCGCTTCCATCATCTTGACGCTGTACGGGCTCGCCCCGTTCCCGAAGGTGGAAATGGAGTTCTTCCGGGAGCACTGGCCGGTGTTCGCGGATTTCCTGCAGCGGGGCCAGGACCTCGTGGCCGACCGCGAGCAGGCACGGGCCCGGAGACAGGCGGAGCAAGACGCGGCGTGGGCGGCGCGTGCGCGGCCGCCGGTACCGGAGGATGAGTCGTCCGGGTGAGACGCGCCCGGACTACTCGTCCTGCTTCGTGTTCTCGCCCGGCTTCTTGTAGACGAAGCGCTGGACGGCGGTGACGAACGGGACGCCCGAGATGCGGGCGTCCCCTGGCCGGGAGCCCGGGAGCTTCTCTTCCCCCTGCGCGTCCTCGTTGCCCAGGATGAAGCACACGGGGTACTCCTTGCCGTCGGGTGTCTGGGCCCTCTCGTAGCGGCCGTAGACGCGGGTGCCCTCGGTGAAGAGCTCGCCGAAGAGCAGCGTGCCCCGTGGGAGTAGGCCCCTGTCATTGCGTGTCCTGCTGACGATGGAGCCGGAGCGGACGGTGGTGTACGGCTGGTCCGGGGTCGGCTCGCCCTGCTGGATGTCGGGGATGATGCTCGGGCCGTCCCCCCAGGCCAGACGGAGCTCTCTCATCACGATGTGAGACTCGGGAGGGCAGTCGGTACTGGCGGGGCGCGTCTGGGCACTGGCACAGGCCAGGCCCACGCAGGCGGCGGTGCCGAGGGCCTTGCCCATGGAGCCGGGCTCGCGCTGGGGGGATGCATCAGGGGTCATCTGTTGGGGCTTCTTCATGGGAGCGCCTTTCATGGCTCGTGCCTCCACGGGGGCGGCAGCCGCGGGGGTTGACTCCAAAGGTAGTGGAGACGCGGCCGACCCAGCATCGGGGGGTTCCGGCGCTCGCGCCACTTCGCCGCCTCGGAACACGGGCTCCAGTGGGGCCGGAGCGGGGGCCTTGTTTCCCAGCACCACCCAGATGCCGGGCAGTGCGAGCCCGAGCCCCAGCGCCCCGACCAGGGCTCTCCCGAGAAGTGCCCGGCTCGAGGCCTGGCGCGCCTCCGGGGCCGGTGCGGGTGCTCCTCTTCTCCGCCGCCGGACGGAGGTGCCTCCCTCGAGGAGCCGCACTCCGGGCTCGGTGACCGTCATCGGGCTGGTGGGGAAGGCGGGCCGGCGGATGCGCCGTCCCGGTGTCTCTCCCGCCTCGCGTGCCGGGACTGGCTCCCACTCGAAGAGGCTCGCCTCCCACGCCGCGCGCCGGCCGAAGGACGCCGCCTCCACCAGTGCATCGCGCACCTCGGCTCCCGTGACGTAGCGCTCCCGGGGGTTCTTGGCCAGCATGCGCACCAGCACATCGCTCAGCGCCTGGGGCACCCGCCGGTTGAAGTCCCGGGGCGCGTGCGGCCGGTTCTGCGCGATGGCCAGCGGGAGCAGATCGCCCAGGAGTTCGGGCGGGAAGGGGTAGTGCCCCGTCACCGCCCGGTACAGGCTCACGCCGAGCGCGTACAGGTCATCCGCGGCGCCCACCTCGTACGAGGCTCCCGCGAGCTTGCCCCGCTTCACCCAGAAGCGCATGGCCTCGGGGCTGCGCAGGTGGGTCGTGCCCGGTGGCAGGGGCGCGGAGGTGAGCGAGGCCGCGCCCGCGTAGGTGCCAATGCCGAAGTCCACCAGCACCGGCTCTCCGTCCGGCTCGCGGATGAGGATGTTCTCCGGCTTCACGTCTCGGTGCAGCACGCCCCGGCCGTGGAGCTCTCCGAGCGCCCCGGCCAGCTTCGACCCCGCCTCGGCGAACTGGAGGAAGGAGGGGTTGAGTGTCTCGGCCCACCGGTCCAGCGGTGGGCCGGGCACCAGGTCCATCACGTGGAAGGTGTGGCCCTCCGGGTCCGGCCAGCGCCCGCAGCCGTGGACGCGCACCACGTTGGGGTGGACCGCCTGCTCCATCAACAGCACCGCCTCGCGTTGGGCCCGCGGATCCTCGCGGCGCAGTGCCACCTTGAGGGCGAGCGGCAGGCGGGGGTGGTGGATGTCCTCCACCCGGTAGACGGCGCCGTAGCCGCCCACGCCCAGGGGCGCCACCACGCGCCACTGGCCTATGTCTGTTCCGGAGGGGAGGGCCTCGGGCCGGAAGAAGGATGTCGTCTCGTGCATGGTTCTTCTCAGGGGATGAAGGGGGCGAGGGCCAGGTGGCGCTCACCGTCGCGCTCGCGCAGCTCCAGGCTCCAGCGCGGCCGCGTCGGTCCCGAGGGACGCATCAGCTCCACGGCGAGGAAGCGGGCCTCTCCGGGTTGGAGCCACGTTCCGTCCATCCATACGGGCAGCCGCCGGAGCACCTGGCCCGTCGCGTCCCGCAGCCACGCCTCGCCGGGCGCCCAGGACCGGGCTCCAGGGGCGAGCTCGAGCCGCACGGTCACCAAGGCATGGGCGAGCGTGCGGTAGACGTCCTGAGCGGCCACCTGCACCTCGCTCGACGAGAGCGCGGACGGCAGCCGCTCGTGGGTCACGCCCCCCTGGAGCTCGCCCGAGAGCGCGAGCTTGACGAGGTTGCCCGCCTCGCACCGGGCGCGCATCGCCTCCAGCTCGGACTCGAGCGCCGGCACCGAGCGCGGCTGGCGAATCACCCGCACCTGCGCATCCACCTGGGTGGTGGCGGGCACGAGCGCGAGCGTGGCGTGGGTGGGCGACAGGCCATCCGCGAAGCCCACCTTGAGCAGCAGGGGTCTGTCCTCGGGCAGCGCGAGCTCTGGGCGCAGCACCACCATGCGGGTGGTCACCTCCACGAGGGCGAAGCGCTCCTCCCGGCTCTCCACCGAGAGCGAGTCCGGGTCGATCGCCGCATCGAACTCGAGCACGGTGGCGTAGCCGGGAGCGGCGCGCACCGTGGGCGCGGGAGCGGTGGGGCTGTCGGGGAGCACGAGGGCGCGGGCCTCGAGCCCGGGGTCGGAGAGGAGACGCGGCTGGGCCACCGCCGAGGCGGTACCCACCAGCGGCAACAGACACAGGGCGCGGCGCGTGAGGGCCAGGGTCACTCGGGAGGTTCCTCCGGCGAGTCAACCTATCAGGTCAAAGGGCGGACCGGAGCCGTCTCGTGACGCGGACCGTGGTGCTATGATTGGGCCCTCCGTCCCGGAGAGAGCCCATGGCCAGGCGTTTCCTGCTGCTCCTGGCGTTGCTCCTCGCGCAAACAGCTTGCCCCTCCACCTGGGGCAAGGAGGGCTTCGTCCAGAAGACCTTCCACAAGAACATCGTCCAGAATGCCTTGGCCAATAGCTCGTGCCACCTCACTGCAGAAGAGTGGGTGCAGAAGTGTGGCGATGCTGTCGATCACTCTGGGAGCTGTCCCAAGAATTGTCCTCTTCCGGAGGAAGTGGATGAGGATTGGTAGGGACTGAGTCTTGGTGGGGTGACCCATGCCGCGGCGCATTCTCCTGGTGGCTCTGGCCTGTGTGTTTCTGCTGCTTCCGCTCGTGTGGCTGATGTCCATCGCCATGCTCCGGACGAGCACGCAGGAGGGGTATGCCGCGAAGCTCCTTCCGATGCTCCCCCTCGACGTTCAGCAATCGCTTCCGACCTACAGGCGGGAATGCGACACGGACGCGGACTGCGATCCTCAATTGGGTTGTCTGATCAAGAGAGCCACGCAGCTTCAGATGTGTCTGGACAGCACCTGCGAGACAGACAAACAATGTGATGAAGGCTTTTCGTGTGTGCCGCTCAAGACCGCCAGTGGAAGGTTCATTGTTCGGGCTTGCGCGTTGGTGGGCGAGAGGAAGGAAGGTGAGCGGTGCAATGTGTTCCCGCTCGTCCGGGAGGACGGTTGTGAGCGGGGCCTGCTCTGCCAGACGCGATGTGGCCGCCCGTGCCGGTTGGATGACCCGTCGACGTGTCCGGTTGGCTTTTTCTGCTCCGAAGGCAGAGAGGGGCCTCCGTCATGCCTGCCCACTTGCGAGGGGCGCCCTTGTCCCGAGGGGCTCCAGTGTCTCAAGCGTGGGCGAGGTTCCTCCATCTGCGCCCGTGTCCATGGGGAGGACTGCCGGAAGAATCCATGTCCTGATAAACAGATCTGCCGGGTGCTCGAGCCCCCGCGACGTCCCTGGGAGCTCCGGACGGAGTGCAGGCGCCTTTGTGACAAGGATTTCCTCTGTCCCGAGGGGGATGTGTGTGTCGATTACGAATGCCGCAAGGCATGCGACCCGCGGGCCCCCTCGTCCTGTGGCCCAGGCCTCACCTGCGGACACCACCATCCCGCGGCCCCCTGGTACTGCGTTCCGGGCTGAGTCCCCGTCTCGCGCTACCCGTACGACTCCCGCTTGATGCGCTTGTCCTCGATGCCGAGGTCATGGAGGTGGCCGAGCACCGTCTCCATGAAGCGCGGCGTGGCCGGCGTGCGCGTCTCCAGGGCCTTCTTCCGGTCCCACGGCGTAATCGCCGGGCCGCACACGTAGATGAGGCACGTGGCGTGGTCCGGGAGCAGCTCGTGCAACAGCGCCTCGCCGATGCGGCCCTTGCGCACGGCGGGCCCGAAGCGCGACTCGTCCGTCTCACGGGTGAGCGTGTGCACCACGCGCAGCTTGCCCGGGTGCTCGCGCTCGAGCACCTCGAAGGCTTCCCGGTAGAGGATGTCACCCCACGTCTTGTTGGAGCAGATGACGGTGTGGCGCGGCTTGAGGCCCCGGTGCAGGGCGTCCTTGATGATGGAGAAGTTGGGCACCGCGCCGGAGCCGGCCACGATGTGGACGAGGTGGTCCGTGCGCTCCTCCACGTCGTCCGGCAGCACATAGGGCCCCATGAAGCCCAGCGCGCGCATCCGCGAGCCCTTGAGGGGGGCATGGACCAGGTAGGGCGAGAGCAGGGGCGGGTAGCGGGTGAAGCCGGGGATGTAGTCCTCGTCCTTCACGGTGATGGCCACCAGGGGCTCGTGAGGCGCGGAGGCGAGCGAGTACGAGCGCGCGGGCTCCTTGCGCCCCTTCTGCTCCTGGAGATAGGTGGCGAACCGGCCGAGCGCGTGGAACTGGTGCGGGTCCAGGTTGAGGAACTGACCGGCGCGGTACTCGGGGCGCTCCGGGCCGAAGTCCAGATACAGGGTGGCGGTGTCGTGCGTCTCCAGGCGCACGTCGGTCACCGTCACTTCGTATTCCCGGGGGCGGTTCCGGGCGGTCGTCACGGTTGCGCTCATGGGCTCCTCTGTACCCGCCCGGTGGACGTTCCTTCCAGGAAAGCGTTGCGGACGGGCGTCGGGCGCGGACAATGCCGCTTCAGGTGACGAACGTCCAACAGAGGGAGCACGTCTTCGTCTCGGCGCTGCCGGGGCTGGAGCCCGCCCTGGAGTCCGAGGCGGGTGTCCTGGGCTTTTCACCCCGGCGGGTGGAGGGCGGGGTGGAGCTCACGGGTGCGCCGGGGCTGCACCAGGAGGCCAACCTGCGCCTGCGCACCGCGAGCCGGGTGCTGCTGCGGCTGGGGCGCTTCTCCGCGCCGGATGCCGGGGCGCTCGCCAAGGGCCTCGCCGGGCTGCCCCTGTCCTCGGTGTGGGACGGGCGGACGGCGCCGAAGCTCTCGGTGGCCCTGCATCGCGCGCGCTTCAAGGGGCCGGACGCGGTGCTGGCCGCCGCGGCGCGGGCCTGGGGGTTGTCCTCGGTGGAGCGCGCGGGCGTGCTGGACGAGGAGTCCTCCGAGGGCCTCACCCTGCTGGTGCGGCTGGAGGGCGATACGTGCACGGTGAGCGCGGACACCAGCGGGGAGCCGCTGCACCGGCGGGGGTACCGGCAGGAGGTGAGCCGGGCGCCGCTGCGCGAGACGCTCGCCGCGAGCATCCTCGTGCTGGCCGGGTATGACGGGGTGGAGCCGCTGGTGGATCCCATGTGCGGCTCGGGCACGTTCCTCGTCGAGGGGGCGTGGATGTCCCGGCGGTGGGCGCCGGGGCTCGAGCGCGCCTTCGCCTTCGAGCGCTTCCCCGGCTTCGACGCGGCGGACTGGGGTGCTCGCAAGGCGAGGGCGGAGGCGGAGTCCCTGCCGGCGCCCCGCTCGGCGCTGAGGGGCTACGACATCAACGCGGGAGCGTTGGGGACGGCCCGGCGCAACGCGCGGCGGGCGGGAGTGACGCTCACGCTGGAGCGCCAGGACGTGCGCACGCTGGCGGCGCCCGCGGGCCTGGGGCCCGGCCTGGTGGTGGTGAACCCGCCCTACGGCAAGCGGGTGGGCGAGGCGGAGGATCTGCCAGGGCTCTACCGGGCGCTGGGCGCCACGTTCCGGCGGGCCTTCACGGGCTGGCGTGCCGCGGTGCTCGTCCCGGAGGACACGGGCCTCATTCGCGCGCTGGGGCTGCCCGAGGAGCGCAACCTCCCGGTGCGCAACGGAGGCCTGCGCTGCCGCCTCCTGCTGTGCACGGTGCGCTGATCACCTCGAGGGAGGAAGGGGCCTGGACTCCACGTGGAGTGGCAGCCGCAGCTCGAAGCGCGCGCCGCCTCCGGGCCGCTGGCCCACCGACACCGTGCCGCCATGGGCCAGCACCACCCGTCGCACCACGGCCAGCCCCAGGCCGGTGCCCGTGGCTCGCGTGGTGAAGAAGGGCTCGAAGACACGCTGGGCATCCGCCGGGGCGAGGCCGGGGCCCTCGTCCTCCACGGTGATGCGGATGCCCTCCGGTGCACGCCCCACCGCCATGCGCACCTCTCCTCGCGGGGGCGAGGACTGCACCGCGTTGCGCACCAGGTTCTCCATCGCGAGCTGCAACAGCGTCTCGTCCGCCTGGAGCATGGGCAGGTCCGGCTCCTCGTCCAGGGACACCCGCACGCCGCCGAGCTGACGCCGCTCATGGAAGAGCTGCAGCGTGCGCTGTGCCAGCTCGCCCGCGTGGAGCGTGCGCGGCCGGGGCTCCAGCGGGCGCACCACGTCCAACAGGTCGCGCACCATCGCGTCCAGCCGCGTGGCCTCCTCCTCCAACATCTCCACCGCGCTGGTGCTGACGGGGCCCAGCTTGTCGCGCTTGAGCACCGCCACCACGTTGAGGATGGCGCCCAGGGGGTTGCGCACCTCGTGGGCCACCACGCCCGCGGCCTCGCCGAGCACCGTCAGCCGCTCCTGCGCCACCAGCTCCGCCTGCAGCCGCGACAGCTCGGCCAGGCGCGCGGCGGCGAGCCGGTGGTGGCGCACGTTCTCCAACGCCCCTCCCACCTGGCGCGCGAACAGCTCCAGCGTGGCCGCGCTCGCTGGCGTCAGCGCCTCGCCCTGTACGGACAGCAACCCGTAGGGCTCTCCCTCCACGAAGATGGGGGCATCCAGGGCGCGCCGGGCCATGTACGTGCGCCCGAGCAACTCCAGCACCTCCGGGCCGTGGAAGCGCTCCAGTGCCGGGAGGATGTCCTGGTGGAAGGCCGCCTTTCGCCGGGCGAACACTTCCTCGATGTGTGGCACGCTCGAGCGCGGGATGCGCACCTCGGGGATGGGGCGCCCGTAGAGCTTCTCGGCGGCCTCCATCGAGGCGGCGTCCTGCAGCATGGGCCCGTGGCGGAGCACGTCCCCCTCCACCAGCATCACCGTGACGTAGAAGCCCTGCCGGTGGATGGTTTCGGCGACCGCTTCCAGCACGGACTGCTCGTCACGGCAGCGCACCAGCTCGCCGGAGGCCGCGACGAGCGCCTCGATGAGCCGCCGCATGCTGGCCTCGCCCTCGGCGTCGAGCAGCATCAGCAGCGTGTCCTCGGGCCTCAGCCCGCTGCCCCGGTGCAGGCAATACGTCCGCTCCTGGCCACCGGCCACGCGCATGCGCAGCCACAGCGTGTCCGGGGCCGGCTTCCCCACCGTGAATTCCTTGTGCATCGGCTCCAACCACGCCTGGTCCGCGGGGGAGAAGCGGGCCAGCAGTTGCACCGTCGTGCAGGCACGCACCTCCTCCAGGCCGATGCCGAGCAGCGACAGCAGCACCGGGTTGGCGTGGACCACATGGTCGCCGCGCACCACCAGGGCTGGCACCGGGAGCCCATCGAGCGGCCGGTACTCAGCCGTGTCGGACACGTCTTCCTCCTCCCTTCGTCGCCCTCCGGGCAGGCACCGGTTGGAGCCGCGTGCAATCACCTCCACGGTGGTCCGTATGGAAGGGTGCAGGGCTTCCTGAGGGTATGCACATGCGCTTCGCCAACGTGACGAATCCGGACGAGCTGGAACTGAAGGCGGTCGTGGTGGTGGCCGCCACCTGGTTCATGCTGACCGCGGTGTTCCTCAGCCGGATGATGTAGTGGCCGGGACGCGGTTGTTGCGCAGGAACTCGTCCACGAAGGACCGCTCCTCCGGGCGGAGATCCGCCAGGCCGAGCCCGTACCCGCGCGGCTGCTTGCCGTCATTGAGCGTGTACTCCCAGATGACGGAGCTGCGCAGCTTGATTTGACGCTGCTGCTGCTCGAAGTCGAGCACCAGGTCCACGCGCGTTCCCAGCTTCAACGGATTGTCCGTGGGCAGGAACATGCCGCCGGCCTGGATGTTGATGATGCGGTGGTCGGTGAACATGCCCGCGTTGCGCGCGGTCACCTTGATGGAGACCTGGAGCCTGTCGTTGCGCATCTGCAGCCCGACGAACTCCTCGGCCGAGTAGTTGTAGGCCGGAGCCTGCTGGGCTCCGCGCACCATCTGGGGCGTGCCCGTCCGGGCTCCGGGCTGAGCGGGGGGAGCGCTGGCCTCCGCCTCGCGCATGCGGCGCGCGAGCAGCTCGTACACCTCGGCGGTGGCCTTGCGCAGCTCGGGGTGGGTGTCGGGCGAGTGGTTCTCCGGCGAGTAGCGCTTCGCCACCCGGAAGAAGGCGCCTCGCAGCTCCTCCAGGGGGGCGGTCGGCTGCACGCCGAAGAGCTGGTGGGCCGGCAGGCCCTGCATCTGGCGCAGTTGCTGCCGCAGCCGCTCGGCCTGCTGCAGCTCGTTGGCCGGCTGGGGCCTGGCCGCGTTCGCGCTCAGCAGATCCTTCACCTCGTTGAGCTGCTCGATGGGCAGCCACGAGCTGCCGTCTCGCGAGGCACGGGTGACGGCCTTGAGCCGCCCCGAGCCGATGAGCTCACGCAGCGCCTGGAGCGTCAGGGGCCCCAGCACTCGACCAATGGAATCTCCAATCCAGTAGTTCGACACGTGCTCTCCTCGGGATTCAGTGGGCCAGGGCCTGGCGGACGGCGAGGGCGATCTCCAACGGGTGGAAGGGCTTGCCCACGAAACCCACCGCCCCGGCGGACATGGCCTGCGCCACCACCGGCTCCGCGTCCATGCTGCTGATGATGAGCACCCGCGTGTCCGGAGAGGAGTCCTTGATGGCCGCCAGCACCTCCAGCCCGCTGCGTCGGGGCATGAAGAGGTCCAGCAACATCACCGCGGGGCGCTCGCGCGCCGCCACCTCCAGGCCCTCCTGCCCATCCGAGGCCTCGAGGAGTCTCACCTCGAGACCACTCTCCTGGATGGCATCCTTGAGGAGGCTGCGGACGAACCGATCGTCGTCGACGAGTAGAAGGGTGGGGGTGGACATGCGCATGGATGATAAGCCAGCTGGCTCTCGAATGCCCGTGGAGTCGGGAAGCTCGTACAGCGATGAACGCTGGGTGAAAGGTGTTGGACTGGAAGTCGACGTGTGACGCGCGAATCCGCCTGTTTTTGGAGTAAGTGAGAAAGCATGTCCACCGACCAGGCCCTCGCCCATTTCGAAGCGCGGAAGAACAGCTATCTCGAAGATTTGAAGGAGCTCGTCCGCATTCCCAGTGTGTCTTTCGACGGGTTCGATCCAGCGCACGTGCGTCAGAGCGCGGAAGCCACAGCGAAACTGTTGAAGTCGCGTGGTTTCGAAAACGTGCAGCTGCTGGAGATAGAGGGCGCACACCCCTATGTGTACGGCGAAATCCTGAAAGCGCCCGGCAAGCCGACACTGCTGTTGTATGCGCACCATGACGTACAGCCGGCGGGAGACGCGGCGGCGTGGAAGAGCCCGCCGTTCGAGCCGCAGGTGCGGGACGGACGCCTGTACGGCCGGGGTTCGGCGGACGACAAAGCGGGCATCGTGGTGCACACGTCGGCGGTGGATGCGTGGCTGAAGGGCACGGGGAGTCTGCCGCTCAACGTGAAGGTCGTCATCGAGGGCGAGGAAGAGGTGGGAAGTGAGCACCTCGGCACGTTCCTCAAGAAGCACTCGGCGCTGCTGAAGGCGGACGCCATCGTGCTGACGGACACGACGAACTTCGACACGGGGCTGCCGTCCATCACCACGGCGCTGCGCGGGCTGGTGACGATCGACGTGGAGGTGCGCGCGCTCAAGCAGGCGGTGCACTCGGGCATGTGGGGCGGCCCGGTGCCGGACCCGGTGATGGCGCTGTGCCGGATGCTCGCGACGCTGACGAACGCGGACGGCTCCATCGCCATCGAGGGCATCTACGACAAGGTGCGCCCGCTGAGCGAGGCCGAGCGCAAGAGCATCCAGTCGCTGCCGGGTGACGCGGCGTACTTCCAACAGCAGGTGGGCATGGTGCCGGGGGCGCAGCTGCTGGGCGGGCGCCACCCGTGGGAGATGAACTGGCGGCAGCCGGCGCTGGCCATCAACGCCATCCAGGCCAGCAGCCGCAAGGACGCGCGCAACATCATCTGCGACGCGGCGTGGGCCCGCGTGGGCATCCGCGTCGTCCCCGACATGGACGCCCAGGACGTGCAGCGGCGGCTGGTGGAGCACCTGAAGAAGGTGGTGCCCTGGGGGTTGGAGCTTCACATCAAGCAGGACCCTCCGGCCGGGCCGTGGTTCACGGACATTTCGCATCCGGCCTTCCAGGCGGCCTTCCGGGCGCTGCGCAAGGGCTACGGGACGGAGCCGGTGGCGATTGGATGCGGTGCGTCGATTCCCTTCGTGGAGCCGTTCGCCAAGGAGCTGGGCGGGGTACCCGCGCTGCTCATCGGCGTGGAGGACCCGTACACCAACGCGCACTCGGAGAACGAGAGCCTGCACCTGGGCGACTACGAGAAGGCGGTGCGCAGCGCCATCCATCTCTACGAGGAGCTGGCCAAGGAGCTGAAGTAACGCGCGCCTCACCCCACCCGGCGTCCGCCGATGCTGGCGCCCGCGTCGGGGGACAGCCGCCGGTAGAGCGGGCCGGCCAGCAGTGACACCACGCCCACGGCGAGGAAGGGCAGCATGAAGCGCTCGGGGGACAGGTGTGACTCATCGCCTCCGCGCGCCAGATGCAGCATCAGGCCGCCAAAGCTGATGCCCAGGCTCAAGGCCATCTGCTGGATCACCACCGCCAGCGTGGAGGCACCGCTGACGGCGGACGGGGGGATGTCCGCGTAGGCCACGGTGTTGAGGGCGGTGAACTGCAGGGACCGCATGAAACCGCCCACTCCCAGGATGATGACGATGAACGGGATGGGCGTCGCGGCGCGGAAGAAGGCCGGGACGGCCGTCAGCGAGGCGGTGAGGATGTTGGAGGCGATGAGGATGGAGCGGAAGCCGAAGCGCCGCAGCAGCGCGGGTGCCACGGGCTTGCACGCCATGGCGCCCGCGCCGGTGGCGATGGTCACCAGCCCCGTCTCGAACGGACCCCAGCCCAGCCCGACCTGGAACAGCAGGGGCAGCAGGAAGGGCGTCGCGCCCAGTCCCACCCGGAGCAGCACGCCGCCCATCATGCTCGCACGGTAGGTGGCGATGCGCCCCAGCCGCAGGTCGAGCACCGGCCGCTCGCTCCTCCTCGCGTGCGCGATGTAGGCCACCAGCGCTCCCACCGCGACGGCCACGGTCGCCAGCTGCACGGGGACCGGAACGAGGCCGATGCCCACCAGCTCGGCCGCCCCGATGGTGGCCGTGATGGCGAGGGCCGCGAGGGCGAAACCCTTGCCGTCGAACGGGCCCGGATCCGGTTGATGCAGGGGCGGAACGAATCGCCCCACCGCCAGCAGGCCGAGCACACCCACCGGCACGTTGATGAAGAAGATCCACGGCCAGTCCGCGATGCCCAGGATGAGACCGGCCAGGGGCGGACCGACGAGCGGGCCGACGAGCGCTGGCATGGTGAACCAGCTCATCGCCGAGACGAGCTGCTCGCGGGGCGCCGAGCTCACGACGATGAGCCGGCCCACCGGCACCATCAGCGCGCCACCCAGTCCCTGGAGCGTCCGGAAGAGGACCAGCTGGGGCAGGGTGCGCGAGAAGCCGCACAGCACCGAGCTCACCAGGAAGACCCCCATGGCGCTCATGAACACGCGCCGGGGGCCGTACTTGTCGGCGATCCACCCGCTCGCCGGAGCGAGCACCGCCAGCGCCAGGATGTAGGCGGTCAGCGCCAGCTTCAGGTGGACGGGGTCCGAGTCGAACGTACGCGCCAACGCGGGCAGCGCGGTGGACAGCGCCGTGGAGTCGATGAACTCCATGAACAGCGCGCTGGCCACGGCGATGGAGGCCAGCCGGGTGCTACGAGCCGATCTGTCGGGCAGCTGCGCGGATGGGTTCGCGGGAAGGGGAGAGGCGGACACGCCCTCTGCTATGCACCCGCCGGGCGAGGGCCGCCATGGGGTCGATGCCGGGAGGGGGCCGGCGGTGTACCTGGGATGATGGCCGCTGACAGTTGTACTCGAAGGTCTGGAGACCCCACCGTGCAGGGCCTCGGCGGGTTGGTTGCCGTTGTCGTTTTGTGCTCCGAGGAGATCCGTGTGGTGTTGGGAAAGGGATTGGCCCCAGGCGCGATTGAGCCTGGGAGGTGGCATGCTCTCTACTGGACCCCCACCCCTGTTCCTCTCGTCGCGGAGCCAGTTGAATCGCTTCCGACTCCAGCTGTTCCATGTCCATGCAAGACCACCTTGGCACTCCCCTCCGTTTTCAACTCCCCCAGCGTCTCTACGGACGGGATACGCACGTCGCCACGTTGCTGCAGGGCTTCGGGCGAGTGGCCCAGGGGCGCCGGTCGGAGCTCATCCTGGTCCGTGGCTACTCGGGCATCGGCAAGTCCTCGGTGGTGTCCGAGCTGCGAGCGCCCGTGGTGCGGCGGGGTGGATTCTTCCTGAGCGGCAAGTCCGATCAGTTCCAACGGGACATTCCCTACGCCACCCTGGCGCAAGCCATTGGCGGGCTGACGCAGCAGCTCCTGGCGGCTCCGGGTGAGGAGCTCGCCCGGTGGCGCGAGCGGCTGAGCGAGGCCTGGGGTGAGCTGGGCCAGGTCCTCGTGGACGTGGTGCCCCAGTTGGAGCGCGTGGTGGGCCGGCAGCCAGCGGTCCCGGAGCTGCCCGCCAGTGAGTCGAAGCTCCGCTTCCACCGGGTGTGCCAGAAGTTCCTCGGCGTGTTCGCCACGCCCGAGCACCCGCTCGTCGTGTTCCTGGATGACCTGCAGTGGGCGGATCTGGCCAGCCTCGAGCTCCTCCGGCACCTGCTCATCCACCCGGAGACGCCGCCGCTGCTGCTGATCGGCGCCTTCCGTGACAACGAGGTGAGCGCTTCCCACCCGCTGGCGCTGGCACTGGCGGAGCTGCGCGTGGCGGGGGTACGGATGACGGATCTCCAGCTCGAGCCGCTGAGCCGCGAGCACATCCAGCAGCTCGTGGCGGATTCGCTCCCGGGAGCGGGGGAGGGCATGGTCGGGCCCTTCGCGGCCCTGGTCCACGAGAAGACCGGTGGCAACCCGTTCTTCCTCACCCAGTTCATGTTGACGTTGCACCATGACGGCCTGCTGACCCGCACGCCCGAGGGAGGGTGGCGCTGGGATGCCGCGGGCGTCCGGGCGAAGGACTACTCCGACAACGTCGTCGACTTCATGGTGAGCCGGCTGCGCCAGCTGCCTGTCCGGGCGCAGCACCTGTTGCAGCTGGCCGCCTGCGTGGGCAACGTCTTTCAGCGCCAGCTGCTGGTCATCATCTCCGGCGCGGAGCCGAGCGAGGTGGAGGCGGGTCTCGAGGAGGCGCTCCAGGAGGGCATGCTGGTGCGCGTGGGCTCGGAGCAGTGCCGGTTCCTCCACGACCGCATCCAGCAGGCGGCCTATGAGCTCATCCCCGCGCAGGAGCGCAAGGCCGTCCACCTGCGCATCGGCCGCCTGATGCTGGCGAGCCTGTCTCCGGAGGAAGTGCGCGAGAAGATCTTCGACGTGGTGGGGCAGCTCAACGCGGCGGCGGAGCTGATCGTCGACGAGCGGGAGCGCCACCGCGTCGCGCGGCTGAACGCCGAGGCGGGCTGGAAGGCCCGGGCCTCGACGGCGTTCCGCTCGGCCGCGGACTCCTTCGCGTTGGCCTTCACGTTCATTCCGGGCGACCCCTGGGAGACGGATCCGGAGCTGGCCTTCAAGCTCCAGCTGGACCGGGCGCACAGTGAGTTCATGAGTGGCAACGCCGCCGAGGCTCGCCGCCTGGTGGCGGCGCTCCTGCCAAGGATCCGGACCCGCGCGGACCTGGCGGCGGTCTACCGCCTGGAGAGTGATCTCCACCTGGCGGCCAACGAAATCGAGAGCGCCGGCACCTGCCTGCTGGAGGGGCTGGCCCAGATGGGCATGCCGATGTCGCCCCACCCCTCCCGGGAGGAGGTGGTGGCCGCCAACGAGGAGGTGTGGGCCTTGATGGGCGAGCGCTCCATCGAGAGCCTCGTCGAGCTGCCCCTCATGACCGACCCGGACAAGAAGGCGTTGATGGACCTGCTCTCCGCGCTGTTCACGCCGGCCATCTTCACCGACGCGAACCTGCTCGTCCTCCACCTGTGCCGGATGCTCTCCCTGAGCCTGCGGTACGGCAATACCGAGGCGTCCGTCCACGGGTTCGGCTGGTACGGCTTGATGCTGGGGGCCGTCTTCAAGCGCTACCGGGAAGGGCATGCCTTCAGCGTGCTCGCGCGCGAGCTGGTCGAGCGCCACGCCTTCACCGCCGCGCGGGGGCGGGCGCTCTACAGCCTGGAGATGACCAGCTGCTGGGTCCAGCCTCTCTCCTTCGCGCTGGAGTACGTCCGCGACGCCTTCCACCACGCCCTGAGGGGTGGGGACTTCCAGATCGCCTGCTATTGCAGCAACCACATCGTCACGGACCGCCTCATGCTGGGGCACCCCCTGGAGGAGGTCTACCAGGAGTCCGTCGCGCGCCTCGAATTCGCGCGCCAGGCCGGCTACCCGGCCGTGGAGGACGTCATCCACCACGTCCAGCGCTACGTGCAGCAGCTGCGCGGGCTGTCCCGCTCGTTCGACACGATGAGCGGCGATGACTTCGACCAGGAGGCCTTCGAGGCCGGGCTGACCCCCCAGCACATGAGCACCATGCGGTGCTGGTACTGGATCATCAAGATGCAGTCGCGCTTCATGTGCGGCGCCTACGCGCAGGTGCTGGAGGCGGGGGAGCGGGCCGACGAGCTCATCGGGACGTCGCTCGGCCACATCCAGCTGCTGAGCTTCCACCTCTACCGCGCCCTGGCCCTGGCGGCCTGTTACCCGACGGCGGCGCCGGAGACGCAACGGCGCTACCTCGAGGCCATGCGGGCGCACCAGGGGCAGCTGGCGGAGTGGGCGGGCCATTGCCCCGAGAACTTCCGCGCCCCCGAGCGGATGGTCTCCGCGGAGCTCTTCCGTGTCACCGGCCAGATGGAGGAGGCGCTCCGGGCGTACGAGGAGGCCATCCACTCCGCGCGCGTGCACGGCTTCATCCAGAACGTCGGCCTCGCCAACGAGCTGGCGGCGCGGTTCTGGCGCGAGCATCAGGCCCCCACCCTCTCCGACGCCTATGCGCGGCAGGCCCGGGAGGCCTATCTGAAGTGGGGCGCATTGGGGAAGGTCCGGCACCTGGATGCGCAGTGGACCCATCTGGTTCCCCTCACGGTCCTTCAGGCGCCCCTGGCCGGTGCGGGGGGAGCCCAGCAGCTCGACGCGCTCGCCGTGGTGAGTGCCCAGCAGGCCATCTCCGGTGAGCTGGACCTCGAGCGGCTGGCGGCGACGCTGGTGCGCGTGGCCGTCGAGAACGCCGGTGCCCAGCTGGGCGCCCTGCTTCTCGTGGACGACGACAAGCTCACGGTCGCGGCGCTCTCGGGGATGGTCAAGGAGGACCTGCCAGGGAGCCTCCTGTCCTACGTCAAGCGCGCGGGGGAACACGTGCTCGTCGCGGACGCCTCCCTGCCGCACCCCTTCTTGTCCGAGTCCTGCTTCGAGCGTGGCCGGCTCCGGTCGGTTCTCTGCCTGCCGTTGATGCGCCAGGATGCGCTCCAGGGGGTGCTGTACCTGGCGAACACCCAGGCACCCCACGCATTCACCCCGGCGCGTCTCTCGCTGCTCGGACAACTGGCCTCACACGCCGCCATCTCGCTGGAGAACGCGCGGCGGCACGCCGAGGTTCAGCGCGCCGAGGCCTCCCTGCGCCAGGCCAACGAGGAGCTCGCGCAGCGCCTGGAGGAGCGCGCGTGGGAGCTGCGACAGGCCCAGGCCCGGCTGATGGACGCGACGCGCGAGGCGGGCCTGAGCGATGTGGCCGCCAACGTGCTCCACAACGTGGGCAACGTCCTCACCAGCGCCGTCCTGAACACGCACATGCTGCGCGAGAAGGTGGACGCCTCCCGCATGGTCCGGCTCAAGCAACTCACGGTCCTGCTCGAGGAGCATCAGGATGACCTGGCGGGCTTCCTGACGAAGGATCCCCGAGGCACCCAGCTGATGAGCTATCTCTTCGGCCTGGCCGATGAGCTGCTGCGCGAGCACGCGTCGATGAAGGAGAGCCTGGGGAAGTTGAAGGAGCACATCGAGCACATGCGCGCCATCCTCCATGTCCAGCAGACCCATGGCCGGCACACGCTCCTGCCGGAGGAGTGCGAGCTCTCGCAACTGGTCGAGGATGCCCTGAGCATCCAACTGCCCGCGCTCCAGCGCCACGGCATCACCGTCACCCGGGAGCTCCAGGTGCTGCCCAAGGCGCGGCTGGACAAGCACCGGGTGCTGCAGATCCTCATCAACCTCATCACCAACGCCCGCAACGCCATGAGCGGGGTGCCGGAGGCGCGGAGGCGTCTGCACGTGCGGCTCGACGCGGAGGGGGGCACGGCGCGCATCCAGGTGGTGGACAGTGGGAAGGGGATCGCCGCGGAGCACCGCGAGCGGCTGTTCTCGCAAGGCTTCACCACCCGCACGGATGGGCAGGGCCTGGGGCTCTACTCGAGCGCGCTGGCGGCGAAATCGCTGGGAGGGCGGCTCACCCTGGAGAGCGAGGGGCCGGGCAAGGGCGCCACGGCCACCCTGGAGCTCCCGCTCGCGTAGTCCCTACTTCGCCGTGCTGCTGAGGATGTGGGCCACGGCGTTCTTGACCCAATCCTTGATGGACGCGGTCTCGAACGCGGTGGCCTGGCGCTGGGGGTACTTCTTCTCGAAGTAGTTCACCGCGGCCACGCCCATGGCGAAGGCGGTGCCACCGCTGGCGGCGCCCTTGAGGAGCCAGCCGGCGACGGGAATCCACCCCACCGTCTCGCCCACCACGGCGGTGGCGGCCTTGCGCGCGACGATGCCCGCGCCCAGGGCGGGAATGAGCCCGAGCGCCTCGCCCAGGCTGAGCTTCTCTCCGTAGATGCCGGCCACGTGGTAGATCATGTAGGCCTCGATGGCCGACGTGACCGCCGTGTGCGCGCCGGGTACGGGAATCGGAATGGCCGCGGCCCCCGCCGCGCGAAGTGCGCTCTCCTCGACCCACTCGCGCGCTGCCTTGTCTGCGTTCATCGGTGTCCCCCCTGGGGTGGTGTGGTGGGGCGTACTTTACTGGAAGCGCCCGGTCCTCCGCTCGCGTACCGGGCGAGCCGACCGCTGAAGTCGGATGTGACCGCGAATTGACCCGGCTGGAACAGGCCCTTTGCACGGGTGGAGGAGCATACGTGTTGACTCCTCGAAAGGAGCCGCACATGAACGTCGCGTCCCTCGTGAACCCCCCCCGTCCTGATGCTCCCTCTCCCGGCGCCCTGAAGCTGCTGCGCGTCGAGGCCAGCGTGCTCGCGCAGGCCTTCCTCGGCTCGGCCCGTGAGAGCGTGCTCGCCTTCCGCTTCATGCGGAGCCTGCTGCTCCACGGAGGCGCCACCGTGCCTCCTGCCTCCAGCGGGCCCGCCAAGAGAGGCGTTTCGGAGACCCGGGCCCTCGCGTAGACCCTCACCCCGTCGGAACAACGGCTGGAGGTGCCGACGGCGGACTGATCGATGACCACCGCACCGGCCGTCGCCGGGACGAACACCTCATGGATGAGCGAGTTCTTCCCCGAACCTGCGACTCCGGTGACGACGGTGAGTACGCCGGACGGGATGTCAGCGCGGCCTAGCTGAGCCCGGGTTGGCCAGTCCAAATCTCCATCAACAAGCGTGCGCGGTAACAGTGTGGGGAGAAGGCGCCGTCAAGGGAGCGAGTCATTTTGCCGCCCCACGTAAGGGCCTCTCCCCTGTCTGGTTGGGAATCCCGCATCCTATCCTTCAGGATTGTTCCACCTGAGGGAAAGGCCAGCGCCATGGCGAATGAGTACCGAAGTCCTGGGGCGGGGGTGGGCGGCGGTACGCAGCTCGAGGCTCAGCGGAACTCGCGGGGCAGGCCGTGGCGGGCCTCGCGTGTAGTGGTGCTGGTGGTGCTTGCGTTGCAAACGGCGTGCGCGACGAGCTACCCCATGGGCGGGATGCTGGCTGGCGGCGCTCGCCATCGGTGGCGGGTGCAGCGCGCGAGTCCCAGGCCACAGGAACTCGCTGGCCAGGCCCAGGAGGTGTCTGCACCGACGACCGGAGAGGCCCTCGAGGAGCTGGAGGGCACTGACGCGGGAGCCGAGGACCGCGAGGCCGGTGTCCCGGTGGTGGTGGGCGCGGCGGAGGCTGCCGGGGCGCCGGAGCGGGCGCGGCAGCGATCGTGCGGCGCGAGCGCGGCGGACGAGGAGGAGGTCCTGGAGGGGAAGGGCGTTGGGTGGCCGGATGGAGTGGGCGACGGACGGCCCTTCGAGGTGCCCATGACGCTCGACTACTTCCAGGGATTCCTCGCGCAGGCAGGTGTTCCCAGTACCGCGTTGCCCAGGGACGGGCGGACGCTGTCGCCGCAGCAGGCGCTGGAGCTGGTGCCACATCTGCTCTCCACGCCGCTGACTCTGGGTAACTTCGGGCTGCGCCGCATGGCGGCGCACCTGCTCTTGGAGGTGGCCGCGGGTGGCGAGGTGGTGTCGAGGGACGAGCTCCATGCGCGCATGCGGCGCTTCTCGCGATTGCTGGTGCTTCGCCCGGACGGATACCTGGTCAGGGCAACAACGGGAGTGGCGGTCCAGAAAGCCGGGCAGGTCGTGCTCGCCAAGGACGGGACGCTGCGCGCCGGTCGCTTCGAGGTGGGCCCGTTCTACGCCATCGAGGGGGAGTGCCTCTTCCCGGTGGAGCAGAGGCTCGAGGTTCCAAGAGGCGCGCGTCCGGCGGGCCCCTATGAGCCCGACGACAACCCGGCGCTGGCGGTGGCTGAGGGGGCGGTGCTCGCAGTGGTAGACATGGTGGAGGGCCTCTATCGGCTGGTCTTTACGGGCGAGACGCTTGAGGGGCTGGCGCAGCTGCCGGGCGCGGTGCAGCAGCTCTACGAGAGCTCGCCGCAACTGTGGGAGGAGTTTCGCCACAAGCCCTATGCGGAGAAGGTGCGCACCATTTCTCGTCTAGCGACGGGCGTGGTGCTCACAGTGGGGACTGCCGGCACTGGAGCTGCGAAGGTGGCCGCCTGGGGTGGCAAGCTGGGAAGCCTCACGGTGCCCCTGCTGTCGCTCTCGGGGGATGGCCTCCTGGCCGTGCGCCTGGTGGCCGTACCCGTGGGGAGTGTTGCCACGGCGGCCGCGCCGGCGCTGAGCGCCACCTTCGTCCTGCACATGGCCAACACGAGCGTCCAGGGAGCGGGGGGTGGTGGCGGGTGGCCTCCGGTTGGGGGGCCAGGGCAATGGGTGGAGGACACGTCTAGCATGTCCGAGCAGGCGCGGGACTACCAAGCGCAGGTGACGGGGGCACCGAGGCGATGGGCCTACAAAGTGTGCCGTGACGGGGAGTGCGTGAATTACGACGGATACGATCCGAAGACGGGCACCCTGCTCGAGGCGAAGGCGCGCGAGTACCAGAAGTGGTTCGATGAGAACCTCAACCCTAGATTCAAATACGAAGGCCTGGACAGCATGATCGAACAAGCGGAACGGCAGCTCCGAGTCGCTGGCGGGGTGCCGGTCCGCTGGCACGTCGCGGAGCCGCGAATGGTGGCCGTGCTTAGGAAGTGGTTCGATGCCAACGGCTTCCAGGCCATAGAGGTCGTTTACACAAAGCCGGTACCGTGAGGGCCGCCACGCATGAGTGAGACGTACGGAATAAAAGCCTATTGGGCGCGCAGGCCTGAGTCAGCCGAGGAGTGCGCGCGGCGGGCGGAGATGTTCTTCCGCCTCCTTGCGGAGTGTCATCCGAACTTCGCCCAGTGGTACGAGAAGAGCAACTCGGCACGGAAAGCGCTGCAACTCGGCTTCGAGCCCACCCGCGAGACCTTCCTGGGATTCTTCGGTCTGGAGAAGTACCAGAGCGGGAAGGACGGGTTCCGGTTCGGCGCCTGGACGGGTCGCGAGGCTCAAGACCAGGGGGCCATGGTCATGCTCAGGTGCGGCTCGAAGGCAGAGGTAGCGCCGAACAACCTGTGGCTCTTCCTCCCGGAAGAGGCCCAGGGTCATGAGCTGATGCTCAGCGCGACTGTCATCGCCAGCACGATGCGTGCCATCGCGGTGGCCTGGGAGCCGGAGTGGGCGGTTGCGACGGCGGACGGGCTCTGGGACGAGCTCTCTGGCGGCAGTCGGCTCGGCTGCTTCGTGGGCTGGATGACCTACTTCTCGCGGGAGCGTGGGGAAGTGCCTGCCTTGCCCGCGCCCGTGTGCGTGGAGCGGGTGGGCGACAAGGGAACGCTCGTCACCCTGATTCCCGAGCGGCTCACTTCGAGCAACCCCGAGCACGTTGCGCTCGCCTGGCGCACACAGAAACTGCTGGAGGATCGGGGGCTGTTCCGTTTGATGGTCCACCCTCCTGCGATGCGGAAGGGCTGAGCCGAGGTCCGGGTGACTCCCAACCAACCTCCACCTTGGCGATGCTGGAGGAGGGGCCCCGGGTCGAAGCTGTGAGCCTGCCCCGATTTTCTGGACACACCTCATTAACCTGGGAATCCAGCCCCCACGGAAACACATGAGCACCAGTAAAAAGGTCGCGGCCTGTTGGCTCGTGTGGCTCGTGTGGCTCGTCGTTGGCACCCTGGCGGGCGGCGGATGCGCGACCTCCGCCTCAAGCCGTCGTGAAGACGCCCCAAAAGACAGTGAGATGGCCGAGAAACAGCCAGACGAAAGCGCATACAGGGACGCCGCATTGAAGTTTCTCAAGTACCTCGACGCGCAACGGGAAGCGGGCAAGGACGTCATTCAAGCATCAGGGAAGAGCGGCGGAATCTACCCCATGTATGATTGCATGGAGCACGGGTGCCCCGACAGGGTATTTTGTAAAGACATTGGCGCCTGCTGTGTTGTTACCCACTGCGGCAAGGGTGGTTGTCGCGGGTGCGATGAGCCATTCCCAGAGATATTCAAGAATCTCGTCTTCAAACAGTGGTGCAGGTTCGACTGCCTCAAGGGCTCTGTTCGAGCGGGGGCAGCCCTTGGTTTTATTCCGAGCATCGGAAACTTCTTCATCGGCCCATACTGCCTTCAGGAATAAACCCTCACTGACTCTGAGGATGCACTAGAATAGAGGCCAAATATGTCTTCAGACCCTATCAACGAGAAAGCTGCTCGCATTGTTGGTGCCCTCAATGGATTAGGGCATATTGCCTACGGGCAACCGCTTGAGTCGGCGCGCAGATCCAAGGGAGACGCTAAACTAAGAGAAGGATTCCACGAGGACGCAACCGTCGTTCTTGATTTGATCGAAAGCGACGCGGGCAACCAATCGCCGGCAACTCGCCGCCCTGCGGAGTGCAAGGCTGCACTCTCTCGGTTTCGCGACATGGTGCAATCCATTGACTTCGATGATGCCGAGAGTATGGCTGCCCTCAAGGCATATGCTCGGCAGGCCCTCGAAGCCTTTATAGGGGAAACGCTGCCGGAAACATTGCCGGAATAATTTGCTATAGGCCCCATTCTGGACTCTCCCAGGTGGTGAGTCTTATGGAAACGTCACCCTGCCATTCTGCCAGTGCCTCTGGCTTCATCTCCACACTCCATCCCTGATGTTCTCGATGGCCCGTAGCCCAAATTCACGTTGGGCCTCGTATGCCTGGGTGCTGAGCCATTGCCTCACGGTCAGGCTCGGCGAGTTCCCCGGGCTGGGAGCCAAAACCCGCCGATTACAGGAAACGGCTGGTGGCTATGTCAAGTCATCGGGTCTGATGAGATGCCTCATGCGCATGGGGGAGGTTGGGTCTCCCTCTGTCCGCATGGAGCGTGGCTACTTGGGCTCCGGATTTCGCTTCACAGCCGGGAATGTGACGTTCCCGATGGTGACGGTACGAGTTCCTTGCGCCTCCCACAGTTTGAGGGTGCAGGGGCAGCTGAGTTGCCCCGGCTCTCTCTGGGCACCTACCACGATAGCGCCAATGGTGTCGGAGGAAATGGCTGTCTCTTGCCACACGGAAAGCTCCACCGACGCGCCCGCCGAGTCCTTCAACACCGCTCCTTCCGCTGTCCAGGGCTCTGTGCCAGGGTTCAGGAACCGAAGCTTTACTGCAATGCTTCCCGGATGGCTGTAACTCCTGGCTGCTTGTGTTGGTAGAGCGTTGTCCGGGTTGTACTTTGCCTGTCTCCATATGTCTTTTGATTGCATGGGGACAGTACGTTCCAGCCAGGCTGCGCCCATGAGCCCGCCCGGCTCCTTGCGCTCGGTCAAAAGCCGGGCTTTTTCTTCTTGGCACTGGTTCGCTCCAGCCTGCGCTTCGGCTGCTTCCTTCTCTAGCGCGTCCGCCGAGCGCGGGTGGCGGAACACCTCCACTCGTCGCGCTCCCCGTGCCGCGTGCCCCACCAGCCAGAAACGCGCACTCTCCGGGGCCGCACCATCCGCGAACCGCACCATCAGCTTGACGCGCTCCGTGGGCAGGAAACCTCGTTTTGGATAGACGGTCACGAAGTCATCTCCTTGCGCGACGCTCACGGAGCGATTGCCTGACTCCACCGCCACCGCTCCCGGCGGCAACGGAGAGTCGAATACGAACGTCACGGGCTCCTCTGGGGTGGCACATACGAGGGGGGCCTCGTTGGGCTCGGTCGTCAAGTCAACGCGGGAGGCTGCGGAGCATTCGGGGAGGCGGGGCGGTTCGGCGGTCTCCGCAGTGCCTGCCAGGAGGGTCAACACCAGGAGGGAGCCGGATGGCGGCGGGAGCATGGGAATCAATCTCCACGATACAAGTGGGGCCACGGCCAAATGCCGGGCGCCCCTATGTGAGTGCCGGGTGCGGTGGCACGCGGTAGATGGCGCTATTGGAAACGATTCGTTGGCAGCAGCTGCAGGATGGAAGTTCCCTTGAAATTGCCTGGCCTGCTATCCTCACTGGGGCAGTCACCCGCACCCACGACGGGGCAATAGTCTGCCGGCGCGTCTCGGTAGATTTCAACGCAAATCGGATAGGTCTGCCGATCTGGTGTCTGTGCTTGAGTGAAGCGGCCGAAGAAACGATTTTCCCCAAACACCAACGTTCCGTTCAGCAGGGTGCCGGATGGTAGTTTTTCCCAGCCACCATCCAGTTCCAGAGTGAAAGGACCCTCACGCAGGGGGGGCCTTTCCTGCGGCAGTCCCCTGTAGCCTGGCACTCGGCCGTATGCCCACCCGATAAGCCCGAACCGGGTGTGCGTCTCGTACCAGCCAGCGGGGCACTCGACAGACGCTGGCTCGGGGCGCACCTGGGCTCCCGAGCATCCGGTGAGGATGATGGTGCACACACCGGCCGCCGTGCAGACTTGTTTGGCAATGGGGATGCATTGCGACGTTCTGTCCCGCTGCTGGGGCGTGGGCTTCTCTTCGGACTTCAACCGGGATTCTTTCTTGCGAAGCATGGTGGTAGGGGAGGGCGCGGGGGGTTGTGCCCTGTCGGGCGCCGCACTTGATATAGCTTCGGCAGGGTTGCCCGATTGCGCCACTTCGCGGACAAAAGCAGCCTGAGTCGTCACCTCACCCCGGGTGGATGTGTAAGGTTGGTGCGTGGCTCTCTTCTCTTCGGGCGGGGGCGTTGGTCTGCTCATGGACCCCACCGAGATCGCCACCACCGCGAGCCCCGTCATCACCGCGACCCCCAGCGGAAGGATGCTCGCACCTCCCATCCCGCGGCTCTCGCTCCGGGCCCTTCCTGGCTCGGCTTCGACAGCCATCGTCCCCTCGGTGGGCGTCTCCGAGTGCCGGGCGGCGGCTGCCTCTGTTTCGTGCGAGGCCTGTATGTCCGCCGCCACGATGGGCGCCCGGGTAGGGACCACCGCTGCCGTCGCTGGATTGGCCTCGGCGGGTCGCGGCGGCTCGTCCGGCGGTGCCGTCGCTGGCTCCTCCCACACCGGTGGCTCCTCCTCCGGCTTCCAGCCTCGCTGGGGCTTGTGGGCCATCCACTGCTGTTCGTCCTTCGGTTCCTCGTTGGGTTTTCCGCCCTCGTCCGGATTGCCCTCCACCGTCGCCTCGTGCGGCGACGGGGGCTCCATCAACGGCACGTCCCAGCTCGCGTCCCCCTCGGCCGCCGCCAGCACCGCTTCCAGTGCCGCGCACAACTCGTCGTCATCCTTGAAGCGCTCCCGTGGGTCCTTCGCCAGCATGCGCATACACAGCCGGCTCGCCGCCTCGGGTACGCGCGGGTTCATGGCATGCGGCTCCCTGGGCGTGTTCCGCAGGATCCGGTCTTGCAGCCCGAGCTCCGTCCGTTCTCCGAAGGGCAGCTCATCCGTCAGCAGCCAGTACAGCAGCACCCCCATCGCCCACAACTCGTCGGACAGCGTGTATGTGTAGATGATTTCTTCTGCTTCGCCCCTCAGGAACTTGATCATCTCGGGGCTGCGATACTCGGGCGTCCCGGGTGGCACACGGCCCGGCTTCGTCTCCGTGGGCACTCCCTTCATCGCCCCGAAACCGAAATCGATCACCACCGGCTCGCCGTCGTCGGCTCGGATCATGATGTTCGTTTCCTTCAGGTCCCGGTGCAGCACTTCGAGCCGGTGCACCTCCCGCATGGCTCGCGCGACCTTCAGGAACGTGTCCATCCCCACCCGGGCCGTGGGGTTGATGCGCTGCGCCCACTGGTCCATCGTCACCCCGGGGACGTAGTCCATGACGATGTACGGGTAGCCCAGGTCCGGGTGGGGCCACCGCTCGCACGCGCGAAAGCCCACCACGTTCGGCAACTGGAGGCGGAGCATCAGCGTGATCTCCCGCCGGTTCCAGCCCGTCAGCTCCAGGTCCGCCAGGAACTTGATGGCGAACAGTCGTTCCCCCCGCTCGGCCTTGTACACATGGCCCGAGCCCCCCTCTCCCAGCTTCTGGGTGATGATGTAGTCGCCTACCCGGGCGCCGATTCTTGGAAGGTGGATGACCAGGCCGCGATCCTCCTCGGGTTCGCGGCTACCCTACCAGAACATGACTCGCGCGGTAGTGTCGTCCCAGGTTATGGACGGGGTTGAACCCCAGGGCTCAGCTACCCTCACCCTTTCCCTCTCCCGAAGGGAGAGGGGTGGGGGGCGCGGGCGGGATTCCCTTTCCCGCGTAGGCCACCACCTTGACTTCCGACGTGTCGTCCAGCGCCAGCCCGTCCCCCTTCGCCTCCGTGTTCGTCACCGCGATGACGTCTCCCCGGTTCAGCTTCAGGAAGCGCTCGTTCTTCTCCGTGCGGTGCTTCTCCTGCATCGCCAGCCCCAGTCGGCCCTCGGGTCCGCAGCCGATGTAGCGCTGCCTCCCCTTGCCCTCCAGTGACTCGGACACGATGCGGAACAGCCGCTCCGGTCTCGGCTCCGGCCAACCCTCCCCCTTCGGCGCCAGCATCAGGTAGCTCATCTTCAGCGACTCCTTGTGCAGCCCCGCCGCCTTCGCGATCTCCTCCACCACCCTCGGCATCGGCCACTGCCGCTCCGCGTGGCACCAGTCGCTCTCCTTCACCAGCGCCGGGCACGCTCCCCGGTACATGCACGGCGCCCGGATGGCGTAGCCCTTCTCCACCATCGCGTCCCGCACCTTCAGCAGCAGCCGCGACGTCTCCCGCAGCGCCGGCTCCAGCACCAGCAGGCTCCCTCCCGGCTTCACCTGCGCCAGCACCTGCTCCAGCAGCGCCGCCCTCGGCTTCACCGACTCGTCCCCAGCCCCGTACAGCTCGTTGAGCACGTGGCCCATCGTGATCAGGTCGTACTTGCCCTCGGGCGGGGCCGCCTTGCGCGTCGGGTCCCACTCCCGGGTCGCCAGCGCCTCGCCCGCTTCCGCTGCGAGCGCCCGGGCGAGCGCCAACGCCGGCTTGCTCCGGTCCGCCGCCGTCACCTCCGCCGCCCCCGCGTCCAGCGCCGCGAAGGCCATCGGACCCGGTCCGCTCCCCAGGTCCAGTACCGCTCGCGGCCGGTTGGGCAGCTCCCCCAGCGCCTCCCGCGCCTGCGCATAGGAGACGGGCCAGTAGAAGAGCAGGTAGGCACCCAGTAGCTTCGGGTCGTCCATGTACCGGGCTCCCGCCAGCTTCCGGTCTCGCGTCAGGCCCAGTGATAACTGCTTCACACCCGCGCCGACCTCCTTCACCTCCTGGGGCGTCAGCCGCGTCTCCGGCCCATCCCCCCGCTTGCGCGCCTCGCGCCACACGGCGATCAGCCGCGGTATCCACCGCTCGAGGTCCTTGCCGTATGCGCCACTCATCCGACCCTGCCTTCCACAACGAGGGGTCGCCTCTTTCGGGCAACCGCGTTAAACCCTGTCCGAATGATTTCCGTCCGAGACCTGCGCAAGCACTACCAGGTCCACAAGCGCCCGCCCGGCCTCATGGCCGCCTTCCGATCCGTCCTCCACCGTACCTACACCAACGTGAAGGCCGTGGATGGCATCTCTTTCGAGATAAAGCCCGGAGAGCGCGTGGGCTTCCTCGGCCCCAACGGGGCGGGGAAGACCACCACCCTCAAGGTGCTGTCGGGACTGCTCCACCCCTCGGGGGGTGAGGTGCTGGTGGATGGCCACGTTCCCCGCCACCGCGAGGACGCGTTCCTCAAGAAGATCATGCTGGTGATGGGGCAGAAACAGCAGCTCCTCTGGGACCTGCCGCCCTCCGAGACGTTCGAGCTCAACCGCGCCATCTATGATGTCCCGCGCGCCCAGTTCAAGCAGACCCTGGACGAGCTGGTGACCCTGCTGGAGCTCGAGGAGCTCATCGGAAAGCCCGCGCGGCAGCTGTCGCTGGGCGAGCGGATGAAGTGCGAGCTGGCCGCGGCCCTCATCCACCGCCCTCGCGTGCTCTTCCTGGACGAGCCCACCATCGGCCTGGACGTGTCCATGCAGGCCACCATGCGCGCGTTCATCAAGTCCTATAACGAGCGGCACGGCGCCACGCTCATCCTCACCAGCCACTACATGGACGACGTGGCGGCGCTGTGCCCGCGCGTCATCGTCATCGACAAGGGCCAGCTGTCGTACGACGGGGGCCTGGACGCGCTGGTGCAGCGGGTGCGGCCGGAGAAGCGGGTGGTGTTGCGCCTGAACCAGCCGGTGGACGCGGCGAGCCTCGCCCCGCTGGGCAAGGTGGTGACGCACGACAGCGCCACCGCCGTGCTGCAGGTGCCGCAGGATGCCGTCAACGCGACGGTCAGCCGGGCCCTCTCCAGCCTGCCGGTGCAGGACCTGACGGTGGAGAACGCGCCGCTGGAAGAGGTCATGAGCGAGCTGTTCGCCGAGAGCAAGGCGCGGCGGGGAGCGGTGAACGCATGAGCGTGCGGAGCACACTGCGGGCCTTTCCCACGCTGCTGCGGGTGGGGGTCTCCGAGGCGGTCGCCTACCGCGCGGAGATGTTCATCTGGGTGCTGTCCACCACCATGCCGTTCATCATGATGGCGCTGTGGACGGCGGTGGCGCGCGCCGCTCCGGTGGGCCGTTACAGCGGAGACGACTTCATCCGGTACTTCCTGGCCGCCTTCGTGGTGCGGCAGATGACGGGGGCCTGGGCGGCCTGGCAGATCAACTACGAGGTGCGCCAGGGCACGCTGGCCATGCGTCTGCTGCGCCCCATCTCTCCGCTGTGGAGCTACGCGGCGGAGAACCTCGGCTCCTTCCCCATGCGCCTGTTCGTGGTGGTGCCGGTGGCGGCCTTCTCCGTCTACAAGCTGGGCTGGGGCTCGGTGCCCCAGACGCTCTGGGGCTGGGTCTTCTTCTTCCTGTCGCTCTTCGCTGGGTGGCTCATCACCTTCCTGGCCAACGTGGCCATCGGGACGATGAGCCTCTTCATGGAGAGCAGCACCAAGTTGATGGACGTGTGGATCGCCCTCTTCTTCGTGTGCTCCGGCTACCTGTACCCGGTGGAGCTCTTCCCGCCCGCGTTCCGGGCGGCGCTCGACTGGCTGCCCTTCCGCTATCAGATCGGCCTGCCGGTGGAGTTGATGACGAACACGCACGACTTCCACAAGGCGCTGGCGTTGCTGGGACGCCAGTGGCTGTGGGTGGCGCTGATGCTGACCATCTCGCTCGGCTTGTGGAAGCGGGGCCTGAAGCGCTTCGCGGCGTATGGAGGGTAGGGGCATGTTTCGGCGCTACATCCGGTTGTTCGGTGTCCAGCTCCGGGCCTCCAGCCTGCTCGCGATGCAGTACCGCGGGGACTTCATCGTCGAGGGGCTCATCTCCCTCTTCTGGTCGGCCACCGCGCTCGCCCCGCTCTTCGTCGTCTTCCAGAAGCAGGGGCAGCAGATAGAAGGGTGGAGCTTCGGCGAGTCGCTGCTCGTCATCGGCTGGTTCACCCTGCTGCAGGGGATTCTCGAGGGCGCCATCAGCCCGAGCCTCACCGGCGTGGTGGAGCACATCCGCAAGGGGACGCTGGACTTCGTGCTGCTCAAGCCCGCCGACGCGCAGTTCCTGGTGTCCACCACGCGCTTCCTGCCCTGGCGGGCCACCAACGCGCTGGCGGCGCTCGCCATCTTCGTCTACGGCTTCCATATCCTGGGGACTTCTCCGTCCCTGCTCGGCGTGTTGGCCTCGCTGGTGCTGCTGGGCTGCAGCGTGCTGTTGCTCTACTCGTTGTGGATCCTCACCGTGAGCGCGGCCTTCTACGTGGTGAAGGTGGACAACCTGACGTACTTCTTCACGTCCATCTTCGACGCGGCCCGCTGGCCGGCTCCCGTGTTCCGCGGCGTGCTGGCCTTCGTCTTCACCTTCGTGATTCCGCTGGCGGTGATGACCACCTTCCCGGCGGAGGCCCTGCTGGGCCGGCTGTCGCTGATGAGCCTGGTGGGGTCGGTGCTGGGCTCCGTCTTCTTCGCCTTCGTGTCGCGCCGGGTCTGGCTGCACGCCATCGGCCACTACACGTCCGCGAGCAGTTGAGGCGGGGGCTCATGTGGTTGCCGAACGCATGAGTGGAGGGCAAGCGAGTTCTGTTGGGTGGTGAGCAGTTTCTGCCATAGTTCCAGGCTTTCTGGCTCCCGGGCCCCCCGGTAAAGCCCGGCCACCGAGGAACTTGGATGAGTGCCCCCCGCTTCCCCGCAGGCAGCACCTCGAATGCGCAGCTGGCTGGACGTACGGCGTCGGAGCTCCAGATCGCGCCGACGTCGTTGGAGGCCACGGTGTCCTGGCTGGTGTCGCGGCTCGCCTCGCATCTGAAGATGCGCCCGGAGTCGATCCGGCCGGAGGAGCCCGTCTCGCGCTATGGCATGGACTCGCTGGCCGCCATCGAGCTGTCGTACGAGCTCGAGAAGGGCCTGGGGGTGGAGCTGCCCATCGGGCTGCTGCTGTCGGGACCGAGCGCCGCCGAGCTGGCGCGACACATCGTCGAGGCGCGGGAGGGGACGGCCCGGGCTCCCATCCCCCGCGGTCCGCGGGAGAGCGGGCCGGCACCGATGTCCTCCGCCCAGCAGCGGATGTGGTTCCTCCACCAGCTCGAGCCTGGCAGCCCCGTCCACCACATCCCCGCCGCCGTCCGCTTCACGGGCGCGCTGGAGGTGTCCGCCCTGGAGCGCGCCCTCGCCGAGGTGGTGCGGCGCCACGAGCCCCTGCGCACCACCCTCGCCGAGGAGGACGGGACGCCCGTGCAGCGCGTCCTGCCGTCCGCCCAGGTGTCGCTGCCGGTGGTGGACCTGCGGGCACTGCCCGAGGTGGAGCGCGAGGCCGAGCTGCGCCTCCGTCTCCAGGAAGAGGCGCGTCGCCCGTTCGACCTGGAGCACGGCCTCCCGCTGCGCCTCCTGCTGCTGCGGACGGGTGAGCAGGCGCACGTGCTGCTCGTGGTGGTGCACCACCTCGCCACGGACGGCTGGTCCATGGGCCTGCTCGTGCGCGAAGTGTCGGCGCTCTACGCGGCCTTCCTCTCCGGAGCCGTCCCCTCGCTGCCGGAGCCGCCGGTGCGGTACGTGGACTTCTCGGCCTGGCAGCACGAGTGGTCGCGGGGAAAGGCGCTGGCCTCACAGCTGGCCTGGTGGCGCCGCCAGCTCGCGGGCGCCCCCGCGGTGCTGGAGCTGCCGGGGGATGCGCCGCGCCCGCCGGTGCGCTCCATGCGCGGGGAGCGGCTGCCCGTCCACCTGCCCGCGGCCCTCTCCGAGGCCGTCCGTGCCCTGGGCCGGCGCGAGGGCGTGACGCCCTTCATGGTGCTGCTCGCCGCCTTCCAGACGCTGCTCCACCGCTACTCGGGCCAGGAGGACCTCTGCGTGGGCTCTCCCGTGGCCGGCCGGCCGCGCGCCGAGCTGGAGGGGCTCATCGGCCTCTTCATCAACACCCTTGTGCTGCGCACGCGCGTGTCCGGGACGCTGTCCTTCCGGGAGCTGCTCGCCCGCGTGCGCGAGGTGACGCACGGCGCCTACGCCAACCAGGACGTGCCCTTCGAGATGCTGGTGCAGGAGCTGCAACCGGCGCGCTCGCGCAGCCACTCACCCCTCTTCCAGGTGATGCTCACCCTCCTGCCCTCGCCCGCGGAGGCTCCCGTGTTGCCGGGGCTCGCCTCGCGTCTGGAGGACGTGCACACCGGCACCGCGATGTATGACCTGACGCTCACCCTGGGCCCGGGCCGCGATGGGTTGGTGGGGTGGCTCGAGTACAGCACCGACCTCTTCCACGCCTCCACCGCCGCGCGGATGGTGACGCACCTGCGGGTGCTGCTCGAGGCCGCCGTGGCCAACCCCGGACAGCGGCTCTCCCTGCTGCCGCTGATGCCCGAAGTGGAGCGGCGTCAGGTGCTGGTGGAGTGGAACTCCACTCGCGGGCCCCATGTGGCGGCCAGCCTCCCCGCGCAGCTGCGGGCCCAGGCCGAGCGCACGCCGGACGCGGTGGCGCTGGTGCACGGCGGCACGCGCCTCACCTACCGGGCGCTGCGGCGCCGGGTGTGCGCGCTGGCGCTCGAGCTGCGGGCGCGGGGCGTGGGGCCGGAGGTGGTGGTGGGGCTGTGCGCGCGGCGCTCGGTGGAGATGGTGGTGGGGCTGCTGGCCATCCTGGAGGCCGGCGGCGCCTGGCTGCCGTTGGACCCCAGCTACCCCGCGGAGCGTCTGGCCTTCATGCTGGAGGACTCCGGAGCCCGCCTGGTCCTCACCCAGCGCGAGCTGGTGGGCGTGCTGCCCGTCGACGCGGCGCGCACCGTGTTGCTGGACGCGCAGGAGGGCCCTCCCACCGAGGCCGAGCAGGGCCCCGGGAGTGGCTCGAGCCCGGAGCACCTGGCCTACGTGCTCTACACCTCGGGCTCCACGGGCAGGCCCAAGGGCGTGGCGGTGCAGCAGCGCAACGTCGCCCACTTCTTCGCGGCCATGGACGAGCGCGTCCCCCAGGGGCCCTCGCCCATCTGGTTGGCGGTGACCAGCATCAGCTTCGACATCAGCGTCCTCGAGCTGGTGTGGACGCTGGCCCGCGGCTTCCAGGTGGTGCTCGGTGAAGGGGTGGACATCGGCGAGCTGCTCGCCCTCATCCGCCAGCACGGGGTGACCCACCTGCAGGGCACTCCGTCGCTCATGGGGCGGCTGCTGCGAGAGCCGGAGGCCGAGGCGCGTCTGGCGTCCCTGCGCTGCCTGCTGGTGGGCGGCGAGGCCCTGCCGGCCACGCTCGCCGGAGCGCTGCACCGGCTGGCTCCCGGCCGGCTGCTCAACATGTACGGCCCCACGGAGACCACTGTCTGGTCCTCCACGCACCGGGTGGGAGAGGGCGAGTCGCCCGTGCCCATCGGCACGCCCATCCCCTACACGGAGCTGTACGTCCTGGACGGGCACCTGCGGCCGGTGCCCATCGGAGTGCCCGGAGAGCTGTTCATCGGCGGCGCCGGCGTCGTCCGGGGCTACCTGGGCAGGCCGGAGCTGACGGCGGAGCGCTTCGTGCCGGATCCGTTCCGAGGGGAGCGCGGGGCGAGGTTGTATCGGACGGGAGACCGGGCGCGGTGGAGGGCGGACGGGACGGTGGAGTTCCTGGGCCGCCTGGACCATCAGGTGAAGGTGCGCGGCCACCGCATCGAGGTGGGCGAGGTGGAGGCGGCGCTGGCGCTGCACCCGGCCGTGCAGGCCGCCGTGGTGGCCGCCCGCGAGGACGTGCCGGGAGAGACGCGGCTGGTGGCGTATGCCGTCGCCCGGCCGGGGCAGGCGCTCGAGGAGGGCGCGCTGCGCGAGTGCGTGCTGAGGCGGTTGCCGGAGTACATGGTGCCGTCGGCCTTCGTGGTGCTGGAGGCGCTGCCGCTCACGCCCAACGGGAAGGTGGATCGCAAGGCCCTGCCAGCTCCCCGGGACGCGGGGCTGGAGCCGCGGCGGGAGTACGTGGCGCCGCGCACCGAGGCGGAGCGCACGCTGGCCGAGGTGTGGGCCCAGGTGCTGGGGCGGGAGCAGGTGGGCGTCCACGACAACTTCTTCGAGCTGGGCGGTGACTCCGTCCTCGGTCTGCGGGTGGTGGCGGGCGCGCGGCGGCGCGGGCTGGACGTGACGGCGAAGCTGCTGTTCCTGAAGCAGACGGTGGCGGAGCTGGCGGCGGAGGTGGGGGCGGCGAGTGGGGTGCCGCAAGCGCCGCGAGGGCCGATGGCGCTGGCGCCCGCCCAGCGGCAGGTCCTCGAGGGACTGCTGGGGGGCTGGGAGAGCGTGGAGGACGTGTATCCGCTCTCGCACCTGCAGCAGGGGCTGTTGTTCCACGCGCGGATGGAGCCGGAGAGCGGGGCGTACGTGGAGCAGCTCTCCTGGGTGGCGCGGGGGCTGCGGGTGGAGGCGCTCCGCAAGGCGTGGGAGCACGTGGTGGCGCGGATGGAGGTGCTGCGGACGGGCTTCGCGTGGGAGGGGCTGGAGGAGCCGCTGCAGGTGGTGCACCGGAAGGTGGAGGTGCCCTGGGAGGAGCGGGACTGGAGGGGCCTGTCCGCACCGGAGCAGGAGCGCAGGGCGCGGGAGTACCTGCGGGAGGATGGCCGCCGGGGCTTCGAGCCGGGGCGGGCTCCGCTGATGCGGATGGCGGTGATGCGGGTGGCGGAGGATGCCTGGCAGTGCGTCTGGAGCTACCACCACCTGCTGCTGGACGGGTGGAGCCTGGCGCTGGTGGTGCGCGAGCTCCTCACCGCGTACGAGGCCCTGCTCGCGGGCTCGGAGGTGGAGGGGAGCACGCGTCCGCCCTTCCGTGAGTACATCGCCTGGCTGGGCCGCCAGGAGCCGCGCGCCGCCGAGTCCTTCTGGCGCCAGGAGCTGGCGGGGTTTGGCGAGCCGACGCCGCTGCCGGAGCAGAAGACGCTCCCCTCGGCCCCGGGCACGTGGGAGCAGCACGAGATGGAGCTGCGGCTCTCCGCCTCGGACACCTCGGCGCTTGTCGCCTTCGCGCGACGGCACCAGCTGACGCTCAACACCCTCGTGCAGGCCGCATGGGCGCTGGTGCTGGGCCGCTATGCGTCCTCGGACGACGTGGTGTTCGGGAGCGCCGTGGCCAGCAGGCCTCCGGAGCTCGAGGGCGTGGAGCGGATGGTGGGGCTGCTCATCAACTCGCTGCCGGTGCGCGTGCGCCTGCCCCCCACCCAGCCGGTGCTGGCGTGGTTGAAGGACTTCCAGGCGCACCAGTCCGAGGTGCGCCAGCACGAGCACCTGTCGCTGGCCCAGGTGCAGTCCTGGTGCGAGGTGCCTCGGGGCTCGCCCCTCTTCGAGAGCTTCCTCGTCTTCGAGAACTACCTGCTGGACGCCTCGCTGGCGCGCCGGGCGGAGGCCCTGGGGTGGGGGAGCATGTCGTGGCGGGAGCGCTCGAACTATCCGCTCCTGGCCACCATCATTCCCCAGGAGGAGCTCCAGCTGAAGCTGACGTACGACATCCGGCGCTTCGATGAGGAGGGAATCTCCCGGGTGCTGGAGTACTGGCGGCGGGCCCTGACGTCGCTGGCGGCGAGCCCCGAGTCGCGGGTGCGCGAGGTGTCGCTGCTGACGGAGGAGGAGCGGCACCGGCTGGTGGTGGAGTGGAACGACACCCGGTACGACTTCTCCCGGGAGCGCTGCATCCACGAGCTCATCGCGGAGCACGCACGGAGCACGCCGGACGCCCAGGCGCTGGAGTACGAGGGGCAGCGGCTGACGTATCGCGAGCTGGACCAGCGCGCCAATCAGCTGGCGCACCACCTGCGCGGCCTGGGCGTGGGGCCCGAGGTCCGGGTGGGCCTGTGCCTGGACCGCACCCATGAGTGGGTGGTGGCGATGCTGGGCATCCTCAAGGCCGGTGGCGCCTGGGTGGCGCTGGAGTCCAGCCATCCCAGGGATCGGCTGGCCTACGTGCTGGCCGACTCCAGCGCGCAGGTGCTCGTCACCCAGGAGTCCCTGCTCGAGAAGCTGTCGTCCTTCGAGGGGCATCGGCTGGTCGTGGACACGCAGGCGGAGGAGCTCTCCCGGTGGCCCGTGACGGCGCCCGAGGTGCGCGTCGACCCGGACTCCCTGGCCTACATCATCTACACCTCGGGCAGCACGGGACGGCCCAAGGGGACGCTGCTGGCGCACCTGGGCCTGCACAACATGGGCTGGGCGTCGTCGCGGGCCCACGGGTTGACCTCGAAGGATCGGGCGCTGCAGTTCGCGTCCGCGTCCTTCGATGTCTCCGTGTACGAGGTGTTCTCCATCCTGCTGGTGGGGGGCTGCCTGGTGCTGGCCCCCCGGGAGAAGGCACTGCCGAACACGCCGCTGCGCACGCTGCTGGAGTCGGCGGAGATCACCACGATGATGGCGACTCCCACGCTGCTGGGGCAGCTGGAGGCGCACGGGCTGCCCAGGCTGAAGACGGTCATCACCGTGGGCGAGGCCTGCCCGCCCGAGCTGGTGCGGCGCTGGGGCCAGGACCACACCCTGCTCAACGGCTATGGGCCGACGGAGGTGACGGTGTGCGCCACCGTCTCCCCGAGACCGATGTCCGCCGAGCGGGTCACCATCGGCAGGGCCTGGGGCAACATGCAGGTGTACGTGCTGGACCGCTTCCTGCGCCCGGTGCCCATCGGGGTGCCCGGAGAGCTGTACGCCGCGGGCCTGGGGGTGGCGCGTGGCTATCTGGGACGGCCGGAGCTGACCGCCGAGCGCTTCGTGCCCAACCCCTTCGGCCCGCCGGGCTCGCGGATGTACCGGACGGGAGACCGGGTGCGCTGGTTGCCGGAGGGAGAGGTGGAGTACCTCGGGCGCCTGGACTCGCAGCTGAAGGTGCGCGGCATGCGGGTGGAGTTGGGGGAGGTGCAGGCGGTGCTGGCGAGCTACCCGGGGCTGCGCGACGTGGCCGTGGTGCCGAGGTCGGACGTCGTCCCGGGCGAGCTGCGGCTGGTGGCGTACCTGGTGGCGGCGCAAGGAGAGGGGCCATCCTTCACGGAGCTGCGCGCCTTCCTCCGCGAGCGGCTTCCCGACTACATGGTGCCGACCGCCTTCGTGATGCTGCCGGCCCTCCCGCTGAATCCGAGCGGCAAGTTGGATGCGCGTGCGCTGCCGGCACCCTCCACGGTACAGCCGAAGTCCGAGGACGAGCGCGTCTCGCGGAGCAGCGACACCGAGAAGCGGCTGGCCAGCATCTGGTCCGAGCTGCTGCAGGTGGAGCGTCCCAGCCCTCGAGATGACTTCTTCGCGATGGGCGGCCACTCGCTGAGCGCCACCCGGTTCCTCTCGCGCATCCGTGCCGAGTTCGAGGTGGAGCTGCCCCTCAGCACCATCTTCGAGAGTCCGACCCTGGCGCAGCTCACCGCCCGCATCGAGTCGGTCCGGTCCGCGCGAGCCCTGGGCGTGCGGCCCCCCGTCACGCGCCGTCCCCGGGAGGGCGATGTCTTCCCGCTCTCGTTCGCGCAGCAGCGGCTGTGGTTCCTGGATCAGCTGCTGCCGGGCAGCTCCACCTACAACATCCCCGCGGCCGTGAGGATGGAGGGCGTGCTCGACGTGGGCGCGCTGGGGCGCTGCTTCGAGGAGCTGGTGCGTCGCCACGAGTCCCTGCGCACCGTCCTGCGCGCGGAGGGGGCCTCCTCCGTCCAGGTCATCCTCCCTCCGGAGCCGCTGGCGCTGTCCGTCCAGGACGTGTCGGCGCTGCCGGCCGAGGCGCGCGCGGCGGAGGTGCGGCGGCTGGCGGTGGAGGAGGCCCGGCGTCCGTTCGACCTGGCGCGAGGCCCGCTGCTGCGCGCCTCGCTGCTGCGGCTGGGCGAGCGCGAGCACGTGCTGCTGCTGACCCTGCACCACATCGTGTCCGACGAGTGGTCGATGCGGGTGCTGGTGCGGGAGGTGGAGGCGTTGTACGGGGCCCAGGTGGAGGGGAAGGTGTCGGGGCTGGCGGAGCTGGAGGTCCAGTACGCGGACTACACGCTCTGGCAGCGGGAGTGGTTGCAGGGGCCCGTGTTGGAGGAGCAGGTGGCCTGGTGGCGGCGCCAGTTGGAGGGGACACCTCCTCTATTGAAGCTGCCCACGGACAGACCTCGGCCACCGATGCCGAGCCATCGGGGTGACTGCCGCACGGTGTCGCTCTCCCCGGAGCTCCACGCGCGGTTGAAGGCGCTGGGACAGCGCGAGGGCCTGTCGACCTTCATGGTGCTGCTGGCGGGCTTCCAGGTCCTGCTGGCGCGTGAGTCGGGCCAGGAGGACATCTGCGTGGGAGCGCCCATCTCCGGGCGTCACCAGCGCGAGCTGGAGGGACTCATCGGCTTCTTCGTCAACACGCTGGCGCTGCGCACCCGGCTGTCGGCGGAGCTGAGCTTCCGTGAGCTGCTGGGGCGCGTGCGCGAGGTGGTGCTGGGCGCGTACGCGCACCAGGACGTGCCCTTCGAGCGGCTGGTGGAGGAGCTCAAGCCGACGCGCACCTTGAGCTACTCGCCGCTGTTCCAGGTGATGCTGAACTTCCAGCAGGAGGAGATGGGCCCGCGGGAGCTCCCCGGGCTGAAGCTGGAGTCGCTGACGGTGGAGGAGTGGCCAGCGAAGTTCGACCTGGTGCTGACGTTCGTGGAGTCCGAGGAGGGACTGCGGGCCTCGCTGGTGTACAGCACGGACCTGTTCGACGCCTCCACCGCGACCCGCCTGCTGGAGCAGCTCGGCGCGTTGCTGGAACGGGCCGTCGCGGAACCGGAGACGCGGCTGTCCGAGCTGGGCGTCCTCCCCGCCTCGGAGCGCCCGCCGGAAGAGGTGCCGGCCGTCGTCGAGGAGCCACAGCGCGTCTTCGTCGAGCCGAGCACTCCCCTGGAGCAGCAGCTGGCCGCCGTCTGGGCGCAGGCCCTGGGGCGGGAGCGGGTGGGCATGCACGAGCATTTCTTCGAGGAGCTCGGGGGCAGCTCGCTGACGGCGCTGCGGGTGGCCAACCACCTGCGCGAGGCGCTGCGGCGGGAGGTTCCCGTGATGTGGCTCTTCGAGCATCCGACAATTCACGAGCTGGTCCAACGCATCGCCCGGGAAGACGCACCGTCCCCGGCGGCGAAGGCCGGGCAGAGCGCACAAGAACGAGCCCAGGGACGCAATCAAGTCCTGGCGGGTCTGCGGGGCAAGGGAAAGAAGGGCGGCAATGTCTGAGTTCGAGTCGATGGAGTTCTCCGAGGGAGACATCGCGGTCATCGGTATGTCGGGGCGCATGCCCGGGGCGCGCTCGCTGGGGTCCTTCTGGCGCAACCTGCGCGAGGGCGTCGAGTCCATCTCCCGCTTCTCCCCCGAGGAGCTGGAGCCCATGCCCGGTCTGCCCGCCGACCCCTGGAAGCACCCCGGCTTCGTCCCCGCCGGCGCGGTGCTCGAGGGCATCGAGCTGTTCGACCACGACTTCTTCGACATCCCCCTGCGCGAGGCGCAGTGGATGGATCCCCAGCAGCGGCTCTTCCTCCAGTGCGCCTGGGCCGCGTTGGAGGACGCCGGTCACGTGCCCGAGCGCTTCGAGGGGAAGATCTCCCTCTACGCGGGCTCGTCCCTCTCGGGCCACCTGCCGAGGGTGCTGGGCGCCGTGTCCCAGGACCCGGCCACGTTCTTCGACGTGAGCGCCACCACCACCCACCAGAACGTGTCCTCGAAGACGTCCTACAAGCTGGGCCTCACCGGCGAGAGCGTCCTCGTCTACACCGCGTGCTCCACCGGCCTGGTCGCCATCCACCTCGCCTGCCAGAGCCTCCTGTTGCGCCAGTCCGACATGGCCCTGGCCGGTGCCACCAAGGTGCCCGTGCCCCATCGCACCGGCTACCTCTACCAGGAGGGGATGATCCACTCCCCGGACGGGCACTGCCGCGCCTTCGATGCCCGTGCCCAGGGGACGGTGAGCGGTAGCGGCGTGGGCGTGGTGGTGCTCAAGCGCCTGGCGGACGCCGTGCGTGACGGAGACCATGTCTATGCCGTCATCAAGGGCTCGGCCATCAACAACGATGGTCAGCTCAAGTCGGGTTACACCGCCCCCAGCGTGCAGGGGCAGGCCGCCGTCATCGAGCAGGCCATGGCCTACGCCGGCGTGGAGCCGGCGGAGATCGACTATGTCGAAGCCCATGGCACCGGCACCCCGCTGGGCGACCCCATCGAAGTGGCCGCCCTCATGCGCGCCTTCGGGCTGGGCCCCGAGTCCCAGGGCACCTGCGTCCTCGGCTCGGTGAAGCCCAACATCGGTCACCTGGACACCGCCGCGGGCGTGGCCGGCCTCATGAAGGTGGCGCTCGCCCTGCACCACGAGGAGATTCCTCCCACCCTCCACTTCGAGCGGCCCAACCCCCAGCTCGAGCTCGAGCGCGGCCCCTTCTTCGTCAACACCTCGCTCCGGCCGTGGAAGCGCAACGCCAGGCCCCGGCGCGCCGGAGTGACCTCGCTGGGCATCGGCGGCACCAACGCCCATGCCATCCTCGAGGAGGCACCGCTGTTGCCTCCCAGCAAGCCGAGCTCGCGCCCCCAGCAGCTCGTCCTCCTCTCCGCGCGCTCGGCCAGCGCGCTGGAGGCCGCCACGCAGGAGCTGGCCTCGCACGTGGAGGCCCACCCGGAGCTGAAGCTGGCGGACGTGGCCTTCACCCGGGCCGTGGGACGCAAGGGCTTCGAGCACCGGCGCGCCGTGGTGGCGCGAGACGGCGCCGAGCTGGTGCGCAAGCTGCGTCAGCCGCCCGCGGCGGTGGAGCTCAAGGACGTGGCGGCCGCCCGGCTCGAGCGCGTGGCCTTCCTCTTCCCCGGCCAGGGGGCCCAGTCCCCGGGCATGGGCCGCGAGCTGTACGAGGCCGAGCCCACCTTCCGCCAGCACGTGGAGGAGTGTCTGGCCCTGCTCCAGGCTCCGCTGCGCGAGGAGGTGCGCACGCTGCTCCTCCTGGGCTCCGCCTCCCAGGAGGCCGCCGCCCGGCTCGTCTCCAACACCCGCTGCGCCCTGCCGGCGCTCTTCATCGTGGAGTACTCCCTGGCCCGGCTGTGGATGAGCTGGGGGGTGCGGCCCCATGCCTTGCTGGGACACAGCTATGGCGAGTACGTGGCCGCCTGCCTCGCCGGAGTGCTCCCCTTGGAGGACGCGCTGCGCCTGGCCGTGGCGCGCGGGCGGATGATGGGCCAGCTGCCTCCGGGGGCCATGCTCGCGGTGGGCCTGTCCGAGGCACAGGTGCGTCCGCTGCTGTCCGGTGCCCTGTCGCTGGCGGGCGTCAACGCCCCCGATCGGTGTGTCGTCTCCGGCCCCATTCCCGAGGTGGAGCGGCTGACGGAGGAGCTGAAGCGCCGGGAGGTGGGCGTGCTGCGCCTGCCCGCCACGCACGCGTTCCACTCGGCCGACGTGGAGCCCCTCATGCCCGAGCTGGCGCGTGAGGTGGCCGCGCTGCGGCGTTCCGCTCCCACCCTGCGCTACGTCTCCAGCCTCACCGGCACCTGGGCCGTTCCCGAGCAGGTGGTGCAACCGGGTTACTGGGCGGAGCAGATGCGCCAGCCCGTGCGCTTCGCCTCCGGTGTGGAGGCCCTGCTGCGCGAGGGGTGCGGCCTGCTGCTCGAGGTGGGTCCGGGGCAGGATCTCACCGCGCTCGCCAGGGCCTGCCTGGGTAGTTCGCGCGGCCGGGTGCGCGCCGTGCCCTCGCTGCGCCGCGCCGGGAGCTCGACCTCGGAGCATGCGGTGCTCCTGCAGTCCCTGGGCGAAATCTGGTCGCATGGGCCGGAGGTGGACTGGAAGGCCTTCTACTCCCACGAGCGCCGCTCGCGTCTGCCGCTGCCCACCTATCCCTTCGACGAGAAGCCCTGCGCCCTGCCGGAGTCCTCTTCCGCCGACAGCGCCGTCCTCGTGCCCGCGCCCCGGCTCCTGGCCGGGTCCGCGCCCGCCGTGGCCTCCACGCCCACCGTGGCCGCCGCGCCCGCCGCGCACCTGCCCGCCAGTGACATCGAGCAGCGCGTGGCCGCCCTCTGGCGCGAGCGCCTCGGGGTCGCCCACATCGGCCGCGACGACAACTTCCTCGACCTGGGTGGCAACTCGCTGATGGCCGCCCAGCTCCTCACCCAGCTCCGGGAGACCTTCGGCGTCCAGCTCCCCCTGAGCGACCTGTTCGAAGCGACCACCATCGCCACCCTGTCCGCGCGCATCGAGGCGTTGCTCGGAGCCTCGGCCGCCCAGGTCGCGCGAGCTCCCGGCCGGCACCTGCCCCTGGCGCCGCTGCCCCGCACCGGCGAGCTGCCCCTCTCCGTCGTCCAGGAGCGCGTCTGGCGCCTGGAGCAGACCGCCCCCGGTCTGACGGCCTACAACCTCCCGCTCGCGCTGCGCCTGGAGGGCCCCCTCGACGTGCCGACCCTCGAGCGTGCCATCCAGGGCATCCTCCAGCGCCACGAGTCCCTGCGCACCGTCTACGCCCGCGTGGAGGGCCGCCCGGTGCAGCGTTTCCTGCCCCACGTCCCCGCGTCCCTGCCCGTGGTGGAGCTGACGGGCTCGCGCGAGGAGCGGGAGGCCGCCGCCCCCCGTCTGGCCAGCGAGGAGGCCCGGCGTCCCTTCTCCCTGGAGGAGGGCCCCGTCCTTCGCACCACCCTGCTGCGCCTGGCGGAGGACTCGCACGTCCTGCTCGTCTCCCTCCACCACGTCGTCGGCGACACCCTCTCCCTGCTGCTCTTCGCCCGAGAGCTGGCCGTCCTCTATGAGGCCTTCCTCCAGGGGAAGCCCTCGCCGCTGCCCCCGCTGTACGTGCAGTACGCGGACTACGGCGCCTGGCAGCGCCGCGCCCTGTCCGAGGGCGTCTTCGCCGAGCAGCACGCCTGGTGGCGTCAGCGGCTCGCCGGGCTGCCCCGCCAGCTCGACCTGCCCACCGACAGGCCCCGGCCCGCGGTGGCCGATCTCACCGCCGCCGCTCGCATGCAGGTGCGCTTCCCCGCGCACGTGGCCGAGCAGCTGGCCGCCTTCAGCAAGCGCGAGGGCGTCACCTCCTTCCAGGTGCTGCTGGCCATCTGGCAGACGCTCCTGCACCGCTACAGCGGCCAGGACGACATCGTCGTCGGCACCCCCATCGCCAACCGCTCCCGCGCCGAGCTGGAGCCCCTCATGGGCTACGTGGCGCACCTGCTGGCCCTGCGCACGGACCTGTCCGGAGACCCCTCCTTCCGCGAGCTGCTCGGCCGCGTGCGCGACATGACGCTCGACGCCTACGCCCGCCCGGACGTCCCCTTCGAGCACCTCATCGGGGAGCTGCACCCCGGGCGCGACCTCGGCCGCGAGCGCGTCATGGACTCCGTCTTCATCCTGCACTCCGTCGGGGGTGAGGAGGCGCTGTCGCTCTCGGGGCTGCGCCTGTCCTCGCTGGAAGTGGCGGACGAGCAGGCGCAGTGGGGCTCCACCCTCGCGGTCCTGTCGATCGTGCTCAACGAGGGGCCCGGCCGTCTCTCCGGCGTCATCGAGTACGCCACCGAGCTCTTCGATGCCGCCCGCGTCCAGCGGATGATGGCGCACTTCCAGGTGCTGCTGGAGGCGGCCATGGCCCGGCCCGAGGAGCTCCTCTCGCGGCTGCCCCTGGCCACCGCGGAGGAGCGGCGCGCCTCGGCCCTCTCGCGTCTGGACGTCCTCGACGCGCCCACCACCCTGTCCGAGGTGCTGGCCGCCCGTGCCTCCCGCCAACCCGAGGTGGTGGCCGTGGCCCAGGGCGAGCGGCTCCTCACCTGGAGCCAGTTGCGCGAGCGCGTCCGCGGCCTGTCCGTGCGTCTGCGTGCCCTTGGCGTCCGGCCCGGAGCGCCCGTGGCCGTGTGCCTCGAGCCCTCGCCGGAGAAGCTGGTGGCCCTTTGGGCCGTGCTGGAGGCCGGTGGCGCCTGTGTGCCCGTGGGGCCCGCGGAGCTCGGCACCCTGCCGTCCTTCGCGCCCGCCGGAGCTCCCGCACCCCTGCTCCTCACCCGCCGCGGGCTGGCGGTCCCGGCGTCCCTGGAGGCCTCCCGCATCCTTTATATGGGCGAGGAAGTCGATGGGGGGTCCACCGAGGCCCCCGCCGCGGCCACGGTCCTGTCCGGCCCGGACACTCCCGCCTTCCTCCTCCCCGTCGCTGGCAAGCCGGCGTGGACGCTCACGCACCGGGGCCTCCTGCGCCTCTTCCAGGCCATGGACGAGCGGTTGAAGCCCTCGGAGGCCCGGACCTGGGTGGCGGCCTCGGAGCCCGCCGCCGAGCAGCCCGGACTGGAGCTGCTCTGGGCGCTCGGCCGGGGCCTGCGCGTCGTCTTCCCGGCGGAGCGACTCGGCTCCCGCCTGGTTCACCTGGGCAGCGGCCTCCGGGCAAGCCCCGTGGAGCTGAGCCTCTCGTTCTTCGCCAACGACGAGGACTCGCTGTCCGGGCCCAAGTACGAGTTGCTGATGGAGGGCGCGAAGTTCGCCGATGCCCACGGCTTCTCCGCCGTGTGGACGCCCGAGCGTCACTTCCACTCCTTCGGTGGCCTCTATCCCCAGCCGGCCGTGGTGGGCGCCGCGCTGGCCGCCATCACCCGGCGCCTGAAGATTCGCGCTGGCAGCGTCGTCCTCCCGCTGCATGACCCGCTCCTCGTCGCCGAGCAGTGGTCCGTGGTGGACAACATCTCCGGTGGCCGGGCGGGCGTCTCCCTGGCCAGCGGCTGGCACGTGCACGACTTCGTCTTCGCCCCGCAGAACTACGCCGACCGCAAGGCCATCATGATGCGCGAGCTCGAGACGCTGCGCTCGTTGTGGCGGGGCGAGCCGATGCGGCGCGCGGGTGGACTGGGCGAGCCCGTGGAGGTGGCCCTGCGCCCGCGTCCGGTGCAGCGCGAGCTCCCCCTGTGGATCACCGCGGCGGGCAACCCGGAGACGTTCCGGCTGGCCGGTGAGGCGGGCGTGGGGGTGCTCACCAACCTCACGCTGCACGACCTGAAGGAGCTGCCGGAGAAGATCGCCCTCTACCGCGAGGCCTGGCGGCGCAAGGGCCACGGGCCCGGGCGGGGTCACGTCACGGTGCTGATGCACACCTTCATCGGCACCGACACGCGTCAGGTGATGGAGACGGTGCGCGAGCCGTTGCTGAGCTACTTCCGTGGCTCGCTGGACATCATCGCCACGCTGCTGGCCAGCCAGGGCATCCAGGCGCAGGTGGACGCGATGAGCCAGGAGGACATCGACACGCTGGTGGCGCACGGCTTCGAGTCCTACGCGCGCGAGCGGGGCCTCATCGGCACGGTGGAGGAGGGCGTGGAGCGGCTGCGCCAGGTCGAGGCGGCGGACATCGACGAGGTGGCCTGCCTCATCGACTTCGGCGTGGAGACGAAGGGCGTGCTGGAGCACCTGCGCTACCTGGCGGAGGTGCTCAGGCTCAACGAGGAGGAGTCCGCCGGCCAGCGGGCCCGGCTCGTGGCGCAGGGAGAGGGCGCGGCCGACGAGCTGCTGGCGCTGGTGCGGGAGTCCGGAGGCGTCTACCTCCAGACGTCGGCGCGTCTGGCGCGGGCGCTCGTGGAGCGGCCCGAGGCGCGCCCGGTGCTGGGCGCGGTGCGTGGCCTCTGGTTGGACGGAGCCTCGGCGGACGTGGCCGTGGCGCTGCACCGGGAGCTGGAGGTGGAGGTGCTCCAGACGGGCCGCGTGGGCGAGGACTCGCTGATGCCTCGCGCGCCAGGAGAGCTCGTGCCCGTCGGCGTGCGGGCGCTGGTGCTGGACGAGGCCGGAGAGCCGGTGCCGGTGGGCGTGGTGGGCGAGCTGGCCCTCGAGGGCGCGGGTCTTCCCCAGGGCTCGTGGCCTCATGCCCTCCAGCCCGTGGCGCGCCTCTTCCACACTGGCCGCAGGGCCCGGTTGCGCGCGGATGGTGGCATCGAGCCGGTGGCCTCCGCCCCCCGGCGCCCGCGCTCCGAGGCGCCACGCCCCACGCGGGCCCCGGTGCCGGCTTTGGCCGAGACGCTGCCGCCTCCCATCTCGCGCGTGTCCCGCGAAGGCCCGCTGCCCCTGTCCTTCGCGCAGCAGCGCCTGTGGTACCTGCACCAGCTCGCGCCGGGCAACACCGCCTATAACAACCCCTCGGCCTTCCGCCTCACCGGGACGCTGGACGTGGGGGTGCTCCAGGCCGCGCTCGATGAGCTGGTGAATCGCCACGAGGTGCTCCGCTCGACCTTCACCCTGTCGGAGCAGGGCCCCGTCCAGGTCATCCATCCCCCCCGGACCCTGCCCATGCCCCTGGTGGAGGTGACGGGCGAGACGCCCGAGGCTCGCGAGGCCGAGCTGCTGCGGCTGTGCCGGGAGGAGACGTGCAGGCCCTTCGACCTGGAGCACGGCTCGCCCTTCCGCGCGCTGCTGCTCCGGCTCCAACCGGAAGAGCACGTGCTGTGCCTCGTGATGCACCACGCCGTCTCCGACGGGTGGACCTCGCTCGTGTTGGCGGGGGAGATGTCGGCCCTCTACACCGCCTTCGCCTCGGGGCGACCCTCGCCCCTGTCGCCCCTGCCCATCCAGTACGCCGACTATGCCGCGTGGCAGCGGCGGTGGCTGCAGGGCCCGGTGCTGGAGGCGCAGCTGGACTGGTGGAAGGAGCAGCTCGCCGGGGTGCCTCCGCTAGAGCTGCCGGTGGACAGGCCTCGCCCCGCGGTCCAGTCCCACGCGGGCGCCTGGCACTTCTTCTCCCTGCCCAAGGCCCTCTCCGAGTCGCTGCTGACGCTCGGCCGCCGCGAGGGCGCCACGCCCTACATGACGCTGCTGGCGCTCTACCAGCTGCTGCTGCACCGCTACAGCGGCCAGGAGGACTTCGCGGTGGGCTCGCCCGTCGCGGGCCGCACGCGGCCGGAGACGGAGGTCCTCATCGGATGCTTCGTCAACACGCTGGCCCTGCGGGCGAGGCTGTCGGGGAGCCCGACCTTCCGCGAGCTGCTGGGGCGGGTGAAGCGGGACGCGCTGGGGGCCTACGCCCACCAGGAGACGCCCTACGAGAGCGTGGTGGAGGCGCTGCGGTTGCCGAGGGACCTCAGCCGCTCGCCGCTGTGCCAGGTGATGATGAACCTGCACAACACGCCGGAGGTGAAGGGCGCGCTGCCGGGCATGAAGCTGGGAGGGGTGGAGGTGTCCCCGGAGGCTTCCAAGTGCGACCTGGCGCTGGAGGCGTGGGAGACGCGGGAGGGGCTGCGCTGCCGCTTCGAGTACGCCACGGCCCTCTTCGAGCCGGCCACGGTGGAGCGGATGGCGGCGCACCTGGTGTCGCTGGCGGAGTCGGTGGTGTCGGCGCCGGACGCGCGGGTGGGGGAGCTGCCCTGGCTGACGGAGGCCGAGCGGCGCCAGCTGCTGGTGGAGTGGAACGAGACGGCGGTGGAGTACCCGCGGGACACGTGCATCCACACCGCCTTCGAGGAGCAGGCCGCGCGGCGCCCCGAGGCGGTGGCGGTGGAGTTCGGTGAGCGGAAGCTGAGCTACCGGGAGCTGGACGAGCGGGCCAACCAGCTGGCGCACGTGTTGAGGGCGCACGGGGTGGGGCCGGACGTGCGGGTGGCGCTGTGCCTGGAGCGCAGCGTGGAGCTGGTGGTGTCGCTGCTGGCCATCCTCAAGGCGGGAGGCGCCTACCTGCCGCTGGATGCGTCGTACCCGGCCGAGAGACTGGCGGCGATGCTGGAGGATGGCGGTTCCGGGCTGCTGCTGACGAGCCGCGGGCTGCGCGAGCGGCTGCCAGCGGGGGACGTGCCGTGCCTGCTGGTGGAGGAGCTGGAGCTGGAGTCGCAGCCGAGGCGGGCACCCGAGAGCGGAGTGGGGGCGCGCAACCTGGCCTACGTGGACTTCACGTCGGGGAGCACGGGCCGGCCCAAGGGCGTGGCCATCGAGCATCGCTCCGTGCTCCGGCTGTTGATGGGCGTGGACTACGCGCGGCTGGGGCCGGAGGAGACGTTCCTGCTGATCGCCCCCATCTCGTTCGACGCCTCCACGCTGGAGGTCTGGGGACCGCTGCTGCACGGTGGACGGCTGGTGGTGTTCCCGCCGGAGTCACCGAGCGACGTGGAGCTGCTGGGCCAGGTGCTGGAGAGGCACGGGGTGACCACGCTGCACCTGACGGCGGGCCTGTTCACGCAGGTGGTGGATGGGCGGATGGAGATCCTCCGGGGCGTGCGGCAACTGCTGACGGGCGGAGACGTGGTGTCCGCGCCGCACGTGCGCCGTGTGCTGGAGGAGCTGAGCATCCCGGTGACGGCGTGCTACGGCCCGACGGAGGGGACGCTCTTCACCAGCTGCCACCGGATGGTGGAGGTGGCGCAGGTGGGGACGGCCGTGCCGATCGGCCGGCCCATCGGTAACACACAGGTGTACGTGCTGGATGGAGCGATGCGGCCGGTGCCGGTGGGCGTGGTGGGCGAGCTGTACGTGGGCGGAGACGGCCTGGCGCGGGGCTACCTGTCGCGGCCGGAGCAGACGGCGGAGCGCTTCGTGCCGGACCCGTTCGGCGCGGTGCCCGGGGAGCGGCTGTACCGCACGGGGGACTCGGTGCGGTGGAGGGCGGACGGGGTGCTGGAGTTCCTGGGCCGCCGGGACGAGCAGGTGAAGGTGCGCGGCTTCCGCATCGAGCTGGCGGAGGTGGAGGGCGCGCTGCTGGCGCAGCCGGAGGTGAAGGAGGCGGTGGTGGTGGCGCGCGGCGAGGGCGCGGGGGACAAGCGGCTGGTGGCCTATGTGGTGGGCCATGGCGCGCGAGTGGACGTGGCGGGGTTGCGCGGGGCGCTCGGGACGCGGCTGCCGGAGTACATGGTGCCCTCGGCCATCGTGGTGCTGGAGGCCCTGCCGCTGACGGCGAACGGGAAGGTGGACCGCAAGGCGCTGCCGGCCCCGGATAGCGCGAGGCCGGAGCTGGCGCGGGAGTACGTGGAGCCGCGGACGGAGGTGGAGCGGGTGTTGGCGGAGGTCTGGGCCCAGGTGCTGGGGCTGCGGCGCGTCGGGGCCCGGGACAACTTCTTCGAGCTGGGAGGCGACTCCATCCTGAGCCTGCAGGTGGTGGCGAGGGCGAGGAAGCGGGGGTTGGAGGTGACGCCCCGGCAGTTGTTCCAGAGTCAGACGGTGGCGGAGCTGGCGGCGGGGTTGGGGGAGGGCCGCGGGGAGGAGGAGCAGGAGGTGGTGGAAGGGCTGGTGCCGCTGACGCCCGCCCAGCGGCGCTTCTTCGAGCGGGAGAGAAAGAAGCCGTGGCACTTCAACCAGGCGGTGCTGGTGGAGGTGGAGCAGGGGCTGGAGGCGGGAGTGCTGGAGCGGGCGTTGGGCGCGGTGGTGGCGCGCCACGAGACGCTGCGCATGCGCTACGCGCGGGAGGGCGGCGAGTGGACGCAGCGCGTGGTGGGGGTGGAGGAGGCGGGGCGGGTGGAGCTGGAGGTGGTGGACCTGAGGGCCGTGCCCGAGGCGCGACGGGTGGAGGATCTGGAGGCGCGGGCCGCGCGGGTGCAGGGCGGGCTGGACCTGGAGAAGGGGCCGTCGTTGAGGGCGGCCCTGTTCGAGCTGGGTGGGAAGGGCAGACGGCTGCTGGTGGTCATCCACCACCTGCTGGTGGACGGGGTGTCGTGGCGGGTGCTGCTGGAGGACCTGGAGCGGGCGTGTGAGCAGGTGGAGCGGGGCGAGGCGGTGGAGCTGGGCCCGAGGACGGCCTCGTACCGGAAGTGGGCGCGCCGGCTGGAGGAATACGCGAAGCAGCTGGAGACGGAGGAGCTCGCGTACTGGGAGGAGGAGGGGCGGAAGGAAGTGGATGCGCTGCCGGTGGACTTCGCGGGTGGGCGCAACGGGACGGAGCTGACGCGAGAAGTGAAGGTGGTGCTGGGGCGCGAGGAGTCGGGAGCGCTGCTGAGGGAAGCGCCGGGTGCGTACCGTGCGCGAGTGGACGAGGTGCTGCTGGCGGCGCTGGTGACGGCGCTGGGACGATGGGGTGGGCTGAAGCGGGTGCGGGTGGCGATGGAGGGGCATGGGAGGCAGGAGGAGGTGGGGCTGGACGTGCTCGGCACGGTGGGTTGGTTCACGTGTGACTACCCGGCCGTGGTGGAGGTGGCGGGAGAGGAGCCCGGTGCCTCGGTGAGGGCGGTGAAGGAGTCCCTGCGGCGGATGCCGGGCAAGGGGCTCGGGTACGGGGTGCTGCGCTACCTGGGCAGCGAGCCGGTGAAGGCGAGCCTGGGGGCGCTGCCGCGAGCGGAGGTGTTCTTCGGCTACCTGGGGCAGTTGGAAGGCGCGGCCCAGGCCGGGCGCTTCACGCTGGCGAAGGAGGGCCGCGGTCCCCTGGTGGCGGAGGGAGAGGCGCGGGGGCACCTGCTGGAGGTGTACGGGGAGATGCTGGAGGGCCGGCTGGAGGTGGCCTTCCACTACAGCGAGGGGCTGCACCGGCGGGAGAGCCTGGAGGTGCTGGCGCACTACTTCGGGCAGGCGTTGAGGAAGCTGTTGGAGGAGCGGAGCCGGCCGGAGGCGCGCCGGTGGACGGCGGTGGACTTCCCGCTGGCACGGGTGGGCCAGGCCCAGCTGGATCGGGTGCTGGGAGAGGACCTGGGCGTGGGCGTGGAGGACGTGTACCCGCTCTCGCCGATGCAGCAGGGCATGCTCTTCCATACGCTGCTCGAGCCCGGCTCGGGTGCGTACGTCATGCAGTTCTCCTGGGCCTTCCCCGTCTCCGTCGACACGTTGGCGATGAGGCGCGCCTGGAACGAGGTGGTGGCGCGCAACCCGGCGCTGCGGACGTCCTTCTCGTGGGCGGGGCTGGCCGAGCCGCTGCAGGTGGTGCACGCGCGGGCGGAGCTGCCGTGGCGGGAGCTGGACTGGCGCGGCCTGTCGCCCGAGGAGCGGAAGGCGGAGCTGGAGAAGTTCCTCGAGGAGGACCGGGCGCGGGGCTTCGAGCTGTCACGCGCGCCGCTGATGCGCATGACCCTCATCCGGCAGGAGGAGCGGGTGTACCGGCTCGTCTGGAGCCACCACCACGTGCTGCTGGACGGGTGGAGCCTCGGGGGCGTCGTGCAGGAGGCGTTCGCCCTGTACGAGGGCTTCGTCCGGGGACGGGTGCCGCCACCCGCGAGCCGCTCGCCGTTCCGCGAGTACATCGCGTGGCTGCAGAGGCAGGACGTGGCGCGCTCCGAGGGCTTCTGGCGGAGCACGCTGGCGGGCTTCTCCGCGCCCACGCCGCTGCCGGCGGACCGGAGTGGGAGTGGCGCGCGGGAGGACGAGGCGCACCGCCAGGATGACCGGGAGCTGGAGCTGTCGGCCCCGGTGACGGCGGCGCTGGAGGGACTGGCCCGGCGCAACCAGCTCACGTTGAACACGCTGGTGCAGGGGGCCTGGGCGCTGCTGCTGAGCCGCTACAGCGGCGAGTCGGACGTCGTCTTCGGAGCCACCGTCTCGGGCCGTCCGGCGGAGCTGCCGGGAGTCGAGGCCATGGTGGGCCTGTTCATCAACACCCTCCCGGTGCGCGTGCGCATGGAGCCGGGGGAGGAGCTGGTGCCATGGCTGCGGCGGCTGAGGGAGCAGGGGGTGACGCTGGGACAGTACGAGCACTGCCCGCTGGTCCGGGTGCAGGGGTGGAGCGACGTGCCCCGGGGCATGCCGCTGTTCGAGAGCCTCCTGGTCTTCGAGAACCACCCGATGGACGCCTCGCTGGGGGAGAGCGCCCGGGGCCATGAGGTGCGGGACTTCGTGGGCCGGGAGCAGCTCACCGTTCCGCTCAACCTGATCGCCTACCCGGGAGAGAGGCTGAGGCTGCGCGTCTCGTACCAGCGGACGCGCTTCTCGCGGGAGGCGATGGGGCGGCTGCTGGAGCACTGGAGGACGGTGCTGGAGGCGATGGCCACGGCCCGGCCCGGCCAGCGGCTGGGGGAGCTGGCCTGGGTGACGGAGGCCGAGCGTCGGCGGTTGCTGGTGGAGTGGAATGACACGCGGGTGGAGCGCCCGGCGGGACCAGGCCTGCACCGGTTGGTGGAGGCGCAGGTGGACCGCACGCCGGACGCGGTGGCGGTGGACTGCGAGGGGGCGCGGCTGACGTACCGGGAGCTGGACGAGAGGGCCAACCGGCTGGCGCGCCACTTGAGGACACTGGGCGTGGGGCCCGAGGTGCGCGTGGGCCTGTGCGCGGAACGCTCGCTGGAGATGGTGGTGGGCCTGCTGGGCATCCTCAAGGCCGGGGGCGCCTGGGTGCCGTTGGAGCCGATGTACCCGGCGGAGCGCCTGCGGTACATGGTGGAGGATGCCGCCGCGCCGGTGCTGCTGACCCAGCGGCGGCTGGTGGAGAAGCTGCCCGAGGAGAGCTCCCTGGCGGGTGCCAGGGTGGTGTTCCTGGACACGGGCTGGGAGGAGATTGCCCGGCACGGCGCGGAGCGCATGGAGTCGGGCGTGGTGGGCGCGAACCTGGCGTACGTCATCTACACCTCGGGGAGCACGGGCAGACCCAAGGGGGCGATGAACTCCCACGAGGCCATCTGCAACCGGCTGCTGTGGATGCAGGAGAAGTACGGGCTGGGAGTGGAGGGCAGGGTCCTCCAGAAGACGCCGTTCGGCTTCGACGTGTCGGTGTGGGAGTTCTTCTGGCCGTTGACGGTGGGCGCGCGGCTGGTGATGGCGAAGCCGGGAGGGCACCAGGACGCGGCGTACCTGGTGCGGCTCATGGCACAGGAGGGCATCACCGTGGCGCACTTCGTGCCGTCGATGCTGCAGGTGTTCCTGGAGGAGCCGGGGCTGGAGAAGCTGTCGAGCCTCCAGCGCGTCTTCAGCAGCGGAGAGGCCCTGTCGGCGGAGCTGAAGGAGCGCTGCCTGGGGAGGCTGAGGGCGGAGCTGTACAACCTGTACGGGCCCACGGAAGCGGCGGTGGAAGTGACGGCCTGGGCCTGCGAGCGAGGGGACGGGAGGCGCGCGGTGCCCATCGGGCGGCCGGTGGCCAACACGCGAATCCACATCCTGGACGCGCGACTGGAGCCCGTGCCGGTGGGAGTGGCGGGGGAGCTGTACATCGCGGGAGTGCAGGTGGGCCGGGGCTACCTGGGCAGGCCGGAGCTGACGGCGGAGCGTTTCGTGCCGGACCCGTACGGAGGGACGCCCGGAGCGAGGATGTACCGGACGGGAGACCTGGCGAGGTACCAGGAGGACGGGAGCATCGAGTACCTGGGGCGCGTGGACTTCCAGGTGAAGGTGCGAGGCTTCCGCATCGAGCTGGGAGAGGTGGAGGCGGAGCTGGAGGCCTGGCCGGCGGTACGCGAGGCGGTGGTGGTGGTGCGCGAGGACGTGCCTGGCGACAAGCGGCTGGTGGCCTACGTGGTGGGCCAGGCCGGGCAGGCGCTGGAGGTAGGGGTGCTGCGTGAGCAGCTGAAGGCGAGGCTGCCGGAGTACATGGTGCCCTCGGCCTTCGTGGTGCTGGAGGCGCTGCCGCTGTCACCCAACGGCAAGGTGGACCGCAAGGCGTTGCCAGTACCCGGCGGAGCGCAGGGGGCGCGTGAGGACACCTACGTGGCACCGCGCAACGAGCTCGAGACGGACCTCGCGCGGATCTTCGGCGAGCTCTTGCAGGTGGAGAAGGTGGGCATCCACGACGACTTCTTCGCGCTGGGTGGACACTCGCTGCTGGCCACCCAGGTCATCTCGCGCCTGCGCGATGCGCTGCAGGTGGAGGTGCCCCTGCGCAAGCTGTTCGAGTCGCCCACTGTCGCCACCTTCGCCCTGCACGTCATCGAGGCGCAGGCCGCGATGGTGGACATGTCCGAGTTCGATGCGTTGATGTCCGAGCTGGAGAAGGGGGACGCCAACGAATAGAGCGGACGCTCACTCGGGCAGGAGGGCGTCGGCTTCGATCTCCACGAGCATGGCCGGGTCGATGAGACGGCTGACCTGGACCATGCTGGTGGCGGGCCGGATGGTGGCGAAGAATTCGCCATGGGCCCGGCCGACCTCTTCCCAGCGGGAGATGTCGGTCACGTACATGCGGGTGCGGACGACGTGCTCCATCCGGGCACCGAGGGCCTCGAGGGCGGTCTGGATGTTGCGCAGGGCCTGGACGGCCTGCGCGTAGGCGTCTCCCTGGCCCACGAGGGAGCCGGAGGCATCGGTGGCGGTGGTGCCGGAGACGGAGATGAAAGGTCCCACGCGGACGGCGCGGGAGTAGCCCACGCGCGGTTCCCAGGGGGTACCGGTCGAGTAGGTGGTGCGTTGCATGGTGATGACTCCAGGGAGGCGAAGGTGGGGTAGACCCTCACCCTAGCCCTCTCCCAGAGGGAGAGGGGACATCCACGGTGAGCAACCGAGTCAGACCCTCTCCCTCTGGGAGAGGGACGGGGTGAGGGTAAGGGGCTACTCGGGTTCCCCCCATCCCCCGCTCCACGGGTTGGAGAACGGGGACACCTCCCCTCACCCAGACCCTCTCCCGGAGGGAGAGGGGACATACACGGAGTACGAACAGGGCTCGTCTGCCCGGAAGCACTCCGGCGGACCGGTACCGACACGTGGAACCCCGCGAAAAAACGTACGCCCCGTGATAGTTCCTCTCCCGATATGGCATCCGAGCTCGACCAGGAGGTCGCCCGACGGCGCACCTTCGCGATCATCTCCCACCCCGACGCGGGTAAGACCACCCTCACCGAGAAGCTGCTGCTCTACGGCGGCGCCATCCACCTGGCCGGTAGCGTGAAGGCTCGCCGTGCGAGCCGCCACGCCACCAGCGACTGGATGGAGCTGGAGAAGGAGCGCGGAATCTCCGTGACCTCCTCGGTGCTCCAGTTCCCCTACCGCGGGCACGCGGTCAACCTGCTGGACACGCCGGGCCACCAGGACTTCTCCGAGGACACCTACCGCACGCTGGCGGCGGCGGACTCGGCGGTGATGCTCATCGACGCGGCCAAGGGTGTCGAGCCGCAGACCAAGAAGCTCTTCAAGGTCTGCCGCATGCGAGGCATCCCCATCTTCACCTTCGTCAACAAGCTCGACCGCTTCGGCCGCGCGCCGCTGGAGCTCATGGACGAGCTGGAGCAGGTGCTGGGCATCCGCGCCTATCCCATGAACTGGCCCATCGGCATGGGGCCGGAGTTCCGGGGCGTGTATGACCGGCAGTCCAAGGTGGTGCACGTCTTCTCCGCGGCGGGCCGCCATGGCGAGTCCGAGGTCGAGGAGCGCTCCGTGCACATCGACTCGGACGACATCCTGTCGGTGCTGACCGAGCGCGAGCTGGCCACGCTCAAGGAGGAGATCGAGCTGCTGGACATCGGCGGCGACGAGTTCACCCGGGAGAAGGTGGCCTCGGGACAGCTCACGCCCATGTTCTTCGGCAGCGCGATGACGAACTTCGGCGTGCGGCCGTTCCTGGACCACTTCCTGGAGCTGGCGCCGGCGCCCACCTCGCGTCCGACGAAGGACGGGCCGCGCGAGCCCACGCACCCGAAGTTCGCGGGCTTCGTGTTCAAGATTCAAGCGAACATGGACCCGTCGCACCGCGACCGCATCGCGTTCATGCGGGTGGTGTCGGGCCGGTACATCAAGGGGATGAGCGCGTTCCACTCGCGGCTGGGCAAGGAAGTGCGCCTGGCCAAGCCGAGCCAGTTCCTGGCGGCCGAGCGCACGGCCATCGAGGACGCGTGGCCGGGGGACGTCATCGGGCTGTTCGATCCGGGCATGTTCCGCATCGGCGACACGCTGTGCGAGGGCGAGGACCTGCTCTTCGAGAGCGTGCCGCGCTTCAGCCCGGAGTACTTCGCCATCGTCCGCTCGAAGGATCCGCTGCGCCGCAAGCAGATGGAGAAGGGCCTGGAGCAGCTCTCCGAGGAGGGCACGGTGCAGATCTTCCAGCAGCTCGGGATGGGGATGAAGGATCCCATCGTGGGCGTGGTGGGAGCGCTGCAGTTCGAGGTGCTCCAGTACCGGGTGGAGCACGAGTACGGGGCCCGCATCATGCTGGACCGGCTGCCCTTCAGCCACGCGCGCTGGGTGGTGGGGCCGAACTTCGATCCGAAGAGCTTCGACTGGGAGGGCAACCGTCAGACGGTGCAGGACCGCGACGGGCTGCCGCTGGTGCTCTTCCGGGATGACTGGGCGCTGCAGCACGCCGAGGAGAAGCACCCGGAGCTGAAGTTCCTGTCGGCGGCGCCGCAGCTGCGCCAGCTGGCCGCGACGGGCTCGTAAAAGTCCTCGCCGTGAGGGTGTGGAAGAGGGCCGGGGGCGCAATCCCCCGGCCCTCTTCGCGTTTGTAGCCACCGAGGCAACACACTGGCGCTCCTGCCTTCACGATGCCGCTGTAGCCGCCAGGGCAACATCCACGTCTGTCTTCACAATGTCTCTGTAGCCTTCAAAGCAACACACATTTTGTCTTCAGGAATCGACAAGCCAGTATTCACATCCCGTGAGCCTTTGTGTATAAGAATAGGCAGGAATCGCGAGATTCGGAGGGGCCATGGCGTCGACTTCCGAAGGAATGGGGCGTTCCCTGGTTCGGGTGCTCCCTGGCTTGTTGGCAGCGGTGTTGTTCTTCCATTTCGGGATGACGGCGCTCTACCTGACGCCGCTCAATCCCATCAAGGTGGCGCTCCTGCCGAAGCTGGAGGGCTACATGCAGCCCTTCTTCGAGCAGCGCTGGGAGCTGTTCGCGCCCAACCCGGTGGTGGATACGCGCCTGTTGCTGGTGGCGTGCCGGGTGACGGACGAGGCGGGGCAGGTGACGGAGCAGCCGTGGACGAACGTGAGCGCTCCCCTGCGAACGCTCAAGGAGCGCTACCGGCTGACGGCTGCGGATCGCATTGATCGCGCGCAGATGACGGCGATGCACCTGCTCTTCGCGAAGCCAGACGCGCTCTCCGAGAAGTTGCAGGCCAATCCCGAGGAGACGCCGGAGTACAAGAAGGCCATCGAGCTCATCGAGAAGCAGCGCAAATCCAAACAAGAGCTGGGCCGGGAGATGATGGCGCGCATGGCCTCGGTGGAGTGTGATCGCCTCCACGGGGAGGGGCGGACGAAGGAAGTGCGGGTCCGCCAGGTGACGGTGAAGTCCCCTCCGTTCTCGCAGCGGTGGAGTCCGGCGGACTCGGGGACGAGCTCGTACATCGATTTCGAGTGGCTGCCCTATCAGCGGGTCGCCACCTACTGAGCAACGGTCGCAATCGAAGGGAGGTCCTTATGTCCGACGGGCATTGGCAGCGCTTTGTCGAATGGGCGGGCCGCGACCGGATGCGGGTGGGCGCGAGCCTCTTCCGGGTGGTGGGGGGGATCGCCATCCTCATCGAGTACCTGCTGAACTACGCCCAGCGGCACTACTTCTTCGGGCCGGACGGGCTGTGGCCCTGGGATGTATTCGCCGCGCACGCCACGGGCACGCCCGCCTTCTCCGTCTACGCGTGGAGCCGCTCCCCCATCTACTTCGAGGTCTGCTTCCACCTGGGCATCCTGGTGTCCGTGCTGTGGCTGGTGGGCTGGCGGACGCGGTGGATGACGCCGCTGTGCTTCGTGTTCTGGTGGTCCATGCACCAGCGCTTCCCCTCGCTCTGGGATGGAGGGGACAACCTGATGCGGCTGGCGCTCCTCTACGCCATGTTCGCGGACGTGGGGGCCTATTTCTCCGTGGACGCGCAGCGGCGCGCCAGGCTTCCCCCGCGGCCGGAGTGGCAGCGGCAGGCCCTGTCCATGCTGCACAACGCGGCCCTCCTCGCCTTCGCGATGCAGATCAGCCTCGTCTATGGCGTGGCCGGGCTCTACAAGGTGCAGGGCGAGCCCTGGCGAGAGGGGACGGCGCTCTACTACGCCATGCGCGGCGGCCAGTTCGTCTGGCCCGGGGTGAGCGACCTCTTCTACCAGAATGCCTATCTCATGACGGCCCTGTCGTACGGGACGGTGGCCTTCCAGATCGCCTTTCCCTTCCTGCTGTTGATGAACCGGTACACGCGGCTGCTCGCCGTCTGCATCGGTGTGTCGTTCCACGTCGGCATCTGTCTGTTCCTGGGTCTGGTCACCTTCTCGCTCTTCATGATGGCCGTGGACCTGGCCCTCATCGGTGACGAGGAGTACCTCGCGGCGGGGCGGTGGTGGGCGCGGGTGTCAGCGAAGCTCAGAGCCCGATGGCCGAGTGCGAGTTTCCCGAGTGCCGTACCCCCCACAACCAAAGGAGAAGTGAGATGAAGCTGCTTGCTCGTTTTGCCCTGCTCGGCCTCGCTGGTGGCCTGCTGGGTGCCTCGTTCTCGATGCCCGCGGCCGCCGCCGTGTCCGACGCCCACACCGACTACGCCGGCGTGGCCTCCAGGTCCGCGTCCGATCTCGAGGAGGCGTACGTCTACGAGTACCTCTACGTGTACTGCGACGACTACATCTACTACTACCGCTACGAGTACGGCGCCGTGGAGGAGGTGCCCACCAGCCAGGTGCTGACGCAGGCCACCTCGGATCGCATCTTCGACCGGTAATCCCATCAGTGCTCCGGGTCTGGACTCCCCAGGCCGGGCCCGGCGCTCGTGGTGGATGTCCATGTCCGGAGCGGTGGAGCCCACCGTTCCGGGCCCTTGCTCGTTGTCTGGATGATGAGGGTTGGATGGTTCGGAACCTGGCTGGCGGCATCGGTGTTGCGCTCGCGGTGGGACTGCTCACCTTCTTCCTCATGAGGCCCGATCCGGTGCCTCCTCCCGCGCCCACCCGGGCGGCGGCGCCCGCCCAGCGGGCCACCACTCCCGTGGCCCGTGCGTCCGCGGAGAGCGTGCCCATTCCCCTCGTGGTGGCGCCCGATGCACCGGGGCGGCTGCGCCTGGAGGGCGTGGTGTTGGGCGGTGACGAGCTGCCCGTGGCGGGTGCGGTGGTGACGATCGACTCGCAGCCTCCGCGCTCGCTGAGCACGGAGAAGAACGGAACTTTTGTTTTCGAGGGCCTCGCGCCGAGGACCTACCGCGTCGAGGCCCGCCAGGGAGCCTCCGTGGCGTTGCCGGCCACCGTCCGGCTCAATGAGGGGACGGAGCCCCTCACCCTGCGGCTGCGCTTCGCCGCCACCGTGGAGGTGGCGGTGGTGGAGCGGTGGACGGGGCGCGAGGTGGAGGGGGCGAGCGTGGAGCTCCGAGGCCAGGAGACGCTCACCGGCTCGACGGGGGGCGGGGGCCGAGCGCGGTTCGAGGGCGTGCTGCCGGGGCGCTATGTGGTGAAGGCCTCGACGCCGGCCCATGCGCCGGCCCTGCAGCCCCTCATCGTGGGGGACTCACCGCTGAGCTCGCAGCAGGTGCGGGTGGAGCTGGCCACGGGCTCGGCCGTCTCGGGTGAGGTGGTGGACGCGCGAGGCCGGCCGCTGGAGGGCGTGCCGGTGATGGCCGAGCGTGTCACCGACGTGGTGTCGTTGGGGGATGCGCGCCGGGACGCGGTGCACACGGATGCGCGCGGCCGGTGGCGTGTCCCGATGTTGGAGCCGGGCATGTATCGCTTCGTGGCGGGCTCCGACTCCCAGGCTCCAGGTGTCTCCGAGCCGGTGTCGGTGGACGGGCAGCGGGAGCGCGAGGGCGTCGTCATCTCCCTGCCGGAGCCGGCGCGGCTCGCGGGGCGGGTGGTGGGGCGTGATGGGAGCCCGGTGGCCCATGCCCTGGTGCGCGTGGCCATCAGCCAGGGGCCGCTCGGCGTGTCGCTGGCGCGCCAGGTCCAGTGCGACGCGTCCGGTGGTTTCGTCTTCGAGGGCCTGCCGCGGAAGATGGTGGACGTGGTGGCGCTGCACGAGAGCGCCACGTCGGCGACGCACAAGGTGGACCTGGGGGAGCGCTCCGAGCGCACGGAGGTGGTGCTGGCGCTCGACGCGGACCTGTCCATCGAGGGCGAGGTGTTCTCGTCGGAGACGGGGGCGCCGGTGCCGGAGGCCGTGGTGCTGGCCGAGCCGATGTCCGGCGCGGCCCGGAGCCGGGTGGAGCGGACGCTGCGCGGCAGCCTGTCGGTCATCACGGACGCCTCGGGCCGGTTCGAGCTGCGGGGATTGCGCCCCGGCAGCTACCAGCTCAAGGCGGCGCCTCCGGGAACGTCCCTGGAGCGGCGCACCTCGTGGCTGCGTCCAGCGACGCGGCTGGAGGCCGGGGCGCGTGGCGTGAAGCTGCGGCTCGTGGCGGACGGCAAGGTGAAGGGCCGCGTGCAGCGGGAGGACGGGAGCATCCCTCAGTTCTTCTCGGTGTCCGTGGGCGGGGGCGTGGCGGGCGCCGTGGGCAACGGCGGTACGGGCGAGTTCATCATCCCGGACGTCCCCGCCGGTACGCATGTGCTGCGCGTCTCCGGCCCCGACTTCGTGAGCAGGACGCTGGAGGCCGTGCAGGTCTCACCCGGGCAGGAGAAGGACGTGGGGACGCTCACCGTGGATGGGGGACGCCGCGTCTCCGGGCGCGTGCTGCTGCCGGATGGCGCTCCCGCCGCGGGCGCCACCGTCTCCGTGTCCCGGGACATGCAGGGCAGGGGAGTGGTGGCGGGTCCCGCCGCCGCCGCCATGTCGGATCTGCGGCAGGTCACCACCCGGGAGGATGGGAGCTTCGTGCTGGAGGGCATCGGCATCGTCCCCCTCGGCCTGGCGGCGGAGCACCCCCAATACGGCCGCTCCGCCCAGATCCTCATTCCCTCCGGTGTGGAAGAGGTCCGGCGCGACTTGCTGCTGGAGCCCACGGGGACGCTGACGGGACGGGTCGTGCAGCGCGGTCAGCCCGTGAGCGGCGCGCTCGTGCTCGCCAGCATCAAGGGCGCACCCTCCGGCGGCTCCGGAGTGACGACGGGCACGGACGGCACCTTCCACTTCGGCACGCTCACCCCGGGCACCTACTCCGTCGTGGCGATGCTCGACGGCAGCGCGGGCCAGCAGATGAAGCAGGCCACCGTGGAGGTGCGGGCCACGGAGGCGGCGCGGTTGGACATCGACATCCCCCAGGGCGACATCACGCTCGAGGTGGCGGCCCAGCCGCAGGCCAACGCGCGCTACCGCGAGGCGCGCCTGTTCCTCGAGCCGTTCCAGCAAGGAGCGCCAGCGGGGCAGGGCGCGGTGAAGACGGAGCAGCTGTCGGTCGAGACGCCCGCGCGGTTCACCCAGCTGGTGCCCGGCTCCTACAAGCTGTGCGTGGTGCCGCCGGGAGTGGCTCCGGACGCGGGGACGGGCGCGCCGGCTCCCAAGCCCCGGTGCAGCTTCATCGCCGTGTCCGAGGCCCCGGCCGTCCAGCAGATGGCACTCTCCCTCGACATGCCCTGAGGTACCTTTGGACAAGGCCATGAAGAACGAAGGAGGAGCATCACCGGTGGAGGATTTCGGGTCTCCGTGCCGCCATCGTGACGCGGCGCCCATATGATGGGCGGATGACGACGACGGTCTGCTTCTTTCGGGAGCTCACGGACGCGCAGGCGCCCCTGGCGGGTGGCAAGGGGCGGACGCTTGCCCAGCTGTATCGAGCGGGCCATCCGGTTCCGAATGGCTTCATCGTGCTGCCCGGTGCCTTCGAGGACGACACGCTCCGGCCTTCGGCCTGGGAGCAGGTTCGCGCGGCGCTGGTCCGGTTGCGGGCGGAGCAGCCGGGCCGCTCGTTCGCGGTCCGCTCCTCGGGCCTGAGCGAGGACTCCGCGCGGGCCTCGTTCGCGGGCGAGTTCGAGACCGTGCTCGACGTGCGCGAGGATGAGGACGTGCGGCGCGCGCTCGAGACCGTTCGCCGGTCGCGTCACGCGGGCCGCGTCGCGGCCTACAGTCAGGCACAAGGGTTCACGTCCGCTCACGAGGTCGCCGTCGTCGTCCAGGTACTCGTCCCGGCGGACTTCGCGGGGGTGCTGTTCACCGCCGACCCGGTGACCGGCAACCGCGTGACGATCGTCGGCAACTACGTGCGGGGCCTGGGCGAGCGTCTGGTCGCGGGCGACACGAACGCACCGTCCTTCACGCTGCGCCGGCCGGGGGGCGACTACGCCGGCCCCGAGGAGCTGCGCCGCCATGCGCGGCAACTGTACCGGCTCGCGGTGCGGCTCGAGCGGGAGCTCGGCGCGCCACAGGACATCGAGTGGGCGATCGCCGGTGGCAAGCTCGCCCTGTTGCAGGCGCGGCCGATCACCACCCTGCGCGGCCACGACCCGGCGACGGGCGAGTGGAACGACAGTCTGACCGGCGACTACCTGTGGACGAGCACGAACCTCGGTGAGGCGGTGCCCGATGTGATGACGCCGTGCTCCTGGTCTCTCTTCCAGGTGTTCATCGCCGAGACGCTGCCGCTGCTCTACTTTGGCGGCCACCGGCCGATCGGCAACATCGGTGGGCGGGTCTACATGAACCTGAGCCTGACCGCGACGCTGGGCGCGGCGTTTGGCGTCAGCCGGAAGCGGCTCACCGAAGCGAGCGAGGAGGCCTTCGGCAGGCTCCCGGACGATCTGGAGATTCCCACGTTCCCGGTGTCGCGCTGGGGCGTGCTCCGAGAGCTGCTGCCGGGCGTGCTGCGCCTCAAGCGTCGCGTGCGCGCCAATCAGAAGCGGCTGCCCGAGTTCCTCGCCACGGCGCCAGCGCGCTGCGAGGCGCTGCTCGCCCGGATCCAGGCCACGTCCAGCGCGGCGGAGTTGAGCTCGCTGTGGAAGAATGACCTTGCGCCATTCTTCCACGAGTGCTGCCACATGCTGGAGGCAGGCGCTCGAAGCAAGGGGAACCCCGCCGTGGGGCTTCGGCGTGAGCTGCGCGAGCTGATGGGAGATGCCGATACCAACGCGCTGCTCTCGGGGGTGAGCACGGGCTCGAGTCAGCTCGCGAGCCTCGGGCCGCTCCTGGGGCTCACGCAGGTGGCTCGCGGAGAGCTCGACCGAGCGACCCATGCGCGGCGGTACGGCCACCGCGGTCCGCATGAGTTCGAGGTCTCCACCCCGAGGCCGGCGGAGGATCCGGCGTGGGTCGATCGGCAGCTCGCCGGCTTGCGCGATGCTCCGGTGGACGCGAACGCGTTGCTCGCGCGTCAGAAGGAGGCGCACGAGGCCGCGTGGGAGCGGTTCCGGCAACGCTACCCGCGCCGGGCCTCGGCGATCCGCCGCCGCCTCGACGAGGTGGTCCACTGGGCCCATGACCGGGAGGCCGCGCGTTCGGAGCTGGTCCGCGTGTTCTGGCCCCTGCGCGCGTTCGTTCAACGCGCCGGTGCGCTCACCGGACAGGGCGAGGCCCTCTTCTTCCTGTCGATCGATGAAATCCTCGCCGTCCTGGGGGGTGATGCCGCGTCGCTCGCCTTCATCCCGGCCCGGCGTGAGACCTACGCGCGCTATCGCGCGTTGCCGCCCTATCCGGTGCTGATTCGCGGTCGATTCGACCCGTTTCAGTGGGCGGCGGATCCACGGCGACGCGGCGACAGGTTCGACGCGCGGGGCGAGGGGGCGCCCGCCAGCGATGCGATCACCGGCTTCCCGGGTGCGGCCGGGGTCGTCGAGGGACGGGCGCGGGTGCTCCTCTCCGCCGACGAGGGCGAGCGTTTGGAGCCTGGGGAGATCCTCGTGACGAGCGTGACGAACGTCGGGTGGACGCCCCTGTTCCCGCGCGCGGCCGCGGTCGTCACGGACATTGGCGCGCCGCTGTCGCACGCGGCGATCGTCGCGCGCGAGCTGGGCATCCCCGCCGTGGTCGGCTGTGGAAACGCGACGATGCGGCTGCGCACGGGCGACCGGGTGCGGGTCAACGGTGGGCAGGGCACGGTGGAGGTGCTCCGGGCGGCGGAGGGCCCGGACGTCTCGACGGACGCCGCACGGTAGCCGGTATCACCGGGGAACGGAGGTGGGCTCCTCCGTGGCGAGGGCCTGCTCCAGGCTGCGCCGCAACCGGGAGCGCATGATGTTGGGAATCCGCTCCGCGCGCCGCAGGGCCTCCTTCAGCAGCCCGACCGCCTGCTGGCGCTCGCCCCGCCTCAACCGGGCCAGGGCCTGCAGCTCCAGCACTTCCAGCGGCTCCTGCTCGATGGAGCAGGCGTCCGCGCGCGCCTGCAATTCCCGCCACTCCTCGGGCCGGGCCGGGCGTGTGGCCAGCTCCACCAGCGAGAAGAGGACGGATTCGGAGGGGCTGAGCTCCACCCCAGGCCGCTCCGCCAGGGCCTGGCGGAGCGTCCGCAGCACCTGGCGAGCCCGTGCCTCGTGCCCCTGGTAGGCCAGCACCCTCGCTCGTAACAGCAGGCCCCACGGCCGCGAGGCCATTTCCGGATGGTTGCGCTCCAGCTCCACCGCCCGGGCGATGTGGGGCTCGGCCCTCCGGACATCCCCCTCCTGGTAGTACAGCTCCCCCAGGTTGTGCTCGGCGAAGTACTCCCAGCCCACCATGCCCAGCTCGCGACCCAACCGCATGAATCGCTGCTGATCCTCCCGGGCCCTCGCCGGCTCGTTGCGCGCCACCCAGAGGTTGCGGCGGTTGTTGAGGGCGCTGCCCAGGTGCAGCCTGTCTCCGCGTTCGGTGCAGGCGGCGATGCACTCCTCCATCACGCGGTGGGCCTCGTCGATGTGCCCGAGGTTGGGGAGGATGACTCCCCGCAACAGCAGGGAGACGATGAGGATCTCGTAGCCCGCGTCTCCCTGGCGGCGGGCCCGGTTCGCGGCGGCCTCGAGCTGGATGCGGGCCTCCTCCCACTGGCCCTGGCGGAATTGGACCAGTCCCATGCCCAGCAACAGCCGCGCCTGCAGGCGGCGCGTGTCCAACCGGTGGGTGACGGTCAGCTCCATGGCCTGGTGGACGCGCTCCTCGGCACGTGCGTAGTCGTTGGTCCAGTCCAGGGCGGTGACCTCGTCCAGCAGCACCTCCACTTCGTCGAGCGGCTGGCCGAGCCGCCGGGCCAGCTCGCGGGCACGGGCGAAGTCGGTCAGCGAGTCCTCGTGGCGGCCCACCCGGTAGCGCATCAGTCCGCGGCCGCGCAGCGCGGTGAGGCCGCGCAGGGCGTCCGTCTCCGGCAGCAGCTCCAGGGCATGGCTGTAGTGGGCCTCGGCCTCCAGGTAGGCGTGGTGGCCGCGGGCCGATTCGGCCAGGTCGATGTAGAGGGCGGCGGCCTCCTCGCGCAGACCGGCGGCGGCGGCATGGTGGGCCAGCCGGGGCAGGCGCGTGTGCTCGCGGCGCCCCAGGTAGTAGCGGTGCGCGGCACGGTGGAGCTGCCGGCGCTGGAGCTCGGACAGGCCGCGGGCCACCACCTCCCGCATCAGCTCGTTGCGGAAGGACAGACTCTCCGGAGCCTGGACCACCAGCAGTCCCAGCTCCACCAGGCGGCGGGAGGCATGGCGCGCATCCAGGGGGAAGTCGGCCGCGGCCTCCTCGCGCACCAGCTCGCGCACCACGCCCTCCACCTCCTCGAGCGAGAAGTCGCCGCCGAGCAGGGCGCACAGGCGGGCATGGGCGGTCAGCTCGGCGGGCAGGGCCCTCAGCTCCTGGTGGGTCAGCCACTCCACCTGGTGCAGCTCTGGCATCCGCTCCAGCTCGTCCGTGGCCAGGTACCAGCTTCCCCCGGGGCGCTGGCGCACCAGGCCCAGGCGCTTGAGGCCGCGCACCAGCTCGATGAGGAAGAGGGGCACGCGCTGGGCTCGCTCGGCCAGCCGCTCCAGCGCCTCGGTGGGCACGTTCTCCGCGGGGTGGAGCGCGGTGCGGCACAGCTCCACGGCGCTGGCTGGGGACAGGGGGCCGAGCCGCAGGGGGGGGGCATGGGCGGCGCGGCGGGCCTTGTGGGGGCGGCCGTCCTCGAAGCCGGGGCGGGCCAGCACGCACACCCAGAGGGGCAGGGAGGCGCTGGCGCGGGTGGCGTACTCGAGCGCGTCCAGGGCCGTGTCCTCGGCGAAGTGGGCGTCGTCCAGCAGCAGCAGCAGGGGACGGGCGCGGGCACTGGCGAGCAGCAGCTCTCCGGTGGCGCGCACGGTGAGGGAGCGCAGGGCGCCGGGGGCGGCCGCGACGGACCGCAGCTCGCCGGTGGGCGGGTGTCCCCCCAGGCAGGCGTGCACCGCGGGCCACAGCTCTCGGGCCAGCTCCGGACCCAGCAGCTCCTCGCCGCGCGCGAGCCATTCGGCCGGGCCGCCCGCCGGCTCCCCTCCCCACGCGCTCAGCACGCCCCGCAGCAACTGGCGCAGGGTGCCCTGGGATTCGCCTTGTGCCGGCGGGCGCGCCCGCAGCGTGGCCACGCGGGCCTCCGGGACGCGCTCGTTCAGGTACTGGAGGAGGGCGGCGGCCAGGTGGCTCTTGCCCTGGCCCCGCTCTCCCAGCACGGTGGCGAGGGTGGCGGCCCGTTCCCGGACCGCCGTGCGCGCGCTTCGCAACAGCGCTTCCAGCTCCTGCTGCCGGCCCACCAGCACGCCATGGCGGAGGGGGACCACGGTGCTGTCGTCCTGGACGTCCGCGGGCGGGGCCCGGCGGAAGAGGCCCTCGAGCTCCGGTACCGGGACGTAGGCCCCCTCCGGCAGCAACGTCACCGCCGCCGCCGTCAGCAGCGGCGTGGCCGGGCCCTTCGGGGTGGGGTAGCGCGCCGGGTGGGAGAAGCTGGCGCTCAGGTAGCGCGGGGGACCGTTGGGGCGGCGCAGCACCCTCACCGTGGCGACGTCCACCAGCGCGGTGGAGGCCAACCCCTCGGCGCACAGCCGCTCGGCGCACTGGCGGGCGGCGCGGAGGGGATCCGTCTGCACCTCCGGATCGAAGATGGCCGCGAAGCGGGTGCCCTCGTGGAAGGAGAGGTGTCCGGCATCGAGGGACAGTGCCTTCTGGAGGGTGAGGGGGTTGGCTCCCGAGCGCAGGTGGAGCAGGGCCACGGAGCGCTGCTCGGGCGGGGCGGAAGGAGGGGAGGGGCGGGGGGAGCGGGACGGGGCGGGCGCGGGCGCGGGCCGCTCCAGTGCCCGCCGCAGGGCCAGGCCCAGCTCGCTCGCGGAGGCGTAGCGGCGGGGGCGCTCCTTCTCCAGACAGCGCAGCACCACCTCCTCGAGGGCGGTGGACACCTCGGCCAGCTCCGAGGGCCGGGGTGGGCGGCGCGAGAGGTGGGCATGGACGACGTCCACGGCGGGGCCGAAGAAGGGAGGCCGGCCGGTGAGCATCTCGTAGAGGAGCACGCCCGCGGCGTACACGTCCGTGCGCTCGTCCAGGTCCCCCTCTCCCGCGCACTGCTCGGGCGCCATGTACTCGGCGGTCCCCGCGCAGTCGAGCTCCACGCCGCGGGCCTCCCCGTGTGCGCCAGGGCGCAGGGGCCGCGCCAGGCCGAAGTCGAAGAGGCCCACGGCGTGGGACTCCTCATCGAGGAAGAGGTTCTCCGGCTTGAGGTCGCAGTGGAGGAAGCCGCGGCGGTGGACGGTGTCGAGCGCCTCCGCCAGCGCCACCCCGTGGCGGCCCGCCTCGGGCAGCGGGCCTCCCTGCCGTGCCAGCCGGGCCGCGAGCGTCGGGTGGGAGATGAACCGCATGACGAGGTAGGGGCGGCCCCCGTCCAGCAGGCCCGTCTCGTACACCTCGGGCACGGTGGGAGGGCCGATGGCGCGCAGGGCCTCGGCCTCCAGCCCCGGGGCGCCTCCGCCCGATGGGCTGGCGCGGTGGGCCAGCTTGATGGCGACGCGCTGGCCGTCGCCCTGGCGCCGGGCGGCGAGCAGCGTGCCGAAGCCACCCTTCGCCACCGTGTGCTCCAGCGTGTAGCCGGGGAGGGACAGGGAGGGCAGCGGCGGCAGCGTCGTGGTGATGCGTTCCTGGTAGGCGTGGCGGCCGTCGGGACATTGGGGGTGATCTTTGTCCCAACGCCGTCCACAGCTCAGACAGCGCGGCATGGCATCCTCTCAATCCCAGACACGGAGCGTGGGTCTCGGGCCTCGTCAGGGGCAGATGCCGCAGTCGGACGCGCACCTGTTGTAGCTCATCCCCGTTCCGTTCCTGGAGGTGTCACAGGACTCGGAGATCTGACACACCCCATCCCCACACTGATGGATATCCGCCGGGCGGAGCTTCGTGGTGAGGGGCTGGTAGGATTTCTTTCCGTAGGTGCAGCTCGTGTAGATGCCGGTCCTCCTGTCCATCGCACAGAAGGTGGCGCAATTGCCGACATGGATGAGCGGAGCGCATTCCACGCTCATTCCGTAGGCCTGCGACGAGAGGCCGCACGCCCGGGCACTGCTCTCCGCGGGAGTCGTGTAGACGCGATCGTTGCACGAGAAGATGCCCTCCCCGGTGAAGAGGTTGCCGAAGAAGGCCGCCTCCGGCTCGGTGTAGGTGGTGGCCTCGTTGGCGTCCATCCCAATGGAGGTGCCGCGCGCGTCCCATCCCAGGACCGAGATGTCGACATGCAGGCCGAACTTGTTGACGTGCGCCGCCAGGCACGCCGTGACGAGCTGCTGCTCGCGCTCGGAGATGGGCTTGCCGCTGACCCAGTCGGGCGTGAGCCCCAGCCTCCCGTACCAGGTGTAGGTGGTGTTGCTGTCCTTCGTCCACGTGAGGCTGCTCCCCGCGGGGTAGGTGCAGGCCACCACGTAGGTCATCACCATGTTCGAGTATCCCCCTGGATTGGAGTCGAACCATGTCTTGAACTCGGGGGTGGACAGGCCATGGGTGGACAGGCCATGGGTGGACAGGCCATTGGTGGACAAGCCATTGGTGGACAGGCCATTGGTGGACAGGCCATTGGGGGTCATGCCGTTGCCGGAGCCCAGGGCGTGGTGCTCCGTCTCCAGCTCCTCGCCGGAAGACGCCGGAGCACTCCCGCCACAGCCCGAAGCCAGCCACGACAGGGTCACGATGGCGAGGAGGGTGATCGTCTCGTGGACCCGGTGGCCACGAGAAACAGTCGGCTGACCACTGTGGGGGTTTGACATATCGTCCCTCCAAGGCAATTATTGACGTAAAACTGGAATTTGAGAAAAGCTGGGAATGCAAATCAAAACCTAGGACTGCCCGCGGGTCTGGCACATGGCCCCGCGGGGAGGGATGGGTATCAGTACCGAACACTCTCCCCGGGGAACGGCTCCCCAGGGTCTGATATTGGAGGAGACGAGAGTACAGCCCGGGTGCTCGGCACCGGACAGAGTCGCGAGGTGGCCTGTCTTCATTGGCTCGCCACCTGGTTACACTTGTCTCCGACCTGGGAGACACAGGGTGATGCCGAGGAATGAGCGGGCTCCGAGTGGAGGGATGGGCGCGCCCCTCGTCGTGGCGGTACCCGTCGAGAGACGGCTTTACCCCGTGGATGGGGTTGGGAAGGACTCGCCCCGTGAGCTGACGCCACGCGCGCTGGTGGCGGGGGGGCTCATCGGCGCGGGGCTGGCCGTGAGCAATGTCTACATGGGGTTGAAGCTGGGCCTCTGGGAGAGCGGCGGCGTCCTCGCCTCGCTGTTGGCATTCAGTGGGATGAAGGCCCTGTCCGCGAGGTGGGGGCCGGCGCCCTCCTCGCTGGAGACGAACCTGGCCCAGACGGCCGCGACCGCGGCGGGGGCCATGCCGGCCGCGGCGGGACTGATGGGCGCCATTCCCGCGCTGTCCCTCCTGGGGAGGCCCACGCCGGGTTGGGTGGTGGGGCTGTGGGGCGTGGGGCTGGGAGTGCTGGGGGTGCTGATGGCCTTCGTGCTGCGCAGGCGGCTGCTGGAGGAGGAGGCGCTGCCCTTTCCCTCGGGAGCCGTCACCGCGGAGCTCGTCTCCACGCTGCATGCCAGCGGGGCGGCCCCCGTGATGCGGACCGGATGGATGTGGGGCGCGGGCCTGGGCGGCATGTGTGTGACGTGGCTGCGGGAGGGATGGAAGGTGTTGCCGGCGACCTCGTTCCTCCCCGGGCGGCTGGGCGGGGTGCCGCTGGAGCAGCTGCAGCTCGGGGTGGGCTGGAGCCCGATGCTGCTGGGCCTGGGCGTACTGGTGGGGCCCCAGGCGGGGCTGAGCCTGCTGCTGGGGGCACTGGTGGCCTGGGGCGTCCTGGCGCCCTGGTTGGTGCGGGAGGGACGGGTGGCATCGGCCTCGTACGAGCTCCTCGTCGCCTGGCTCACCTGGCCCGGCGTGGGGCTGATGGTGGGCGCGTCGGCCGTGACGCTCGTGACGTTGGGGCTCTCCCTGCCGAGGACGGCCGTCGAGCTGCTCCGGCGCGGGCGCGCTCACCAGGCCCGAGGGGATGCCGCGAGCGGAGGGGGAGTGCTGGCCCTGGCGTTGTCCGTCCTCGTGCTGCTGGGGGTGGGCCACGCCGGCTTCGGGCTGCATCCGCTCGCCCTGTTGGGGGTGCTGCTGCTCAGCCTCCCGCTATGCGCCGTGGGCGCCCGCGCGGCGGGTCTGACGGACATCTCCCCGGTGGCCACCATGGGGGACTTGCAGCAGGGAGTCTTCGGAGCCGTATCACCGGGTCAGCCCGCGCTGGGCGTCGCCGCCGGCTCGGTGGCGGCGGGGACCATGGCGCAAACGGGGGTGTCCCTCTGGTCGTTCCAGACGGGCCGCCTCCTGGGGGCGTCCCCCCACTGGCAGCTCCGCGTCCAGCTCGCCGGGGTGTTGCTCGGGGCGGCCGTGTCCGTCCCGACCTATTTCCTCCTGGTGACGGCTCACGGCCCGGGTTCGTCCGAGCTGCCCGTTCCCTTCGCGCTCCAGTTCCGGGCGGTGGCCGAGGTGAGCGCACGGGGGTTGGCGGGGCTGCCTCCCTCCGCCGCGCTGGCGGCGGGCCTGGGCGCGGGCGTGGGCCTCGTGCTCTCCGTGCTCTCCCGGGGCCGCCTGGCGCGCTTCGTGCCCTCGGCGACGGCCCTGGGCATCGGCTTCCTCGTGCCGGCGCGCGACGCGGTGACCCTGTGCCTGGGGGCGTTGCTGGCCGCGGGGTTTCTCCGCGTGAGGCCCGGCTCCTCCTCCGTCCTGCACATGCTGGGGGCGGGGGCCATCGTCGGCGAGTCCCTGCTGGGCCTGCTCCTCATCGTGCTGGGGCTGCTCGGCCTCTTCGGCTGAGGGGAGCCCTCACTTGTACGGAACCACCGTGCCGCCGCGGTGGGCCGAGTCGCGCAGCACCAGCTTTCCCTCCTTGTGCAGGCGCGCCGCCTTGGGGCCGACGAGGAAGGCCTTGGGGTCGCCCTTGCGGAACGTCTTCTTCAGGTACTCCTCTATTTCACGGAACTGGCGCCGGAACTGGTCCGAGGACGCGTCCTTGCGGCCCGTCTGCGGCGTCACCTCCATCTCGGCCCAGAGCTGACCACTGAGCAGCTCGCCCTCCTCGTTCATCCGGCAGCGCTCCATGAAGATGACTGGCGAGCGCACCTCGTCGATGCGCCAGAAGCCCTTGTCCGGGCCGCGCTTCACCTTGTCCACGATGGCCGGTCCCACGGAGACAGCCACCAGGTAGAGGTCCTCCTCGGGCAGCCGGGGGTAGTTCTCCTGGCTGGCCCGGAAGGTCTTCCAGTCCGGAGGGACGCGCCGGGGGTACACCTCCAGCTCGATGCGCTCGAGGAAGCGGAAGAAGGCGACCTCGTCATCGGGGGACATGAAGAACTGAAGCTGGCTGGCCATGTTCCGGCAATTAACCGAATGCGGAGGCTTGCGGAAGTCCGGGGCGAATCGGACTAAAGAATCCGCCATGGAAAAGACCTTCGACGCGCTGCTCGTCCGGATGCAGGAGCTTCGGGACCTCGGTGGACTCATTGGCCTGGCCACGTGGGACCAGGAGACCTACCTGCCCTCCAAGGGGGCCGAGTCCCGGGCCTTCCAGCTCTCCACCATTCAGGGCATCCACCACGAGCGCCTGGTCGATCCCCGGCTGGGCGAGCTGCTCTCCTGGGCGATGGCCAACAAGGGCCTCACCGACGACCAGCGGGCCATGGCGCGCGTGCTGACCCATGAGCGGGACCGGGCGGTGAAGGTGCCCAAGGCGCTGGTGCAGGCGCTCGCCGAGGCCCAGAGCCGGGGCCTCGTGGCGTGGCGCGAGGCACGCAAGCAGAACCGCTTCTCCGTCTTCCAGCCCGCCCTGGAGCGGCTGTTGGCCCTGCGCCGCGAGCAGGCGGATGCCTACGGCCACTCCGGTGAGCGCTACGACGCGCTGCTCGAGGGCTACGAGCCCGGCATGCGCGTGGAGCGCCTCAGCCCGGTGCTCTCCGCGCTCAGGGACAACCTCATCCCCCTGGTGGCCGCCCTCCAGGCGGCGCCTCGCAAGGTGGCGGACTTCTTCCAGGGCCGGCGCTTCGACCTCGACACGCAGTGGCGCCTCTCCCTGCGGCTGCTGGCGGACATGGGCTTCGACCTGGAGGCGGGGCGGCAGGACAAGAGCATCCACCCCTTCTCCAGCGGGCAGCACCCGAAGGACGTGCGCCTCACCACGGACCTGGAGGAGGGCACGCTGACGGGCCTCTTCAGCACGCTGCACGAGGGCGGGCACGGCCTGTACGAGCAGGGCTTCTCCGAGGCCCACCACCGCACGCCGCTGGCGAACGCGCCCTCCATGGGCCTGCACGAGTCCCAGTCGCGCATGTGGGAGAACCTGGTGGGGCGCGGCCGGGCCTTCTGGACGCACTACTTCCCCGTGATGCGCGAGGCCTTCCCCGAGGCGCTCGCGGGCGTGGACCTGGACACCTTCCACGCGGCCGTCAACCGCGTCACGCCCTCGCTCATCCGCGTGGAGGCGGACGAGGTGACGTACAACCTGCACATCGTCCTGCGCTACGAGCTGGAGCTGCTGCTCATCCGTGACGAGCTGCCGCTGGACGAGCTGCCCTCGGCGTGGAACGAGCGCATGCGGCGCTTCCTGGGCGTCACCCCTCCGGACGACACGCAGGGCGTGATGCAGGACATCCACTGGGCCTGGGGCGAGTTCGGCTACTTCCCCACGTACTCGCTGGGCAACCTCTACTCCGCGTCCCTCTACGCCGCCGCCAGGCGCGCCCTGCCGAAGTTGGAGGAGGGCATTGCCCGCGGCGAGCTCATCCCCCTGCGCGACTGGCTGCGCACGAACGTGCACGTCGAGGGCTACCGCCTGCCCGCCGAGGAGCTGGTGCGCAAGGTGACGGGCCAGGGCCTCACCGACACGGACTTCCTCGCCTACCTCAAGTCCAAGTACGGCGCCCTCTACGGCCTGGCCCTCTGACCGGGAGGGGGACCGGCGCGCCGCCGCGCCGCGTCCTCGAGGTAGGCCCGCACCACCTGGACGAGCGGCAGCCGGAGCGCCGTGTCCAGGTCGATGAACTCGGCCCAGACCACCTCGCGGTTGTCCAGGGTGAGGGAGGGGCGGGCCTGGAGCTCGAGCTCGACGAAGTGGCAGCGGTCGCGCTTGAACTCCTCCGTGCCCTGCGTCTCGAAGACCTCGCGCAGCTCCCCGGGGGAGACGCGCAGCCCCACCTCCTCGCGCAGCTCGCGCGCGCCGGTCTGCCGCGGGGACTCGCCGGAGTGCTTGCCCCCTCCGGGCATGCTGAAGTCGTGCTTGTACGAGTTGCGCAGCAGCAGCACCTCGCGGCCGTGCCAGACCCCCACGAGCGTGCCTTCCGTCCTCGGACGGCGCACGAACCAGTACGCCATCGCCAGCGAATAGGCGCCGCGGTACGCCGTGCGCACGAGCGGGTCGATCAGGTCCATGTCCTGGACGCTAGTCGAGCGGGTCGGTCCACGGCCAGTCGGCGCGTCTCAGCTCCGGTGCCCGCGCAGCCGCGTGTACACGTAGGAGACGGCCAGCAGCATCGCTCCGAGCAGGATGAAGGTGAGGATGCGCTGGTTCGGTGGCAGGCCCGCCATGTCGACGAGCACCAGGCGCCCCAGGGTGAACGCCAGCACCGCGAGGCCGACGAGGCGGTACCAGCGCTCGCGCAGGGCGAAGCCCAGGGCGAACAGGGCGAAGGCCGCCACGCCCCAGCCCAGCGTGTCCAGGTCCTTCGGCATGAGCTGGCCCAGTAGCCCCACCAGCGCGAGCCCCGCCCCGGCCGTGCAGAAGAGCTGGAACGCGGTGCGGCGGCGCCCCTGGAGCGGCGGAGGCAGCCGGGCCGACTCGACGACTCCGGACCGCTCGACGAGCGCGAAGCTCACGAGGAGCGCGGCGTACAGGAACGCGCGGCCCGAGGGCGGCAGCCACGTGGCCCCGAGCGCCACGTAGAGAAGCCCCACGCCCACCACCTGCAGGGCGCTCGCGCCCAGGAGCCGCCCCGAGAGCCCCGTCACGAGCCCCACCGCCGTCCAGGCCCGCACCAGCGCCGTGTCCTCGTAGTGCGCGGGCATTCCCATCGCGAGCGTGACGACACCCGTGGCGAGGTACGCCTGCAGCAGAGAGAGGGGGGCGCCCCGCCAGCGGCCCACCGCGGCCCCCGCGCCCTGCGCCAGCGCGACGATGACGAAGAAGGTGAAGAGGCTCGGCTCGTCCCAGCGTCCCACCTCCAGCGCGCCCAGGGAGAGCAGCCCCACCCAGTTGAGCAGCGCGAAGGAGAGGCTCGCCCGCCGCGACAGCTCGCGCGGGTGGACCAGCAGCGCCACCGAGAAGAGGACGTAGTAGAGCGCGAGGAAGGAGAGGCTCAGCGCCAGCCGCTCGCCCGTGGGCTGGCCCGGGGCGATGGCCTCCGTGCGCATCGCCCAGACGACGTGCGTCGAGTAGACGGCCACCAGGCTCGACAGCGGCACGATGACCCAGCGGTTCTTCACCAGGAAGAAGAGCGCTCCGCCCGCCAGCAGCGTCGTGGACAGCAGGGTGAAGACGGTGATGTCGCTGAGCATCCCCGTGTGCAGCCCGAGGAAGAGCGCGATGCCCGCCACCGTCTCCGATTGCATCCGGTCCGCGATGACCACGATGCCCACCACGTGCAACGCCAGCAGCACCAGCGCGAGCGTCTCGCTGGGGATGACCCGCACCGAGGGCACGAAGTGCAACGCGTACGTGACGAAGTAGGCGAGCGCGAGCCCTCCGCCGAAGACGATGCGCCCGAAGAGCTCGTGACGGCGCGACAGCCACAGGCCCAGCGCCGCGAGCCCCGCGCTCAGCAGGTAGCCCGCTCCCACCCGCACCAGCACGCCCAGCTCGCCGAAGTGGTAGATGATGAGGAAGGCGAAGCCGATGATGAGCGACACGATGCCCACCCGGCTCAGCCAGTACGTGCCCAGGTGCGCCTCGAGGTCCCTCTTCTCCGCCGCGGGCTTGGGCGCTGGAGGGGCCGGCACGCCAGGCGCCGCGGGGGAGGGCGGCCGGACCGTGGCCGCCGTCTCCAGGTGCTCGATGCGCGCCTCCAGCCGGGAGACCGTCGCCTCCAGCCGGCGCACCACCTCTCGCAGCTCCTCCGTGTCTCCCTCCGCCATGCGCTCCTCGTGGCTCCAGCGCTCGGAGCCAGTCCGCCGCGCGGGCCGGACGTTACTCCGAACGTGACGGGAGCGCGGGCGCTCGTTACATCAGGTGAAGAGCAGCGGCCGGCACGCCCGCGCGAGGTGCAGCGCATCCCGCGCCAGCACGTTCGAGGCCATGTTGCCGTCCAGCCACGCGGCCCGTGCCACCTGGTTGCTCAGCTCGAAGCACAGCGTCGCCGTGCGCCGCGCCAGCCGGCTGTCCTTCTGGAGGGCTCGCGCGTTCAGCTCGCACAGCTCCGCGCATTGGCGCAACAGGCGCATCGGCTCGCTGTCGGCGCGCACGCCCCTGGTCGCCAATTGCTCCATCGCCGCCTCGCACGCGGCCTGACAGCTCAGGCTCGCGTCGATGCAGTGATGAATGTCGGCGGTCGCGCCTCCGAGTCGCACTCCTGACATGCCCACCACCTCCACGGCGGCTTCAAAACTACGCACGTTCCCCCCAGCCGCAACCGGATCTGCCTTCCCCCAGCGCTCATGTTCAATCCGCTCCATGACGTGCGCGCTCGTGCCTACTGACATCGAGAAGGACGCACAGGAGCACACCCTGGTTCCCGGGCCGTTCTTCGAGAAACTCCGGCAAACCGCTCGATCAGCGCGGATGTCCTCCGTGCTCATGCAAGGGGGGCGCCTGGAGACGCGGACGGAAGATTCCGCTGCAAGTGGGTCCGGAGCGGGAGACAGGTGGGGAGGGCACGGCGGGGACGGGTACCCTCATACCCTCACCCCGTCCCTCTCCCAGAGGGAGAGGGGTGGTTCTTGGGGGTGGTTCCTCAGCCAGTGACGGGGTGTTGCGCCAGCAGGGTGAGGAGCTCCTCTCCGTAGAGTTGTACGCGCTTGTCTCCGAAGTAGGGCACCGCCCGGAGCTCATCGAGGTTCGCCGGGGGTCGTGACACGATCGTGTCGAAGATGGCGTTGGGCAGCACCACCGAGGGCGTCACCTTGCGCGCCGTCGCCTTCTCCGCTCGCCACGCCTTCAGCGCGTCCTCGCGCTTGCGCCGGTTCGCGTCCTTCGGCCCTCGCTGCTCCTCCTGCTCCGGCTTCAGCTCGCCCCGGCGCGACTTCTCCAGCAGCTCGCGCACCAGCGCCAGCACCTCGTCCCCGTGCGTCCGCACGAAGGCCCCGCGCACTCCCGCCGCCTTCACCAGCTCCTTCGGCGTGCCCGGCGGCTTCACCGCGATGTCCGTGATGGCCATGTTGGACAGCATCCGCCCCATGGGCACGTTCTCCGCCTCGGCCCACTCCAGCCGCTTGCGGTGCAGCGCCTGGGCGATGGCGTTCGCCAGCAGCAGCTGCGTCGGCGTCAGCCCCGCCTTCGGCAGCTTAGGCTTGAAGTCCGCTCCCACGTCCGGCCTCGCCGCCGCCTCGTCGCACATGCGCTCGCAGTCGAGCAGCACTTCCTCGAGGATGCCCGCCTTCCGGCTCTCCTCGCGCACCTGGCGGCCCAGCTCCACCAGGTAGCGCACGTCGTTGGCGATGTAGTCCCGCATCCCCGCCGGCAGCGGCCGCAGCGAGAAGTCCGACTGTTGGTGCTCCTTCGGTAGCTCCACGCCCAGCCGCTCGCGCGCCAGGTCCGCCAGCCCCACCTTGGGCCAGCCCAGCAGCGTCGCCGCCCGGTGGGTGTCGAAGAGGCCCCTCACCCGCACGCCCGCCTCGGCCAGGTAGGGCAGGTCCCCCGCCGCGGCGTGGAAGAACTTGGTGCGCCCGGGGTCCCCCATCACCGGCGCCAGCAGGGACGGCTCCACTCCCGGCTGTAGGGTGTCGAAGAGGAAGACGTCCTCGTCCGTGCCTACCTGGAGGAAGCACAGGCGGGCGCGGAAGGCGTGCATCGCGTCCGCCTCCACGTCCACGGCCAGCTCCGGAGAAGCCTCGAGCTTCCGGGCGGCCGCTTGGGCTCCCGGGGCATCCACTACGTCCTGCGCACCTTGTGGGAAGGTCGGCATGGCGGAAGGCAGGCTAGCGGACCAGGTGTGTACGTGTAGCGTGTTTTTTCCCCAGCCGCCGCTAGGATGACAACCGCCGATGAATCCCGACGTCCTTCGCCTCGAAAAGAACCTGCTCGGCCACATGGGCCGGGCCATCGCGGACTACTCCCTCATCTCCGAGGGCGACCGCATCATGGTGGGTGTATCTGGTGGGAAGGACTCGTACACCCTGCTCTACCTGCTCCGGGAGCTGCAGCGCCGCGCCCCGGTGAAGTTCGAGTTGCTCGCGGTGAACCTGGACCAGGGGCACCCGGGCTTCCCCGCCGACAAGCTGGAGAACTGGTTCAAGAGCGAGGGCTTCGCCTACAAGATGCTCAAGGAGGACACCTACTCGGTCGTCCTCGAGAAGACGCCCCCGGGCAAGACGCAGTGCACGGTCTGCTCCCGGCTGCGGCGCGGCATCCTCTATACGGCGGCGGTGGAGCTGGGCTGCACCAAGATCGCCCTCGGCCACCACCGGGACGACCTCATCAACACCCTGCTGCTCAACCTCTTCTTCGCCGGCTCGCTCAAGGCGATGCCCCCCATCCTCAAGAGCGACGATGGGCGCAACACCGTCATCCGCCCGCTGTGCTACGCGGCGGAGAAGGAGATCGCCGCCTACGCGGAGGCGAGGCAGTTCCCCATCATCCCGTGCGACCTGTGCGGCTCGCAGGAGAACCTGCAGCGCAAGCGCATGCAGCGGCTGGTGGAGGAGCTGGGCAAGGAGATTCCCAACGTCCGGCAGAGCGTGCTGTCCGCCATGAGCAACGTGCGGCCCAGCCACCTGATGGACCGGAGCCTCTTCGACTTTTCCGAGCTTGTGCCCGAGGAGGGCGCGAAGCCCGAGAGCACACAGGCGCAGTAGGACGGCAGCACGAACGATTCTGGGAGGGTTGGCGGATGCCTCGAGAGCTGGCGGTGAAGGCGCGCAAGGAGCGGAATGCGGCGCTGGTGGAGGTGATGCTGCTGGCGGCCATGGCGGATGGCCGTGTGTCGCAGCTGGAGATGCAGACGCTGCTCAGGCGCGTCATCGAGCGCCCCGAGTTCGAGGGCACCAAGCCCGAGGAGCTCAACTCGCTGGTGGAGGCGAGCGCCCAGCGGCTGTCCAAGGCGCATGACCTGGAGGAGATTCTCGCCTCGTTCCGGGCGCGGCTGCCGGACCACAAGACGCGGATGCTGGCCTTCGGGCTGGCGGCATCCGTGGCGTTCTCGGACCACCGGGCCACGCGCACGGAGCTGGGTCTGCTCAAGACGTTCCAGGCCGCCCTCGGCATCTCCGAGGACGAGGTGGCGCAGATCATCGACGTCATCGAGGGCGGAGGCAGCCTGGCGGAGGCGCTGGGCGAGCCGCTGGAGCGGCTGTTCGCCGAGGTGATGGTGCTGGTGAGCGCGGCGGACGGGCATCTGAAGGAGGCGGAGGCGCGGGCGCTGGTGGAGAGCTTCGCGTCGGATCCGCTCTTCCACGACGTGAGCCCCGAGCGTGCCCAGGCCTTCGTGAGCGAGGCGGTGGCGGCGCTGGCCGCCGAGGGGTTGCCGGCGCGGCTCCAGGTGATGGCGCACGGGCTGACGACGCACACCCAGCGGCTGAAGGCCTACCGGCTGGCGACGAAGATCGCCCACGCGGGCGGTCAGGAGCCGAGCCTGAGCGAGCAGCGCATCCTCAACATGCTCCAGGCCACCTTCGGGCTCGCGGACGACGAAGTCGCGCGGCTCGACCGCGAGGCGTAGTAGGAGGAGGGACCCGCTCGCCACCATGTCCGTCTCCCCTCCCACCACCGCGCGCTTCTCCTTCCGATTCGGTCTGCCGCCCTCGCTGGGCAATTCCCTGGCGCGCGAGCGGACCGAGCACCTGGCCTCGCTCATCGAGCGGGCCCTGGGCCGGAAGGTGGAGGTGGGCGTGGCGGCCAGCTACGAGGCGCTCGCGAAGGACCTGTTGGCGGGCCGGGCGGATGCCGTCTGGGCGCCGCCCTTCGTGTGCGCCCGGGTGGAGGCCATGGGCGTGCGGGTGCTGGCGCGCGGGGTGCGGCGGGGGCGCTCGTCGTACCGCTCGGCGCTGGTGGCGCGGGCGGGCTCCGGGCTGAAGCTGGAGTCGCTGCACGGCAAGCGGGTGGCGTGGGTGGACCGGGACTCGGTGGCGGGCTACCTGCTGCCGGTGGCGTACCTGAAGGCCAAGGGGCAGGAGCCGTCGAAGACGTTCGTCTCGCAGCAGCTCTCGGGCTCGTACAAGGCCTCCCTGGAGGCGGTGCTGAGTGGCCTGGCGGACGTGGCGAGCGTCTTCTGCCCGCCGGAGTCCACGGGGCTGACGTACGCGGACGGCGTGGAGGTGGTGCTCCCGGGCAAGGGGCGGGAGTTCGAGCTCATCGCCTACACCGAGGAGGCCCCGAACGATGGGGTGCCGGTGGGCATGGGCGTGGCGCCGGAGCTGGTGGGCCAGCTGGAGCGGGCCCTGCTGGGGCTGCACGAGAGCGAGGACGGCAAGCGCCTGTTGGAGGAGATCTTCACGGCGGAGCGCTTCGAGCCGGCCCCTCGCATGGGTTACCGGGCCCTCTACCGCGTGGCGCTCGCGAGCCTCTGAGTTGCGCCGGGAACGGCGAAGCCCTTTACTCGGGGCATGCTCATTCCCACGCTCGTAGCGGGCTTCTTCGCGGGAGCCACCCCCCAGGTGGGGGACGTCGCGCCGGACTTCACGGTGGAGGACACCGCCGGCAAGTCGTACACCCTGTCCCAGATGGTGAAGCAGGGCCCGGTCATCCTGGCCTTCTTCCCCAAGGCGTTCACAGGTGGTTGAACGCGCGAGCTCTCGGCGTACCGGGACCGGTACGCGGATGTCGAGAAGCTCAACGGCCAGGTCCTGGCCGTCAGTACGGATGACAAGGAAACGTTGGCGAAGTTCAAGGAGTCGTTGAAGGCGCAGTTCCCGTTCATCCCGGATCCGGATGCGAAGCTGACGAACCTCTACGATGTGAAGACGCCGGTGTTGAAGCTGGCCAATCGCTACACGTTCGTCATCGGAGAGGAGCGGAAGATTCTCCAGGTGGAGTCCGGCAAGGACGCCATCGATCCGAACGGGGCCATCGTGTCGTGTCCCATCCGCAAGCCGAAGGCGGCGGAGTCGGGCGCGGACGCGGCGGTGAAGGAGGCTGGCAAGGACGCCAAGAAGTAGCGGGCGCCTCACGAGCGGGTGGGGTGACCGGGGCTTCTCGGGTTCCGGTCACCCTCTCCGCGTGGGCTCAGTAGACCGCGAGTCCCACCGACCACGAGCTGATGAAGGCGCGGGTGTCCGGGCCGGCGGTGGGCAGCCAGTCCTGGGTCCAGCGGAAGGTGAGCCCCAGGCGCGTGGTCAGCTCGAATTCCGCGAGCCCCCCGACGGAGACATAGGGCCGCGTGCCATGCGCGTCGGGCAGCGCCAGTCCGGCCGACGCGGACCAGGACTGTCCTCCACCGACGAAGGGGCCCAGGTGCAGGCGCCACAAGGAGATGGGATACCACTGGGCCTCCAGACCCAGGCGCACGTTGTAGAAGGCGTTGAAGTCGTCACCGCCGAGCTGCAGGCGCGAGTGGGCGAGCAGGCCGAACTTCCTCGCGGGGTAGTAGCCGAGCCCGAAGTGGAAGCCGAGGCTCCGCTGGCTGTACCGGCCGGGCAGTGTGAGGTGATCGTTGCCGGCGCCGAACTGGTACGAGAAACCCTTGCGGTTGAGCGGCGCGGACTCGCGCAGCCACATGCCGGCGCCCTCGTTGCCCGACAGCGTGGCCCTGTCGAGGTTGTTCAAATCCTCGCGGGTGAGCTCGTCGAGCGCGACGATGCGCTGCCCGCCATGCTCGTGCCAGAGGTGCACCGGGTGGTGCGGATGCACGGCGACCGTGCCCTCGTAGCGGGCCCCCTCGGTGGCCGCCAGTCCCACGCCGGCCGCGACGCCCACCACGATGACCGCCACCAGCAGCACGTGGATGTCGTTGATGTTGCCGATGGAGCCGGAGCCGCTCGAGCCCGAGCTCGTGGAGGACGGCGTGCCTCCGGCCGACGACATTCCGCCGACGGGCGAGGCGTCATGGACGGAGGGCCGTTGTGGAGGGGGCGGTGGCTCGTAATAGGGCGCGCCGTAATCGAGGTAGAAGGACGGCACCCAGTGGCCGTGCAGGCCCAGTGAGTAGCCCGGTGGTGGCGCACCCACGGGCTCCTCCCAGACGGGGGCGGGCTCCGGCTCCGCGGCCGTCGTGAACTGTTGCACGGCATACACGCCCTGGCCGCGCTCCTGCGGCGGCGTCTCCACGAGGCGCTCCAGCTCCGTTCGTGAAACCTCGTAGTGGTGACCGAGGCACCCGCTCGTCAGCACCGCGACAAGTGTGATGAGTGCTAGCAACAGGTGACGCGGAATCGAGAGAAGTGTCATGTGCCCCTCTTGTGCGGGCATCCGGAGACACCCTGGCGAGCATGATAAGACTATTGCTCGCACGTGTGTTTGTGTTATCAGTGAGGGACGGGGCCGGCCAGCAAGGGAAGTTAAGTGAAACCGACCTCGTCTCCGCCGTACCGGGCCGCCGCCTTCGTGCTGCTCGTGGTCCTGGGTCTCGGCTGTCCCGGCACTCCTCCTTCTGGTTCGTACCGGGTTCGCGTCTCTCCCGAGACGGTGACCTATACGCCTGGCGACAAGAACCCGGGCCTCGCGGGACTGGAGCTGGAGGCCGTCCTCGAGGATCCGGATGGGAACCCGGTGCCCGGCACCTCGTTCTCCTGGTCGAGCTCGGATGAGTCGATCGCCAGCTTCGTGGATGCGCCCGAGCAGGGCCGTGCCCGGTTCCGGGGCCACAAGAGTGGTTGTGCCATCCTCACGGCCGAGGCGGACTCTCCTTCTGGCAGGGTGGGCGGCACCTCGCGGGCCACCATCCAGTATCCCGAGGAGCTGCGCTCGCAGCCCTCGGGCTATCTGCTGACTCCGGGCGAGACATTCTCCATCCTGCTCGATTCCCGCACGGTCGCGGCCGAGCCAGTGACCTGGACCACGACCGATGCCGCGGTCGCCACCGTGGACGAGCAGGGCCGGGTGACGGCAAGGGGGCCGGGACACGCCCGCATCGTGGCCAGCCTCCCCCCTCGCCAGGGTTGTGAGGGGAGCTGGACCGTGAGCTCGAACACGGAGGTCGAGGTGCGGTCCACGTCGCTGCGTTTCTCCACCGTGCAGGCGGACGACAGGCTGCCCGGGCTCGGCGCGTGTGCCCTGGACGCCGAGGGGCGCCTCCATTGTTGGGGGCAGGCGGTGGCCGGTCTCAGCCCGGCGATGTCGTGCGTGGTGGGGCCGGTGGTTCGTCCTCCCGTCGTGTTCTCGTGCCAGACCTTTCCCCAGCCGCTGGTCGAGGGCGTGCGGTTCACGCGGCTCTCCAACCGATGCGGCCTGACGGACTCGGGGCAGGTGCGTTGCTGGAACGAGTCCTCGAACGCGCAGCCCACCCCGGTTCCCACCGACTCACTGATCCAGCTCTCGGCGGGGTCGCGCCACTACTGCGGTATCACGGGCGCGGGCCAGGCTTGGTGCTGGGGCAACAACAGCCTGGGCCAGCTCGGCCTCTCTGACTTCTGCCCCGGGCCCACCTGCGGCGACAACCAGGCTCCCGGCCGCGTCGCCGGGGAGTTCCGCTTCACCCGCATCGACAGCGGCTCCGACCACACCTGCGCGCTGGAGGCGGATGGCCGGGCCTGGTGCTGGGGTTCGGACGCCTCCGGACAGCTCGGCCGTGGCGTCGTCTCCGAGTGGACCTGCCGGGATGGAGCGCCCTGCGGCACTGTCCCCCGCGCGGTCACGGGTGGGCTTGTCTTCCAGGACATCGACGCCGCCAACGCAACGACCTGTGGGCTCACCACTACGGGCGAGCTGTATTGCTGGGGCCAGGGCCTGGGCCCGACCCCCACCCGGATGGAGGGGCTGCCCGCATTCGTCTCCCTGGAGGAGGGGTGCGGTCTCACCGCCGAGGGGAAGGCGTATTGCACGGGCACGCAGGGGGGCTTGCTGGCCACCCCGGTGGCGCCCGAGCTGAGCTGGCGTTCGCTCTCGCGGAGGAGCAGTGGCTTCTTCTGCGGCATCACCACCGAGGGACTCACCTACTGCGGTGGGAGTCAGAACCTCTTCGGCGAGCTGGGCAACGGCACGGGAGGCGCCATCACGGGAGTGAGCAAGGGGCTCGCCCCCGTGCTCGGCCAGTAACGGGCGGCGTCTCCGGGGAGCGCCGGGACTACGTTTCCGTCCCGGTGTCCTCGCCGGGCTCCCGGCCTCCCGCGGGACGCCGGGCTCCCTGGGCCGCCCGAGGGCGCGGAGGCGTGCCTGGCCCCGCGCCCGCCGGCCGCGCCGGCTTCGCCTGTCCCTGCACGGGGGCCACCTTCGTCGAGGAGGGCGAGCTGTTCTCCCGCATGAGCCGGGGGTCGTACTGGATGACGGTGGGCTCGCTGGCGAAGTGCTCCTCCTCGAGCTCCGCGGCGTACAGGTCCCTCATGAAGCCGGTGAGGTGGGCATGGGTGCCCGGGAGCCGCTCGGCGAGCAGGAAGTCCTCGATGGCGAGCTGGAACTCGCCGGCGCTCTGGAAGCGCTCCTCGCGCCTGCGGGCCAGCGCCTTCATCACCACCGCGTCGAGCGTCTTGGGGACGCCCGGCACGGCCTCGGAGGGCGGGGGCACCTTGGCGCCGACCACGGCCTTGAGGGTGGCCATGTCCGAGTCGCGCTTGAAGAGCCGCTGGCTGGCGAGCAGCTCGTAGAGGACGATGCCCAGGCCGTACACGTCCGAGCGGGCGTCGAGCTCCTCGCCGCGGGCCTGCTCCGGGGACATGTATGCGTGCTTGCCCTTGATGGTGCCGACGATCGTCTGGGACAGCTTCCCCGAGGCCTTGGCCACGCCGAAGTCGATGAGCTTCACGTTGCCGGTGAAGCTCACCAGCACGTTCTGCGGGGACACGTCGCGGTGGATGAGGCCCAGCCTGCGGCCCGAGGGCGAGCGCGCCTGGTGCGCATGGTCCAGTCCCGCGGCGGCGTCCGCGATGATGCGGCACTTGAGCCCCAGCGGCAGCCCGCCCTTGCGGTGGTTGGCGCGCGCGTTCACGTGGCTGACGGCCTCGCCCTGGACGTACTCCATGGCGATGTAGAGCACCCCGTCCACGTCTCCCAGGTCGTAGATCTGCGCGACGTGGGGGTGGTTGAGGTAGCCGGCGATGCGGCCCTCATCCAGGAACATCTTGATGAAGTCCGGGTCCTCGGAGAGGTGAGGCAGGAGCCGCTTCACCACCAGCAGCTTCTGGAAGCCCACGGGCCCCTTCTGCCGGGCCAGGAAGACCTGGCCCATTCCGCCGGTTGCCAGTTTTCGCAGCAGCTCGTAACGGCCGAAGGTTTCCACGGGTGGGGCCACCATATCCGCCCGGGGCCCATGGGCGGAAGGTGCCCCACCCCCTTGACGCCGCCCTCAGGGAGCGGGGGGAGGGGCCGGGCAGGCGCTGCGGTAGCGGACCTCGATGGTCTGCCCTGGCGTGGGCACCGCGGCGGGCTGGAAGACGACCGCGTTGTGGGCGGGGTCGTAGGTCCACTGGTCGGCCGGCAGCTTCACCCCCGCGACGCGCACGGACATCTCCGCCATGCCATTGGGCGTGGCGCCGAGGGTGAAGTCCGCCTGGGGCCTGTCGGCGCGCTGCAGGAGCTTGTCCAGGAAGGAGCCGTAGTCGCCCTGGCAGATGGAGCCCACCGCGCCGTTGGTGCGCTGCGCCACGGTGGAGAAGCGCGGCCCCGGGGGGCCCGCGGTGGTGCAGCGGTTGTCGGTGGGCACGAGCGCGTAGAGCTGGGTGCGGTGCGCCATGCCGGTGCCCTTGATGGCCTGGAGGAACTGCACGTAGCTCTCCGCGTCGAAGCCCGAGTGGTCGTCCTCGTCGGACAGCACCACCACCGCGAGCCGGGCCGTGGAGCGCAGGAAGCCCAGGTTGCCGTCGTTGGGCAGCGGGGTGCGCGGATCATCCGCGCTGGTGGCCAGGGGCGAGGAGAGCGCCTGACGCATCGTCTCCAGGCCCTGCACCAGGTTGTGGCACAGCCCCACGTCGTCGATGTTGGCCTGCACGGTCTCCGCCGCCGTGGTCGCGGCGCTGGAGATGGCGCGCGAGCGGCTGCCGTCCACCGGGACGAGCCGGCCGCCCTCGCCACCCGCCGTCACGCCGCCGCACGCGGAGGCCCGGGCCGCCAGACCCGTGCTGGTGACGCCCACGCGCACGTCCACGCCGGCCTGTCGCGCGCGCTCCAGCCAGCCCGGAATGGCCGCCTTCAGCCGCGCCTGGTAGGTGTCCATGGTGGTGGTGTTGGCCACCACGAAGAGGACGTCCAGCTGGCTGTTGGTGCCCTGGATGAAGCGGTCGAGCTGCAGGCCCTCGTGGTTCGTCTCCGCCAGCAGCGGGACGAGCAGCGGGCTGGGCTCGTTCGTCGCGTAGACGAAGAAGGGGCTGAAGTGCTGGCCGAGCACGTTGCGCTCGTAGGAGAACTCCAGCTCGAAGCCCTCGCCTGGCGCCAGCGTGCGCGGCAGCGCCATGTTCGTCATCAGCGCGTACTGGTTGCTGGTTCCCGCTCCAATCTGGAAGTCACGCACGTCGATGGGCGCGGCGCACTGGTTGGAGATGAGCGTGCGCCGGCGGCCCACCGAGCAGTCGTAGCGGATGGGTCCGAAGTCCACGAAGGCGGGCGCGGCCACCAGGCAGCTGTCCTGCGACACACCCCGGAGGGGCAGCGTCACCGTGGGGTTGGCGGGGTCGTTCACCGTCAGCCGCAGCTCGCCCTGGTACTCGCCCGGCGCCTGGGGCCGGAAGGCGATCATCGCGCTGAAGGCGGTGTCGTACGGCAACACGCCACCGGCCAGCTTGCCGCCCGGCATGTAGAAGACACCCCCGGCGTCGTTGGACAGGTGGATGTCCTTCACCGCGCACTCGGCCCGGCCGGGGTTGCGGAAGGAGAAGCCCAGCACGGCGCCACGGCCGGGCGTCACGTTGCCGAAGTCCAGCACCGGCCAGGGCTTGAGCTCGTAGACGCAGGGGCCGGTGGACCGGGCGCGGCCGGTGAGGGCGATGGTGCGCTCGGGGGTGAACTTGTCATCCGACATGAGCACCAGCGTGCCCTGCCAGGTGCCCTCGGCCTTGGGCTCGAAGTACACCGTCAGGTCGATGGCGTCCGTGCCCGGGGCGATGGTGATGTCATCGACTCCCAGCGCCGGCCAGGCGGTGCCCGCCTTCCACGGGTAGGCCTGCTTGCCGCGCAGGGGCACGTCCACCGAGAAGTGGTCCGCGCTCCCGCCGCCTCGCACGCCCCGGAAGATGAGGTTGCCGGTGGTGCCGCCGTTGGAGATGCGAATCGTCTTCCCCACCTTGCCGCCCACGGGCAGCTCGCCGAAGTCCAGCGCGGCCGGGGCCACCGCCAGCGTGGGCCGGCCACCGCTCGCGTCCAGCACCACCTGCGACTGGCGCGCCTTGTCCGACTCGTAGCCCAGCGTCAGCGTGCCCGTGTTGGGCCCGGAGAAGCGCGCGGCGAACTCCAGCGGCACCTCCACCGCCTCGCCCGGCTTCACCTCCTGGCGCTGCATGGACTTGAGCGGCGTGAAGGACTTGTCGCTGGTGCTCAGCCCCATGATGGTGACCGGCCGCCAGGTGATGTTGCGCGCGCGCGTATAGGACTGGGTGCGCTCGTGCACGGGGATGGACTCGAAGGGCACCGGCTCCGGCTCGAAGACGAAGGCGCTCGGCACCGAGCGGCCGGCCAGCTCCGCCACCGTCGGCGTGCAGTTGCCACAGGCCTTGACCTTCACCTGCGCGCGCATGTCTCCCAACGAGCGAGGCAGGTACTTCGCCTGCACCTCGCGCGTGCTGAGCGGCGGCACGGTGAGGGTGTCCGCGCTGAAGGCATCGGCCGCGGCGCCCTCGAGCGTCACCGTGAGCGGCAGGTCCACCGGATTGGAGATGGTGAGGCGCAGGGTCCTCTCGCTGTCCACCTCCAGCGTCTCGAAGTCCAGCACCGGCGGGGAGATGTCGATGGGCAGGGGGACACCCTGACCCCGGACCCTCACGGTGTGCTCCCGGCCCGAGTTGGCATCCGTGAGCACGTGGACCGTCTCCTCCACGGGGCCTTCCGAGAGCGGGTGGAAGCGCACGTGCACCAGCTTCTCCTCGCCGGGCATCACCCGCTCTTCACCGTCGAAGGACACCTCGTATGAGGGGTCTCCCTCGAGCCCGAGCGCATTCAGCGCATGGAAGGGCACGTAGCCCACGTTGCGCAGGCGCACCTGTTTCTCGCGCCATTGGCCCACCGGCACGTCCCCGAAATCCAGCGTGTCCGCATCCACGGCCGCCTGGGCCTGCACCGAACGGGTGTTCCCCGGTTCGTGACACGCCAGCAGCGCCGTCAGCAGTGACAGCCCGATGATCCGCCCACCACGCAGCCCCGTCCTCATCGCCCGTTCCCGCCTGGAATCCATCCGGCATACCCCTAATCAAAAGGCGTACCAACCGTCTGTTGGTTGGCGGGCCCAATGAAAACAAGGGTTTGGCGAAGGCGTGGATGTAGGATGCGAACGATTGGAAGCCGCTTGCCCTGGAGGGTGAAGGAGTTTTCCCGGCTTGTCGGGGCACCCGAGGCGGATTAGCGGACGGACTGGATGAGCTCCCGGAGCGCGCGCGCCACGGCCTCCGGCTGCTCCAGGTGCACGTGGTGGCCCCCGGGGATGACGATGGGGGGCTGGGCGGGGCGCAGGGCGGCGAGTCGGGCCCGGGCCCGCTCGTCATTGAAGCCGTAGCCCTCGCTCCCGAGGATCAACCGCACCGGGCAGGTGACGGCGGAGGAGAGGGCGAGCCACTGGGCGTCGTCGTAGCCGAAGGCGAAGCGGCGGCGGTGGGTCGGGTCGAAGGTGAAGGCGACGCCGCCCTCGACGGGCTCGGTGCCGTGGCGCGCCATGTGGAGCGCGACGTGCTCGGGCAGGGCGGCGCCGTCTCGCAGGCGGGCGGCGGCGACCTCCACGCTGGGGTAGGGCTTGCGGTTGGGTGTGCGCTCCAGATCCTCGAGGAAGCCGCGCAGGCGCGCGAGCGCGTTCTCGGGAGGGCCGCCCAGGGGCCCGAGGCTCTCGATGAGGCCGAGGCTCAGCACGCGCGAGGGACGGGCGGCCGCGTACGCCGTGGCGACGATGCCGCCCAGCGAATGGCCGACGAGGTGTACCGCCTCCAGGCCGGTGGCGCGCAGCACCGCCTCCACGTCCACCAGGTAGTCGGCGAACTGGTAGTTGGCGAGCCGGGGCAGGTGTCCACTTCGACCCATGCCGCGGAAGTCGAGCAGCACCAGGTGCCAGGAGTCCGGCAGGTGCTCGGCGACGAAGTCGAAGCTGTGGGAGTGGTCCAGATAGCCGTGCAGGAAGACGACGGCGGGCGAGCCGCCGGCACCGCGCTGGCGTGCGTGGAGGGCGAGCCCGTGGGCATCGACCTTCAGTGACTCGAAAGAGGAGGACAACGGCGGCTCCTTCCAGGCCGGAGAGGACACTCCGGCTGGACCCCCCGCTTAACGCGTTCCGCCGTTGCCGTGAACCGCCGGGTGCTGCTCAGGCCTGGGGCTGCTGGGCCAGGGGCTCCACCGGCGCCGAGGCGGAGAGCACCAGCGCGAGCTGCCGGGCCTGTCCCTCGGTGGTGCAGCGGTACTCCTGCACCTTCCCGTTGGACTTCTCCAGGCGCAGGACCCAGACATCGGCTTCCTTGGACACGACCGAACGTACTTGCGACATGGCTGCCTCCTTGAGGGCTGCCTTCCCCCACTGCCCTCCAAGGAAGCATTCGCCGTGCCGTCGCCCGGTTTTCGCCGATACCCAAGGAATCCGGGGCTTTGCCGCTTGCCTGACCCGCCGGAGGTGACAAATTTTGCGGGTCATTCGTGACAAAACGTGCGGGGAGGCCCGCACGTTTTGCATAGTCGCCCGGCCCTACTGTTCAGGTTCTCACTTTTTGAGTGACCCGGGAGCCTCAGCGGGCCTGGGGGGTCGAGGGCCTGTCGGACTGCGTCAGGTGCTTCATGTTGGCCGGGTAGCGGTCTCCGGCGGCGACGCCCGGAGGCGCGATGGCGTCGATCTCCGCCAGGTCCCGCTCGGTGAGCTTCACGTCCAGGGCCCCCAGGTTGTCGTCCAGGTACTTGCGCCGCTTGGTGCCGGGGATGGGCACGAGGTCCTCACCCCGGGCGAGCACCCAGGCCAGGGCGAGCTGTGCCGGCGAGCACTGCTTCTTCCGGGCGAGCTGCTCGATGTGCTCCACCAGCTTCAGGTTGCGCTGGAAGTTCTCTCCCTGGAAGCGCGGGTTGTGGCGGCGGTAGTCGTCCTGGGCCAGGTCCTCGAAGCGCTTGAGCTGTCCGGTGAGGAATCCACGGCCCAGGGGGCTGTAGGGGACGAAGCCCACGCCCAGCTCGCGGCAGGTCTGGAGCACGCCGTCCTCCGGGTCGCGGCTCCACAGCGAGTACTCGCTCTGCAGGGCGGCGATGGGGTGCACGGCGCACGCGCGGCGCAGGGTGTCCGAGTTCACCTCGGAGAGCCCGAGGTAGCGCACCTTGCCCTGCTTCACCAGCTCGGCCATGGCGCCCACGGTCTCCTCGATGGGCGTATTGGGGTCCACGCGGTGCAGGTAGTACAGGTCGATGACGTCCATGCCCAGCCGCCGCAGGCTGGCCTCGCACGCCTGTTTCACGTACTCGGGGCGGCCGTTGATGCTGCGCGCGTGCGGGTTGTTCGGATCACGCACGATGCCGAACTTCGTGGCCAGAACCACTTGGGCGCGGTGCGGACGCAGCACCCGGCCCACCAGCTCCTCGTTGAGGCCCGGGCCATAGGCGTCCGCGGTGTCGAAGAAGGTGATGCCCCGCTCCAGCGCGTGCAGCAGCGTGGCCTCCGACTCCGCGTCATCCCGCCCGGCATAGAAATCCGACATGCCCATGCAGCCCAGGCCGATGGCCGAGACGGTGAGTCCCTGCTTCCCCAGCTTTCGAGTCTCCATGCTCCAGACCTCCCTACGGCGTGTGCACTCTTCCCGAGGCGCGGGCAGTCTCCCGGGCCGGGCGGTAACGTCCCGCCGGACCCGGGCTGAGCGGTTCGGGTGGGCCCTTTAGTGTTCTCACATATGAGAAATGTCAAGTCGAGTTCGAGTGGAGAGGGAGCGACGGAGCTGGAGGCGGCGGAGGCGTCGCGGTTGGGGGCGCGCATCCGGGAGCTGAGGCAGGAGCGGGGGCTGACGCTGGAGGCGCTGGCGGAGCGCTCGGAGGTGAGCCGGGCGATGATCTCCAAGGTGGAGCGGGGGACGAACAACCCCACGCTGGTGGTGGCGGTGCGCATCGCGAAGGGGCTGGGGGTGGGGTTGTCGGAGCTGCTGTCGCGCCCGAGGCCGAAGCAGACGCGGCTGCTGCTCCCTCCGGCGCAGCAGCCCACGTTCCGGGACGGGGAGAGCGGCGTGCTGCGGCAGCAGCTGTCACCCCCATTCGAGAAGGGAGGGGTGGAGTTCATCCGCTTCACGCTGCCGGCGCACACCTCGACGGGGGAGTTGCCGGGCAAGGAATTGCCGGTGGGCAAGCACCTGACGGTGGAGAAGGGCACGCTGCGCATCGACTTCCCGGACGGGAGCGTCACGGTGGAGGCGCAGGACGCCTTCTATTTCGAGGCGGACGTGCCCCACGCCTTCGTCAACGTCGGGCGTGGCGTGTGCGTGTGCTACATCGTCATGGCGCGCGAGCCGCGCTGAGGGGGCCCCGTTGGCTCAGGAGGCGTCGGCGGGGTCGGGCCACTCCCAGGCGGAGCGGTAGCCACCGCCCTCCTGGGTGGACTCGATGAAGCGTGAGTAGAAGGGGTGGCCGCTGAGGGTGGCGGAGTCGCCCACCACGAAGAGGTGCCGGCGGGCGCGGGTGAGAGCCACGTTGATGCGGCGCAGGTCGGTGAGGAAGCCGAGCTGACCCTCGGAGTTGGAGCGGGTGAGGGAGACGAGGATGGCGTCCTTCTCGCGGCCCTGGAAGGCGTCGACGGTGTCCACCTCGATGTCGGGGGAGAGCGGCTCCACGCGCTCGCGCAGGGCGTGGGCCTGGGCGCGGTAGGGGGTGATGACGGCGAGCTCGCGAGGGGCGAGCCCGGCGGCGAGCAGCTCCTTCACGCGGGCGATGACGAGGTCGGCCTCGCCGCGGTTGAAGAGGCTGCCGGTGTCCTGCTCCAGCTCCTCGTCGAAGCCCTTGCCGGCGGTGTCGAGGAAGAGGACGGGAGGGGCGTCGACGCTGGTGGCCTCCGGGGGAAGCACGTCCGCGAGGGTGCGGTCGGCGACGCTGGGGTGGGCGCGCAGCTCGCCGCCGTACATCTCCTGGGAGGGGAAGGACATGATGGCGGTGTTCATCCGGTACTGCTCGCGGAGCATGCGCTTGACGCCCTCGCCGTGGTCGGCGAGCAGACGCTCGAAGAGGCTGACGGCGAGACCCTGCTTCGCGGCCTCCTGGGAGAGGACGGTGGGAGGGAGCTGCTGGGGGTCTCCGGCGAGGATGACCTTGGGGGCGCGGAGGAAGCCGAGCAGGGCGAGGGGCTCGGTGGCCTGGGTGGCCTCGTCGAGCAGGGCGAGGTCGAACTCCTCGTGGGAGAGCACGCCGGACTCGAGGCTGGCGAGGGTGACGCAGACGACGTGGGCGCGTTCCAGGACGGAGCGGAGGGCCTTGCGCTCGAGGGCGCGGGCCTCGTCGAGGAGGCTCTTGGCCTCGGAGGTGGAGGCGCGGGCGTTGGCGAAGCGGGCGCTGCTGCGGCCCTGGGTGCGTTGGCGGCGGGCGTAGCCGAGGAGGGAGAAGGCCTCGTCGAAGAGCTCGCGGGAGAGGACGCGGTCGGGGTGGTCCTCGACGACGAGGTCCAGCGTGTGCTCCTGGAGGCGGGGCGTGACGCGGGCGGGGTGTCCGACGCGGATGGCGCGCAGGCCCTTGTCGAGACAGAGGTCGGTGAGGTGGTCGACGGCGGCGTTGCTGGCGGCGGTGCACAGCAGACGCTGGCCGTTGGAGACGGCCTGGGCGGCGACCTCGGCGAGCACGGTGCTCTTGCCGGTGCCGGGAGGGCCGTGGACGAGGAAGAAGTCCTCTGCGGCGAGGGCGCGGGCGACGGCGTCCTGCTGCTCGGGGTTGAGGGGGCGGGTGGGGGAGAACTCGCGGAGGGAGTCGAAGCGGGGATGCTCGTTGCCAAGGAGGACCTCGCGCTTGCGGCGGGCGGCGCCCTTGTCGAGCGCCTTCACCCGGGCGAGGCCAGCGCGGACGCGCTCGAAGGTGACGTCGTTGGGGACGCGGTCGAGGCGCAGCAGCCCCTCGTGGACGAAGGGAGGGGGAGCGCGGTCGAAGGCGAGCTGGACGCGGGTGGCGGTGGCGCGGGAGACGAGGGCGCGAGCGGGCTCCTTGATTTCGGAGCGGCGGGGGAAGACGGCGACCTGGTCGCCGTTGTCGAGGCGGGCGGGGAAGCGGGCCCTGTCTTTGCGGGCGAGCGTCACCAGGACGCGGCCGCCGAGGCCGACCTCCTCCTCGATGCTCTCGAGGTCGAGGAAGGAGAGGCCCTGCTCGGCGCGCTGCTGGAGGGACATGCCCTCGGCGAGGGCTTCCATACGGGCGCGCTCGGCCTCGCGCTCGAGGGCGAGGAGGCGGCCAAGGGAGTCGAAGAAGGAGACGTCGCGAGGCATGGAGGGGGGTTTATGCCACGCGGGAGCCCCCTGCATGCGGGCATGTGAGGCCGGGCGCTCGCCAGACAACGCTGGCGGGAACGAGTATTCCGAGTACGGCGAGGTGTCCCGGATGAACACGATGTCCGCGGGGCACTGACACGTCGATGACGTGTCAGTAATGCCTTTTGACGTGTCAGAGGAGCCGAAAATAGGCATCAAGGACTTGAACTGGGCGTGTCAGAACGCACGTCCCCGCCTGTCAGCGGGTTGATCACCCTCCTTGCTCCTCGGTTTCACATGCGTGCTACCTGTGGAAGGGGCGTGGAGGTGCTCCCTCGGCGAGCTACATGGCTACCCTTGCGAGCTGCCGTCCATGGAATAGCAATTACGGGTGGAGCTTCTTCAAGCCCAACAATGGGGTGGACTACTATCGCGGAACATTCAAGGACGCCGTGGTCACCCCCTCCACCTGGGCGGTCTACGCCGACTTCGGCTCAGCGGTTGTCTCCTCGAAGGCGGACTACGATTCCTTCGTCGCCAATACCAAGTTGTCCGGCTCATGCGGCGAATGCCTGCACTGAGAGGGGTTGGCATTTCCTGCTGCCAGACCCTGCGCCCTGGGGTGGCGCCCGCGCCGGGGTCAGGCTCGCACCTACCGTGGGCACTCTGATGGTCTCCGCGAGCGAGCTCGACCCGGACGGAGCCCGGTTGCTCCTCCAGGCCTCCCTGACGAGGCACAGCGTCATCGTCGGCGGTGACGGTCCTGGAGTGGAACGGCTGCGCGAGGCCTTCGTCGAGCTGGGAATTCCCTGGGAGTAGCAGCTCCAGGACCACCGGCGGGGACGAGGTCGGCGCGACCCCGAGGGGAACCAGCCTCGGTGACCGGCTCCTCTGCCGGTTGCCCCGCGGAGGACCGGCTTTTCCCTTCACCTTCGAGCGCGGGAATGATCGCCGCCCGAGGTGAGGGTTCTCAGGCCTCCACACTGCTTCAGGAGGCCTGTTCGTTTGTCGAGAATATCCGCGCTGTTGTTGGGACTTTGCTTCGTGTTGACGTCGGCTGCTCGGGCCGCGCCCCCGCCGCTCCCGAAACCTGGGGGCGCCCGGCTGGATTTCGTCCCGGGCCAGGTGATCGTCAAGTTCAAGACGCAGGCAGCGGCGACGGCACTGAAGAGTGGCAGGGCCGCGCTCGCGAACGCGCGGCTCGAGAGTCTTCAAGGCCTTCCGTTCGGGATGGATGTGTTGCGCTTCGCCCCCACCACGAAGGGGAGCCTCGTCGATGACTCCGCCGCGACGTGGGAGGTGATCGCGCAGCTGAGGTCCCGGCCGGACGTGGAATTCGCCCACCCCAACTACCGCTTCCAGTTCTCGGCCGTGCCGAACGACCCCCTGTACCCGCGGCAGTGGCATTACCCGCTGATCCAGCTGCCGCGGGCCTGGGATCTCACCACGGGCACCGCCGGGATTCGCATCGCGCTCCTCGACTCCGGGAGGACCAACCATCCCGACCTCGCGGGCAGGTGGGTGCAGGGACTGGAGTTCGATGCCGCGGATCAGGACGGGAACGCGCAAGACGATGGCTACATCCCCGCCGGCTCCTGGTCGCGCGTGTTCTGGCGGCATGGCACGCATGTGGCGGGCATCGTCGCCGGGGCTTCCAACAATCAGCAGGGCAGCGCGGGAGTGTGCTGGGGTTGCCAGGTGTTGCCGGTCAAGGTCTCGGGACGTGAGAGCATCACCCTGGACTCGCTGGTCCGAGGCATCAACTGGGCGGTCGCCAATGGCGCTCGGGTCATCAACATGAGCCTGGAGCTTGGCACGGCCTGCACCGTCCAGGAAATGGCGGGGCTGCGCACCGCGGTGTCCGTGGCGATCGCGAACAACGTCACGGTCGTCGTGGCGGCGGGCAATCAAGCCGTGGATGCCGCCAATACCTCGCCGGCGTCGTGTCCGGGAGTCATCGCGGTGGCGGCGACGACCCGTACCAACGCACTGGCCCCGTACAGCAACTTCGGAGCGGTGACCCTCGCGGCCCCCGGTGGTGGAGGCACCCACGATCCTCGGGGACCCATGGATGGGTATGGAACTGGGATTGACTGTCCCGAGGATCCACCCAGCTTCTTCAGCACCTCGGTCGAAGGTGCGGTCTCCGCCTGGACCACGTCCCCCACCAGCAACGACGCCTCTTGCTATCGCTACCTGTCAGGGACCTCGATGGCGGCCCCTCACGTCTCGGGAGTGGTGGGGCTGATGTTGTCGGTGAATCCGAACCTGCGCCCGGCGGACATCACCCAGCTCCTGCGCACGACGGCCCAGCCCCTGGCCGGGTGTGGGGGCCGCTGCGGCGCCGGATTGGTGAATGCCTTCGCGGCGGTCCAGGCGGCCCGGGAGCAGGCGGGCCCCTGTGGTTGGGCTCCGGCGGGTCAGGCCTGCACCTTCGACTCGCTCTCCCACT